>DATKRO010000038.1:0-90660 GCA_035532115.1 Caulobacteraceae bacterium | reverse complement strand
CCCATCGCCGGCATCGTCTTCGGCGTCGCCTTCATGGTGGAAGGCGCCGCGGTGGCGGCGCGCCAGAACGCCCTCGGCGAGGAAGGCGCAGGCTTCTCGGCGAGCAGCATCACCATCGAGCTGTTCGCCGGCCTGGCGGCGCTGGTCCTGGGCATCCTGGCTCTCATCGGCATCGCCATTCCCGTGCTGATGGCCGCCCTGGTGATCACCGGCGGCGGCGCCTTGATCATGTCCACCGGCGCCGTGACCGCCAGCACCGAGACGGCCACCCGCGGCGTGGTGGTGACCACCGCAGTCTCCAGCGCGGCGGGCTCGCACCTCATCGCCGGCATCGCCGGCGTGGTGCTGGGCATCCTCGCCCTGACGCACCCCACCCTCAGCGGCGTGCTGTCGAGCGTGGCCCTGATCGTCCTCGGCGCCGCCCTGACCTTCAGCGGGTCGGCGGTCTCGACGATGATGCTGCGGCTGTTTCAGCCTCGCGGCTGACGCCGGCGCAGCGAACGTGGTTCGGGCCGCTCGCATCCGAGCGGTCCGAACGCGTGGTCAGGTGGGCGCCACCTCGGTCACCTTGTAGGTGAGCAGGCGGCCGTCCTCGTCGGTGATGCTGACGTATTCGCCGACAGCGAAGCGGTGGCCGCCCAGCCGAAACACCGGTTCGTCGTCGGCGATCTCCTCGCCATAGTCGAAGAACCACCTTCGCCCGGCGCGGGCGAGCCGTCCGTCGGCCGGATCCTCGTCGGGCGCAAAACGGCGCACCACGCAGGCGTTGCGAGCCTTGCCGTAGGCGACCTCGTCGAGATGGCCGTCGCCGGTCAACGGCGCCATCAGCGCATAGCCGCGGTGATCGTCGCCGTCGGCGAACTCGGTGCCGGGGTTGCGCGCCAGGCGCAGGACGATTCGGGAGAGGCGCGTTCTCTCGGCCATGGTTCGGGAGCCCTAATGCGAAAGAAACAGCGACGGCGATTCGGCCGCCAGAAAGGTCCGCGTCGCGCCGCCGAAGATGAACTCCTGCAGCCTGGGGTGGCCGAAGGCGCCGGCGACGAGCAGATCCGCGCCCAGAGCGGCGGCGGCGGCGAGGAGCCGCGGCGCAGCGTCGCCGGTCCCGGAGATGGTCTGGATCTCCACCGCGACGCCACGGCCGGCCAGATAGGCCTGCAGCTCGGCCGGGTCGAACTGCCGCGAGGCGGCGACCGGCGCCGAGAGGATCACGGCCTTGGCGGCCTTGGCGAGCAGGGGCACGGCGGTCCGGGCCGCGCGGCTGGCCTCCTTGCCGCCGTCCCAGGCGATGGCGGCGATCCCGCCGACCTTGAAACCGGGGCGCGCCACCAGCGTCGGGCGCTGCTCGTCGGCGACGATCTGCTGGAAACTCTCGGCCAGCGGACCCTTGCCCTTGGCGGCGGTGTCGTCGAACACGATCAGGTCGGAGAGCCGCCCCTGCAGCGCCAGCGCCGCCCAGACCGGCGATTTCAGGGTGCGAAAGCTCCGGTGCGCATAGCCGCAGGCCTCGGCCGCGGCGAACGCGGCCTTGGCGCCATCGGCCGCCGCCTGGCGGATCGAATCGACGGCGCTGGCCTGCACGCCGCCCATGAAGCCGTCGCCCATCCAGGGCACGAGGTCGGCCACGTCGGGCGGGGCGTGGACGCAGGCGAGTTCGCACTCGAACGCCGCGGCGACGCCGGCGGCGGCGGCGACGACGCGCCGGTCGCTCTCGCCGCCCGAAAGCGGCGCCATGATCCTCGCCCAGTCCATCGCCGTTCTCCGTGCCCCGCGGGTCGAGACGCCCTTGCGCCTTGAACTTTGTCAAGCGGCGGGTCTCTTGGCGCAGGCGCCCCGCCGCAGGTCCGGCCGGGCCCCGTGGAGAGGCGTCCGGTGGTCAGAACCTCGCAGCCCAGACGTCGCAAGGCGGCCGAGCCGCGCGCCTGGCAGCGCATGCTCTCGGGGAGGCGTCTCGACCTGCTGGACCCCTCGCCCCTGGACATCGAGATCGAGGATATCGCCCATGGCCTGGCGCGCGTCGCCCGCTGGAACGGCCAGACCCTGGGCGACCACGCCTTCTCGGTGGCGCAGCACTCGGTGGTGGTGGAGGAGATCGCGGTCCACGTCCGTCCGGCGCTGGAGCCGCGATGGCGTCTCGCCGCCCTGCTGCACGACGCCCCCGAATACGTGATCGGCGACATGATCTCGCCGTTCAAGGCGGCGCTGGGGTTCGACTACCGCAGCTTCGAGGAACGACTCGAGACGGCGATCCACCTGCGCTTTGGCCTGCCGGCGCGCATCCCGGCCGAGATCCGCGCCCTGATCAAGATGGCCGACCGGGCCTGCGCCTTCTTCGAGGCGACGCAGCTCGCCGGCTTCAGCCACGCCGAGAGCCTGGATTTCTTCGGCGCGCCGCCCGCCGGCTATGGGCTCGTCATCGAGCCGCTGGCGCCGGCGCTGGCGCAGAGGCGCTATCTGGAGCGTTATCATGCCCTGGCCGAGGCGGCGGGATTCGCCCCCGCCGCCTCGGCGCCGCACACCGGGTAGCGCCATGTTCCTGATCGTCTCGCCGCTGAGCCGCCTTGCCGAAGTGATCGCCGAGCGCGCCCCTTCGCACCTCGTCACCCTCCTGGGTCCCGAGGAGATGATCGCCACGCCGGCCGGCATCGACCCCGCGCGCCATCTGCGCCTGGGCGTGCACGACATCGCCGCGCCCCAGCCCGGCCTCACCGCGCCCGATGCGGCCCTGCTGGAGGAGCTGCTTCGCTTCGGGCGCGGCTGGAGCGGCGAGGCGCCGATGCTGGTCCACTGCCACGCCGGCATCAGCCGCTCGACCGCGACCGCGTTCGTCCTCGCCTGCGAGCGCAATCCGCGCGCCGACGAACTGGAGATCGCCCTGAAGATGCGCCGCGCCGCGCCTCAGGCGTATCCGAACCGCCGCATCGTCGCGCTCGCGGACGACATGCTCGGCCGGGGCGGACGCATGATCGGGGCCGTCGAGGCGATGGGCGCGAACGGCTTCGCACTCGAAGGGGTTCCCTTCGAGCTGCCCGCCCGGCACTAGGCGCGTGGGGGTGGCGACGCCGATCGTCATCGGGCTGTCGGCGGTGGTCATCGCCATCCGCGACGGCGAAGCGGTGGCGCTCGCGGTGCGGCCGAGGGAGCATGGCGCCGCCTCGCCCCTGGAGGGATTGCCGTTCGGTCCGTTCGATCCGGACGGACAGCGCACCTTCGAGATCGCGCTGCGCGAATTCGTCACCCAGCAGACCGGGTTCGAACTCGGCTTCGTCGAGCAGCTCTACACGTTCGGCGACAAGGGCCGCGAGGCGCCGCTGGCCGACGTCGGGGCCGGGGCGGCGCGGGTGATCTCGGTCGGCTATCTGGCGCTGGCGCCGCTCGCCCTGCCGACGCGGGCGCCGGGCAGCGCCTGGTCGTCGTTCTTCAACTTCTTTCCCTGGGAAGACTGGCGCCGGGGCCGCCCCGATCTCATCGACGCCGCCATTGCGCCGGCGTTGCGCGCCTGGGCCGGACGCTCTGCGACGCGGCTGGCGCGGGTGCGCCTGCTGTTCGCGCTCGAGGGGTCGGCCTGGAACGAGGAGCGGGTGCTGGAGCGCTATGAGCTGCTCTACGAGGCCGGGCTGGCCCCGGAGGCGGCCCGCGACCGGACCCGGGCGCTCGGCGGCGCGCCAGCCGAGCCGGCGGCCGTGGGTCTGGGCGAGCCGATGATCTCCGACCACCGGCGCATCCTGGCGACCGGTCTTGGGCGGCTGCGCGGCAAGCTCAAGTACCGGCCGGTGATCTTCGAGCTGATGAGCGAGGCCTTCACGCTGTCGGCGCTGCAGCGCACCGTCGAGGCGATCTCGGGGGTGGCGCTGCACAAGCAGAACTTCCGCCGCGTGGTGGAGCGCACCGGCTTCGTCGAGGGCCTGGGGCGCGTGGACGTCGAGACGGGCGGCCGGCCCGCCGAACTCTTCCGCTTTCGCCGCGAACTGCTCACCGCCCGCACCGCCTCGGGCCTGTCGCTGCCGCTCGTGCGCGACTAGCCTCGCCGCGCCCCTTCCACCCCCGCGTCGCGGGGAAGGATGAAGCGCGCGGCGCTGCCGAGCGGTCGAGGCGGCCGGCTGGCGCTCAGAGGAAGGCCCAGGCGCCCGCGGCCAGTCCGGCCGCGCTCAGCGCCACGGCGGCGACCCACGGCCAGCGGCGCGTCAGGATGATCGCCAGGGTGGCGATGGCGATGGCCATGTGGAGCAGGGTCGAGGCGACCGTCAGGCGTCCGTGCCTCCTCTCGTGGCGCTCCGAGCGCCCCAGCGCCGCATCGCGCTTGCGCTCGAGGGCGAGCGCCTGGCTCTGCGCCCGCCGCTCGTCGCCGCTCTCGTGGGCGGCCGACCTGGCGTAGGCCCCCGATCTCGCCCCACCCCGATCGGCGGCGATCTCGTAGACCTTCTTGCGCAGACTCTTGGAATTGGCGAGGCCCCAGGCGTCGGTAGCCTGATCCTGGGCCAGCACCGCATCGTTCTTGGCGGAGATGGCGGCGTCGCTCTCGCTGTTTTCCAGGCTGGCGCTGATCGCCGCCAGCACGGCCAGCACGGCGATGGTGAGGGTGACGCGCGATATCAGCTTGTCGCCCGAGCGGGCGCCGTGGGCGGCGTGCTCGGCCTGCTCGTGATGCTCGAGCTCCTCGAGCGGCGAATCGGTCGGCGCCACGCCCCTGGCCTATCCTCGCCGCTTCAGCGCCGCCTGGGCCGCGGCCAACCGGGCGATCGGCACCCGATAGGGCGAGCAACTGACGTAGTCGAGCCCGAGGGAATCGCAGAAGTCGATCGAGGCGGGATCGCCGCCATGCTCGCCGCAGATGCCGAGCTTGATCTGCGGCCGGGCCTCGCGGCCGCGCTCGGCGGCGATGCGGATGAGTTCGCCGACGCCCTCCTGGTCGAGCGAGACGAACGGATCCTTCTGCAGCACCCCCTTCTCCAGATAGACGCCCAGGAAGTGGCCGGAATCGTCGCGGCTGATCCCGAAGGTGGTCTGGGTCAGGTCGTTGGTGCCGAACGAGAAGAACTCGGCGTTCTCGGCCAGTTCGCCCGCGCGCAGCGCCGCGCGCGGCAGCTCGATCATGGTGCCGACGCAGTAGTCGATCCGGCGCCCCCGCTCCTCGATCACCTGCCGCGCCACCCGATCGGTCAGCTGGCGGAGCAGGGCCATCTCCGCGCCGGCGGCGACCAGGGGGTGCATGATCTCGGGGGAAGGCGCCTCGCGGCCGCCGGCGGCGATCTCGCAGGCCGCCTCGATGATCGCCCGGACCTGCATCTCGTAGATCTCGGGAAAGGAGACGCCGAGCCGGCAGCCGCGGTGGCCGAGCATGGGATTGGTCTCGCGCAGCTCCTTGGCGCGCCGCAGCAGCTTGGCGGCGTCGAGGCCGGTGGCGCGCGCGACCGCCTCCAGGTCCGCCTCGGTGTGCGGAAGGAATTCGTGCAGGGGCGGGTCGAGCAGGCGGATGGTGACCGGCAGCCCCTCCATGATGGTGAAGAGCTGGACGAAGTCGCCGCGCTGCATGGGCAGGATCTTCGCCAGCGCCGCGCGCCGCCCCTGCTCGTCGTCGGCGAGGATCATCTCGCGAACCGCGGCGATGCGGCCCTCGTCGAAGAACATGTGCTCGGTGCGGCAAAGGCCGATGCCCTCGGCGCCGAACTGCCGGGCGGTCGAGGCGTCGAGCGCCGTCTCGGCGTTGGCGCGCACCTTCAGGCGCCGCCCTGCGTCGGCCCACGTCATCAGCGCGGCGAAATCCCCGGAGAACTCCGGCTCGACCATCTTGACCGCGCCGGCGAGGATCTCGCCCTTGCCGCCGTCGATGGTGATGATCTCGCCCTCGCGGAAGCTGCGCCCGCGCGCGCGCATCTCGCCTTCCTTGGGGTAGATCTGCAGCTCGCCGGCGCCGGAGACGCACGGCCGGCCCATGCCGCGCGCGACCACCGCCGCATGGCTGGTCATGCCCCCGCGCGCCGTGACGACGCCCCGGGCCGCGTCCATGCCGCGGATGTCCTCCGGGCTGGTCTCGTCGCGCACCAGGATCACCGCCTCGCCCGCGGCGCCCAGGCGCTCGGCCTCCTCGGCGGTGAAGACGATGCGCCCGGTGGCCGCCCCCGGCGAGGCCGGCAGGCCGGTGGCGATGAGGTCGCGCTCGGCGGCGGGGTCGATGGTGGGATGCAGCAACTGATCGAGGGACGCAGGCTCGACGCGCAGCACCGCCTCCTCGCGATCGATGAGGCCCTCCGCGGCAAGGTCGACGGCGATCTTCAGCGCCGCCCGCGCGGTGCGCTTGCCGCTGCGCGTCTGCAGCATGAAGAGGCGCCCGCGCTCCACGGTGAACTCGATGTCCTGCATGTCGCGGTAGTGGCGCTCGAGGCGGCGCACCACCTCGCAAAGTTCGGCGAAGACCTGCGGCATGGCCTCCTCCATCGACGCGGCCTTCTCGCCCATCTCCTGGCGGGCGATGCGGGTGATCGCCTGCGGCGTGCGGATGCCGGCGACGACGTCCTCGCCCTGGGCGTTGATCAGGAACTCGCCATAGAGCCGGTTTTCGCCGGTGGACGGGTTGCGCGTGAAGGCGACGCCGGTGGCGCTGGTCTCGCCCATGTTGCCGAACACCATGGCCTGGACGTTCACGGCCGTGCCCCAGCTCTCGGGGATGTCGTGCATGCGGCGATAGAACCTGGCCCGGTCGTTCATCCAGCTGGCGAACACGGCCCCGATGGCGCCCCAGAGCTGCTCGCCCGGATCCTGCGGGAACGGCCGCCCGCGCTCGCGCTCGACGGCCTCCTTGTAGAGGCGCACCACCGTCTCCCAGTCCTCTGCGTTCAGCTCGGTGTCCACCGAAGCGCCGATGACGTCCTTCTGGTCGTCCAGGATGGCTTCGAACATGTGGTGGTCGAGGCCCAGCACCACGTTGGAATACATCTGGATGAAGCGGCGGTAGCTGTCGAAGGCGAAGCGGCGGTCGCCGGCCAGGCGCGCCAGCCCCTGCACGGTCGCGTCGTTGAGGCCGAGGTTCAGCACCGTGTCCATCATGCCGGGCATGGAGTCGCGCGCGCCGGAACGCACCGAGACGAGCAGCGGCGCCGCCACGTCGCCGAGGCGCTTGCCGGCCAGGCTCTCGATGCGGGCGAGCCCTTCGCGGACCTCGCTCTCCAGGGCCTGCGGATAGCGCCGCCCATGATCGAAATAGTGGGCGCACGCCTCGGTGCTGATGGTGAACCCCGGCGGCACCGGAAGACCGAGGGCCGACATCTCGGCGAGATTGGCGCCCTTGCCGCCCAGGAGATCGCGCATCGAGGCGTCGCCGTCCGCGGCCCCGCCGCCGAACGCGTAGACAAAGCCCCTGCTGACGAGCGTCGGCGCCATGTCCATGCCTATCCTGAAACCTTCGAGAAATCCGCCACCCGATCCATCGCGGCGCGGACCTGGGACAAAAGCCTGAGGCGATTGGCCCGTTCCCCCGCGACCTCGGAGTTGACCAGCACCTCGTCGAAGAAGGAGTCGACCGGACCGCGCAGCGCGGCCAGGGCACGCATCGCGGCGGCGAAATCCTCGGCGGCGAGCGCCGCCTCGACCCTGGGCTCGGCGGCGGCGAGCGCGGCGATCAGCGCGGCCTCCGCGGCGGGGGCGCCCGGCAGCCTGGCTGCGGCGCCGGCGGGCAGGGCCGCCTTCCTGGCCTCGGCGTTGAGGATGTTGACGGCGCGCTTGTGGCCGGCGAGCAGGTTGATCCCGTCCTCGCTGGCCAGGAACCGCCCCAGCGCCTCGACGCGCCGCATGATGCGCACCATGTCGTCGTCGCCGAGGGCGAACACCGCATCGACGAGATCGTGCCTGGCGCCTTCCTCGCGCATCAGCACCTTCAGGCGCTCGGCGAGGAAGGCGGTCACCTCGTCGGCGACCTCCCGGGCCGGCCGGAAGGCGTGGATCACCGGCTGGGTGGGCGCCCTGGCGACGAGCGCGGTCCGGTCGAACGCGATGGCCCGATCCTCGTCCACCGCGATGACGTAGGCGCCGCCCGTGGTGAGCGCCTCGTCGAACTCCTCCAGATAGGCCTCGAGGCCCTCGTTCGGGCCGGCCGGCGCGGCGCTCAGCCAGCCGGTGGTGCGCCCGCACGACGCATAGACCGCCCGCCCCGGCGCGACGAAGGACTTCAGCGATCGATACCACTCGCGCACGGCCTGGCGCAGCGGCAGGCGCGCCTCCGAGGCCAGCAGGATGCGGATGACGCCCAGCGCGGCGCGGCGCAGGCCGTAGGGATCGCGCGAGCCGGTCGGCTTCTCGCCCACGGCAAAGAAGCCGCTCAGCATCTCCAGCTTGTCGGCCAGCGCCAAGGCCACGGCGAGGGGGCTCTCCGGGATCGCATCGCCGGGACCGGCCGGGCGATACTGCTCGGCGATCGCCTCGGCCACGAGGCGCGCCTCGCCGGCTTCGCGCGCGTAGTAGCCGCCCATGACGCCCTGAAGTTCCGGAAACTCGGCCACCATGGCCGACGCGAGATCGCCCTTGCCCAGGCGCGCGGCGCGCCGCGCCTGGGCGGGCGCTGCGCCGACCGCCGGGGCGATGGCCTGGGCCATGTGCTCCAGCCGCGCCACGCGTTCGGCCATGGTCCCGAGCCTGGCGTGGAAGGTGACGCCCTTCAGCTTCTCGATCCAGGTCTCGAAGCCGGCCTTGCGGTCCTCGTCCCAGAAGAAGCGCGCGTCCTTCAGCCGCGCCGACAGCACCCGCGCGTTGCCCGCCGCGACCTGCTCGCCGCCGTCGCTCGCCTCGATGTTGGCCACCACCACGAAATGCGGCGCGAGCTTGCCGCTCAGCCGGTCGTGGACGGCGAAGTACTTCTGATGCGTTCGCATCGAGGTGCGGATCACCTCCGGCGGCAGATCGAGGAACGACGGATCCATGTGGCCGAGCAGCGGCGAGGGCCACTCCGCGAGCCCGGCGACTTCCTCGAGCAGTCCGCCGTCCTCGACGAACTCCAGATCGCGGGCGCGGCAGAGCGCGCGGGCGACCGAGACGATGCGCTGGGCGCGCTCCTCGGCGTCGAGCATGACGAAGTGGCCGCTCAGCGCCTCGCGATATTCGTCGAAGTCCCTCGCCCGGAAGGGCCGCCGCGCGCCCATGAAGCGGTGGCCCTCGCTGAGATCGGCGGCGACGATCCCCTCGACCTCGACGGGCACGATCTCGCGGTCGAAGACGCAGAGGATCCGGTGCAGCGGCCGCACCCAGCGCAGCCGCCCGGCGCCCCAGGTCATCGACTTGGGCCAAGGGAAGGCGCGCACGATCGCCTCGACCATCTCGCCGAGGACATCCTGCGCCGGCCGGCCGGCCTGGGCGATCTGCGCGAACCAGACGCCGTCGCGCTCGATCAGCTGGTCGGTCCCGATCCCCGCCGAGCGCGCGAAGCCAAGGAGCGCCGCCTCCGGCGCCCCCACCCGCGGCCCCTTGCGCTCGACGGCGCGCTCGCCTTGCGCCGCCGGCAGGCCGTCGACGACCAGGGTCAGGCGCCGTGGACCGGCGAAGCTGCGCAGGCGCTCGAACGGCAGCGCCGCCGCCGTGAGCCGCTCGCGGGCCATGCGCTCGAGGTCGCGCTGCGCCTGCCCCTGCATGCGCGCCGGTATCTCCTCGGAGAACAGCTCGAGCAGCAGCTGCGGCATGTCAGGTCGCGCCCGGGGCGGCGCTGTCGCCTTGCTGCGCGATCCAGGCCTCGGCGCAGGCTCGGCACAGGTCGCGGATGCGGCCGATGTAGCTCTGGCGCTCGGCGACGGCGATGGCGCCGCGGGCGTCCATCAGGTTGAAGAGATGCGAAGCCTTCAGCACGTGGTCGTAGGCGGGCAGGACCAGCCCCTGGCCCTGGCGTCCCCTGGCCTCCAGCAGCCGCGGAACCTGGCGCTCCATGTCGTCGAACTGGCGCTTGAGCACGGCGACGTCGGCGGCCTCGAAATTGTACGCCGACATCTGGCGCTCGTTCTCCAGGAACACCTCGCCATAGGTCTTGAAGGCCGGGCTTTGGGGATCGTTGAAGGCCAGATCGAAGATCGAGTCGACGCCCTGGATATACATGGCCAGGCGCTCGAGACCGTAGGTCAGCTCGCCGGCCACCGGAAACACGTCGAGGCCGCCCACCTGCTGGAAGTAGGTGAACTGGCTCACCTCCATGCCGTCGCACCACACCTCCCAGCCAAGGCCCCAGGCGCCGACGGTGGGGTTTTCCCAGTCGTCCTCGACGAAGCGGATGTCGTGCAGCCCGGCGTCGATGCCGATCGCGCGCAGCGAGCCGAGATAGAGATCCTGCAGATCGTCCGGGTTCGGCTTCAGGATCACCTGGTACTGATAGTAGTGCTGCAGGCGGTTGGGGTTCTCGCCATAGCGCCCGTCGGCCGGACGCCGCGACGGCTGCACATAGGCCGCCCGCCAGGGCCGCGGACCGAGCGCCCGCAACACCGTCGCCGGATGCAGGGTGCCGGCGCCCACCTCGACGTCGTGCGGCTGCAGGATGACGCAGCCCTGCCCGCTCCAATAGGCGTGGAGCGCAAGGATGAGTCCCTGGAAGGACAGGGGCGAGGTGGCGGCCATCGGGTGAGCTTGGATCACAGGGCGCAGGGCGGCGGAGCTATAGGGCCCGCGCACCTCGGCTTCAAGCCGACCCGGGTGCGGCGTCGCTCCCGGCGCTCAGCCGCCGGCGGGCGGCGGCGGCGCGGCCGGCGAGGCGGATGCGTCGGCGCTCGCCGAGGTCGACTTCAGTTCCGCCTCGTAGGGACTGTCGGCGGGGATGAGGACCTTGTCGATGGCCTGGACGATGCCGCCGTTGCTGGTGCGGACGTCGGCCTGGATGATGTCGGCGTTGTTGACCATGAGGTCGTCGGGATTGCTGCCGTCGAGCAGCAGCGTCGTGCTTTCCACCGTCGCCACCGGACCCTTGGCCCCCTTGATCTTGCTGGAGTCCACCTGGGCGTTGACGAGGTGATACTTCAGGATCTGCTGAAGCTGGTTCGCGGCGGCGTCGCCGGGCGCCATCAGCTTGGCGAGCACGTCCGCCGGCAGCGCCCTGAAGGCGGCGTCCGTCGGGGCGAACAAGGTCAGGTTCGGATATTTTTCCAGAATGGCCGCCATGCCGGACTGGTCGGCCGCCTTGATCAGCAGGGTGAACTGGCCCGAGGCCTTCAGCGTCGAATAGATGTTGGTCCCGCCGACGATCCTGGGGATGCTGGGCAGCGCCTGCGAGGCCGGCGCCGACGTGGCGGGCGCAGCCGCCGTGGCGGCCGGCGCGGGCGCGGCGTCGCTCTGGGCGAAGGCGGGGCAGCCGATCAGGGCGACGGCGGCGGCGGTGACGAGAAGCGGGGTCAGGCGCATCGGGATCCCTCGGTTGGGCTGAGAGCCCCCCGGGGCCCACGCCTGACCCTTTATTAAGCCTCGCGGCGCCTCGTCAATCGCCGATCGGCGCCGTCAGCTTGCCCGAGCGCGACAGCGGCCGGCCGAAGCGCGCCCGGTTGCGCGGCGTATCGGGAACCGGCTGGCTGGCGACCAGCGTCGGCCCCTGCGGGTCGAGCGCCTGGGACGGGGGCACCTGAGGCGCCAGGGCGGAGGCGTTCTGGCCCCAGTCCTGGGCGGCGCGCGCCGACGCCCTGGGATTGTAGTCGTGATGGTAGTCGTTGGCGAACGCCGGCACGGCGGTAAGCGCCGTGGCTGCTGCGCCAGCGATCATGAGCATGCGAAACATGACGGTCCTCTCGGGGCAAAGGCTGATCGGTGAAGATCGGCCGTCTTGGCTACGCGCCAGCCCGCCGGAGGTTGCGCTTATCACGGGTTCGTGATCGCACGCCGGCGTCCGCGCCGACGCCCGCATCCCCGCCCTGCCCGGCCCCGGCGCCCAAATCCTGGGCGCCCGCCATCACCGCTGCCCAGCAATCGGGCGCATCGGCGTCTTTGCCGGCGAGGCGCGGCTCCAGAGGCCGGATTCGCCGCCCGCGCCGGTAGCTTCGGGCGCGTCGGCTGCCTGACGTGGCCGGTGGGGATTGGATCTCGAACATCAGGGCGCCCGGCGCCGGCCCTCGCGGGCTGGCCGGGCGGGAGCGAGGCAGATGAAAATGATCATGGCGGTCGTCAAGCCGTTCAAGCTCGACGAAGTCCGCGAAGCCCTGGTGGCCGCGGGCGTCGAGGGGCTGACGGTCTCGGAGGTGAAGGGCTACGGGCGGCAGAAGGGCCACACGGAGATCTACCGCGGGGCCGAGTACCAGGTGACCTTCGTGCCGAAGGTCAAGCTCGAGGCGGTGGTCGACGACGCCGGGGCTGTGCGAGCGATCGAAGCGATCAGATCGGCGGCGGGAACCGGCAAGATCGGCGACGGGAAGATCTTCGTCCTCGACGTCGAGGAAGTCGTGCGCATCCGCACCGGCGAAGTCGGCGCCGCGGCGCTCTGACGGACATCAGAAAAAGGGGATAGTCCGATGAAACTATTTGAGATCAAACGCCTGGCGGGTCTCGCCGCAGCGGCCATGGTGATCGGCCTGCCCTGGGCCGCCGCCGCGCAGAACACCGCCGCCGCGCCCGGCGCGCCGGTCGCGGCCGCCAGCGCCGTGGCCGCGACGAACGCCGTCGCGCCGGCGTCGGCCACGCCAGCGTCGGCCTCGCCGTGCGCCTCCACCAACAACTGCGCCACGCAGTCCTATCCGAAGGATATCGTCAATTCGGGCGACACCGCCTGGATGCTCACCTCGTCCGTGCTGGTCCTGATGATGACCATCCCCGGGCTGGCGCTGTTCTACGCCGGCATGGTGCGCAAGAAGAACATCCTCGACACGCTGGCGCAGAGCTTCGGCGCCACGTGCGTCATCACCGTGGTCTGGATGGTGATCGGCTATTCGATCGCCTTCACCGGGCACAATCCGTACATAGGCGATCTCAGATACATTCTGCTCGCGCCCCTCAACGCCGACATCAACATCGCCAACACGGATCTGGCGCCGACGATTCCAGAGACCGTCTACATGTTCTTCCAGATGACGTTCGCGATCATCACCCCGGCGCTGATCGCCGGCGCCGTCGCCGACCGCATGAAGTATTCGGCGTTCCTCTGGTTCATGGGGCTGTGGCTGATCCTGGTCTATTGCCCGGTGGCGCACTGGGTCTGGTCGGCCAAGGGCTGGCTCGGCGAAGGCGGCCTGGGCGCGCTGGACTTCGCCGGCGGCACCGTGGTGCATCTCAACGCCGGCACGGCGGGGCTCGTCGCCGCCCTGATGCTGGGCAAGCGCAAGGGGCTGGGAACCGAGAACTTCTCGCCCTTCAATCCGGTCTATGCGGTGATCGGCGCCTCGCTCCTCTGGGTCGGCTGGTTCGGGTTCAACGCCGGCTCGGCGGTGGAATCGCACGACGGCCAGGCCGGAATGGCGGCGGCGGCGACGCAGATCGCCACGGCGGCGGCGGCCCTGGGCTGGATGGCGATGGAGTGGATCGTCGCCAAGAAACCCACGGTGATCGGCATGGCCTCCGGCGCCGTGGCCGGGCTGGTGGCGATCACGCCGGCGTCAGGCTTCGTCAATCCGACCGGCGCCCTCCTCATCGGCATCGCCGCCGGCGTGGTCTGCTATCTCGCCGCCGTGCACATGAAGAAGGCGCTGGGGTTCTACGACGACGCCCTCGACTGCTTCGGCGTGCACGGCGTCGGCGGCGCGCTGGGCGCCATCCTGACCGGCGTCTTCGCCTCCAAGGCGATCAACGCCGGCATCCCCTCCAAGGGAGGCTGGCTCATCGACGGCAACCTGCATCAGGTGTGGCTGCAGGTGATCGACGTGGCCGCGGTGTTCGCCTACTGCGGCGTCGGCACCTTCGTCATCCTCTTCGTCCTCAAGCACACCATCGGCATCCGCGTCAGCGAGGACGTGGAGGTCGAGGGCCTCGACATCAACCTGCATGGCGAGGTGGTGCAGGGCTGAGCCCGCGCCGCGGCGGGCTTGCGTGCGGCGGCGGGGTCTCCAGGGACCCCGCCGCCGCCGTATTCTCACCCTTGTCTACGGCGCCCCTCGCCTTCGAACCTGGCTCAGCGGGCGCCCGCGAAATCGACAAACGACCGGTCATGGCTCTCGCCGGAACCAGCGCAGCTCGACCTGTCACCGAAGCTTACACCGCCCGGCCGCCGACTAAGCCGCAGCTAGGGCGCCCGTGATGCCGCGGGCCATTTCGCGGCGCAGCCCCGCAACGCCGTTGGTCGCCGCCGGCACGACCGGCGCAGCGGCTGGGATCGGTTCAGCGCCCGGCCGCGACGGCCGTCACGGCGCCCTGCGCGGTCCTGGCGTGGAACTCGCCCATGAAGCGGTACTGGCCCGCCTGCAGAGGGCCGATGCTGAAGCTGATCCGCCCCATCGGCGTCACCACCTCCTCCAGCTTCAGGTCGCGACTGTCGAACTCTTCCGTCGCCGGATCCCGGTTGATCAGGGTGATGCGCACCCTTTGGCCGGCCGGCACGGTGAAGCTCGCCGGCATGAAGCGATGGTTCTTCAGCGTCAGCGTGACTGCAGCCGGCGCGTCGGCCCGGGCAGCCCCGGCCAATGCGGTGAAGGCGGCCAGGGTCAGGGACAGGGCGAGCATTCCCATGGTGGCCGCCCGAGGCGCGAGCGTACGAGCGGCCATTTGATCTGCCTCGACCTTGCCTTGGAGACGGCGCGCCAGAGCGCAGCCCATGGCCAGCCCTAGTCGCAATTGACACTCGTTCGCAAGAGGGAATATGCGAATGAGTTGCAAGAGCGGAGGGGTCGGGCTTGGGTGGGAAGATCATCGGACTGGCGCTGGGGCTCTCAGCGGCGGTGGGAGCGCTCGTGCGGCCCGGCGCGCCGGCCCGGGCCGATCCTCGTCTCGATGAAGTGGTCTATTCGCCTTATGTCGAGAACCACATGTTCGAGTTCGAGACCCGGTACGGCCGCGAGGTTGGCGACGGGTCGCTGAAAGGCGCCCAGACCCTCGTCAACGAGTTCGAGTATGGCCTCGACGACCGCCTGAGCCTGGCCCTCGTGACCAAGGTCGAGAGCGCGCCGGGCCAGCCCCGGCGGCTCACCGGCGTCGGGGTCGAGGGCATCTACTACCTGGGCCAGATCCCCAAGCTGGGCGTCGACGCAGGTCTTTACCTGGAGGGCGTCAAGGGAGCCGGCGGCGCGCCCGACGGCGCAGAGGCCAAACTGCTGCTGGCCAGGACCTCGGGGCGCTTCCAGGGCCTGGTCAACTTCATCGTCGAGCGCCCGTTCGATGGACCGCGGGGCGAAGTCTATGCGTCGTACGGCTACGCCGCGTCGGTCACCTGGCGCACGGTCGGCAATCTGCGCCTGGGCGCCGAAGCGTTCGGCGATTTCGGCGACGATCACGGTTTCCTCGACCGCGCCCAGGGGGCCTACGTCGGTCCGCAGCTGAAGTGGAAGGGCCAGCCGAAGGGTCTGCCTTTCGAGATCGAAGCGGACGCGGGCTGGCTGGCCGCCGTCGGACCCGACCGCGGCGAGGCCCCAAGCCAGGCCCGCATCAATCTCGAACTCGAACGCCGCTTCTGAGAGGAAAGCGGCAGAGCCGCAGCCCTCGACCGCAGCGAAGTCCGCCGAGCCTTGGCTCGCGGTCATCCCTCTGCAACGCCGGCCAGGCGGCAGGGCTGGACCCACCAGTCGGGGCGCTGGGCCGAGAGCGCCTGCGCCAGGGCCTCGCGCTCGGGCGCGCCGGCGCAGAGGGCGAAGCAGGTGGCGCCGGAGCCCGACATGCGCGCCAGCAGCGCCTGCGGCTGCGCCCGCAGGGCCGCCAGCACCTCGGCGATGGCGGGCTGAAGCGCGATTGCGGGGGCCTCCAGGTCGTTGCGGCAGCAGGCGAGGAAGCCGGCCACCGCTCCGGCGTCGTTCAGCCTCTGCGGCCACGGCGGCGGCTCGGCCGCGCCAGGGGCGCCGGCGGCGTCGTAGGCGCCGTAGACCGCGGCCGTGGGAGACGCGACCAGGGGATTGACCAGCACCGCGTCCAGATCGGGAAACCCCGGAGGCGGCGCGAGGACGTCGCCGCGCCCCGAAGCGATCGCCGGTCGCGCCTCCAGGCACATCGGCACGTCGGCGCCGAGCCGGGCGGCCATCGCTGCGAGAGCCCCGCCGCCGCGTCCCTGGCGGGCCAGTTCGTCGGCGACCAGTCTCAGCGTCGCCGCCGCATCCGACGAGCCGCCGCCGAGGCCCGAGGCGATCGGCAGGCGCTTTTCCAGGGCGAGGTGAAAGGCGGGCGCCGGATCCGGACAGCCCGCCAGCACCATGTCGCGCGCCCGGATCACCAGGTTGTCGGCGTCGGCGCCAAGCCCGGCGGCGAACCGGCCTTCGACGCAGAACCCCAGCTGCGGCGCGGGCCGGAGGCGGACCACGTCGCCGACGTCGGCGAAGGCGACGAGGCTGGAGATCGGATGATAGCCGCCCGGCGCCGGCGCGCCGACATGGAGGAAGAGGTTGACCTTCGCCGGCGCGAAGCGCTCCCGCCCCATGCGGCGCCTATTTCGCCGCGGTCTCGGCCGGGGCGCTGGCCGGCGGCGCGGCCGAGGCCGGCGGCCCGGCCGCCTTTGCGCCCGGCGCGCCAGCCCCCAGCGGAGAGGCGAGCTTGGCCTGGACCTGCGCCCGCAGCGCCGCATCCGGGGCCAGCGTCAGCACCCGGCGCCACTGGAAGCCCGCCTCGACCTTGCGTCCGACGCTCCAGTAGGCGTCGCCGAGGTGGTCGTTCACCTCCGCATCGGCCGGCGCCAGCATCACCGCCTGCTCGAGCTTCTGCACCGCGCTCGCGTAGTCGCCGAGGCGATAGTAGCCCCAGCCCAGGCTGTCGAGCATCGCGCCCGACTGGGGGTCGGCGGCCACGGCGCGCTGCACCATGGCGAGCGCCTGCTGCAGCCGCTCGCCCCGATCGATCCAGGCGTAGCCAAGGAAATTGAGCAGCTCCGGCTGGTCGGGGCTGAGTTTCAGCCCGGCCTCGAGATCCGCCTGCGCCTTGGGCCAGTCGCCCGCGTCCTGATAGGCCGAGGCGCGCAGGTAGTAGAGGCGCCAGTCAGCGGGTCCCTGCGGCGCATCGATCAGCCGGGTGAGCACCGCGCAGGATTGGGCGTAGTCGCCGCTGGTGCGCAGCAGGTCGGCGAGGGTCACCGCGGCCTGGCGGCTGGCGGGCGCGGCGCGGGCGGTTTCGCGCGCCACCTTCAGCGCCGCCTCGTGGTCGCCGGCGTTCTCGTAGCTGCGGGCGAGCTTGTCGCGGGCGCCGACGTACTGGGAATCGCCCGGCCGGACATGGGCGTAGGCCGCGCGGGAGGCGTCCACGTCGCGCGACGCCAAGAGGTCGCCCAGGATCACCCAGGCTTCGTCGTCGGCCGGATCGAGCCTCAGGGCGAGGTGGACATAGGCGAGCGCCGGATCGGCCTCTTTCTCTTCGATCATGCTGGCGGCGGCGATGACCAGGACCTCGGCCGCGCCCTCGCGGACCGTGGGCAGGGACGGTGGGCGACCGCGCCCCTGCACGCGCGCCCGGGCGGCCAGGAGCTCGGCGTCCGTCGGCGCGTGCGCCAGCGCCGCCTGGTAGAGGGCGAGCGCCTGCCTGCGCCGCCCGTGCCGCTCCAGGAACGCGCCGTAGGCGATGCTGACGAGACCGCCGGCGTCGGGGCCGCTGGCCAGCCTGGCGAAGGCGGCGCCGGCCTGGGCGGTCTGGCCGGCGCGCTCATAGAGCATGGCCCGGTCGAGGCTGGCGGTGAACTGGGCGACCGCATCGTCGCCGCCGACGGCTGCGGTGGCCCGGGCCATGTCGCCAGCCGCGGCCGCGGCCCAGGGCGCGAGCAGGGCCGCCACCGAGCTGAACGGGGCGGCGGGGTCGGCGCCGGCGAACGCGGCCTGGGCGGCCTTGGCGCGCCCCTCGGCCAGCGCCGCGACGCCGCGGGTCAGGACGCCGAGGCTGCGGTGCGCCGCGTCGGCGTCCGCTCCGGTGGGCGCGATGGCGGCCGCCGCATCGACGTGGCCGGCCTCGAGGGCGGCGGCGAAGGCGGCGTCCTTCAGATAGCCGGGCTCGCCCCGCGCGGCGGCGGCGCGGGCGAGGAAATCCGAGGCGTCGTCCAGATGGCCGTCGTCGAGGGCCGCCTCGCCGGCAAGGAAGAGAGCGTCGGCCGAGGCGCCGGGATCGGGCGCAAGCGCCGAAGCGGTCTGGCCCGGCGCCGGGGCCGGGCGGGACTGGCTGGCGCAGGCGCCCAGGGCGAGCGCCGCGGCGGCGCAGAAGAGGATCGGAAGTCGTGGCATCGGCGCCAGCCTTGGCGCGTTCGCGCGGCGCCCGCAAGGCGCCGGCGCCGCGCACGCCCCCCTACATGTTCGGATAGTTCGGACCACCGCCGCCCTCGGGCGTCGTCCACTCGATGTTCTGCGACGGGTCCTTGATGTCGCAGGTCTTGCAGTGGACGCAGTTCTGGGCGTTGACCTGGAAGCGCGGGTTGGCCCCGGACTCGTCGTAGAGCACCTCGTAGACGCCCGCAGGGCAGTAGAGCCGCGCCGGCTCGCCATAGAGCGGCAGGTTGACGGCGATGGGGATCGACGGGTCCTTCAGCACCAGGTGCGACGGCTGGTCCTCTTCATGATTGGTGGAGGAGAGGAACACCGACGAGAGCTTGTCGAAACTCAGGATCCCGTCTGGCCTCGGATAGACGATGGGCTTGTAGTCCGCGGCGCGCCCGGTGGCGGCGGCGTCGGTCCCGTGGTGCTTCAGCGTGCCGAACAGCGAGAAACCGCCGAAGAGCGCCGTGCACCACATGTCGAAGCCGGCGAGGGCGAAGCCGAGCGTGGTTCCGAACCGCGACCAGAGCGGCTTGGCGTTGCGCACCGCCCTCAGGTCGCGGGCGACCCACGAGGCGCGCAGGGCCGGCTCGTACTCCTCCAGCACGTCGCCCGAGCGGCCGGCGGCGAGGGCCGCGAAGGCGGCCTCGGCGGCCAGCATGCCGGACTTGATGGCGTTGTGGCTGCCCTTGATGCGCGGCACGTTGACGAGCCCGGCCGAGCAGCCGATCAGGGCGCCGCCCGGGAACGCCAGCCTCGGCAGCGACTGCCAGCCGCCCTCGGTGATCGCCCGCGCGCCGTAGGCGATGCGCTTGCCGCCTTCGAGATGGGATTTCACCGACGGGTGGTGCTTGAAGCGCTGGAACTCGTCGAACGGCGAAATCCACGGGTTCTTGTAGTTGAGGTGCACCACGAAGCCGACGGCGACATAGTTGTCGCCGAAGTGATAGAGAAAGCTGCCGCCGCCGGTGGCGTTGTCAAGCGGCCAGCCGGCCGTGTGCTGCACCAGGCCGGGGCGGAAGTTCGCCTCGGGCACCTGCCACAGCTCCTTCAGGCCGATGCCGAACTTCTGCGGCTGGCGTCCGTCGGCCAGCCCGTACTTCGCCTGGATCTTCTTGGCGAGCGATCCGCGCACCCCCTCGGCGATCAGCACGTAGCTGCCGTTGAGCTCGAGCCCGGGCTGGTAGTCGGGCTTCTTCTCGCCGGTGCGGCCGATGCCGAAGACGCCGGCGATCACGCCCTTCACCGAGCCGTCCTCGCGCCAGACCACGTCCGAGGCGGCCATGCCGGGATAGATCTCGACGCCCAGCGCCTCGGCCTGCCCGCCCAGCCAGCGGCAGAGATTGCCCAGCGAAGCGATGTAGGCGCCGTGGTTGTGCATGAACGGCGGCATGGCGAACATCGGCAGCGACAGTTCGCCCTGGGGGCCGAGGAACAGGAAGCGGTCCTCGGCGACCGGCGTCTCCAGCGGCGCGCCCCTCGCCTTCCAGTCGGGGATCAGCTCGTCCAGCCCCTTCGGATCGATGACCGCGCCGGAGAGGATGTGGGCGCCGACCTCCGAGCCCTTCTCCAGAATGGCGACGGAGATCTCCGAGCCGGCCTGGGCCGCCAGCTGCTTCAGCCGGATCCCCGCCGCGAGCCCGGCCGGGCCCGCGCCGACGATCACGACATCGTAGTCCATCGCCTCGCGCGCGTCGCTCATCGCCCGTGCCTCGCCCGTCCAGACCCTCGTTGCGCCACTTAATCGAAGCCGACGCGGGGGTGGTCAAGGGAGTTGGTCGCGGCGGGCTCAGTCGGGCAGGCCGCGCGGGTCGCCGCAGGCGAGGCTGCCCTGCTCGATCCATGCGGCCATGGCGCAGCTGAGCTTGCGCCGCACCAGCGCGTCGTAGCGGGCCAGATCCTCAGCCGTCAGCACCTCCTTCCAGCGGCCGTTGACGCCTTTGTGGATGAAGCGCTGCGCCCCCTCGTCGAAGGCGGCGCGCAGTTGCGGCATCATCGTCTCGCCGTCGCGCCGCATGGCATCGAAGCTCGCCGCGCGCGCCAGTTCGCCGAGCCGCGCCGGCGGCGTCTCGATCTCCAGGAAGGCCGAGATCCGCTGCATCTGGCCCTCAAGATCGGCCTTGAGATCGTTGTAGTGCACGAACAGCATCCACGGCGCCTGGCGGGTGCGCCAATAGGTGTGCTCGAAGTCGCAGAACGGCAGGTCGCGCCCCGGCCCTTCTGGCGCGTCGGTCTCGGCCCTGTCCATCCATTGCAGGAAGAAGGCGCGCGGGTCCTTCGGCGTCTCCGGCGGGGGCGGTGTCGCCTCCCCGCCCGCAGGCTGCGCCATCCGCTCGCGCATGTGCGGCAGGAAGCCCAGTTGGTGGTTGTGCATCGACATGCAGGCGTCGCGCCCGTCGCGCACGACGTGGATGAACTTGACGCCTTCGAAGACCGGCACCGCGTCGATCGGCAGATGCGTCTTGACGCAGCGCCGGTGCGTCTGGGCCTCGAGCCTCGCCAGATCCTCGTCGACGCTGGCGAAGAAGGTGGCGTCGAGCCAGGGCGAGGCGGCCAGGAACTGGCGCGGCGCCGGCGACTGGAAGACCAGCAGGTCGACGATCCTCTGGGTCCAGGTGGTGCCGCACTTGGGATAGGTGGCGACGACGATGTCGCCCGCCCGCGGCCGGTAGCCGTCCCAGCGGCGGCTATCCATGGTCGCCGTCCGATATTCCCGCGTCGGCGCGCGCAGCATCATCGGCATCGTTCCCTCCCGCAGCGAGGCCGCCACGAGGCTAGCAGGGCCAGGCGCAACGAGCCAGTTCGGCGCGCCGATTGAGACGCTTGCCTCGCCCGGAAGCTCCAGCGGCCAGCCGCCGGTGGGCGAGCAAAATGGCGCGTGTCCCGCCCTTCGAGGAGCGTGTCCCGCCCTTCGAGGAGTCTCCCCAGCGCCAGCCGCGCGGTGCTATGGCTGCGCCATGTCGCCCGATCCGCGCGCGCTCGAGAGCCTGGTCGCCTTCTGGGCCGACGCGGGGGTGGACACGGCCTATGTGGAGGCGCCGGTCGACCGCATGGCGGCGGGGCTGGCGGCGCTGAGGCCGCGCGCGCCGGCGCCGGCCCCGGCGGTCATCGTGCGGCCGGCGGTCGCCGCCGCTGCGGACGCGGCCGGCGCGGTCGAGGCGGCGCGCGCCGGGGCCGCGGCGGCGTCTGATCTGGCGGCGCTGGAGGCGGCCATCGCCGCCTTCGACGGTTGCCCCCTGAAGCACCAGGGGGCGCGCCAGGCGGTGTTCGCCAGGGGCGATCCGGCCGCGCCGGTGATGGTGATCGGCGAAGCGCCGGGCGCGGACGAGGACGCGCAGGGCGCGCCCTTCGTCGGCAAGGCGGGCCAGCTGCTCGACCGGATGCTGGCGGCGGCGGGGCTGACGGGGCGCGTCTTCATCACCAACTCGGTGTTCTGGCGCCCGCCCGGCAACCGCACGCCCACCCCCGCCGAGCAGGCGGCGTGCGCGCCGTTCCTGGAGCGGGCGATCGAGCTGGCGCGGCCGCGGCTGCTGCTGCTCGCCGGCGCGGCCGCCGCCAGGAGCGTGCTCGGGCGCAGCGAGGGAGTGCTGCAGCTGCGCGGGCGCTGGTTCGAGTGGCGCTCGGCGGACGGGCGCCTGGAGATCCCTGCCCTGCCGACGCTGCATCCTGCCTTCCTGCTGCGACAACCGGCCGCGAAGCAAAAGGCGTGGCACGACCTGCTCATGCTGACGGAAAGGCTTGATCGCCCGGTCGGGCCTACGTAACGTTAAGCTTCATAGACTACCTGCGAGTCCAAACGCCGCCGCACCGCCGGCGCCGCGCGAGGGAGAGTGCATGCGATTCATCCGAGGCTTGCTCGCCGTAAGTCTGGCCGCCGGCCTTGGCCTCTTCGCCCGCCCCGTCGGCGCGGCCCCGCTTCAGGACCTGACGGCGAACGACGCCAGTCTCTATGCCGACGCCTTCGCCGCCGCAGAGCGCGGCGACCGCGCCGCCGCCGACCGCGATCTGGCGCAGGTCTCCGATCCCTGCCTCGAAGGCAATGTCCGCTACGTCGAGCTGACCCATCGCGCCAGGAGCGCCAGCTTCGAGGAGCTGTCGGCGTGGCTGAAATCCTTCGGCGACCTTCCGGGCGCGGAGCGGGTCTACGGACTGGCGCTGCGGCGCAAGCCCGCCGGCGTCGAGCCGCCCCTGCCCGCCGCCACGCCGCTCGCCTTGTCGGGGCCCACCGGCCGCACCCGGCCCTCCGCCAAATCCCGGCCGGCGCGCGAGGCCTATTTCAGCGGCGACGTGGCCCACGCGCTGGTGCTGGCCAGAAACGCCGGCGACGCCTGGATCGCCGGGCTGGCGGCCTATCGCCTGGGCGACTTCACCGAGGCGATGGGCGCCTTCGAGACCATCGCCGCCAATCCCGCCGAGAAGGACGGGCTGCGCGCGGCGGGCGGCTTCTGGGCCGCCAGGGCCGCGGCCGCGGCCGGCCTGAGCGAGCGCGTCCCGGCCTATCTCAGAATGGCCGCGGCGGCCCCCGACAGCTTCTATGGCATGATCGCCGCCCGCGAGCTGGAGCTGTCGCAAGACCCGGTGGACGGGCTGATCGAGGCGGCGACGCGTCCCCAGGGCGCCGTGGCGCTGCCGGCCTCGCAGGTCTATCGGCGCCCGGGCGCGAGCGTGCTGCAGCGCCTGATCGCCACCGACCCCCGGGCGCACCGGGCCGTCGCCCTGGCCCAGCTCGGGCGGGCGGTCGACGCCGGCGCCGAGCTGCGCTCCGGCCTCGCCGCCGCCGGCGACGATGCGGACCGCGCCGCCTGGATGCGGCTCGCCTACCGGCTGAGCCCCGACCAGTCCGACGGCGAGATCGTGCTGCACTCGCAAGCCGGGCCGCCGCAGCCGCAGGCGATCTATCCGACGCCGGCGCTGCATCCCACCGGCGGCTTCACCATCGACAAGGCGCTCGTCTACGCCGTCACCTATCAGGAGAGCCGCTTCAACAGCGCCGCCGTCTCGCGCGTCGGTGCGGTGGGCCTGATGCAGCTGATGCCGCCGTCCGCCGCCAGCGTCGCCGGGGACGCCGCCCTCACCTCCGACCCGATGCCGCTCTTCGACGTCGGCACCAACCTGGAGCTCGGCCAGGCCTATCTCGGCTCGCTGATCGGCCGGTCGATGGACTGCGACATCCTGAGGGCGGTCGCCGCCTACAACGGCGGCGCGGCCACGGTGGCGCGCACCGAGGCCATCGTCGGACCGGACGCCGACAGCCTGATGGTGATCGAGAGCCTGCCCTTCGCCGAGACGCGGGCCTATGTGCACAAGGTGATGGCCGCCTACTGGGCCTATCGCCGCCAGTTCGGCGTCCGCAACCGCACCCTCGACGCGGTGGCCTCGGGCGCGACCTACGTCGATGCCAGGCTCGACGCGGTGACGCCGCTGCACAGCGCGGCGGCCGCGGCCGCGCCGGCGCGCCAGGCGCTGGAGATCCTGCTGCATCGCCCCACCAGCTGAGGGCGGCGTCCCCGCTTAGGGCGATGGCGTGAATGGACCGATTGTTCGGCGCCCGCCAACGGCGGAAGCATGAACCACGAAGGACACGAAGAACACGAAGGCGCGCCGGAAAGCGGGGATTTTGGCGCTCGGCACAACTAGAGGCTGAGGCCGGATCCGCCGCGCTGCAAGACCGCGCCCCCTCCGCCCGCTCATCCCGGCGAACCAGGCCGTGTGAAAACTCGGTCCTCAAACGGAACCGTAGTTTTTCGTTGCTCACGAAGCCTGTACGAACGTCCAACCGCGCAACAAGGACGCCACGTCACCCTAGGGCATGGGTACGTTTATGCCTCGGTTTCGGACGACATCGCGTTTTTACACGGCCTGGAACGCCGGGATGAGCGGAAGTGGAGGCGGTGGCTCGGGCGCCTTCGTGTCCTTGGTGCGCTTCGTGGTCGAGCGACCGCGTTCATCCGATCGCCCGGGGACGTCCGGCAACTGTTCTTGATTTGTTCCTGGACACCCCTTATGGTCGCCCCATGCCCGCCCCTTCCCCAGCCCCGCGCGGCCGCGGGGCGCAGTCGAACGCCACCGGTCGCTTCGAGAGCCTGATCCACGAGGCGTTCGACGACGGCTGGACCGGCGAGGACGAGGCGCCGGCTGGGCTGAAGACCATCGTCGCCCCCGAGCGCGCCAGGACCATCATCGCCCGCAACGACAGCCCCGACGTCGGCTTCGACCGCTCGATCAATCCCTACCGTGGCTGCGAGCACGGCTGCATCTACTGCTATGCGCGGCCGAGCCACGCCTACATGGGGCTCTCGCCCGGGCTCGACTTCGAAAGCCGCATCTTCTTCAAGCCCGAGGCGGGGCGGCTGCTGGAGCGCGAGCTCTCCAGGGCCTCGTACGCGCCCGGCGTCATCCATGTCGGCGGCAATACCGACCCCTACCAGCCGCAGGAGCGGCGCCTGCGCGTCACCCGCCAGGTGCTGGAGACGCTCTCGAGGTTCAGGCACCCGTTCTCGATCATCACCAAGTCGGCGCTGATCCTGCGCGACCTCGACCTGATCGGACCGATGGGGGGCGAGCGGCTTGCGCGGGCCGCCGTTTCGGTGACCACCCTCGACCGCGCCCTGGCGCGCGCCATGGAGCCGCGCGCCGCGACCCCGGAAAAGCGCCTCGCCGCCATCCGCGGCCTCGCCGGCGCGGGAACGCCGGTGAGCGTGATGTTCGCTCCGGTGATTCCCGGCCTCAACGACCACGAGCTGGAGGCGGTGCTGGAGCGCGCGGCCGAGGCCGGCGCGGTCGGCGCCGGCTACGTGGTGCTGCGCCTGCCGCTGGAGATCAAGGACCTGTTCCGCGAGTGGCTGGAGGCGGCGAGGCCCGACCGCGCCCGCCGCGTCATGTCGCTGGTGCGCCAGATGCGCCACGGGCGCGACTACGACCTGCGCTGGGGCGAGCGGATGAAGGGCGACGGCCCCATCGCCGAGCTGATCGGCGCCCGCTTCGCCGCCGCCAGGCGCCGCTTCGGTCTCGACCGGCCGCTCGCCCCGCTGGACCTGACGCAGTTCCGCGTTCCGGCCAGAGAGACGAAGCAGTTGGAACTGTTCGGGTGAGGCGCCTCGACGCTTCGATGCGGTGGGGAATTCGTATCGTCTCTAGACGTATTACGCTGCCCGTCGCGATCACTCGAACAGGTCGGAATGCGTGCCGGTGCGGGCAAGCTGCAGTTCGTCGCCTTCGACGCGGTAAAGCACGAGCCAGTCGGGCGCGACGTGCAGATCGCGGAATCCGCTCCAGGCGCCCTTCAACGGATGATCGTCATAGGCGTCCGGCAACGGCTTCTGCTCCATGAGAAGATTTAGCGCGGCAGCCAGCTTGCGCATGTCCTTCTTCCGCTTCTCCAGGCGCTTCACGTCCTTCTTGAAGCGTCCAGATATGACGGGCGTAAGCACTAAAGGCCCAGTTCCTCGAACAGCGCCGCACCGTCGCGCAGTTTCTTGCCCTTGCCGGCGGCGAGTTCGGTCATGGCCCGCCTGCTCGCCTCGTTCGGCGCCTTGACCTCGAACGGCAGACGACGCTCATCGGCTATCCGGAGCATGAGCAGACGGATCGCGTCCGAGATCGACAACCCCATGGCTTCGAGGGCCGCGGCGGCGCGCTTCTTCGTGGCCGCGTCGATCCTCGCGCGGACTAGGGCATCGGCAGCCATGGCGATCTCCAGGGTTTGTGGTGCGGTTGTAGCCACAATCGCGCTCGGACTCAAGGAGTTCCATAGCCGATCCGCGAATCCGATACTCCTCTGTCCAAGGCCTGTCGGCACGCCCGGCGCAGGAGCACCCCAGCGATGACGTTCGATACCCTGCTCTACGAAACGGCCGAGCGCGTAACGACGATCACGCTCAACCGGCCGGAACGCTACAACGCCATCGAGGCGCGGATGCCGCGCGAAATCCGCGCCGCGGTGGAACAGGCCGACGCCGATCCGGACGTGCACGTCATCGTGGTCAGGGGCGCGGGCAAGGGCTTCTGCGGCGGCTACGACCTGAAGCGCTACGCGGAGCGCTCGGACGGGGAGCGCAGCGGCGGCGCCCAGACCATGCCCTGGGATCCGACGCTCGATTTTGCCGGCATGTGGCGCAACACCCAGGATTTCATGGCGCTGTGGCGCGCGCGCAAGCCCACCATCGCCCAGGTCCACGGCGCGGCTGTCGCCGGCGGCTCGGACATCGCGCTCTGCTGCGACTTCCTCCTCATGGCCGAGGACGCCCGCATCGGCTATCCGCCGGCCAGGGTCTGGGGCGTACCGACGCCGGCCATGTGGGTCTATCGCCTGGGTCCGCAGGCGGCCAAGCGGCTGATGATGACCGGCGACCTGATCTCCGGGCGCGAGGCGGCGCAGATCGGGCTGGCGCTCGAGGCCGCGCCCGCGGCCGAGCTGGCCGGCGCGGTGGAGCGGCTGGTCGCGCGCCTCGGCGGCGTGCCCCGCAACCAGCTGATGATGACCAAGCTCGTCGTCAACCAGGCCTATGAGAACATGGGCCTCGCCAGCACCCAGATGCTCGCCACCTTCTTCGACGGCGTCGCCCGACACAGCCCCGAGGGCGTCTGGTTTCGCGAGCGCGCCGAGGAGGTCGGCTTCAAGCAGGCGGTGGCCGAGCGCGACTCCGGCGCGCCGATCGCGCCGCACGTGTCCAAGCGGTAGCGGGTCAGTCGAAAAGGCCGCGAGGCGCGAGCCGGGCGCGCTGGCCATAGATCGTCGCCCAGTCGTCGGCGCGCCAGCCGTATGACTGCCGCGCGCCCAGAAGCACCGCCAGACGGGGGTTGTTGTCGCAGCGCGCCAAGAGTTCGGCTTCGGCCGGATCGCCGCGCCGTTCCTGGGTCTGGACGTACTGACGGCTGAAGTAGGCGGCCAGGTTGATGCGCACGCCGGGGCGCTCGCGGCGAAAGCCGCCGTGCCAGGCGTTGCCGTGCCAGATCACCGCATCGCCGGGCGAGATGTCCATCGAGACCGCGCCGGGCGGATCCTTCCAGACGACATCGTCCATCCCTCCCGGACGTCGGGCGCGGGCGGCGAAGTCCGCGGGGCCAAGACCCTCGGCCGTGAAGTTTTCATGATAGGTCGGCTGGCGCTGCAACCGGTGGCTGCCCGGGACCATCGCCAGCGCCCCGGCTTCGCGGCTGTAGGGCGTCAGCGCATAGTTGACGTTTGCGACCATCGAAATCGACGAATAGGGCGCCGGCATGCCGTTGCCGTTGTCGGAATGGAGCATCAGGGGCATGCCGCCGGGGCCGCGGAAGTGGCTGCCCATCGAGGAAAGCAGACAGCTCTCGCCGAGCAGGTAGGTGACGAGGGCGAGCGGCCGAGGCTCGAGCAGTATCTCGGCGAACACCGGATCGTCGAACAGCAGATAGGGCAGATATTGCATGCCCTTGAAGTCCGCGTCGGTCGCCGCGTCGGGGTCTATCCGCCGGCCGGCCTCGCGCTCGGCGCGGCGTAGGATGGCCGCCTTCGCCCGCTCGATGGTCTGGGCAGACAGGACGCCCGGCAACACCGTGTAGCCGTGCAGGTCGAGTTCGCTGACGTTCTCCTTCAGCCCGTGGCGCTCGATCGTCTCGAGCGTGCGGCGCAGCGCCTGGTCGCGCGTGCGTTCGGTGGCGATCGCGGACGCCATGGTTTTCTGTCTCTCCTGCTTCGCTCCCGCACGCACGTTAGCCCATGGCCGCCGGGACGACGAGACGCCGGCACGGCGCGCGGCGAGGTTCAACCTGCGCCGCCGACGCTGCGTCCGGCGCCGGCGCGCCACGGCTCGACCAGCGCCGCCACCTGGTCGGCGGCGACTTCCTGGGCCGCCTCGTCCAGGCCGGCCAGCTCGATGGTCGCCAGCCGGGCGCGGGTGTCTTTCCGCGCCGCGCGGTCGTAGGCGGGATCATAGTGGCTCTCCACCAGCTCGGCGGCGATGGCCTCGAGGTCGCCGGCGTCGGCCAGGGCGCGCCAGCGTTCGAGCGCCTTGCGGCCGGGATAGGCGGGCAGGCGCCCCAGCTGGACCTCGAAGGCGGCGCGGTCGCGGACGAGATCGCCATAATGGCGCGCCAGATAGCCGGCGCGCGCGGCCGTCGGGGCGACGAGGGTGATGCGCGCCGCCGCGGTCATGGCCTTCCAGAGCATCGGCGGGACCATGCGGTCGCCGACCTTGCTGGACTCGGCCTCGACGAGGATCGGGCCGCAGGGATCCAGCGCCGCCAGCGCGGCGACGAGGCGGCTCTCGAACAACTTCTGGCTGGGCTGGGGCCGGCCGGCGATGCCGCCGAAGACCGAGCCGCGGTGCTCGGCCAGCGCTTCCAGGTCGAGGGTCTGGACGCCCCGCGCCGCCAGTCGCGAAAGCACCTCGGTCTTGCCCGAGCCGGTGCGGCCGTCGAGGAGGACGAGCGCCAGCGCCGGCTCCTCGTCGTAGAGCCGCGCCTTGACGTCGCGGCGCCAGGTCCGATAGCCGCCGGCGAGCACGGCGGTGCGCCAGCCAACCTGGGAGAGGATCGTCGCCATGGCGCCCGAGCGCTGGCCGCCGCGCCAGCAATAGATCAGCGGCCGGAAGGCGCCGTCCCTGTCGGCGAACCAGCCTTCGAGATGACGCGCGACGTTGCGGGCGATGATCGCCGCACCGAGGCGCCGGGCGCGGAAGCGAGAGTCCTGGACGTAGATGGTTCCGACCTCGGCCCGCTCCGCGTCGCCGAGCACCGGCAGGTTGACCGCGCCGGGAAGGTGGTCCTGCGCAAACTCGGCGGGGCTGCGCACGTCGATGATGGCGTCGAAGCGGCCGAGAGTCTCGGGGCGGACGTCGCCGATGACCTCGATGTCGGACATGATCGCGGCGCGAGCGCCTCTCGTGTATCTGATTGGGGGGAGCCTATCCTCCAAGGAGCCCTCGCCATGCAAGACGCCGCGCTGGAGGCGCCGATCCGCCTGACCTCGCTGGCGCACGGCGGCGGCTGCGGCTGCAAGCTGGCCCCGAACGTGCTCGCCGAACTCCTCGCCGGCACGCCCTCCGCCGGCGCCTTCGCCAATCTGCTGGTGGGGACCGAGACCAGCGACGATGCGGCGGTGTGGCGTCTGAGCGACGAACAGGCGCTGGTGGCCACCACCGACTTCTTCATGCCGGTGGTCGACGATCCGTTCGATTTCGGCGCGATCGCAGCGGCCAACGCGCTTTCCGACGTCTACGCCATGGGCGCCTCGCCGATCCTGGCGCTCGCCATCGTCGGCATGCCCCTCGCCAAGCTGTCGGCCGGGACCATCCGCGAGATTCTCGCCGGCGGCGCCTCCGTCTGCGCCAGGGCCGGAGTCCCGATCGCCGGCGGCCATTCCATCGACAGCCTCGAGCCGATCTATGGGCTCGTCGCCCTCGGCCTCGTGCATCCGGCCAAGGTGATGACCAACCGCGCCGCGCGGCGCGGCGACGTGCTGATCCTCACCAAGGCGCTCGGCGTCGGCGTGCTCGGCGCCGCGGCCAGGCAGGGGCGCCTGGGCGGCGCCGACTATGGCGCGCTGATCGCCTCGGCGACCCAGCTCAACAGCCTCGGAACCGAACTCGCCGGGATGGCGGGGGTCAGCGCGGTCACCGACGTCACCGGCTTTGGCCTGATCGGCCACGCCCTGGAGATGAGCCGCGGCGCGGGGCTCGGCATCGAGATCGATGCGGGCGCCCCTGCCCTCCTGCCCGGCGCCGAGACGTTCGCCCGCGCCGGCGTCGTCACCGGCGCCTCGGGGCGCAACTGGGCGAGCTGCGCCGCGATGGCCCGCGTCGAGGGCGCCCTCGAGGACTGGCGGCGCGATCTCCTCTGCGACCCGCAGACGAGCGGCGGCCTGCTCATCGCCGCGGCCGGTTCGGCCGCTGGCGCGGTGCTCGAACTGGCCCGCGCCCGCGGCTTCGCCGCCAGCCGCGTCGTCGGGCGCGTGACCGGCGCGCCGGCCGGCATCGTGCTGCGGGGCGCAGCAGACCGATCGTCTTGAAAACGGGAGAGCCGACGATGTACATCGCCATGAACCGCTTCAGCGTGCGCCTCGGCCAGGAGCAGGCGTTCGAGGCCGTCTGGCTGGGCCGCGACACCCATCTGGGCGACGCGCCCGGGTTCGTGGCGTTCCACCTGCTGCGCGGACCGGCGGCCGAGGATCACGCCCTCTACGCCTCGCACACCCTGTGGCGCTCGCGCGAGGACTTCGAGGCCTGGACCCGCTCGGAGGCGTTCCGCGCCGCGCACCGCAGCGCCGGCGAGCACCGCCCGCTCTACCTCGGCGGCCCCAGATTCGAAGGCTTCGAGGTGATCCAGGAAGTCACGGCGTAGGTTCTCGCGTCCTTCGAGACGCCCGCCGGCGCGGGCTCCTCAGGATGACGTGGATTTTGCAACTGCGCCCATTTTCGTCATGGTGAGGAGCCCCCGAAGGGTGCGTCTCGAACCACGCAGGGCGCCGCCGCTCACCGCCGGGCGAAGTTGGCGAGGTCGCTGGCGGTGTCGCGGCTGATGTCGGGGCAGCAGATCGAGAACACCTCGGTGCCGTGGATGGTGCCCATCACCTGGCGGCAGCGCGCGGCGACGCCGGCCCGCAGCAGCAGGCGGTAGAACTCGATCCCCTCGTCGCGCAGCGGGTCGCACTCGTTGACGCTGATCACCGTCGGCGGCAGGCCGGCGACGTCCTCGACGCTGGCGAACCCGGGCCAGGCCAGCGGGTTGCGGCGCTTCAGCTCCTCGATCCCGTAGGCCATGGCGCCGCGGTTGTTGTGCAGATCGAGCAGGATGCCGTTGTTCTCGGTGGACGAGGGATGGCGCGCCTGCGGCCACTCGCCGGCTATGTAGGGGCAAAGGGCGTAGAGCCCCTTCACCAGCCCCAGATCGCCGTCTCGCTTCAGCTTCAATCCGGTGGCGAGGGTCAGGTTGCCGCCGCCGCTCTCGCCGGCGACGACGATGCGCGCCGGATCGATGCCCAGGGCGTCGGCATGGGCGCGCACCCACTTCAGTCCCGAGACGCAGTCGTCGAGCCCGGCCGGAAACGGCGCCACCTGCGGCGCCGACGAGGGCGAAAGGGCGTTGCGGAAATCCACCATGGCGACGGCCACGCCCTCGCGCGCGATGATCCTGCCCCAGGCCCGGTACATGCCGTCGAAGGCCGACATCGAGGTCATGCCGCCGCCGTGGATGTAGTAGACGCACGCCGGGCGCTCGGCATTGTCCGGCCGGATGAACCGGATGTTGATCCAGACGTCGGGCGCCGACTGGAAGCGCTCGGTGCGGGTGACGAGACCGGCCGAAGGCGCGACGATCTCGTTGTCCATGGCCTCCATGAACGGCTGCATCGCGGCCTGCCGCGCTTTCGCCTGCGGCGTCTCGAGTTCCGCCAGCAGCTCATCGCGACTGGCCGCGTCGCCCGGGTTCGCCGCATCCGGCCAGCCGCCCAGCACCGCCTTGATGCGCGGATCGATGCGGGGGTCTTCGACGAGCTTCGAGGCCATTGAGCGTCTCCTTGCGGCTCGCCCTCGGCGTAGAGCCTGGCGCCAGGGTCGCGCAAGCCTTGATGCTCGCGGGGGTCGGCCGCCGCGCCGCGTCAGCCCTTCACGAACAGCATCGCCTTGGTGAGGAAGGCCTGGTCCTGGGCCTGGAGGGTCAGGCCGGCGCGGCCGAACAGGGCCGCGAGGTCGGCCCTGGCGTAGCTGCGGAAATAGGGCTCGTGGAAATAGGCCGGGAAGGCTTCGAGCAGCCGGGCGAGGCGCGGCTCGTCGCCGGGCTGCAGCGAATCGGCCAGGGCGAAGATGCCGCCGGGCTTCAGGACCCGGGCGATCTCGGCGGCGGCGGCGGCGCGCACCTTCGGCGGCAGTTCATGGAAGAGATAGATGGCGGTCACCGCATCGAGGCCGGCGTCCGCGAAGGGGAGCTGCTCGGCCTTGGCCTGCACCAGCGCGGCGGCGCCGGCCTGGCGGGCGGCGGCGGCCAGATAGGCCGGCGAGAGATCGAGACCGATCAGCCGGGCGCGGGGAAAGGCGGCGGCGAGGTCGCCGAGAAAGGCGCCGGCGCCGCAGGCAAGGTCGAGGACGGCCAGTCCGCGGTGGTCGCGGTCGCGCCAGGCGCGGGCGAGGAGGGCCAGGGCGCGCCGGCGCATCGCCCCGGCCGCGCCGGCGAACAGCGCCTCCACCTGGGCTTCGTAGCGTCCGGCGCTCTCGGGCGTGAACCAGCCGCCGCTCTGGTAATGGAAGTTCTGACGGTAGTAGGCCGGATAGCTGGCGGGCGCGGCCTCGCGCACCTCGGCGCCGGCCCCGCGGCGCCGGCGCGCTTCGACCGCGAGCGCATCGGCGATGAAATCGGCGGTGCGGCGGAAGGTGGCGAGCGGATCGGCGGCCCGGTCGATCATCGAGGGATAGAGACCCTGGGCGACATCCGCGGCCTCCTTCTCGAACGCCGCCTGCCAGGCCTTGCGCACGAAACCTTGCGGCGGCGGATCGGCGGTCGGCCGGAACCGCACCGGCGGCGCGGTGCGGTTGGGACGGGTGATCGCCCGCGCCAGCCCCCCCGCCGCGCCCCACCACAGCGCCTTTGCGGCCGCGGCGGCCCGGTAGGCGGCGGCGTCGCCGACGAAGGCCCGCCGCCGCTGCCTCTGATCGCTCAACCGCCCCTCCGCACGAAGACGCCCACCAGTTCGATATGGGGCGACCAGAGGAACTGATCCACCGGCAGCACCCGCTCCAGCGCAAAGCCGGCGTCGACGAGGATGCGGGCGTCGCGGGCGAAGCTCGCCGGATTGCAGGAGACGCCGGCGATGCAGCCGACGCCGGAAGCGGCCAGCGCGTGGTGCTGCGCCGGCGCGCCGGCGCGGGGCGGGTCGATGACCGCGGCGTCGAGGCGCTTCAGTTCGGCGGACGACATCGGGCGTCGGTCGAGGTCCCTGGCCTCCACCGTAATCGCCTTGAGGCCGGGAGCGGTTCCGTGCGCGGCGGCGAGGGCGCGGACCGCCGGGGCGGAGACATCCATCGCGACGATGGGGGCGGTCTCGGCGAGCCGCAGCGCGAAGGCGCCGACGCCGCAGTAGAGGTCCGCCACGGCGCGGGCGCCGGCGAGCGCCTCGGCGACGAAGGCCGCCATCGCCGCCTCGGCCTCGCCGACCGCCTGCAGGAAGGCGCCTGGCGGCAGGGCCACGACGGCGCGCCCGATGCGGACGGTCGGCGTTCGAGCCTGGTAGAGGGTCTCGCCGCCGAGGCTGACGCGGGCGAAGTCCGCCTCGGCCGCCGCCTCGGCGACGCGGGCCTGGGCGCCGGCAGAGAGCGCTCCGCCGCGCCGCTCGACGCCGGTGATGTCGATGTCGAGACCGGTCTCGCTCAGCGTCACGTGCAGGATCGGCGCGGAGCTGCGATGCTCGAAGAGCGGCTGGGCGAGGCGGCGCAGGCCGGGGAACGCGGCGACGAGGCGCGGATGGGCGATGCTGCAGACCTCGATCGGCGCAAGGCGCCAGGAGCGGCGCGCCTTGAAGCCGATCCGGGCGGCGCCGCCCGCGCCTTGGCGCGCATGCAGCGCCAGCCGCCGCCGCGAGCCGGGCGCGGCGGCGAACGGGGCCAGGATCTCGGTCTCGATGTGCTCGCGCGCCAGGGCCAGCCGGATCTGCTCGCGCTTCCAGGCGAGGTAGGGCGCCCCCGCCCAGTGCTGCAGGGCGCAGCCGCCGCAGTCGCCGAAGTGCGGACAGGGCGGCGAAACCCGCTCGGGACTGGCGGCCTCGACGCAGATCAGGCGGCCCCGATCCCCGGCGACCTCGGCCAGCACCCGCTCGCCGGCAAGCGCGCCCGCGACGAACACCGGTCCGGCGGCCACGCCGTCGCCCCCGGCGCCCAGCCGCTCGATGTCGAGTTGGCGGACGGTCGGATTCACCAGGCCAGCAGACTCAGGCCTGGAATCCGCAAGGCCGGCTATATTCCACGCCGCTTCGGAATCGCTATCTCGTCCCGCTCCTGGATGGGTCGAGGCTCAGGCAGATCCCGCAGGCGTCTCAGCATCTCGCCGATCGAGATGCGGGGCTCGAGGAGGGTCGCCGGCGTGTCGCCAGACTGTGCGGCCGAACGCTCGCCGTCGCGGCGGCTCGTTCTCGGCATCTTGCCCTCACCGGAATTCGTCACGGGCGTGTGTACGAGCCGGCGGACCATTCGACAACCTGCCCTTTCCACGGCAAAGAGTTCGGGCTGACGAGACGCTCATCATCGCCGTCACCCCGGCCAAGCGAAGCGCGAGCCGGGGCCGAACGGGCCGCGGCCAAGCTGGAATTCGTCTTGGAAGCGGCGGGTCCGGCCCCGGATCGTCCTTTCAGGCCCGTCCGGGGAGACGGCGATGGTGGTCAAACCTCCGCGAATTAGCCCTTTCGCAATCCGACCGCATCGCCGTGCCGCCCTTCCAGGGCGGTCGGGTGAATGGACAGCGAGTGTCCGGCGCCCGCCGGCGGCAAACATCGACCGCGCGCCCTCGGCGATCTTGGCGGCGGGCGCCTGTTTCGCCTGGCTAGCCCACGCTCTCGGTCTCGAAGAGCTTCTTCAGCTCGTTCTTCATGATCTTGCCGTTGGCGTTGCGCGGCAGGGTCTCGGGCCAGAAGAGGATCTTCACCGGCACCTTGAAGGCCGCCAGGCGCTCGGCGACGAAGGCGCGCAGCTCGGCCTCGGTGGCCTGGGCGCCCGGCTTCAGCGTCACCACGGCGGCGGGCTGCTCGCCCAGGGTCCGGTGCGGCACGCCCACCAGGGCCGCGTCCATCACCGCCGCATGGTCGTAGAGGCAGTTCTCCACCTCGATGCAGTAGATGTTCTCGCCGCCGCGGATCAGCATGTCCTTGGCGCGGTCGATGATGAAGCAGAAGCCCTCCTCGTCGAGGCGGGCGAGGTCGCCGGTCCTCACCCAGCCGTCGCGGAAGGTCTGGGCCGTGGCCTCGGGCTTGTTCCAATAGCCCTTCACCACCTGCGGCCCCTTGCACCAGAGCTCGCCCACCTCGCCGACGGGCAGTTCGCGCCGGCCTTCGACATCCAGGATCTTCAGGTCGGTGACGGCCACCGCCGGGCCGCAGCTCGACGGGCGGTGCTCATAGTCCTCGGCGCCGTGGCTGGTGGCCGTGGCCGAGGTTTCCGTCATGCCCCAGCCGTTGCCGGGCTGGCTCCTGGGGAAGGTCTCGCGGATCCTGCGCACCAGCTCCGGCGCCGAGGGCGCGCCGCCGTAGGCGACGCTCTCCAGCGAGGAGAGATCGTAGTTGGCCCGCAGCGGGTGCTCGATCAGCTGCCAGGCGATGGTGGGGACGCCGCCGGCGGCGTTGATCTTCTCGCGTTCGATCAGCTCGAAGGCGCGCACCGGCTCCCAGCGGCGCATCATCACCAGCTTGCCGCCGGAATAGAGGATCGGATTGAGCACCGCGAAGCAGCCGGTGGCGTGGAAGAACGGCACCGAGAGCAGCATGGCCCGCTGCGGCGCGTCCGGATCCGCCGCCGGCAGCGCCTCGCCGCGGCGCAGCAGCGCCCGCTGACCGACGCTGGCCGCGGCCATGATGTTGGAGTTGATGTTGCGCTGGGTGGCGAGCGCGCCCTTCGGCTTTCCGGTGGTGCCGGAGGTGTAGAAGATGGTGGCGTCGTCCTCGGGAAGAATCTCCACCGGCGGCGGCGGGGCGTCCGGCAGCGCGGCCCAACCGGCCTGCGCCCCGATCAGGTCCTCGAGCCGCGCGACCAGCGGATTGGCGATCTCCTCCTCCTGGCGCGCCACCAGGACGCGCTTCAGCGCGGGGCAATGCTCCAGATGCTCGGCGAGCCGCTCCAGCCGCTCGGCGTCGACGATGGCGACCTTGGTTCCGGAATCGACGAGGCCGTACTCCAGCTCCGGTCCGGTCCACCAGGCGTTGAGCGGCGTCACGATCGCCCCCAGCGAGGCCGCCGCATAGAAGGCGACCGGCCATTCGGGCAGATTGCGCATGACGATGGCGACCCGGTCGCCCTTCTCCACGCCCTCGGCCTTCAACGCGCGGGCCAGCGCCGAGACGGCGCGGAAGAAGGCCTCGAAGCTGACGCGCTCGTCCTCGTTGACCAGGAAGATCCGCTCGCCATAGGCGCGCGCCGCCTCGGCCACCGCGCGCAGACTGGGTGGAGCGTTCTTCCAGACCCGCGTTTTCACGCCGCGGATCACCAGCTCCTCGATCTCGCACGGCATGCCGGGGGCGGTGATGACGGCGTGGGCCTCGGCGATGGACATGGCGGGCCAGGGTCGGGAGGGGATGGCGGCGTCGCTCATCTGGGAAAGCTCCTCGGGGGTTGGCGGGCGCGAACAACCACAAGGAAGGCCCGGATGCAAACCTCGCCGAGCCGCCCTGGCCGACCCGACCTAGCCGCTTGCTTCAATCAAATCGACGCGCTGACCCGGCGGCCAGAGCGAAGCGCCATCGCTTCAGATTGGCTGGACCGTTCCAATAGCCGCGTCGCGCCCCTTCCACGCCCGCGCCTGGCGGCACGGCGGTCCCCCCTTGTCCGCAAGCGGGGAAGGAGCGAGGACGCGTTCCTCCTCACCCGTGCAACGGGGGAGGTGGCGCCCGGCGCGGCAGCGTCGGGCGGCGGAGGGGGCTGCGGGCGATGGCTCTCAGGCGCCCCCACCGCGCATGGCCCGGGCGCGGCGGAAATCGGCGAGACGCTGGCGCCCGGGGCGAAGCGTCATCGCTTCAGATTGGTTGAAGCGGCCCACTAGCCGACCTGATCGAGCCGGCCCAGGGCCGCCTCCAGTCTCGTCCTGGCGGCCTGGGCCTCGGCGAGGCGCTCGCGATTGTCGTCGACCACCTCCTCGGGCGCGCGGGCGACGAAGTCGGGATTGGCGAGCTTTTTCGAGGTGCGCTCGATGTCCTGGGCGAGAGCGGCGACCTCCTTGCCCAGGCGGCTGCGCTCGGCGGCGATGTCGATGTAGTGCGCCACCGGCAGGGCGAGCGCGGCGCCCTCGGCCAGGAACGGGACCGATCCGGCTTCCGCCGCCTCCCCGAACCTCAGCTCCGAGACCCGCAGCATCTGGCGGATGGCCGCCGCATTGGCCTCGAGCACCCGCTGCTGGCGCGCATCGGCGTGGGTCACCAGCAGCGGCGGCCGAGCCGAGGCCGGAACGTTGAGTTCGGAGCGCACCGAGCGGCCCTCGGCGATGGCGGCGATGACCAGCGCCATCTCGGCCTCGGCCTCGGGATCGGCATAGGACTGCGGCAGATCCGGCCAGGGCGCGGTCATCAGCATCGAGTCGCGCGGCGGCCCGGCTGCGGCGGTCTTTTCCCAGAGTTCCTCGGTGATGAACGGCGTCACCGGGTGCAGCAGCTCGAGGATGAGGTCGAGCACCCAGGCGGTCATGGCGCGGGTCTCGGCCTTGGCGGCCTCGTCGGCGCCGGCGAGGACCGGCTTGGCCAGCTCCAGGCGCCAGTCGCAGAAGACGTTCCAGACGAAGCGATAGAGCGCCGCCGCGGCGTCGTCGAAGGCGCAGGCCTCCAGCGCGACGGTGACGGCGAGGGTCGCCTTCAGCGCCTCGGAACGGATCCAGCGGTTCTGCACGTGATCGACCCCGGCCGGATCGAACCCCTCGACGCGGACGCAGCCGTTGATCTGGCAGAAGCGCGCGGCGTTCCAGAGCTTGGTGCAGAAATTACGATAGCCTTCAATGCGCTGGCGCGACAGCTTGATGTTGCGATTCTGACCGCTCATCGCGGTAAGGGTGAAGCGCAGGGCGTCGGCGCCATAATCGTCGATCAGCTCCAGCGGATCGACGACGTTGCCCTTGACCTTGGACATCTTCGCGCCGGTGGCGTCGCGGATCAGGGCGTTGAGGAAGACGTGGCGGAACGGGACCTCGCCCATGAAATGCAGGCCCATCATCATCATCCGCGCCACCCAGAAGAAGATGATGTCGGCGCCGGTGACCAGGGCGGCGGTGGGGTAGAACCGCGCCAGATCCGCGGTCTTCCCGGGCCAGCCCAGGGTCGAGAACGGCCACAGCGCCGAGGAGAACCAGGTGTCGAGCACGTCCTCGTCCTGGCGCAGCGGCTCGTCGCGGCCATAGTGCTCGCGGGCGGTCGCCCGGGCCTCGGCCTCGCTCTCCTCGACGAAGATGCGCCCGTCGGGCCCGTACCAGGCGGGGATGCGGTGCCCCCACCAGAGCTGGCGCGAGATGCACCAGGGCTCGATGTTTCTCAGCCAGTCGAAATAGGTCTTCTCCCAGCTCTTCGGGGTGAAGGCGGTGCGTCCCGCCTCGACGGCGCGGATCGCCGGACCGGCCAGGGTCTTGGCGTCGACGTACCATTGGTCGGTGAGATAGGGCTCGACCACGACGCCGGAGCGCTCGCCGTGCGGCACGGCGTGGCGCATGGTCTCGACGCCGCGCAGGAGACCGAGGCGCTCGAACTCGGCCACCACCTTGGCGCGCGCCGCGAACCGATCGAGTCCGCGGTACTCGGGCGGTGCATTGGCGTTCAGGCGCGCGTGGGCGTCCATGACCTCGAGCATCGGCAGGCTGTGCCGCTGGCCGACTCGAAAATCATTGAAATCGTGCGCCGGGGTGATCTTCACCGCGCCCGAGCCCTTCTCCGGGTCGGCATAGTCGTCGGCGATGATCGGGATCGGGCGGCCGACGATCGGCAGGCGCACGCACTTGCCGACCAGCCCGCGGTAGCGTGCATCGTCCGGATGCACGGCCACGGCGGCGTCGCCGAGCATGGTCTCGGGACGCGTGGTGGCCACGACGATCTCGCCCGAGCCGTCCTCCAGCGGATAGGCGAAATGCCAGAGATGCCCCTCGACCTCCTTCTGCTCGACCTCGAGGTCCGAGATCGCGGTCTGGAACTGCGGGTCCCAGTTCACCAGGCGCTTGTCGCGATAGATCAGCTTCTGCCTGTGCAGAGCGACGAACACCTTGCGCACCGCCGCCGAGAGGCCCTCGTCGAGGGTGAAGCGCTCGCGGCTCCAGTCGCAGGAGGCGCCCAGGCGGCGCAGTTGGGCCACGATCGCCCCGCCCGACCGCGCCTTCCATTCCCAGACCTTCTCGACGAAGGCCTCGCGGCCGAGGTCGCGGCGGCCCATGTTGCCGGCGGCCGCCAGCTGGCGCTCGACCACCATCTGGGTGGCGATGCCGGCGTGGTCGGTTCCCGGCAGCCACAGCGCCGCCTTGCCGCGCATGCGCTCGAAGCGGACCAGGGCGTCCTGCAAGGTGTTGTTGAGCGCATGGCCGATGTGCAGCACGCCGGTGACGTTGGGCGGCGGAATCACCATCGCGAACGGTTCGGCGGCGGGATCCTCGATCGGCGCGAAGGCGCCCGACGCCTCCCACTTTTCATAGAGGCGCGGTTCGACGGATTTGGCATCGAAGGTCTTTTCGAGCATGGGATCGCCTGGGATCATAGCGCCTGCCTCCCCGTCATGGGGAGGGAAACGCCGCGAAGCGGTCAGGATCGAGAATCCGGGGGCCGTGCGAAGGCGCCGGCGGCGATCGGCGCGCCGGAGCCTGCGGCTCCCCACCCGGCCGATGCGGCGCGTCGGCCCGCCCTCCCCGTGACGGGGAGGGCGGGCTCATCGTACTCGGATGCGCGAGATGCGCTCGACTTCCTCGGCCACCTTGGCCTCGACGATGGACGGCAGGTGTTCGTCGAGCCAGGCCTTCAGCAGCGGCCGCAGCAGCTCGCGCACCACGCCGTCGAGCGTCTGGCCGTCGGAAGGCATGGCCACCGCGGCGGAGAGCTGGCTGAAGGCGCTGGCCGCCGCCCTGGCGCTGACCTCGCCGACGAGACCGTCGTCCCTGAGCGCCGCGGGCGCCGGCGTTTCGGGCGCCGGCGCTGTCCGAGGCGGCGGCGTGGGCCGCGGCGGCGGCGCGGCGGCGGCCTCCTTGGCGTAGACGTCCAGGTCGCCGACGGTCTCGGCCGGCGGCTCGACGCGTTCGGTAAGCTCGAGCACGTCCTCGGCGCGGGTCTCGGGAGCGGCCGAGGCGGTCGGCGCGGGGTCCGGCTCGGCCCCGGGCGGCTCCGGCGGCGCGGCGCCGGCCTCCGCCGCCGGCGCGTCGTCCTCGGAGATTATGCGCCGGATGGAGGCCAGGATTTCCTCCATGGTCGGCTCCGGGGCGGCTTGTTCAGACATGTGATGACCCCACGCGAGAATCCCTTTGTGCGGCTAGGCTACGCGCGAAGCGGCGCTCCTGCAATTTCGCGTTCGCCCCAGTCCACGGCAAAGAGTTCGGGCTGACGAGACGCTCATCATCGCCGTCACCGCGGCCAAGCGAAGCGCGAGCCGGGGCTGGACGGGCCGCGGCCAAGCTGGAATTCGTCTTGGAAGCGGCGGGTCCGGCCCCGGATCGCCCTTTCAGGCCGTCCGGGGGGTGACGGCGATGATGGTCAAACCTCCGCGAATTAGCCCTTTCGCAATCCGACCGCATCGCCGTGCGCCCCAGTCGCGTTCGCCCAGCCCTGTTCGCCCCGATCGTGTTCGGGTCAGGGCTTGACCACCTGACCAGGCGGGGTCGGCGCGGGCGCGCGCGCGATCGAGGGCGCGCCGAGATGGTCCACGGCCTCGAGCGCCGGCTCCCAGGGCGTCCACCAGACGCCGTCGCGGCGCTTCCTGAAGTTCCTGGCGGCGTCGTAGCGCGGCGCCGTCGGTATCAGGTTCCTGGCGTCGAGCGATCCCATGGCGGCCAGCACCGCCGCGGCCGCCACGTATTCGTCGTGCCTGGCCCCCACCAGCGACAGCTCGGAGTTCTCCAGCTCCTGTTCGGCGTTGAGCACGTCGAGGGTGGTGCGCAGGCCGACCTGCTCCTCCTGGCGCGTTCCCTCGTAGGCGATGGTGTCGGCGCGCACCTGCTCCTCGTCGGCGGCCAGGCTGGCGCGGGCGCCCAGCAGCTGGTTCCAGGCCTGCGACACCGCCTGCAGCACCTGGCGGCGCGCGGTCTCGATGCCGATCCGCGCGACGTTGTCGCGCTCGGCCGCCTGCCGGATCTCGGAGAACGTCAGCCCGCCGGCGAACAGCGGGATCTGCGCCGTGGCCTGCACCTGCAGGGCGCGGGTGTAGTCGGCGAACGGATTGCCGGCGGAAATGCCGAACGGCGTCACCCCGCCGCTGTAGCCCACCGAACCCTGCACCGAGATGGTGGGCCGCCGCTGCGCCTTGGCCTGGGCCAGGCGCGCGGCGGCGGCCTCCTCGGCGTAGTTCGCCTGCAAGAGCTGCGGGCTGTTGCGCTCGGCCGCGTCGAACGCCGCATCCACGCTCGCCGGCAGCAGCGCGGCCAGCGGCGGCTCGGGGGCGAGGTCGTCCGGGTTTTCGCCCACCACCTCGTCGTAGGCGGACCGGGAAATGGCGAGGCTCGACTGCACCGAGGCGAGCTGGGCGCGGCCCAGCGCCAGCCGCGCCTGCGACTGGGCGACGTCGGTGCGCGTCACCTCGCCCACCTGGAAGCGCGCGTTGGTCTCGTCGAGCTGGTGGCGCAGCACGTTGACGTTGTCCTGCGCGATCGCCAGCTGCTCCTGGCCCTGGCGCACGTTGACATAGGCCTGGACGACGCTCTCCAGCACCTGGATCTCGGTCTGCCGCAGCGCCTCGCGCCCGGCGAGGATGTCGGCGGTGGCCGCGTCGACGGCGCTGGCCACGCGCCCGCCGGTGTAGAGGGGCTGGGTGATCTGCAGGCCCGCCTGCGAGGTGTTGAACGTGCCCTGCTGGCCGAAGGTGGAGACCTGGTTCTCGGCGTGGGTGACGGTGGCGCCGAGGCCGACGGTAGGCCCGAGCCCGGCCATGGCCTGCGGATATTCCTCGTCGATGGCCCTCTGGTTGGCGCGGGCGGCCTGCAGGGTCGGATTGGTCTCGTAGGCGAGCGTGACCGCGTCCGCGAGGGTCGCGGCGGCGGCGCCGGCGCCCAGGCCCAGCGCCAGGCTGCAACTGGCCGCGGCGAGGGCCGCGTGGCGAAAATCCGGCATGCGTCGTCGCGCCCCTCGCGCAGTCCTGGCCAGAATGGCGTTCCTATATGCCGTTTCGCAGGCTCCAGTTCCATCGCCGGGGCGATGAAGCTTTGTTCATCCTGCGCAGCGCCTCGTCGCCGCGACGTCAGAAGGCGAAGCCGCGCACCGGCTCGAACCCGGCCATGACCGGCGGCGTGGCGTCGAAGAGATCGCGGCAGCCGACGCCGGGCCCGCTGCGCAGATAGAGCCTGGCGCGGCCGACCGGCCCGTCGCGCTCGACCAGTCCCAGGCGCCCGCCCGCGCCGAGGGCCGCCGTCCATTCCGGCGGCGGCCGCGCCACCGCGCCTTCGCAGACGACGAGATCGTAGCCGCCGCCGGGAAGCGCGCGCAGGTCGCCGCCGTCGAAGCGGCGGACGTCGAGGCCGATCACCTCCAGCACGGCGGCCGCATAGGGCGCCGCGATGGCGAGGGCGCGCTCGCCGCGCCGCGGCCGCAACGCCTGCAGCAGCTTGGCGACGTCGCGTGGCTTCAGCAGCCAGCGGCCGGGCGCATATTCGAGCTCCACGTCCGCATACGCGAGGTAGCGCCCGGCCGGCGCCAGCAGCGCCTCGCGCTCGACGAGGCCCATGGCGTCCTGGATCGCATGGTCGGTGACGTCGGCCACGCGCACCTGGCTTTCCACCATGTTGGCGCGCTGGGCGGCGAAATCGGCGCTCATGCAGATCCTCTGGGCGAAGCGGGGCGAAGCCGGCTTATAGGTCCCGCCCCGGCGGCGAGGCAATGCGCCTATTCCTTGCCGCCCCCGGGTGCATCTGTTAGCCCTCCGCGCGCCCACCGAGAGGGCCTGGTGGCGGAGTGGTGACGCAGCGGACTGCAAATCCGTGTACCCGAGTTCGATTCTCGGCCAGGCCTCCAATTTTTTCAGTGAGTTAGGTAGCCGAATACCCCGACCTTGACCTTGATTTTCCGCTACGCACTTGCTACGCACTTTGGACTCTCTCGAAGGGTCCGCCAATGCCCGAGGCCGTCGCCAAGCATTCCCTCATGGATGGGAAGCTCCACGTGTTCCGCAGGGAGCGCAGCAGCTATTGGCAGTGCGGGACGTTTTTGGCCGGGCGATACCGGCGTGCGAGCACCAAGACCGACAGCCTGGCTGAGGCCAAAGACGTCGCCCGCGATTGGTATCTGACACTCGCCGGCAAGCTCCGGCAGGGCGAGATCAAGGACGAAAAGACCTTCAAGGAAGCGGCGGCGGTTTTCGAGCGCGAGTATGAAATCCTGACCGAGGGCCAGCGCAGCCGTCGCTACGTGCAGAGCCAGAAAGAGCGGCTCCACAACCACCTGATCCCGCACTTCGGCTCGATGCCGCTGTCGGACATCACGTCTGCCGCCATCCAAGAGTATCGGGTGAAGCGCCAGCAGAGCGTCAAGGTGCAGAAGTCGCGCGCAGTGCCGGCTCCCGAAGGGGCCGCCGCGAAGAAGCCACGCCGGCCGCCGAAGCCGCCGAGCGCGCCGGCACGCAATACGATCCATCAGGAGATGGTCGCGTTGCGCCAGGTCTTGAAGAACGCCGTCCGGCACGGGTGGCTCGATCACCTGCCCGACCTCACCGCGCCGTACCGCGCCTCGGGGAAGATCTCCCATCGGGGGTGGTTCTCCCCTGACGAGTACCGCCAACTCTACACCGCGACCCGCAAGCGCGCCCTGAAGCTCAAGGGTACGCAGTGGGAGTGGTCAAGCGAACAGCTCCACGACTACGTGTTGTTCATGGCCAACACCGGCCTACGACCCGATGAAGTAGCGCGGCTCGAATACCGTGACGTCGCTATCGTTGCCGACGGCGACGATCGCATCCTCGAAATCCACGTCCGCGGGAAGCGCGGAACCGGCATCTGTCTGTCGACCAAGGGCGCGGTGCGGCCGTTCGAGCGGCTCGCCAAGCGCAACACGCCAGAGGGCCAGAAGAAACCGCCGCCCTCGGCGCGTCTCTTTCCCATGACCCATCGCACGCTCTTCAACACCATTCTCGACGAGGAGAAGCTGAAGGAGGATCGCGAGGGCACGGCGCGCACAGCCTACAGCCTGCGCCACACCTACATCTGCTTCCGCCTTATGGAAGGCGCGGACATATACCAGGTGGCGAAGAACTGCCGCACGTCAGTCGACATGATCGAAAAGTACTACGCCGCCCACATCCGCACGAGCATCAATGCGGCAGCGATCAACGTCCGCCGCGAGCCATCCTCGAAGAAGCGCACGTAGTGGGGAGGCCACCCAAAATGCCCTCGCCAGCTAAGCTGTGGATGAATCGAACGGCTTGGCCATCTCGCCTTGTGCCTCTGAAAAAGGCTCATTAACACTTCTCCGGCAACTTTGAGTCGTAGGGACAAGCCGCGACCCTGGTGGATCATGGCTTGACCCCGCGTGAGTTACGCGGTTTTAGGCACCCCGCTCGCGGCCGTGCCTGAGGGTTCCCTTGCCAGAATCGGGCAAGCCGTGGGACAATGTTCTTGGTTTGTTCCTTCAGGGAGTCTGAGCAATGGCAAGCACGTCACACGGATCTATCACCAAAGAGGATGTGGCTGCGTTCAGACGTCACATGCAGCAAGAGAAGAAGTCGCTTACGCCCGCGCGAGCTCGCGCCAACCTCATCCAGAGCGGATTTCTGCGGGAAGATGGCCAGCTACGCTACCCGAATCCCGATACGGGCAACCCGGACCAGCCCAAGCCGCTCAATGGGCGGAAATGAACGACCTTTCGGGCGTTCGCACCCACTTCATACTCGCCTACTCAGGTTGCGACGAAGATGTGGGTGAGGCAGCTCTAAGTTCTGGCGGCCCAAACGGGTTAGTGGCGTCGAACAATGGCTATGATTGGCTCGGCACCGGCATCTATTTCTGGGAGTCTGATCCTGCTCGCGCTTATCAGTGGGCAGAAGAAGCAAAAATTCGACACCAAAAACGATTTGAACGAGACAGGACGCCGATACGAGTACGGCGTCCTTTTGTCGTAGGTGCTGTCATTAACCTCTTGAACTGCCTCGATTTAACCACGACCGAAGGGGTCAATTTGGTGCGTGAGGGGCACATGGCGTTTGAAGCCAGCGTGCGAGAGCTTCAAGCGGCAAACCCCGCGATTGATATGCCTTCGAACACAGCGGACGAAGATATGAAGGGCAGATATCTAGACTTTCAGGTAATAAATTACACATGCCAGGAATATGCGAAGAAGAATAAGAAGCCTATCGATACTGTTCGTGGCGTATTTACTGAGGGGAAGGCGGTGTACGCCGGTGCTGGTTTCCGCGAGAAGACGCATACTCAGATTTCGGTTAGGGAACCTAATAGAGCAATCTTGGGTTACTTTCGAGTTCCAAAGCCGTAGACCGATGGGACCTCCAGCGCATTCGCGTGCGCGAGTGGGTACAAATGAAGCCTCGCTGCCAGCGAGGCTTCGCTTTAGTTTTCAACGCTTTGTCTGCGCCCGAGTCCCGTCTGTCAGGATGAAGCTGGCCGCTTCGCTCGCCAGGCCCGACGCGGTGAAAAGCACACGCGCGTCCGCCTTCAGGATCGAAATCCACGCCCCGACGTACGCGGCGTGATCGGCGCGGGGCTCATTCGACACCCGGAGATCGGCGCAGAGAAAGGCCGCTCCGAGTTCGGCGACCAACTCCTCAGCGCCATAGGCCGCATCGCCGAACCGCTCCCCGAAGGTTCGGGCAAGTCGATGCGACGCACCCGTCCAATGGACGAGTTCGTGCAGCAGCGTGGCGTAGTAGGCCTCGGTTGGCGTGCTCGCTGGTGAACCAACGAAGCGATTGCGCTCAGGTATCTCGATGAGATCCTCCTTCAGGCGATAACATGCCCGCTCGCCGCCATGCCGGACGTTTGCGCCGGTGGCGCTGACAACCCCTTCAAGATCAGGCAGGGCCTCCGCCAATCCCGGCAGCTCCGGTGTTGGCTCGCGCCACCCGTCAACCTGCTCGGCGTTGAACACTCTGGACGCGCGAGCGACCAGCCGACGGTTTGGCCGCTCGGGCTGCTCGTCCTCGTCGTGGTCGAACGCCCGATAGAAGACGACCACCGCACCATGCTCGCCACGACGCACCTGAGCGCCGAGCGATTGCCACTGGCGATAGGTGGCCCAGCGGCCGGAGCCATAGCCACAGAGCGTGGCCTCGGCCCACAACCCCACCACATTGGTGCCCCGATACCGCTTCTCGGTCGCGGCATTCGTCGGGCGGCCGCGCGCCGGCCCCGCGCGGTGCCACGGCATTACGAACTCGCCGGCCCCCGCTTCAATCGCTGCAATGATCCGCGTCGTGATGGCCTGGTGGACATCCGACCGGGAAGAAAAAGAACTGTCGTGCATTGACGTCTCCCACGCACTTCGGGAGCGCCGGACCATTCCGGCACTCCCCGATGCGGGGGAGGCGTCCGAATGGGGTTCGCCTACGCGGCGTCTCTGAGATCGTCGAGCACACTGGCTGACAACCTCGCGTAGTGCGTGATGACGAGCGCCGCGGCATTGAAGAGGGCCATCCGCCGGTCCTCGCTGTTCCAGGGGAGCCGCTTCTTTGGAAGCCTCTCTCGAAGTCCCTCGACGTGGCGCGCGACGGCCTCCGCAATCTCATGGCGCGTCCGCGCACCGACGGTGGCGAAGCAAGTCTCGATGTCGCGGCGTCCGTAGATGGCGACCTCGACGCCGCGACTGGCCGCGAGCGAAACGAGCGCGCGGCAGAGGTTAGCGATTCGATCTGAGCGCGCAGAGTTCCTCCGCTCGAAGGCTTCGAGCACCAAGGTCTCTGGCTGAAGCCGCTCGATGAGTTCCTCGATCCTGCGCAAAGCGGCGACGTTCTTGTCCTTGGTGATCTCGACCAGTTCCCAATCGTAGGGAGCCAGCGGCCCCTCGAAGGCGATCCAACCGAACCCCCGTGCAGTGGGGTAGACCGAGAACGTCAACGGCAGGCGGGTAGACGGCGCATTCATGCGAGTGGTGCGTTACCTGCCCTGTTGATCATGTCGCGCAACAGTTCGCGCTTCAGCGCCGACGCGCGGTCGGCCCTGTCTTCAAGTGACAGCGACAGGCGCGCGGCGCGGCGCATGACGATGTCCTGCGTCGCCTCGTAGAGATTGGAAAACAGATTGCGCGGCGGGATGCCGAAGACCACTTCGCACCCGAGAACGAACTTGCCCGTCGGTTCACGAGTCCCGTTTTCGAGCCGACAGATCATGCTTGCGCTGACGCCGCCTAGAAGACGCGCGAGTTCTTCCTCTGAAAGTTTCCAGCGCTTGCGATACGCCCGCAGGTAATTGGAACAACGATTGTTCATAAGCGAAAAGAACTAATCCGATAATGGATAACAATCGCGCACTCTACACTTGCCGTGTAGACTCCACGCTTTTGCCTAACAGGCAAAAGCGGCTGATCGCTCGAGGCCAGTTGTTGAAGAGCCGGCGAGTCTGGTCGTCAGGAGTGAGGGGCGACGCCGTAACGCTGTGCGAGCGCATCTACTCGGGCGCGCTCGGTGGGCGGGATGACATACACACCGCCGGTCTTGTGGGTGGCGAGCCGCAGCCGGCGACGGACGAAGCTACCGACCCACCGGTTGCTCATGGCCTGACCGAGCCGGGCGCCGACCTTCGTGTTGAACTGGCTGGTGATGTCGCGCACGCTCGCATTGGGATCGTCGGAGGCCGCGAACGTCTCGATGATCGATTCGACCATGGCCGACTCAAGCGTGTCGTCTCGATCTTCAACGAGTCGCGCGTCTTCGCCAGCGAGAGCCTCGCACAGACGATTTCGGAGATCCGGGTCGTCGATGATGGACAAAAGGGCAAGAGAGGTTTGCCGGACCCGCGGGGACAAGCCGATTGGAAGTCGTGAGGGGTCGGGCCCGACCACGTGGCGCGCATGAAAGCGCCAGGCGAGCAACCGGCTCCGCAGGGTCCGGGCTTCCTCTTTGAACGTGTCCGGCAGGTGGACCGGAATATCGTCGCGCATCACCGCGCCGCCCGTCTCTTCGGTGATGAACCGGCTTTCGAGCGCCCGGTCGGAAAAGCTTTCGCGCATGGCGATGATCTTCGGTCCAAAGACGCGGAAGGCCGTCGGATTCAGCTCCCGATGGCGGTTGGTCATGGTGCGAAGCACGGGCATTCCGCGCGTCGTTCCGTTGTTGAGCACCTTCGTGAGTTCGGCGGTTTGATCCGAGAAGCGGAAGTCGGCCTCATCGAGGACGAGCGTGCCCTGAAAGGCATCTTGAATATGGAAAATGGGCGAGACCGTCGATGCGCCCGAGGCAAAGAAGGGCTTGTAGCAGAGGGACCCGACCGCAAGGAGCGCACGGGTCTTACCGGTGCCGTAGTCGCCACGAAATCGCAGGTACGGCAAGTCCGAGAATGCGTCGTACACCCAGGTCAAGAGCACGTAGTGCGCGGCGACCACCTCGAACAGCGTCGACAGGTCGACGTAGCGATGGAGGAAAGCGCTGACTGCTTCGAGTAGGTCCCCTTTGTCCCCAAAGTCCCCAATGTCCGAGGGCAACAGCACGCACTCGGTCGCAATGAGATTGTTCCGCGGCGAGTACGGAACGAGGCGCTCGCCGACGACGACCTCGACCTCTGCTTCGATCGACGTGCTCGCGTCCGCTCGCTTGATGGCGAGCGCCGTTGACGCGGCTATGGGGTCGTAGACCAGTTCAATCAACGTGCCGTCTTCGAGCACGCGTGAGATCGTGGGCGTGGGTGCCGCGTCGCGCATACCTTGAGCGTAGCCGAACACGCCGCGACGGCACGGCTCCACGTCTTTGCCCGCTGTGCAAAACTGCGGAGCCTCCACTGCCGCACTCGTTCGACACATGCTGTTCGCATGGGACAAGAACGCGAGCCACGTGCGGGCGACGCGCTTGTCGACCGATACTTCCCCGATGCGGACGACGAGACGCGGGAGCGGGCGCGCGAGGCGTTCCGCGATTTCGCGCTTTTCATTTTCAGGATGGGCGAGCGCATCGTCAACGAGCGCGACGCCGAAGCGAGTTCGCCAAATCCTACCGACGGCGCCATACTTAGCGAGGCTCCGCGTGAGCCCCCAGTATGAATGCGTACTTCGGCTACATCCGCGTCTCGACACCCCGCCAGGGCGAGGGCGTGTCGCTACAGGAACAGAGAAGCGCCATCGAGGCGCACGCTCTTCGCGATGGCCTCAGCATTGCCGGGTGGTTCGAGGAGCAAGAGTCCGCTTCCAAACAGGGACGGCGCGTCTTTAGCCAGCTTCTCGCCGAACTTGAGGCTGGCCGGGCCAAGGGCGTCATCATCCACAAGATCGACCGCAGCGCCCGACATCTCAAGGATTGGGCTTGGCTCGGCGAGTTGATCGACCGCGGCATCGACGTGCGCTTCGTACACGAGAACTTGGACCTCACCTCCCGCGGCGGCCGCCTTACCGCCGACCTTCTCGCCGTGCTTGCCGCCGACTACAGCCGCAACCTCCGGGACGAAGTGAAGAAGGGCCTCTACGGCCGCTTGAAACAGGGCGTCTATCCTTTCCGCGCGCCCATCGGGTACCTCGACACCGGCGCGGGCAGGCCAAAGGAAATCGACCCCATCAAGGGGCCGCTGATACGCCAAGGGTTCGAACTCTATGGCACCGGACGATTCAACCTCGACACGCTCCGGACTGAGTTGCACAGGCTGGGTCTGAGGCGCGGGAACGGGACGCCTCTCTCGAAGAACGGCGTCCACCTGATCCTGCGCAACCCGTTTTACATCGGGATCATACACATTCAGGCAAACGGTCAGACGTTCCAAGGCGGCCATCGGCCGCTCATCCCAAAAGCCATCTTTGACCGAGTGCAGTCCGTTCTGGACGGCCGAACGAACACGAAGATCATCAAGCACGACTTTCCTCTTCGTCGCCTGCTTCGGTGCGATGCGTGCGGCCATTCGCTGACCGGCGAAGTCCAGAAGGGCAGCGCCTACTATCGCTGCCACTCGGCGGCCTGTCGCAAGGTGTCCCTCCGAGAGAGCGATATCATCGACGAACTGCGCACGTTCTTCTCGCTCATCGCCTTCACCGACCAGGACTTGAGGGACAGATTGGCCGTTCACATGGACTTGATGCAAGCCGGCGGCGCTTTTAGGCTCGAATTGCCGCCAAACTTACGCACTCAGCTACGCACTCCTCGCCCTGGAGGCATTTTCTATTGTTATTTCAAGTGGATATGGGTGCAAACACCCCCTGCAAATCCGCGCACCCGAGTTCGATTCTCGGCCAGGCCTCCAGCGGCCGCCGGCCCCTCGTCCGGCCGGCGCCGATGTCCTCACGTCGATGCGGGTCGCGGGCGGATCAGCGCGCGCCGGGCCTCAGGTCCGGGCCCCAGGTCTCCACCGGCGGGTTGTCGCCGCTGACGATCACGTCGCGCTGGCGGGCGATCATCTCGCGCCAGTGCGGCGTGTTGAAGACCAGGAACCGGTTCGCCTTCACCGCCTCCAGCGTCACCCGGGCGATCGCCTCGGGCGCGACGCCGCGCGCCTGGAAGGCGTCGGAACGGGCTCGCGCCTGCGCATCGGCGCTCTCGCGATCGCTCCAGGGCCGGTCGCTGGCGGGACGGTTGCGCCAGGAACGGTGGATCTGGGTGTCGACCATGCCCGGGCAGACGACGGAAACCCCGATGCCCGAGCAGGCGGCTTTGAGTTCGCAGTAGAGCGCCAGCCCGATCGAGAGGGCGGCGGCCTTGGACGAGCAGTAGGGCGCATGATGGCCGATGCCGAGGAACGCGGCCTCCGACGCGGTGATCACCACGTGGCCGCCCTCGCCCTGGGCGAGCAGGATCGGCGTGAACGCCCTGACGCCGTGGATCACGCCCTAGAGGTTGACGTCGTAGACCCAGCGCCAGTCGTCGAGCGACATCTCCCAGATCGGACCGGTGATCGAGACTCCCGCGTTGTTGACCACGAGGTGGATCTTGCCGAACGCGGCCAGCGCCGCCGCCGCCAGGGCCTCGACGTCGCCGAACTTCGCCACGTCGGCGCGCACCCCGATCGCCTCGCAGCCGCGCGCCGCCAGCACCGGCAGCGCCCTGTCGATCGCCGGCTGCTCGATGTCGCCGATCACCAGCTTCATGCCCGCCGCGCCGAACGCCTCGGCCATGGCGAGGCCGATGCCGCTGGCGCCGCCGGTGATCACGCAGACCCTGCCTTGCAGATCCTTCAACGCTCCGCCCCCGCCAGGCGCCGGTCGAACCAGTCGAGGGCGAGCTGCAGCGCGCGCTGGTAGTATTCGTCGTAGACCGCATAATGGGTGCACGGGAAGGTGACGCGCTCGCAGGGCGCGTGGCGCTTCACCACCTCGGCGATGTAGCCGTGGGTGGCCGGATCGGCGTATTCCTCCAGCTCCGCATCGATGAAGAGCGTGGGAGCGCGGATCCGCTCGGCCGCCCTGATCGGCTCGTGGAAGAGCTGGCGGGCCACGTCGGGCGCGCCGCGCAACGATGGGGCGGCGTCGATGGCCTGGGGGACCGGCGGATCGATCGCAGCGCGCGCCTTGTCGGCGGCGCGCCTGCGCTGGAACGCCACCCAGTCAGGATCGGGGGTCGGCGAGCCGAACCCGCCGATCTGGGCCACCACCGCCCTCGGCCGCTCGTCGGTTGCGGCCACCACGACGACGTGGCCGCCGCCGTAGCTCGAGCCCCAGAGGCCGACCCGGTCCGGATCGACCCCCGCTTCGCTCGTCAGCCACGCCAGGCAGGCGCGCACGTCGGCCACCTGGTCGATCGGATCGACGAGTTCGCGAATCACCCTCGCCTGCACCGATCGCTCGCCTGCCTCGGTGAGCATCGGCGCGCCGGCGACGGAGATCAGCCGCCCGTCGCTGCCGCCCCAGCCGCGGTAATCGAAGACGAGGCACACATAGCCGGCCCTCGCGAACGGAACGGCGTAGCGCTCGGCCAGGTGCTCCTTCAGCCCGGCCCAGCCGTGGCAGAGCAGGATCGCGGGACGCGGCCCCGCGCTCGCCGCCGGGCGGATCACCTCGCCCGCCAGTCGCGAGCCTTCGCTCCAGATCGTCACCGCGGTGCGCGTGATGTCGTCGTCCATGGCGCCGGTCGAGCCTCCCGCGCGGCCGGCCGCAGCGGCGGCAGGCGTCGCAGATGGCCATACCTTGGATTCGTAAAATTCCGCAACACCCCTTGGATCGTTCACACGCTCGGGCCGCATATGCGTACCGGTAACTCATATTATTTGGCCGAGACGACGGCGGCGATGAGCGTCTCGTCGACTCGGGCGCTCGCCCTGGCCTGGGGCGGAGCGCCGCTTGGCGCGGCGGCCACGGGCCGATTATGTTCGGCGACGAAGGGGATTTGCGCATGTCCGAGATCATGTCCGGGAGGGCGCCGCCGGGCCCGGCGGCGCAGGACCGCGATCCGCAGGGCCGCCGCACCCAGAAGTACCGCCTGCGCCAGGCTCAGATCGTCCGTTCGGCCGTCGCCCACATCAACGGCAAGGGCGTCAGGGGCATGACCCTCGCCGACGTCGCCGCCGGGCTCGGCATGGTGCCCACGGGGGTGATCTACTACTTCGCCAGCAAGGAGGAACTGGCCGCCGCCTGTTTCCTGAAGACGCTCGAGGCCTATGACGGGCTGATCGCCGAGGCTGAACGCGGACGCGACCGCGCCGAGCGCGTGGGGCGCCTCGTGCGCGGCTACGTGGCCCGGGCGCGGGACGTGGCCCTGGGCGCGGCCGAACCTCTGGCCGTCTTCAACGACGTGCGCGCGCTCGACGACCCCGGCGTCAATGCCGCCTATACGGCGATGTTCCGCCGCGCCCGCGATCTGCTGGGGCCCATGGGCGAGGACGACGCCGCGCGGCAGGGCTGCAACGCCGCGGCCCACCTCATCCTGTCGCAGCTGTTCTGGTCGGTGGTCTGGCTGCCCAGGTACGATCCGCAGGACTACGAGCGGGCGGGCGAGCGCATGCTCGACATCCTGGAGCGCGGCCTCGGCACCCCTGGCGTGGCGTGGGCGCCGCGCCCGACGCCGGGATTCGCCGGCGACGCCCCGCGCGAGGACGTCTCGCGCGAGACCTTCCTGCGCGCCGCCACCCAGATCATCAACGAGGAAGGCTACCGCGGCGCTTCGGTCGAGAAGATCTCGGCCCGGCTCAACGTCACCAAGGGATCCTTCTATCACCACATCGAGGCCAAGGACGATCTGGTGGTGGCCTGCTTCAGGCGCACGGCCGAGGTGATGCGCCGCGCCCAGCGCACCGCCGGCCAGGGGGCGAAGGACGGCTGGAGCCGCCTCGGCGCCGCCGCGGCGTGGCTGGTGGAGCAGCAGGTCGCCGGCGACACGCCCTTGTTGCGCACCTCCGCCCTCACCTCGGCGCCGCCCGCCATCCGGGCCGACCTGCTGGCCGAGTTCGACCGCATCTCGCTTGCCTTCGCCTCGATGATCAGCGACGGCGTCGCCGACGGCTCGCTGCGGGCCGTGGACCCCAACATCGCCGCACAGCTCGTCACCGCCATGATCAACGCCGGCGCCGAACTGCAATACTGGGCGCCGCGCCTCTCGCCCGACGCGGCGATCCACAGCTACGTCCGCGCCCTCTTCCAGGGCGTCGGCGCGACGCTGCCCGGGCGCTGATCCAGCCGCGCCCACTGATGCCGGCGGGCAACAGACTCTGACGGCTGTACCGCACGCTCAAAAAGACGATTGACGCGTCGCCGTCCATACCGAATGTTCAAAACGTTGGCATGCGGACGGGGCCGCGGCCGGAGGGCGCTTCGGCCATGGCTGCCTGCGCCGGAAACGCCGGAGCCGCGGGCGGGCGCGCCTGCAAACACGAGGGGCGCGACGTGAAGGGACTCCCGTTCTTGATGGCCTCCTGCGCCGCGACGGCGCTTCTGGTCGCGTCCCCCGCGGCGCTCGCCCAGACCAGAAAGTCAAATCCGCGCCACGAAGGCGCCGGCGCGGCCGGTTCGACGGCGGCCGATCAGGCGGCGCGTCGGGCGGAGGAGACGTCCCAGAACACCCAGGCGGCCTCGGCGGCCACCGTGGGCGCGGTGGTGGTCACGGCCACGTCGCGCGAGACGCCGCTGCAGCGCCTGCCGGTCTCGGTCTCGGCCTATACCGATCAGCGGCGCAATCTGGTCGGCATCGAGAACGAGAGCGACATCGTCAACTTCACCCCGAGCATGAGCCTCAACGGGCAGTTCCTCAGCCTGCGCGGCGTCGGCCGCTACACCGACGAACTGGGAACCGATCCGGGCGTCGCCGTCTTCGTCGACGGCATCTACACGCCCTCGCCCGACTATCTGAACCAGCCGGATTTCTTCTCGGACCGGATCGAGATTCTGCGCGGACCCCAGGGGACGCTGGGCGGGCAGAACGACATCGGCGGTTCGGTGAACGTCTACGAGAAGCGCCCGACGCCGCAGCTGCACGAGGAAGCCCGCGCGGGCATCGACAACTACGACGACTGGCACGTCGATGGCGCCGTTTCCGGGCCGATCACCGACACCCTCGGCTGCCGGCTCGCCGACGCCTACGCCGATCAGCCGCACGGCGACGGCTTCGTCAGAAACCTCGACAGCCCGGTCCATCCTGGCTCCGGCTTCTCCAACCTCTTCGAAGGCCAGCTGGAATGGAAGCCGACCAGCGATTTCGACGCCTGGGGCAAGGTGCAGATCTTCAACAGCGACAATGCGGCCACCTATGGCGTCAACCCGGACCAGTACCCGCCATTCCCGGCGAACACGCCGTTCGGGATCGCCAACTGCCCGACCGTGAATGGCGCCGACTACCAGTGTCTGGTCCCCGACCCGGCCGATCTGCTGCCGCCGACGAGCAATCCCGAGATCGCCAATCGCAACGTGGTCGATGTGAATACGGTCGGATACACCAAGCTCCAGGACGACTACACCTTCACCACCCACCTGACCTATTCACTTCCGTCGGCCACGCTGGAGTATATCGGCGGCTACAGCCAATATGATTACCTCTATCTCTCCGACGCCGACGGCACGCCGTCCGGCCCCGCCGGGCCGCTTCCCGCGGGATTTCTCAGCCAGACCACCACCGGCCACCAGAGGGAGAAGTGGTACCAGAACGAGGTCCAGCTCAAGTCCAGCAGCGAGGGCAGGCTGAAGTGGCTCGTCGGCGCGTTTCAATACTGGAACAACTACTACGCGCCCTATTACAATGAGGAGCCGAACAACCCGACTCTGGCCAATCCCACCGGCGGGCCGCCCAATCCCAACCGCTCCTACTATGGCCAGACCGGCACCCTCACCAGCCAGGCCCAGGCGCTCTACGCAAATATCGACTACGATCTCACCGACACGCTACGGCTCACCGGCGGCGCACGCTACAACTGGGACGAGAAGAGCGGCAGCGTGGCGTTCCACGAGGTCTTCGACACGGCCGGCGTCTTCTTCAGTCCAGCGCTGCCCTCGTCCTACGTCATCGACACGGCCGAAGCGCGGCATATCTCGTCGCAGGATTGGACCGGCAAGATCGGCGCCGAGTGGCGCCCCGACCCCGGCACGCTCGTCTATGCGAGCATCACCAAGGGCTACAAGTCCAGCGGCATGGCGCTCGCCAACTTCACCCCGATACCGGTGGTGAGGCCGGAGACGCTCTACGACTACGAGGGCGGCGTCAAGGAAACGCTCGGCACGCAGCTGCTGATCGACGCCGACGCCTACTACTACGACTATCACGATCTCCAGCAGTTCCTCTCGGTGCTCAATCCCAGCACCGGCCTCGTCTCGAGCGAACTCTTCAGCGCCCAGCGGGCGCGCACCTATGGGTTCGAGCTGGAATCGGTGTGGTCGCCGACCCGGGCCTTCCAGCTGACGTTCAACTATTCCTACCTCAACGCCCGGTTCACCAGATTCAGCGTGCCTGGCGGCTTCGTCGACACCTCGCAGCTCGCCCCGGGCTGCGTCGGCACGGGGGGACCTGGCGGCCTTTGCACCGGCGTCGCCTACGCCAACCTCGACGGCAACATCATCCCGCAGTCGCCGGCGAACAAGGTGACCGTCAATCCGGTCTATACGCTGCATTCGCCGTTCGGGAAGCTCACCTTCTCCGCCACCTACGCCTTCAACGACAAGCAATACTACTCTGTGTTCAACAACGCCAACTTCCTCGCGCCTTCGTACTACGATCTCGATCTGCGCCTGCTCTATCAGCCGCCGCGGGGCCACTACACGGTGATCCTCTACGCGCGCAACGTCACCGACCAGCTGCAGATCGTGAACTACTCCACCGGCTATTTCGTCTATGGACCGGCGAACCTGGTGAAGGCGCCGGCGGAGTTTCCGAGCCGGGGCCAGATCACCTATTTCGACCTTGCGCCGCGCACCTTCGGCGTCGAGGTGCAGGCGAGGTTCTGAGAGCCGCCGCCAACTGGCCGAGCCGGCGCCGCCTGCGCGCGCCCCTCCTCAGCCTCCCGCGGTCCATCTTCCGATCCGGGGCGCGCCGGCGACCGCGTCCTGCGGGGCGGCCTCGGCCATCGCGTCGGCGGCCCTGGCGATGGCGTCGAGGTCGCGCGCGTGGCTCGCCGCATCGATGCGATAGAAGCGCCAGCAGTAGATCGAGAGGCTGCTGAGGCCGGTGGTGATGGGCACGACGATGACCGCCAGACGCGTCATGATGGCGGGATCCAGGCTCGCCAGATGGGCGCGCGCCGGAAAGCCGACGAACGCCAGCAGCAGGCCCGGCAGGATGGCGCCGAAGCCGGAGACGATCTTGTTGAGCAGCCCGTCGGCGGCGAAGAGCAAGCCTTCGGAACGGCGCCCGGTCCTCACCTGCTGCTCCTCGACGATGTCGGCGATCATCGAGGTCACCAGGATGAAGCCGCCGGTTCCCAGCACGCCGGTCAGCACCGAATTGAGGGTGAGCAGCGGCAGCAGCCAGGGCGAGCCGTTCGCCGGGAAGAAGCCGATCAGGCGCAGCACGATGGGGGCGTTGGCGGTCACGACGCCGACGAAGAAAAGCGTCATGCAGGCGTTGCGCTTGCCCCACAGGCGCGACAGGAACGGTCCGAGGGCGACGGCGATGGGCGTCGAGACGAGGCCGGTGAGCACCAGCACCAGGATGTTGCTGGCGGGCAGGCGCCAGAAATAGGTGCCGAAATAGACGGCGAGCCCCCCCGAGAGGCTGCCGGAGACCGCCGCGATGACGCCGGCGACCACGGCGACGACGAAGTTGCGGTTGCCCAAGGTGGCGATCATTTCACGCAGGCTCGACGCCAGCCCCACCCGGCGTGCGGCGGGCCGGTGCAGCTGGGCGATGCGCCCGTGGGTGCCCAGCGAGGAGACGACGATCGAGGCCGCCATCAGCGCCGCCACGCTGAGCGCCAGCGGCGGATAGCCGGCCGGATTGAGCTGGCCGAGCGGATAGGCGGCGGTGCGGTGCAGGAAGACGCCATAGGCCAGCACCGCGGCGATGGCGCCGCCGACGGTCCCGAGAAGCCAGCGATAGCCCAGCAGCGCGGTGCGGTCATGGTAATCGGGCGCGAGCTCCGGCGCCAAGGCCCCGCTCGGCACGTCGTAGAGGCTCATGGAGAGCCGCACCGCGGGCGCCGTCGCCAGCAGATAGCCGAACAGCTGGCCCTGGGAGAGCCCGTGCGGCGGCGAGAACAGCAGGACATAGGAGGCGCCCACCGGGGCGGCGGAGAGGTACATCAGCGGGTGGCGCCGTCCCCAGCGCGAGCGCAGATTGTCCGAGACCTGGCCGACGAGGGGATCCCAGAACGCATCGACCAGCACGCAGATGGCGAGGGCGAGGCTGGCCAGCTGCGCCGAGAGGCCCACCACCTGATTGTAGTAGAGCAGCAGCAGGCCGCCGACCGTCAGGCTGGCGCCATTGGCCATCGAGCCGGCGCCGTAGAGCACCCGGGTGACGAACGGCAGCCGCCCCCCGGCGCCGAGCGCCGGCGCCTGCTGGTGCATGGGTCCGTTTCCTCTGGCTTCGCGACAAGCGACAGCCGAGCCTATGCGGCCAGATGCATACTTCCAACTCAAATATCGGTACGCAGCGGGAAGATTGCGGCCATGCCCCGCGTTCCCGACCTTCAAATATGCCCGAGCCGCTCCGCGGCCCAGGCCGGGCGCCCGTCAGGCGCGCGCCAAGTCGGCCGCGACCTTCTGCGCCTGCGCGGCGGGCGCGAGGCGACCGTCGACCGCGATCACCGGCTCGTCGGCGCCGGGCGGCTGGAGGTCGGCGTACTGGCTCGCCAGCAGGCTCGGCGGGAAGAAGTGGCCCTTGCGCCGCGCCAGGCGCTCGGCGACGGTCGCCTGGTCGACGTCGATGTAGACGAACCGCAGCTGCGGCCGGCCCTCGGCGAGCCGGTCGCGATAGGCGCGCTTCAGGGCCGAGCAGCTGATCACGGCGCGGTCGCCCTCGGCGAGGCGCGCGTCGATCCAGGCGCCGATCGCCTCCAGCCAGGGCGCGCGGTCGGCGTCGGTGAGCGGATGGCCGGCCGCCATCTTGGCGACATTGGCGGCCGGATGCAGTTCGTCGCCCTCCTTGAACGTCCAGCCGAGCCGTCGGGCCAGCAGCGCACCGACGGTGGTCTTGCCCGACCCGGAGACGCCCATCACCACCAGCACGCCGGGCGTCTGCGTCACCGGCGCGCCGCCTCGGCGGCCGAGCGGATCGCCGCGATCGCCGCGCCATAGTCGGGCGAGCCGAAGATCGCCGAGCCGGCCACGATGGCGTCGGCGCCGGCGCGCGCGACCTGCGCGACCGTCTCGGCGCCCTGGCCGCCGTCCACGGCCACGAACGGAGCGAGGCCCCGCGCCGCGGCGAGGGCGCGCACCGCGGCGATCTTCGGGGTCATCTCCGGCAGGAAGGTCTGGCCGCCGAAACCGGGATTGACGGTCATGACGAGGACGACCTCGCAGAGATGGATGACATAGTCGATGGCCCCCGGCGGCGTCGCCGGATCGAGCACCACGCCGGCCTTCTTGCCCAGTTCGCGGATGCGGCTCAAGGTCCGGTGCAGGTGGATGGTGGAGGCGGGCTCGGCCTGCACCAGCAGGTGGTCGGCGCCGGCCGCGGCGAACGCCTCCAGATAGCGCTCCGGTTCGACGATCATCAGATGCACGTTGAGCGGACGGGTGGTCGAGCGGCGGATCGCGGCGAGGACGTCGGGGCCGAAGCTGATGTTGGGCACGAAGCGGCCGTCCATGACGTCGACGTGGATCCAGTCGGCGCCGGCGGCCTCGACCGCCCTCGCCTCCTCGCCGAGGCGGGCGAAATCCGCCGCGAGGATCGAGGGCGCGACGACGATCGGGCGGACCACCTCAGCCGACCCTGGCGCCGGCGAGGCGCGGCAGCACCAGGGCGCGGACCGCGACGGCGAACCCGTCCTCGGTATTGGACCTGGTGACCGCCTGGGCGGCGGCCTTCACCGCATCGGGCGCCTGGCCCATGGCGATGGCGAAGCCGGCGACCCGGAACATGGCGATGTCGTTGGTCATGTCGCCGAGCACGATGGTGCGGCCAAGGTCGACGCCGAGCCGCGCCGCCAGCCGGCGCACCGCCGCGCCCTTGTTGGCCAGGGGATGGGTGACATCGACGTAATAGGGCTGCGAGCGCTCGATGTTGACCAGAGCCCCGAGCCTGGCGCGCAGCTCGGCTTCGATGCGGTCGAGCGCGCTAACGTCGTCGGAAACGGCGACGATCTTGTCGATGCGGTCGATCACCGCCGCGAAGCCGGAGACCACGGTGGGCTCGAAGCCGACGGTGCGCCGCTCGCGCTCGACCTTGGTCCCTTGCGGATCGCGCACCAGCCAGGCGTCGCCCGCGAACACGAACGCCTCCACGCGCGGCTCGATGAGCGCGAGGGCGGCCGCCGCCGCGTCGGGGGCGAGGCGCAGCGCCTCGATCAGTTCCAGGTCCGGCCCGACCAGGCTGGCGCCGTTGAAGGCGGCGAACGGCAGGACGAGGCGCAGGGCCGCGGCGATCGGCGCCATGCCGCGCGGCGGGCGGCTGGAGACGATGGTGAAGGGCGCCGCCGCGGCGCGCAGCTCGCCAGCCGCCTCCAGCGTCGCGGGCGTCAGGCGCTTGTCGGGCGTCACCAGGGTGCCGTCGACGTCGGAGATGAAGAGGCCGGACGGTGCGGGCTGGTTCACCGGCCCCTCGCGGCTTCCTCGAGATGGCCGCCGAAGCCGAAGCGCATCGCCGACAGCAGCCGTTCGCCGAAGGTATGGTCCTGGCGCGAGCGGAAGCGCGCGAACAGGGCGGCGGCCAGCACGTCGACCGACACCGCCTCCTCGATCGCCGCCTCGATGGTCCAGCGGCCCTCGCCGCTGTCCTCGACCCGGCCGCTGTACTTCTCCAGTCGCGCGTCGCCGGCCAGCGCCTGAGCGGTCAGGTCGAGCAGCCACGACGAGATCACGCTGCCGCGCCGCCAGACCTCGGCGACGTCGGTGAGGTTGAGGTCGTAACGCTCGTCTTGCGGCAGGCTGGCCGCGCTCTTGCCGCTGAGGATGTCGAACCCCTCCGCATAGGCCTGCATCAGGCCGTACTCGATGCCGTTGTGCACCATCTTGACGAAGTGGCCGGCGCCGACCGGACCGGCGTGGATATAGCCCAGCTCGGCCCGGGGGTCGGCGCCCGCAGCGCGGCGGGTGCGGGGGATCTGGCCGACGCCCGGCGCCAGCGTCTTCAGGATCGGATCGATGCGCTCGACCGCCGCCGCCGCCCCTCCGACCATCATGCAATAGCCGCGCTCCAGCCCCCAGACGCCGCCGGAGGTGCCGACGTCCAGATAGTCGATGGCCCTGGCGCCGAGCGCCTCGGCCCGGCGGATGTCGTCGCGATAGAAGCTGTTGCCGCCGTCGATGACGCAGTCGCCGGCGGCGAGGCGCTCGCCCAGCGCCGCGACGGTCTCGTCGGTGGGACCGCCCGCCGGCAGCATCACCCAGACGGTCCGGGGCGAGACGAGGCGCGAAACCAGTTCGTCGAGGTCGGCGGCGGGCGTCGCGCCCTCACCGCCAAGATCGGCGAGCGCCCGGGCGTCGCGGTCGTGGACGACGCACTCGTGGCCGCCGCGCATCAGCCGCCGGGCGATGTTGCCGCCCATCCGCCCCAGGCCCACTATGCCAAGCTGCATCTCGCCTCCTCTGGCGGCATGGTCAGGCGCCCTGGAGGATGCGCTCGCGCTTCTGCGCCACGGCCTTCAGCAGGGCGCCGAAGGCGTCGGAGAACTGGCGCACGCCGTCGACCACCAGATCGCGGGTGACCTGGCCCAGATCCAGCCCCAGCCGCTCGGCCTCGGCCAGGTCGCGGCGCGCCGCTTCGACGTCGCTGGTCAGGCTCTGCCGGACCTCGCCGTGCGCGCGGAAGGCGTCCATGGTCTTGGGCGGCATGGTGTCGATGGTGTCGGCGCCGATCAGCGCCTCGACGTAGAGGGTGTCGGGATAGGTCGGATCCTTCACGCCGGTGGAGGCCCAGAGCAGCCGCTGCGGCGAGGCGCCGGCGCCCGCCAGAGCGCGCCAGCGATCGGCGGCGACCTGTTCGAGGTAGTGCTGATAGGCGACCTTGGCGTTGGCGATCGCCACCTTGCCGCGCAGCCGCTTCAGCGCCGCCGCCGCCTCGCCCTGCGCCTCCTTCAGCCGCGCATCGATCGCCCGGTCGATCCGGGTGTCGATGCGGCTGACGAAGAAGCTGGCGACGCCGTGGACGCGGGCGACGTCGCCGCCGGCCACCTTCAGCGCCTCCAGGCCGGCGGTATGCGCCTCGGCCACGGCCAGATAGGCGTCGATGCCGAAGAGCAGGGTGACGTTGACGTTGACGCCCTCGGAGATGAGCTGGCGGATCGCCGGCGCCCCCGCCGTGGTGCCGGGCACCTTGATCATCAGGTTGGGCCTGGCGACCTCGCGCCAGAGCCGCTGCGCCTCGCCGACCGTGGCCGCGGTCTCGAAGGCGAGCGCCGGCGAGACCTCCAGGCTGACGTAGCCGTCGCGTCCGCCCAGCCGATCGTAGGTCGGCCGCAGGATGTCGGCGGCGCGCTGGATGTCGGCGATCGCGAGCCCCTCGTAGAGCGCCTCGGGGGCGCTGCTGCCGTCCTTCACCAGCGCCTTCAACCGCGCGTCGTAGGCGTCGCCCTCGCCGATCGCCTTCTCGAAGATCGAGGGATTGGAGGTGAGGCCCGTCAGCCCGTCCTCGTCGACGAGGCGCTGAAGCTCGCCCCCATCCAGGATCTTGCGATCCAGATGATCGAGCCAGACCGCCTGGCCGGCGCTCTCCAGCTGGCGCAACGGATTGGTCATGGCCTCGCCTCCGTGGCGGCGCCGAGCTGGGCCAGCGCGGCCTGGCGCACGTGATCGGCGGTGAAGCCGAAGTGCGTCATCACGTCCTTGATCGGGGCCGAGGCGCCGAAGCTGCGCATGGCGATGATCTCGCCGCCCGCCCCGGCATAGCGGTCCCACCCCAGCGGCGCGGCGGCCTCGACGGCCACCCGCGCGGTGATCTGCGACGGCAGCACCGATTCGCGATAGCTGCGCGGCTGGGCTTCGAAGAGTTCGAACGAGGCCATGGACACGACGCGGGCGCGCACGCCCGCCGCGGCGAGCTGGTCCTGCGCCGCGAGGCACAGAGAAACCTCGCTGCCGCTGGCGATCAGGATCACCTGCGGCGCGCCGCCGCCTTGCGGATCGGCCAGCACATAGGCGCCGCGCGCCAGGCCGTCGGCGGGCGCATAGCGGGTCCGGTCCAGCGTCGGCAAGGCCTGGCGCGACAGCACCAGGCAGGTGGGCCGGCGCCGCTCGAGCGCGATGCGCCAGGCGGCGACGGTCTCGTTGGCGTCGCAGGGCCGGATCACCGTCAGGCCGGGGATGGCGCGCAGCGAGGCCAGATGCTCGATGGGCTGGTGGGTCGGCCCGTCCTGGCCCAGGCCGATGGAATCGTGGGTGAAGACGAACACCGCCGGCAGCTCCATCAGCGCCGCCAGCCGGATCGGCGGGCGCATGTAGTCGCTGAACACCAGGAAGGTGCCGACGTAGGGCCGCAGGCCCGAGAGCGCGAGGCCGTTGGCGCAGGCCCCCATGACGTGCTCGCGCACTCCGAAACGCAGGTTGCGGCCGCGGTAGGCGCCGGCGGCGAAGTCGCCGGCGTCGGCGAAGTCGAGGTGGGTCTTGGTCGAGGGCGCAAGGTCGGCCGAGCCGCCCACGAGCCAGGGTATCGCCGGGCCGACGGCGCCCAGCACCTTGCCGGAGGCCTCGCGCGTCGCCAGCCCCTTGGCGTCCGCGGGAAAGCTCGGCAGGGCCTCGTCCCAGCCGTCGGGCAGTTCGCCGGACCAGATCCGGCGCAGTTCGGCCGCCTGGCCGGGGAAGGCCTCGCCATAGCGCTGCAGAGCCGCCTCCCAGGCGCCGCGCAAGCTGCGGCCGCGCGCGCCGATCCCCTCGTCCATGCGCGCACGCACGCCGTCCGGAACCAGGAACTGCGCGTCTTCGGGCCAGCCGTAGGCGCGCTTGGTGAGCCGCACCTCCTCCTCGCCGAGCGGGTCGGAGTGGATCTTCGAGGTCCCCTGCCGGTGTGGCGAGCCGAAGCCGATGATGCTCTTCACCCGGATCAGCATCGGCCGGTCGCTCTGGCTGCGGAACGCCTCGAGCGCGGCGGCGAAACCCTCGCAGTCGTTGGCGTCCTCGAGCGTCCGCGTCGCCCAGCCGTAGCCCTCGAAGCGCCGCGTCACGTCCTCGGTGAAGGCAAGCTCGGTCGAGCCCTCGATCGAGACCTGGTTGTCGTCGTAGATCCAGCACAGGTTGGCGAGCTTCAGATGGCCGGCCAGCGAAGCCGCCTCGCCCGAGACGCCCTCCATCAGGTCGCCGTCGCTGCAGAGCGCATAGACGTCGTAGTCGAACAGCTGGTGGCCGGGACGGTTGTAGCGCGCCTCCAGCCAGCGCTCGGCGATGGCCATGCCGACGCTGTCGCCCACGCCCTGGCCCAGGGGTCCGGTGGTGGTCTCGACGCCGGTGGTGACGCCGAACTCCGGATGGCCGGGGCAGCGGCTGCCGAGTTCGCGGAACTGCTTGATGTCGTCGAGTCCGACCGCGGGGCGGTTCTGCGCCCGACCTTCGGCGTCGCCGGCCTTGACCCCGCTCAGGAACAGCAGCGCATAGAGCAGCATGGAGCCATGGCCGGCCGAGAGCACGAAGCGGTCGCGGTTCGGCCACAGCGGCGCGTCGGGATCGTAGCGCAGAAAGCGCCGCCACAGCGTATACCCCACCGCCGCCATGCCCATGGGCGCGCCCGCGTGGCCGGAATCGGCCTTCTGCACCGCATCGACGGCCAGGGTGCGGATGGTGTTGATCGCGACGGCGTCGATGTCGCCGCGCGGCGCCGGCTTGGGTTCGGTCTCGCCCGGGCTCGCGGCGTCGGAGCGCTGCAGCGACATGGCCTTCTCCCTCCCCCGACGCGCTCCCCTTCGGGCCATTGGGCAACGGCATGATCGCGCTCGGGTTCCGCGAGCCTCGTCGCCCGAAACGGCCGGCGCCGCAAGGCGCAATCGGCCGGCGGTCCCGCCCGGGGTTGCGGGATTACATCGTGGCACGATACATGAGGCCCGCTTCGATTCTCCCCTCCCCCCGAGATTCTCCCCATTGCGACACCAACGTCCTGACGCTCGGTCCCAGCCAGCGCAGCCGGCAACGGCTTCGCACGACGAGCGCGCCCTCGGCGACTTCACCACCGGCCCGCGCGTGCTCTGGATCGCCCTCATCGCGGTGGCCGTGGCCACCGCCGGCGTGATTGCCGGCGTCATCATCCTGGATCTCATCCGGCTGGTGACCAACATCGCCTATTTCGGCCGGTTCAGCCTCGCCGATCTCGATCTTGCGCATTCGCCGCTCGGCCTCTGGGCGGTGCTGATCCCGGTGGCCGGCTCGCTGATCGTGGGACTGATGGCGCGCTACGGCAGCGAGAAGATCCGCGGCCACGGCATTCCCGAGGCCATCGAGGCCATCCTGCTGGGCCGCTCGCGCCTGGATGCCAAGGTCGCGGTCCTGAAGCCGCTCTCCTCGGCGGTGGCGATCGGCACCGGCGGCCCGTTCGGGGCGGAAGGCCCGGTGATCATGACCGGCGGCGCGGTCGGCTCGCTGATCGCCCAGCTGCTCCCGGTCAGCGACAGCGAGCGCAAGACCCTGCTGGTCGCCGGCGCGGCGGCGGGCATGACGACGGTGTTCGGAACCCCGGTGGCCGCGGTGCTGCTCGCGGTCGAACTGCTGCTGTTCGAATGGACGCCGCGCAGCTTCATACCCGTGGTGGTGGCCGCGGTGGTGGCGGCGGTCGAGCGCAACGCCCTGCACATGGCGATCCCGCTGTTTCCGTTCGCGGGGACGCCGGTGATCTCCTTTGTCGCTCTGGGATCCTGGATCGTGGTCGGGATTCTCGCCGGACTGCTCTCCGGCGTGCTGACCAGGCTCGTCTATGCGGCCGAGGATCTCTTCCTGAAGCTGCCGATCCATTGGATGTGGTGGCCCCTGCTCGGCGGTCTGGTGGTCGGCATCGGCGGGCTGGTCGATCCGCACGCCCTGGGCGTCGGCTACGACAACATCGCCGCCATGCTGCAGGGCCACATGAGCACGCCGGACGCGCTGCGGCTGCTGCTCGTCAAGGCGACCATCTGGGCCGTCGCCCTGGGCTCGGGCACCTCCGGCGGGGTGCTCGCGCCCCTGCTGATCATGGGCGGAGCCATGGGGACGGCGCTGGCGCACCTGTTTCCCTGGGGCAGCCCGGGGTTCTGGGCGCTGCTGGCGATGGCGGCGACCATGGGCGGCACCATGCGCTCGCCGCTCACCGCGACCTTCTTCGCCGTCGAAGTCACCGGCAACACCCACGTGCTGCTGCCGCTGATCGCCGCCTGCGGCGCCGCGCACGCCCTCACCGTGCTGCTGCTGCGCCGCTCCATTCTCACCGAGAAGGTGGCGCGGCGCGGCCACCATCTGGTGCGCGAGTACCGCGTCGATCCCTTCGCCCTCACCCACGTGCGCGACGTCATGACCACCAACGTGGAGACCGCGCCCGTGGACATGACGCTGCACCAGGCGACGGTGCTGCTGACCAGCCCCGCCACCACCCACCCCAGCTTCCCCGTCGTCGACGCGGAGGGTCGGGTCCTGGGCGTCATCGACCCGCCGACGGTGCTGCGCTGGCGCCGGGCCGGCAAGCACCGCAAGGCGACGCTCGGCGAACTGCTCGCCGGCTCGACCGTCGCCACGACCGAGCCGGACGAATATCTCGAGAGCCTGGCCGAACGGCTCTCCAAGGCCAATATCGCCCATCTGCCGGTGGTCTCGGGCGACGACAGGCGCCTGGTGGGCTACGTCGGCTGGAAGGATCTGATGCGCGTCCGCGACAAGCTGCGCGACGAGGATCGGCACAGGACCTCGTTCGTGCGAAGGAGGCCGGGCGTGGGCGCGGAGGCCGACGCCGACGAGACCGACTGAGCGGAGCGTCATGGCCCGCCGACCCCGAGGCAATCTCTCGGCCAGGGACTACGAGGTGCTGGCCTCGTTTCGAGGGTCCCTGCGCAAGTTCCTGCGCGCCACCGACGAGAACGCCAGGAAGCTCGGCCTGACGCCGCAGCAGCACCAGGCCCTGCTCGCCCTCAAGGGCGGCTTCCCCGGCCAGGCCTGCGTCACGGTCGGGCAGCTGGCGCAGAGCCTTCAGCTCAGGAACCACAGCACCGTCGAGCTGGTGGCGAGGCTGGTCAGGGCCGATCTGGTCAGCCGCTCGGCCTCGACCACCGATCGCCGCGAGATCCTGGTCTCGATCAGCCCCCGCGGGCACGCGGTGCTGCGCGCCCTGTCGGAGGTCAATCTCGCCGAGCTCGAACTGGCCGCGCCGGTGTTCACCGATCTCGTCGCCATGCTGACCCAGGCCGGGTTCGGCGCGGGCAGCACCGGTTCCTGACCGGCGCCCACGAGAGCGTGATCACGGGCGCAGCGGCCTGCAGCGCTCCAGCCGCGTTGATGCCTCGCGGGCGAAGTCGTCCAGCAACGGAGCGATCCGATAAGGCCACGAAATCGCCCCTGCCGGCGTCCGACGCCCCGGCGGCCCGCGGCGCTCCGCCATTGAGCGCCGGGCGCCCCTCAATGCCCGAGCGCGCCGATATCGCCAGCTTCGTGCGCAAACTCATCGTCGTGGCCGCGCTGGCCATCGCCCTCGTCGCGGCGTGGCGGTTGCGCGAGGCCGAACTGCTGCTCTTCGGCGCCCTGCTGGTCGCCGTCTTCCTTCGCTCCACCGCCCGACAGATCACCCGCCGGTCGCCAATTCCGGACGGGTGGGCGCTGGCGATCGCCACCGTCGGCCTCGCGGCGCTGCTGATCGCCGCCCTGAGCTACTTCGGCCTGCGCATCGACGCCCAGATGTCGGACCTGCTGCGGAGCCTGCCGATCGCCTGGGCGCAGTTCAAGCGCGAACTCGGGACCACCAGCGCCGGTCGCGCGCTCGACGGCACTCTCAACCAGTTGACGGCCAAGCCCGACGTTCAGTGGCTGTTGCGCCTGCGCGGCTATGCGGCCTCGGTGGGCATCGGCCTCGTCGACGTCCTGCTGATCGTGGCGGCGGGAATCTACCTCGCGGCCCAGCCGGACCTCTATCGGCGCGGCTTCCTGCGGCTGATTCCGCAGAGTCGCCGCGAGCTGGCGAGCCGGGTCTTCGCGGAATGCGAGGTGTTCCTGGCGGGGTGGATGCGGGCGCAGCTCGTCGCCATGATCACCATCGGCCTGCTGACCACGCTCGGGCTGTGGGTCCTCGGCGCCCGGGCGCCGGCCGCCCTGGGCATCTTCGCCGGACTTTGCGAGTTCATCCCGGTGCTGGGACCGGTGATCTCCGCCGTTCCCGCCCTGCTGATGGCGCTGACCCGCGGCTGGCACGAGGTGCTGTGGACGCTGGGGCTCTACATCGCCATCCACCAGTTCGAGAGCAACCTGCTGCAGCCGTTCCTGCAACGCGGCATGGCCTCGGTGCCGCCGGTGCTCAACCTCTTCGCCCTGGTGGTGTTCTGGGCCTTCTTCGGCCTCCTGGGCGTCGCCTTCGCCGCGCCGCTCACCGTCGTGTGCATGGTGCTCGTGCGGGTCATCTACCTCCATGAAGCGCCCGAACCGCCGAAGCTGACCGGGCCTCGCTGGCTGGCCCGGCTGGTCGAGCGCCTGCGGACGCGCGCCGCAGGGGACAAGCCGCGCTGATTGGCGGGCGTCACCGGGCGGTTTTGGCCTGCGAGGGTCCATCGGAGTCGATCACGTGGCTCTTCTGGGCGGCCTGGCGCCTGTTCAGATGCCGCCTCGCCTGGCGCATCACGAAGAAGAGCGCCGCGAGGCCGGCGACGCCCACGCCGGCTGCGATATAGGCCCCGTCGTGGCCGCCCGAGCCATAGAGGTGCGTCATGCCATAACCGACGCCCATCCACATGACGATGGTCGGCGCCGAGATCGCCATGGAGAGCCCGATGAACTTCCAGAACGGCGCCTCGGACATGCCGGCGGAGACCACGAAGGGGACGTAGATTCCGTAGGCGAACTTGGCCAGCAGCAGCACCAGGAACATCTCCTTGCGCCAGGCCGCCTCGAGCGTCAGCACGTTCTCGCGCAGCAGCTTCGTGCGGGTGGCGAAGTCGCGGACCCGCTGCTGCGTGGCGGCCCACCGGCCGAGGTGGTAGTAGACCACGTCCTGCACGAAGACGCCGGCCAGGATGATGGCGAAGGCGAAGTAGGGGTCGATGTAGCCGAGCGCGAAGCCGACGCCGGCGGCGATCGCGATCGCGGCGCCCTCGATCAGCGACACCAGGGCGATCACCGGATAGGGGTCGTGAAGCAGGGCGTGGAGCATCTGGCGCTGGGACCTGCGGCGACGGCTTTCGGGGCTGCCTGCGAGAGCCGCCGCAGGCGCGCACCCTTTGGAATACCCCAGCCGGTCGGGCGTTCCTTGCACCGGCCTGGCCTCGTTCAGGGGCCGATGCGCCGCCGCGCGTGGCGGGTCAAGAGAACGAGGCCGACGCAGGCGCCGGCCGCGAGCACGCCGACCACGACCGGGCCGTAGCGTCCGCCGGCGCCGTAAAGGCGGCCCAGGCCGTAGCCGAGGCCGAGCCACAGCCCGATAACCGCCGGCGAGAGCATGGCCGCGGCGCGCGCGAACCTGGCGAAGCCGAGCCCCGAGAGCCCGGCGACGATGACCAGCGGGGCGTAGAGGCCGTAGGCCAGCTTGGCGAGCAGCAGCGTCAGCGCCGCGCCGCGCCGCCACGAGACCTCGAGGGCCAGGATGTTCTCGGCGATCAGCCGGGTCCGCGCCAGCAGCGCGCGCACCAGGCGCAGGCGCGCCGCCGCACGCCCGAGCCAATAGTAGGCCATGTCCTGGATCAGGGCGCCTGCGACCAGGATGGCGTAGGCGTAGAATGGATCGAGGTAGCCGAACGCGGCGGCTGCGCCCACGGCCATGGCGATGAACGGGCCCTCGACGAGCGCGAACAGGGCGATGATCGGACAGGCGTCGTGGAGCAGTTCGCTGACCATCCTGGCCATCCGATGCGGCCGCACCCGCCCTAACGGCCGCGCACCCCGTTCCGATGCGACGAACGCCCGGCGGCGAACCCGAGCGCCCCCTGGTCCGTTGAGGGCTCGAGCCCGACGAGGACATCCATGCTGGGGAAATTGCCTGCCGGCATCGGCCATGCCCTGCGGGGCGTGCGCGCCGGCTACGAGAAGATCGTCGCCGAGCGGGAGGGATTCGCCCAGGTCGCCGACGTCATCGCCCTGGAGAGCCCCGCCTTCGAGGACGGCGGCTCGATCCCGATCCGCTACACGGCGGACGGCGAAGGCGTCTCGCCGCCGCTGAGATGGAGCGGTCCGATCGCCGAGGCGCCCGCCGCGGCCCTGATCGTCGAGGACCCGGATTCGCCCAGCCCCCGGCCGCTGGTGCACCTGCTGGTCTGGGACCTCTCGGCCGACCGCTGCGAACTGCCCGAGGGCCAGCTGGCGAGCCCGGGCCATGCGGGCCTCGACGAGACCCTCGGCCGCAATTCCAACCTGCACGCGGCCTGGATTCCGCCGGACCCGCCGCCGGGGCACGGCCCGCACCTCTATGTGTTCCAGATCTTCGCCCTCGACCGGAAGCTCGACTTCGCGCGGCCGCCGACGCGCGCCCGGCTGGTCAGGGCCATGCTCGGCCACGTCACCGCCAAGGCGGTTCTCGTCGGCACCTACGAACGGCCCTGATCGCGACGGGCGTCCGGCGATTCCACCGGCCCGCGCCGTGCTCTAGAGTGCGGCCCCTGCATCCTTGCGAGGCGCCCGTGGCCGTCGTTTCAGCTCCCAAGCCGCACCCGCTCAACACCGGCTTCGTCTGGCGGACTCGCGCCGTCGCGCGCCGCCGCCGTCTCGACGCCGACCAGTCAGCCGGGTTCGACGACCAAGGCTTCGTCAAGCTGGAGGCGCTGTTCTCGCCCGCCGAGATCGCCGCGGTCACGCAGGCCATCGATCCGCTGGAGCGCGCCGCCGAGGCGCGCCTGCGCGCGGCGGGCGGGCGGATCAGCATCTCGGACGCCGACGCGATCACCTTCACCACCCACCTCGCCTGCCGCTCGAACGTGCTCGGCGCCTTCGCGCGCCATCCGGCCATCCTCGACGTCTGCCATGACCTGATGGGGGAGGACGTCAGGCTCTACTGGGACCAATCGGTCTACAAGAAGACCCAGAAGCTCCAGGAATTCCCGTGGCATCAGGACAACGGCTACACCTTCGTCGAGCCGCAGCAGTACCTGACGCTGTGGCTGCCGCTGGTGGACGTGGACGAGAACAACGGCTGCCCATGGGTCGCGCCCGGCCTGCACAGGCTCGGCACCCTCGACCATTGGGTGACGCCCATCGGGCTGAAGTGTCTCGACGAGGCCCCCAGCGCCGTCGCCGTCCCGGCCAGGGCAGGCGACGCCATCGTGTTCTCGTCGCTGACGCCGCACCGCACCGGCCCGAACCTCGCGGCCGGCACGGTCCGCAAGGCCTACATCCTGCAATATTGCCTGGAAGGCTCGGTCGCGACCCAGCGCGACGGCCGCCAGGTGGTCCAGGACGACCCGGAGCGCCAGTTCAAGGTGCTCGCCGCAGGGCGCCCGGCGAGCTGACCCTTCGGCGCGTCATGGCGCCGGCGCCTGCAATTCCAGCACCACCTTCACGTCGTCGGGGCGGTCCTCGAAGGCCTCGCGCCAGTTCGCCAGCGGCACCCGCCGGGTGATCAGGCGCTGCAGCCAGGCGCGGTCGGCCTGAGCCAGGGAGCGGGCGGCCGCCTCGTAATGGCCGCGGTTGGCGTTCACCGCGCCGAAGATGACGTCGTTCTGCAGCACCGTGGTGCGGTCGAACCCGCCCATGTCGAAGGCGACCGCCGCTCCCGGCGCCGAAATGCCGGCCAGGCACAGGATGCCGTTGTGGCCCAGGCGGGTCGCCAGGGCGGCGATCACCGGCGCCGCGCCGGTGCATTCGATGACGACGTCGGGAGCGAGGTCATCGAGTTCGGCGAGCTCGCCGTCGTGGTAGGCGCCGCCGAGGTCGCGCACCAGCGCGGCCTTCGCCCCGGCGCGGTTGTGGTCGTAGACGTGCACCTCGCAGCCGCGCTGGCGCGACATCAGCGCCGCCAGCAGGCCGACGGGCCCGGCGCCGGTGACCAGCACCTTGCCGGCGCGCCAGGTGCGGGTGCGATGGCCGATGCGCTCGATGTGGTCCCAGGCCTTGGCGAGGATGCTGGCCGGTTCGAGCAGCACGCCCAGAGCCCCCAGCGAGGCGTCGAGCTTGACGGCGAACCCCGTCTCCAGGGCGAAGCGCTCGGCGCCGTAGCCGTGCGCCTCCTTGATGCCGCGTTCGGTGTAGCGGCCGTTGCGGCACATGTCCCATTCGCCGCCGGCGCAGGCCGCGCACGGGACCGGATCGGGCCGGCGCACGATGCCCACCACCAGATCGCCCTCGGCGAACTGCGAGTTCGCCGGCGCCTTCAGCACCCGCCCCAGCGATTCGTGGCCGAGCACCAGCCGCGTCGCCCCCGGCGGCGCCTGGCCGTACTCGGCCGCGATGATCTCGCGGTCGGTGCCGCAGACGCCGAGGGCGAGCGCCTGCACCAGCAGGTCGCCGGGGCCGGCTTCGGGCTCGGGCCAGTCGTCGAGGCTGATCGAGGCCGCCTCGCCCGGCCGCACGGTCACCGCTTTCATTCAAGGCTCCTTTGCGTCGGATCGGATCGGATCGGATCAGATCGGCCCGGCCGGCCGGCGAGCTCAGACCGCATAGCGCTCGGCGTCCGCCGCCTTCAGGGTCAGGCCCGCGCCCGGCTGCGACAGGTCGGGCGCGATGGCGCCGTGCTTCAGCCGCGGCGCGCCCTCGAACAGCATGGCCTCGATGCGGACGTGGTCGTGGAACCACTCCTGATTGATCAGCCGGGGCGCGGCGCAGGCGGCCGCCAGATGGAAGGCCGGGGCGCAATGGCAGGAGAACGGCGTCGACCAGGCGTCGGCCAGGTCGGCGGCGCGCAGGAAGCCGGTGATCCCGAGGCAGCGGGTGAGGTCGGCCTGCAGCACGTCCACGGCGCCCGCCTCCAGCATGTGGCGGAAATAGAACGGCTCGTAGCCGTATTCGCCGGCCGCGATCCGCATCGCCCCGGGGGCGCGCTCGCGCAGGTGCCGCAGGCCCGCGAGATCGTCGCTGGAGACCGGCTCCTCGAACCAGGTCACGTCGTAGTCGGCCGCGGCCCTGGCGAAGTCGCGCGCCTCGTTCCGGGCGTAGGCGCCGTTGGCGTCGATGAAGAGGCCGGCTTCCCCGGCGGCGTCGCGCGCCGCCTCCAGCCGCGAGAGGTCGGTCAGGTCGCCGCGCCCGACCTTCATCTTCACCCACTGGCAGCCGCCCTCCTCCACCCAGCCGCCGAGCTGGGCGCGCAACCGCTGCTCGTCATAGGAGGTGAAGCCGCCGCTGCCGTAGCAGGGGACGGCCTCGCGCCGGCGCCCGAGCAGGTTGGCCAGGGCCACGCCCAGCAGCCGCGCCTTCAGGTCCCACAGCGCCTGGTCCACCGCGGCGATGGCGCAGGCGGCGACGCCGCGCGAGCCGATGTTGCGCACCTGCGTCAGCATGGCGTCGAAGGCGCCGCCGATGTCGAACGCGTCCAGCCCGACCACCGCCGGCGCCAGGTTCGACGTGACGATCTCGCAGGCGGCCCTCGATTCATAGGTCGCCCCGAGCCCGGTGTGGCCGCCGGCGTCCGCCTCGACGAGCACCAGGGTGGTCGCATCCCACCGCAGCGTCCCGTCCGCCTCCGGCGCGTCGGTGGGAATGGTGAAGGCGCGGGCGCGGACGGCGGTGATGGCCGCGCCGCCATCGCCCTCAGCTCGCCTTCGCCGCCCCATCGCGCCTCTTTCTCCCGTGCATGGCGAGCCGTCCCGCGAGGCTTCAACGGCTCTCGCCGGGGCCCCGTTCCGCGCCCTCGCGGGGCTGGCTCAGCCGACCCGCCCGCCGGACGCGGCCGCCGTCGCCGCGCCGGCCTCGTAGCGGCGGGCCGCGGCCTCGAGCACGCCGCGATCATAGAGCGAGGCGCCCTGGGCCGCCGCGACCTTCGGCCCCCACGCCCGCGAGCGGGCCAGCCACAGCACGAGCGCGTCCGCGCCGGCCCGGCGGTCGCGGCGGATGGCCGATTCGGCGGCGGCCAGGTCGATCGCCGCCACCGCCAGGCGCCGCCGCTGCGGCGCGAGCGTCGCGGCGGCGTAGCGCTCGGCGACATCGCCGAGCCGCGAGCGCGCCGCCTCGGCCATGGCGATCGCCGAGTCCGGATCGCGGTGCGCCAGCGCCGCCAGGGCGGCTCGGACGGCGCGGCGCGCATCCGCCAGATCCGCGGCCGCGCTGACCGGCGCGCTGGCCGCGGCCGGGCAGTTCGCCGGCGCGAGCGCGCGCACATAGGCCGCCAGCCCCTTCAGCACCGCGGGCGGCGGCTCTGCGCCGTCGAACTCCTGGGTGACGATCCCGTCGATGAAGCGATCGAGCTTTCCCGACGCGGGGTCCTGGTCGACCTTCAGCAGCGACTTCGGCCCCGAGAGGTTCGGGATCGGCCTTGGATCGAAGACGTCGTCGCCTCGGTGCGAGGAGAACACCGACGTCGTCACGTCCGCCGTGCCCGGCGCGCCCGAGACGCCGCGGAAGTCGAAGCACGGATTGTCGCGGCCGCTGCGATGGCAGGTCTCGCACGAGAGGCCGGCCCGCGCCGCCTGGCCGCCCAGGGTCAGCGGGGTGCGGAACGCCGCCCGCCCGAGTTCTATCTCGTAGGCGCCGGCCGCGGTCGGCGCGGCGCCGAGGCACTCGCTGGGACGCCGGGTCAGCGCCCGGGCGGCGTCGACGCCCGGCGCCAGCCAGCGCATGGCCCGCAGCGGCGGCGCCGTCAGGACCGCCGCCGCCGCAAGTCCGCAAACAAGCGCGAGCGCCGCGCCGGCGCCGAGGCGGGCGATCAAGACGCCGGGTCGCCGCCGTGGTCGATCCAACGCCGCAGCTCCTCGGCCTCGGCGCAGCCGAACGAGCAGGCGCCGTCGAGCCTGGCCAGCATCGCCCTGGCGCCGGCCGTATCGCCCTCCAGCACCTTCAGCTCGCCATAATATTCGGTGGCGCCGCGATGGTTCGGGTCGATCGCCAGCGCCTGGCGATAATAGTCCTCGGCCTTGGGCCAGTCGCCCAGCCGGCGCCAGACGTAGCCCTTGTAGGTGAGGATGTCCGGGTGCGGGCCGATCGCCAGCTCGGCCTTGTCGAGCGCGCTCATCGCCGCGCCGAAGCGCCGCTCGTTGATCAGGCTCACCGCGCGCACGTAGTCGCCATCCCCCTGCTGCGGCGAGGCCAGCGACAGGGGTGCCGGCGCGGCCTTCGCGGCCTGCGGCGCCGGCGGCGCCAGCGCCGCCTTGATCGCCGTGATCGCCGCCTCGAGGCCGGCCGCGTCCGGACAGGCGCCCGCACAGGTGGCGGCGCGGGCCTGCAAGGCGGCCAGTTCCGCACCGGCCTTGGCGGGCTGCTTCAGCCTGATCTCGGAGAGCGCCAGCTCGCGATGCGCATCGATGGAGCCGCCGTCGAGCTTGACCGAGCGCTGATAGGCCTTCTCGGCCCCTCTGACGTCGCCGGCGCCGGATTTGGACATGCCCAGCATCAGCCAGGCGTCGGCGGCGCGCGGGGTGGCGTCGACCACGTGGTCGAAGGCGCGGATGGCGTCCTTGTAGCGGCCGGCCTGCAGAGCGGCGCTGCCGCGCTGGTACTCGACGACGGGGTCGTACTGCGGCTGGTCGAACTGCTGCGGCATGCTGGGCATGCTGCTGGCCCCCATGCCGCCGGAGCCCATGGCCAGAACCGCCGCGGGGGGCGCCGCCAGACCGGCCGCGGCCAGCAGAACGAGGACGAATCGGGATCGTTTCATCGATTGATGTCTTTCCGTTGCGTGTCCTCGCCATGTCAGTGTGGCAAAGATCACACGACCTGTCACGATGCCACGGCGCGGCGATTTGCGGTCTTCGTCCGATCCGCTCGAGCCACTAGGTACTCGCACTGAAGCTTCACCAGACCTCCCAGAAACCGATGCGCCCACACCGACCGATTCGCGTCGCCGCCCTGGTCGACCTGCCGCGCTCGCCGCAGTCGGGCGGGCACGTGAAGTGCTGGGAGCGGCTGGCGCAGTCCGCGGCGCACTGCGAACTGCCGCTCGAGCTCACCGTCTACTTCTCCGGTCGCCGCGGCGTCGAAGCGCTCGGGCCGGGCGCGCGGCTGAAGGAGCTGCCGCCGCTGCTGTCGACCGCCCAGCTCAAGTTCCTTCCCTACGTGCCCGACCACACCGACCTTGCGCCCTATCACCCGCGCCTCGCCCACGAGCTGGCGGACTACGACGTCATCCACACCACCGACGCCTTCTTCGCCTTCGCCCGCACCGCCGAGAGCGTCAGCCGCCGGCGCGGCATTCCCCTCGTCACCTCGTTCCACACCGACACCCCCTCCTACGCCCGCATCTTCACCCGCCAGACCATCGTGCGGCGCTTCGGCCATGGCTGGCCGGCGCGCACCCTGATCCGCGACTGGAAGCTGCCCGAGCGCCAGGGCCGGCGCATGGACGAGCGCCTGGTGGCGCACATCCGGCACTGCGACCACGTGCTGGCCACGCGCCAGGAGGACCACGCCCTGGCCGAATCGATCCTCGGACCCGGCCGGGTCAGCCACCTGCGCCTGGGCATCGACAAGCAGGTCTTCGGCCCGCACCGCGCCGACCGCGCCGGCGTCGAGGCCCGGTTCGGCGTTCCGCCGGGCCGGATCCTGGTGCTCTTCGTCGGCCGCCTCGACATCGGCAAGAACGTCCACACCCTGGTCGAGGCCATCCGGCGCCTGCGCGGCGAGGGCCTGTCGCTGCACCTGGTCACCGCCGGTCTCGGCCCGGCGGCCGACGACATCCGCCGCGCCCTCGGGGACGCGGTGACCGTCGGCGGCTTCGTCGAGGCCGACGCCCTGGCGCGCCTCTATGCCAGCGTCGACCTCGTCGCCATGCCCTCGGAGGTGGAGATCCGCAGCATGGTGGCGGTCGAGGCCATGGCCAGCGGCGCCCCGGTGCTGGTCTCCGAGCGAAGCGGCGTCGCGCCGCTCTTCGACGGCACCCAGGCCATGCAGGTGGTGCGCGGCGGCGCCGACGCCTGGACGCTCGCCCTGCGGCGCGCCTCCGCCGACCCCTCGCGCCGGCGGAGCATGCACGCCGCGGCGCTCGACTACGCCGACCGATGCCTGGCGAGCTGGGGCGACGTGCTCGCCGAGGACTTTCATGCCGTCTGGCGCCAGGCGGCCGAGACGCCCGCGCACGCCCTGAGCGCCTGAACGACCATGGAGCGCGCCATGTTCGGCAGATCGATCCTGATTCTCGTTCCGCATCCGGACGACGAGGTGGTCGGCTTCTGCGCCGCCATCGGCCGGGCCAAGGCCGCCGGCGCGCGGGTGCACGCGCTCTATCTCACCCACGGCTGCGTCGACCAGGACACCGTCTGGCCCTGGCAGCGCGAGCGCCACGACGCCATCGTCGCGCGCCGCCGGGCCGAGGCCGAAGCGGCCGCCGCGCTCTTGGGCATCGACCAGGTGGGCTGGTCGACCCGCGCCGCGCGCCACCTCTGGCGCGACCTGGCGAGCGCCGAGGCCGAGGTGCGCGCCGCGGTGGCGCGCCACGGCATCGACCAGCTCTGGGCGCCCGCCTACGAAGGCGGCAATCCGGACCACGACGGCGCCAACGCCATCGGCCGGCGCCTGGCCGGCGAGGGCCTGCGGGTGCTGGAGTTCGCCGAGTACAACTTCCTCGGCGGCCGCACGCGCCTGCAACGGTTTCCCAAGCCCAACGGCGACGAGGCGGTGCTGACGCTGACGCCGCCCGAACAGGCGCGCAAGCGCCGGGCGCTGCGGCTCTACGCCTCCGAGCAGGTGACCCTGATGTATGTGCCGGTGCGCCACGAATGCTTCCGGCCCCTGCCCTCGCACGACTATCGGCGCCCGCCGCACGAGGGCCTCTTGTGGTACGCGCGTTTCCAGTGGGTGCCGTTCCGCCATCCGAAGGTGGACTTCACCCACCCCGAGCTGGTGCTGAGCGCGATCCAGAGCTATCTCGGCCACGCCGCGGCCATGCCGTTAGCGGCCGGTTAACCATGAAGGCCGACCCTGCGGCTCGTCTTCCCGTGAAGACACCCCACCATCACCCACTTCCCAGCCCGGCTCCGCGCCGGGCTGTTTTTTTCGGCGCGGCCCGGGACTTCCAGCGCCACGCCCCGGCGCCTTGCGCGCCCGGACGGCGCATCGTAAGAGGCCCGCCTTCGGCCGATGGCCTGATCCTCGGTAGCTCAGTTGGTAGAGCAGTCGGCTGTTAACCGACGGGTCGCAGGTTCGAGTCCTGCCCGGGGAGCCACCTCGATGCGCTTCGCGCCGGCGCGCCGATCCTGAAATTCAGGAAGGGCGGCTGAGCGCCTATGCGTGCAGGCGCCGCACCGTGAGCGTCATGCCCATGGCCCTCAGGAGCGGCAGCAGGGTTTCCAGCGTCGGATTGGCCCCATCGCCAATCGCCTTGTAGAGCGTGCCGCGCGCCTTGCCGGACTCGCTCGCCAGCTTGCCGACGCCGCGCGCGCGGGCGATGGTGGCGAGCGCATGGGACACGTCGGTGGCGTCGCCCGTCTCGAAGGCCGCCGCCAGATAGTCGGCCACCGCCTCGTCGCTCGTCAGATAGTCCGCCGCATCAAACGGCAGGATCGTTTCGGCCACCTTCATTCACCTCTCTGGCCAGCCGCTTCGCCTGGGCGACGTCGCGGCGCTGGCTCGACTTGTCTCCGCCGCACAGGAGCAAGACCACCTCCTGGCTGGCCCCGGCGAAGGAAATAGACCCGATAGCCGCGGCCGTGAGGGATACGCAGTTCGCCAATCCCGTCAAAGAACTTCGCGTCTCAAAAATTGCCACGCTCCAACCGCCCGATCCGCACCAGGATGCGGGTCTGGGCCACGCCGTCGCGCAAGCCGTCGAGCCACGCCTTGAACGTCGCGGTCTGGACGACCCTTGTCATCTGTTCCTCAGATGGGACATATCTGCGTGGTCAGCAACCCTCGGGCGCCGCTCGCAGCTTTCCGCCATGTCCGGGCCGTTCCCCGACACCGCCAAGCACTTTCCCCTACCCCTTCCCGGCCAACCGATGAGGGTTGCCGCCTGCCCGTCGGATGGCGCGATGCGCCTCGCCACGAGGGAAACGCCGGCAATGACTTTATCGGTGCGCTGCAAGGCCGCCGGGAACTCGAGCCCGATGACGGGATGCGAGGCTTCGAAGCGACCATGGGCGTCGATGACCTGGACGCCACGGTCGCAGCGGTCGAGGCCGGAGGCGGCAAGGTCGTTATGCAGCCTTCCCGAATCGAGGGCGTGGGGCGCGGCGGCCCATCGGCGTGGATTCTGGCGCCGCCCTGGTCGTACGGCGCGAGCATGCGTTCGATGATCTGGTGCAGATCCGCGCCCGCCCAGCTGTTGTCCACCAGCGTCGCCGCCACGCCGCGGCGGCCTTGCGTTGTGTGACATGAGCGCGTATTTTGCACACAAGGGAGCCACCATGGCCGAAAAAACCGCCGCCGCGACGAATGAGGGCAATCGCACCACGAGAACCGCCGTGGCGAAGCTCGCGCGCAAGGCCGGCGCCATCCAGCCCACCAGCGTTTCCGTCGTCATGGAAGAAGCCCGCCGCGCCGGTCTCCTGGACGGGGACAAGACGGAGCACGTCAGTTTCCGTGCGCCCAAGGCGCTGATCGAGGCCGCCCGGCGCGAGAGCGGCGTGACCAAGCCGACTGAACTGGGCCTGCTCGCGCTGGCGATGCTGGCGCAGCCCGATCCGACGGCGAGATTCCTCGAGGAGACGCGCGGCAAGCTGGGGCCGGATCACCAGCTTGACTATTGATCTCGCGGCGAGCCTTCGCCGGATCAAGGTCGACGCGCGCCGCGCCCAGCTCGAGCCCCGCTCCACCACGGCTCTGATCGCCGCAGCGGACGTCGGCGCCGGCCGCGCCGCCATTCTGCTGGACACCAATGTCTATATCCGGTCGGCGGCTGGCACGCTTCCGGCGCTGGCCGAGGATCTGGTCGGCCGAGGGCTGTTGTTCCATTGCTCGGTCTGCATCGCCGAACTGACGACGGGCATCGCCAATGCCGACCCGACGCGCGCCAACGGGACACGGCTTCGGGATCACTACGCCGGCCTGATCGCCAGCATCCCGCAAACCAGATTGCTCACGCCCGATCCGGAGACCTGGGCCGAGGCCGGGCTGATCGCCGGAACGCTGGCGCGGACGCAGAATTATCAAAAGCATCAGCGCAAGGAATGCCTGGCCGACGCACTGATTTTCCTGACCGCCGCGAAGGCGGGTCTTCCTATCCTCACCGCCAACAGAGTTGAGTTCGACCTGATTCAACAACTCTCGCCGCGCGGTCGCTTCATCTATTTCTGAGCCGGGCGTGCGCCGCCGCCGGCCGTCCGCCTTCACGGCAGGGACGTCTTCGCGTTCCTGATCAGTCCCGATCGACGGGTGCGCCGAGCGGAAAAAGCTTCCGGTAGGGACGCGCATCGTCCAACGCGCGGGCGTAGCTCGGGCGAGCCAGAAGCCTCCGGCGATAGGCCTGGACGGCGGCAAAGCGCTCGGGGATCGGGTGAGTCCAGTCGGCATAGAGCAGCGCCGGCGCCGCCGCGCAGTCGGCGAGGCTGAAGGTCTCCCCGACCGCCCAGGTCCGACCGGCCATGCGGCGGTCGAGCAGTGCGTAGGAGGTCTCGAGCATTGATTTCCAAGCCGCGCCGCCCTTCCCGTCGTCAGGCTCGCGCCCGATCGCCATGAACACCAGCCGCCCCTGCGGATAGCTGACATAATTGTCGAAGAAGCGGTCCCACATCCGCACCTCGGCGGCGAGCGGCGGGTCCGACGGGATCAACCGCGCCGTCTTCGGAAAGCGCGCTTCGAGATATTCGATGATGCCCGTCGCCTCGAACACGAACTTGCCGTCGTCGACCATCACCGGGAAGCGCCGGATCGGCCAGAGCCCGGCGAACTCGCCGGCGACCGGCTCCGAGCCATCGATCAGCTTCGACTCGAACGGAATGCCCTTTTCGTAGAGAGCCGTCTTCGCCTTCTGCACATAGGAGGAGAACGGGTGCTCGTAGAACGCGATGGTCATGGCGGATTCCTAGCGGCCGAGGACGACGTGGGTGGCGTGCTCGGTCGCCTGGTGTTCGCTGACGCGAAAGCCGAGCGCCGGCAGGTCGATCCCGGCGAACACCGCTTCGCCTTGCCCGAGCACGACCGGGGAAAAGGCGAAATGCAATTCGTCGATCAGGCCGGCGCGAAGATACTGGCGCACCGTCTCGACGCCGCCGCCGATCTTCACGTCGCGGCCCTTGGCGGCGAGCTTCGCCTGCTCCAGCGCCGCCCCGATCCCGTCGGTCACGAAGATGAAGCTGGTGGCGCCCTGCATCTGGATCGGGTCGCGCGGATGGTGCGTCAGCACGAAGGTCGGCGCGTGATAGGGCGGATTGTCGCCCCACCAGCCCTTCCAGCTCTCGTCCGGCCAGGGACCGCGGATCGGCCCGAACATGTTGCGGCCGAGGATGAAGGCGCCGAACCCGTCCATCGAGCGGTGCGCATAGGCCTCGTCGACGCCGTCCGAGCCGCCGGCTTGGCCGGTCATCGCCCTGAAAGTGCGCGTGCCGAAGAACCACTGGTGCAGCTCCTGCCCGCGCCTGCCGAGCGGATCCTCGAGGCTTTGCTCAGGCCCGGCGCCAAAGCCGTCGAGCGAGATCGAAAAGCCTGCGACGCGCACCTTCGCCATGACGATATTCCTTTCACCTCTTCCGGGATCGAGGATCGAAGCAGGTCCGCTCGCCGCTCGGCTCACGATATGCCGGTGGCCATCGGCGATCGAGCATGCCGGTGACAGGGCCTTGTCGCCAAGGGGCGCGGCTAGGACGCACAAGCCGCCGCCCGGCGCTCGAGCAGCGCCCGTTCGCGGGCGTTGGCGGCGAGCGCGGCCGCGGCCCTGAAGGCTCCACGGGCCTCGGCCAGACGGCCCAGGCGTTGCAGGAGATCGCCGCGCACGCTCGGCAACAGGTGGTAGCGCCTCAGCGCCGGAAAATCCGCCAGCGCATCCACGATCTCGAGACCAGCGGCAGGCCCCGCGACCATCGCCACGGCGACGGCGCGGTTGAGTTCGACGACCGGCGAGTTGGTCAGGGCCGATAGCTGCGAGTAAAGGCCGGCGATGCTCCGCCAGTCGGTGTCCTCCGGGGCCGCCGCGCGAGCGTGGCAGGCGGCGATGGCGCCCTGCAAGGTAAAGAACCCCGCCCCTGCGGCCAGTGTTCGCGCCCGACTCAGCGCATCGAGACCGCGGCGGATCTGCAGCGCGTCCCAGAGGCGGCGGTCCTGATCCATCAGGAGGATGGGCTCGCCGCCGGGGCCGGTGCGCGCCGCGTTGCGCGACGCGTTCAGTTCCATCAGGGCCATCAGACCATGCACTTCAGCCTGATCCGGCGCGAGGGCCGTCAGCACCCGGCCCAAGCGGCGGGCTTCGTCACAAAGCTGGGGCCGCAGCCAGTCGTCGCCACGCGCGGCGGTATAGCCCTCGTTGAAGATTGCGTAGACGACCTCCAGCACCGTCGGCAGACGCCGGTTGCGCTCTTCGCCCTGCGGGGTCTCGTAGGACAAGCCCGATTCCGACAGCAGGCGCTTGGCGCGGACGATACGCTGAGCGATGGTCGCCTCCGGCAGCAGAAACGCGCGGGCGATCTCTTCGCTGGTCAGGCCGCAGACCATGCGCAGCGCCAGGGCCGCTCGCGACTCGCGCGACAGCCGCGGATGGCAGGCGGTGAAGATCAGACGCAGCATCTCGTCGCCGATGTCGTCGTCGAGGGTTGAATCGAGGTCGGGCATGGCAGTCTGCTCGGCTTCCAGCGCCGCGGCGATCATCCCATGCTGGCGGGCAAGCATCGGCGCACGCCGCAGGTGATCCAAGGCGCGGCGCCTGGCGGTGGCCATCAGCCAGGCGCCCGGCCGTTCGGGCACGCCGGTTTGGGGCCACCGCTCCAGCGCGGCGACGAGGGCATCCTGTGTCAGCTCTTCGGCCAGGGGCACGTCGCGCAGCATCCGCGCTAGGCTGGTGATCAGCCTGGGCTGCTCGATTCGCCAAGCGGCGAGAATCGCACGATGGACGTCACTCTGCGCCACGCTGGACAGCTCCCTTCAGGCGCCCTTCGTCATCGAGCCGGCGATCGCGCGAACCTCGCAGATCCCTTCCCATCCAGGCATGAAGTCCGTGTGCAAGCGCATGAACTCTCGTGCTGAAGCGAGAGCCTCGGCCGGACCGGGCAGATCGAAGATGGCATAGCCGCCGATCATCTCCTTCGCCTCGATGAAGGGCCCGTCGATCACCTTCAACTCGCCCTTTCCGATCGAGACTTGGCAGCCCATGGCGAGCGGCGTCAGCCCGCCGTCGTCGAGCATGCGGCCCGCCTCGATCTCGCGCCGGGCCATCTTGTGCATGGCGTCGATCAGCGCAGGCGGCGGCTCGGCCGGCTGACTGGATTTGACGATGAACATGTAACGCATGGCGGAAACTCCTTCGACGAGCGGCGACGCCCTCGCCGCCTGACTATCCGTCAAACAGTTCGACGGACCAACCCGGGCCGGATCGACAGGGCCTTGGAAATAATCCGGCTCGCGGCCTGGCGACCCTGGCGACCTGCCGCGCGTCAGTCGCGCGATACGGACAGTCCCGCGAGAAGCGGCGCGTACGCGGCGAGCCTGCGGGAGACGAACTCGGTGAAGAGCCGGACGCGCTTCGTCTTGCGTGTCTCCCCCTGGGTGAGAAGCCAAACCGATCCGTACATGTGCAGGTCGGCGCCCGGCGCCCTCGTCAGCAGGGGGTCGGCATCGCCGATGAAGCACGGCAGTGTGGTGATCCCGAGCCCTTGCCGTACGGCGACGACCTGCGCCTCGGCGTCGGTGGTCCTGAATGGAACTCCCGCGGTGCGAACCTCGCCCTCGCTGGCCCAGTCCGGAATTCCATGAATGCTTATGACGATCCACCGGATCGGCTCAGGCGCGCCCGCACGCAACGCGGCCAGCCGATCGCGAGATATGTAGACGCCGCCGAACAGCTCCGGTCCCTTCAGGCCGTGAAGATTGAGCGGCAGGGTTTTGCGGTCGTAGACGACGCGGATCGCGACATCGGCCTCCCGGTTGGTCAGATTCGCCAGCTCGCCGGACGACAGGATTTCCATCTCGATCTCCGGATGCAGACGCGCGAAATCGGCGAAGTCCGGCATCAGCAGGTGTGTCGCGAGGGTCGGCGCCAGCGTCACCCGCAGAAGCCCGCGTACGCTCTGGTCGCGCCCGAAGACGCGTGTCTCCAGCTGGTGCGACGACGCTTCCATCTGGTTCGCGAGTTCGAGGACCTCCTCGCCCGCAGCCGTCAGGCGGTAGCCCGAAGGCAGCTTTTCGAACATGTGCGTTCCGAGGCGTTCCTCGAGCTCGGCGATGCGTCGCAGCACGGTCGAGTGGTTCACCCCGAGGCGCCCGGCGGCGGCCCGCACTGAGCCTCCGCGCGCGACGGCAAGAAAGTAGCGAACGTCATCCCAGTCGATCATGGTGCGTTTCCGCGCCGCGGGGTGCGCCTGCCAAACCCGTATCCAACACATCGAACCGCAGTTCGAGCCGGTCATCATACCCTGTGTCGGCGAGTGCGCGGCCCAATTCCGAACGGCGGACGCCGATCGTCGCGGCTGGCGTCAGTCGTCCACCCGGATCGATTTCGCACCACCGATGTGCGCGCCTCCGCACTGAACAACTGACGCCGGCGGATCCATTTCGAGGTTCTCGGGGCAGATGCTGTCCCGACATCCCGAAAGGAAAAGTCATGGGAAAGCTGGACGGTAAGGTTGCAGTCATCACGGGTGGATCGAGCGGTATGGCGCTGGCGAGCGCCAGGCGGTTCGTCGAAGAAGGCGCCTACGTTTTCATCACGGGCCGCAGACAGGAGGCGCTCGACGAGGCCGTCAAGCTGATCGGCCGGAACGTGACCGGCGTGCACGGCGACGCGGCCAATCTCGGCGACCTCGACCGCCTGTTCGATACGGTCAGGCGGCTGAAGGGCAAGATCGACATCCTTTACGCGAGCGCCGGCACGGGCGAAGCCGTCCCGCTGGGCGAGATCACCGAGCAGCATTTCGATGTGACCTTCGGCCTGAATGCGCGCGGTACGCTGTTCACGGTGCAGAAGGCGCTGCCGCTGCTCAACGACGGCGGCTCGATCTTCATGACCGGGTCGGTGGCTTCGATCAAAGGCTTTCCGGGCTACAGCGTCTATGCGGCGAGCAAGGCGACGCTGCACGCGTTCGCCCGCGGGTGGCTCAACGAACTGAAGGGCAGGAATATCCGGGTGAATGTGCTGCACCCCGGTCTGATCGCCACGCCGATGCAGGACCAGGTCCTCACCCCGGAGGCGAAGCAGATGTTCGAATCCCTGATCCCGCGGAGAAAAATGGGGCGTCCCGAGGAAATTGCGGCGGCCGCTCTGTTCCTTGCTTCGGACGATTCGAGCTTCGTGAATGGGGTGGAGTTGTCTGTCGATGGCGGCTTCTCGGCCATCTGAATGGCCGGGGAATCAATATCAACACCGATGGGAGAAGTATTATGAGCCATGCGATTGTAGGATTCGGTGCGGTAGGCCAGGCTCTCGCCCACGCCTTCGCCCGTAAGAACATCAAGGTGGCCGTCGCGAGCCGCAGGCCGCCCGAGGCGTTGGCGCCGCAGGCTCGGGCGTTTGGACCCACGGTCGTCGCCAAGTCTCTGCGGGATGCACTTGAGGCCGACACGATCATCTTGGCGGTCCCGTTCGGGCAGCATCGCGAGATTGCGAAGGCCCTGCCGAGTTGGGAAGGCAAGACGGTCATCGACGCGACGAACGCGTTTGGAGTTCTCCCTGAAGAGTTGGACGGCCTCCCGTCCTCGGCCTTCGTCGCGAAGGCGTTCACCGGCGCCAAGCTCGTGAAAGGTTTCAATCACCTGGTTGCGGCCACCCTGGCTGCCGATCCGATCGTCGAGGGCGGGCGCCGGGTCGTCTTTCTGTCGAGCGACGACGAGGACGCGATCGCTCCCGTGGCGGCCCTGGCCAAACAACTCGGGTTCGCACCCGTCAAGCTGGGAAAGCTCAACGAGGGTGGCGCGCTGGTGCACGCACGCGGCCGCACCTGGGGCCAGCTCATCTTCCAGGATTTGTTCAAGAAGGAGCAGTAATCGGTCGACGACCGTGTGATCGACGCCGAGAACTGGTCGCGCGCTAAACTTCTTCTAGCAGCGCGCGACCGAATATTTGAAGGCCACGAGGTCGCGAAGGGTGGGGTGGGCCGGACGGCGTATGGCGCCGTTCGAAGAGCGGGGAGACGCCCGACGGGCAGCAGATCGCGCGTCGCCTAAACCACCGTCACTCCGCAATCTACCCCAGCTGCGCGTCCCACGGCAGACGTGATCCGGCAGCGGCCTCATCTGCGGCGATAAAACAGCGCCCGCCCAGCCGGGATGAGCTGGAGCAGGATATCGTAGTCGCCGACGTTCGCGGTCAGCACCACCAAGCCGAGCTTCTGCGCCTGCAGGAACAGCACGCAGTCCTGGAGCGCGCGCAGCTTGCCGTCTTTCTCATATCCCTGGAGGCGGCACAGCATTCCCGACAGCAGCGCCGCTCTTCCGAGAACCTCGACATCGGGCGCGAAGATCCGGTGCGGCGGCATGGTCTTGATCTGTTTGCCGCTCTCGGCAACGACACGCGTGGTTCGCGTATCCTTCGGGTTCAATACGCCGACCGTATGCATCAGCTCTTGGATTGCGACCGTCGAGTGATTGACCTGTCGCTGCGCAATCAGGTCGTCCAGCACTTGCGGCGAACGATCTTGCATCTGGTCGATGTAGACGCAGGTGTCGAGCAAGAGGCCCTGCCCTGCGATCAGGTTCGGATCGACGAACGGAAGTTCGTTGTCGCTTCGACGCGCCAGCGTCTTTTGCGGATCGAAGCGCGCCCAACGTCGCGCCGCGTCAAAATCCAACTCCGCCACCTCAGAAGCCGAGCTTCAACTCTGGATCGACCTTGCCTCGAGACTCCTTGAATGCTTCCGCGAAGTTGTCCTCGAGCGCGACCGTCGCCAGCGCAAACTCGATCAGTTCCGTATCGGTCTCGATGCCCGTTTGCCGTTTGGCTTGCGTCACCAATGCCTGGCTCACCCTGCCGCCGATCCGGCCGCTCTTCTCGTTCAGGAGGCCGGATTGTTCCGCCGCGCGCATGACCGCCTCGAACCTCGCCTTGCTGAGTGCAAACTGGCCGGTCCTGTTATTGCGCTGAACGATCTTCGGCTGTCCTGCGCTGGCCTTCACATCCGGAAGTGTTGCAGAACAGGATGACGATACTAGGATCGGTCCACGACCCCGAGGCGCCTGGCGCGTTGGTGGGCGACGATCTGGAGCTTGACAGCTTCCAGCAGCTCCACAGGCAGGTAGCCCCAGGAAAAGACGTCGGGCGAGTTGCGTGAGATCGGCCGCAGGTCGTAACCCGGCCAGGTGAAGCGGTTGAGTTCACTGGTGATGATCCACGACGCGGAGGCATCAAGGCCCAGCCGGCGTTTCACCGCGGCCGGCAGTTCGACCGCTGATCCCACGGTGGGCTGGGAATGGGTGATCGGGGCGACATAGACCAGGGTGTCACCCTCGTCATCGACCGTCGTGACGACGATCGCACAGGGCCGGTTCTTCCGGCCCTCAGTGGCGCCGGCCGAATCCTGGTCGCGCCACAGATAGGCGTAGGAGATGACGAGGCCAGGCGCCGGGGTCGGCAGCGCCATCGGCTCAGTCGACGTCGTTCAGGCTGTAGCGATGCTCCGCCGGAATCTCGGCCGCCTCGACGAGGGCGATCTCCGCCTCGGTCAGCTCGGCCGCAGCGATCGCTTGTCGCTGGCCCTGCTTCAGGGCGTGAAAGGTTTCGGCCGACACGATATAGACTGTCTCGCGCCCGTACTTTGTGACCCGCACGGGCTCGGCGAGCGCCCGGTCGTGGAAGGCGCCAAAGTTCTTCTGGACCTCGGTCGCCGGAGCAGTGATCGACATTTGGACTCTCCGTAACATCCCCATCTTACGTAATATGGCCGGCAAAGGCAACCTTTGGCGGCGCTGGCGGGCGCGGCGCTTCGTCTTGCAATAGCGGCCCATCTCGACGAGCTTGAAGTCATGACCAAGGCCGCTCACAGCCCTCCGCGGGACAATGGCCGCATCATCCTCAAGCCACGCGGGCCCGTGGAGGTCAGCCAGGGCGAAGGCTTGGGCGCGGTTCTGACCTTGGAGGAAGGCCGCCGTCGGGTGCACGAATACGCCACGCCGATGGCCTTGGAGGACTGGGCTAGCGCGACCGCCGGGCCGGTGCAGATCGCGCTCGAGTTCGGCGTCTCCCGCTCGACCTTGCAGGCTTGGCGGACCAAGCGTCTCGCGATCGGGCTGTTGAACGGGGCGCGCAAGACCGTCTTCCCGCTCGAGCAGTTCGTCGACGGCAAGCCGGTCGCCGGGATCGCCGACGTGCTGGCGGTGATCGGTGAGCCGAGGGCGACGTGGATGTGGCTCAAAGAGCCCAGCCCGTTGCTGAACGGTGCAACGCCGCTTGCGCGCCTGAAGCGTGGCCGCCTCAACGAGGTCCTCCGCGTGGCGCAGACCTTCGGTCAGTGAAACTCGACCCCAGAATTTCCGGCGCCCATCAGTTCGCGATGATCGATCGACTGCGCCGAATAATCGATCATCGATCATCAATCGAAGCGATGACCGGTTCCCGGCGCATTGATAACCAGCTATAACATTTTGACTTAATGAGCTTATTGTCGCGGCGCGCAATTCAAGGAGCCTGCCGCCTGTTCAAAAATGCCGTCAGCAGAAATGCGGCTCGTCAGGCCGTAATTTTCCCAGATAATTCAGCAGCTTAAGCATATGAGAAGACCGTCACGGGCGCCGTTTGCCCGACGGCATTTTGTTTGAGCTCGCGGAACCGCCGGAAAACACCGTCAGAAATACCGTCAATTTTTGCCGCTGCCTGCCTCGCTCATCCAGTTAAGCTTCTTCGCAATTTCGTGTAATATCAGAGGCTTACGGGTAGCAGAGTTCCTAATTGATGATCCGACCTGTATCGTTCCGAGGCGTCATAACTATTTGATTTCGCTGGATATTTTTTCAGCTGTCGCACACCCCTCACTCCCACTCGATTGTTCTGGGCGATGGTAGCGCGCTGATTTTTCAGCGCAAATTTTTTCAGCGTCTAACTAAAGACCGACTCGACGATCCGTCAAAAAATCGCGCTCTTGATTTCAAAGAGGAATTTCCGCGAGTCCGAAATTGCTCGGTTTCGAGGATCGACATCTATTGGTCGATTTTTTCCACGGGCCGCAAAAACAAGCGTCATCGACTTGTTGGCAAAAAGACCGTCAGCGCTGGCCATAACGTCGATCAGCGAATCGGCTGCCGGCGGCACGCTTAACTCGACGCGCTCAGACTCGGCCACCGCAGCTGACCGCTCAGGCGCCTGAGAACGGCGGACCGGCTACCCATGCTGCATAGCGTCGGGGTGCGGATATTGCTATATCTTGGTCAACAGCGGACCTGTCAGCATGACAGAGAAATATCAACAAAAACCCTCAGCAACTCTGGGGGACGTGTTGTACGCGAAGTCGAAAGCTTCGGTGCCGGAGCAGGAGTGGGTGACACTCGTTCGATCGATTGCCGTGGGCGACCAACTCGCGCTCCATCAGCTCTATGAGATGGCTCATCGTGTCGTTGTCACTTTGGTGATGCGTATCACATCCAACCGGGAGACTGCGGAAGAACTCACCGTCGACGTATTCCATGATGTATGGCGGCGCGCGTCGGACTACGATGCCGAGAAAGGCACCGTACTCGGCTGGATCATGAACCAAGCGCGCTCGCGCGCTATCGACCGTCTGCGCTTCGAGAGCCGGAAGAAACGTAGCGGCGATCCTCAGCCGCTGGCCGAGGTAGCTGCAGATCCGTGCGATGTCCTTGATCTGCGCGAACAGGAGAAGTCCCTTCGCGCGGCATTGGCGATGCTCACGCCGGACGAGCGTTTGGCGATCGAAACGACGTTCTTCGCCGGCCTTACCCATGCGGAAGCCGCGGCACGGCTGAACCAGCCGCTCGGTACCATCAAGACGCGAATTCGCTCGGGGCTCCACAAGCTGCGGCGCGTGTTGAACGCGGGAGGGGGCGAGCTATGAGTGCATCCGATCGCAAGCAATGCCTACAGAGCGAGGTGACGTGCGCCTACGCGCTGCAGGCCCTGCCCGCGAGCGAGATCGCCGCGGCCGAAGCCCACATCGCCTCGTGCCCGGACTGCCGGGGGGAACTCGAGGCGCTGCGTCCGGTGGTCGACCGCTTCGTCTCCTGGCCCACCGATGTGCTGCGTCCCTCCACATCGCTGCAGGCGCGCCTCGCGCTTCGCATCGCCGAGGAGACCGGCAGGCAGCCCGTGTCGCTTCGCTGAGTTCTCTGGGGCGCGTGACGCGCTGATACGGCGATCACTTGCTCGCGCCGGCCGGCGAGCGCCCCCGCGCGAAAGTACCCTCGCCCGCCATCCAGATGGAACTCTCTTATCTTCGAGCCGTCAGCATTTCGGTCCAATCCAGGACTCTGCGGCTGACGTATTGCAGATATGAGCCCAAGCTCGGTCCGGTGCGCCCAGAGCGAAGTGACGTGCGCCTACGCGCTGCAGGCCCTGCCCGCGAGCGAGATCGCCGCGGCCGAAGCCCACATCGCCTCGTGCCCGGACTGCCGGGGGGAACTCGAGGCGCTGCGTCCGGTGGTCGACCGTTTCGTCTCCTGGCCCACCGATGTGCTGCGTCCCTCCACATC
>DATKRO010000037.1:62500-133793 GCA_035532115.1 Caulobacteraceae bacterium | reverse complement strand
GACCTCTGTCGCCCAGCGACAATCAAACCCAAACCTGAGGCTTGCCAAAAGCACAAAGACCGAACATCAATCCACCGTCGCGATCGATCTCTCTCATCCAGATCGTCGCGCACCTCTCACCCAGATCGTCGCGCTACAGCCTGGTGGACATAGGGCGGATCGAACAGCAGCGCCTTGCCGGACTTTGGCTTCGACAGGCGGGTATAGATCTCCCGAGCCGCATCCGGCAGTCCGGGGATGGCCGCATACCCTTGGCCGGTTTGATAACGCGGCGTGGACTCCAGAAAGGGGTCTTGAAAGATGCCGCCGACCTCGTCAAGGAGCCGGCGGCGCTGACCCACCACCAAGGGATCGGCGACATGGTAGGTCGCCTCGATGTAACCCAGCAGCGTCCGTTGCAAGGCCTCGATCGTCTCTTGGATGGTGGCGGTCATGACGGGTCCATCGGATGGGTCAGCTGAACGCCGCCAGCCACAGCTTGTCGGCGAGCTCGGAGAGTTCGTGGGCGGCATGGGAGGCGGGGAGGGAATAGGCGAACAGGCATTTCGCTCTCGCTACCTTGTCGCCTTTGATGGCGAGCCGGCGTTCGGCAAAGGCCGGGATCGGCGAGAAAAACTCCAGGTCGACTGACGCCCCCGCTGCGACGGTCCGGAGTCGCTGCGGGGCGCCGGCGGCGGCGTCAAACGCCGCTTGGATGCGCCAGGCGAGATCGCAGGGACGTTGCCGGTCGTCAGATGCAATCAGGTCCTGCATCCGCCGGGGGCCGCCGGCGGCGAGCTCGACCAGACACCAGGGGCGCTGGCTGAAGGCCTGTTGGCGCCTTGCGACGAAGACGCCGGCGTCTCGCTTCTCCGGCGGCCGCCAACGGCCGCTGTAAAAGTCGACAGGCCTAGACGGGTCCAGGATCACGAGGCCATCGAGCGGAGCCGTCGATAGGTCTGTCGCGAGCAACTGGCCGCGCGCCGCGTCGGCGAAACTCTGTGCAGACGCTGTGGCAGGCGCGCGGAGCCAGGTTGTCTCCGGCAACTCCACAAGGCCGAGCGACCTCAACAGATCGAGGGTCCCTTCCGGCAAGGGATGGACGAGCGTCCGCAGCGGTCCTCGATGGAGGACTCTTTCGGCCAGGGCCCCGAGCACCGCCGTTGGCTGATCTCCAGCCACACCAAGCAGGATCACGTCGCCATTGTCGCGCTTCACGAAGCTCGGCGGCGCCGGTCGCAGCACAAGCCGCGACGTGCGCCAGGCATCCGGGTCTTGCGGGGTCACTTCGAGAACGTCGCCATAGGCGATCAGGCCATCGAGGATCGCCTCGAACCACTCGTCTTCCCTGAGCATGAGGCCTGCCAACGGCTCGCGCGCATACCGCAGCGCCTCCGCGCGAGAACAAGGGGCCAGGGCGGAGACCGCCCTGCGGAGGACCTGCGCCGCGATCGCCTCTTCAGAGCGTTGGCCGTCCTCGAGCGCCAATGAGCGCGCGGTCGCCTCTAGCATCGCGACAGGAGAGAGCGACCGGATCATGCCGCCACGGCCTCCCGCCGGGCGGCGACAGACGCCCGCGCCAGGAAAGCGCCCCGAACCAGGGCGCGATTGGCGAGCAGGGCCGCAATGGCCTCTACTGGCTTTTGATTCTCGATCCGGACAGCGTGCGGCTGAAACGCCAGGATGATCGCCAAATCGGAGAGGGACCGATCACGAGTGATCTTGTAGCGCTCAGCATAGAAGAAGAATCCCGAGCGGAGCCGGCCCGCATTCCCCGGCTCCCAGGCGGTTGTGCGCATGCGCGAGGCGAACCCCGGCGACCCGCCGACACTCTGCTGAGCCGTCTCCACGAGGCCAGGCGTCGCGTCGCTGTCGTCAAGCAGGGCCGCCCAGTCGCCTCCACACGCCTGCCGGCGAAGCTCCCGCACAAGCCCATCAATGGTCGGCGTCTTGCGCAGCAGCGCCAGCCGTCCAATCGGCCGTGCGCGCTGCCACAGCCGAAGAACCCGCAACACCTCGACCACGGCTCGGGCCGGGTCTTCCATCCCGGATCGAAAATCCTGCGCCAGGCCGAGTTCCGAAAACGCGTTTAGCCGGTCGGACGGCGGGACGGACGCGAAGGCGATGTAGTTCTGTCCCCTGTATCGGGCGCTGACGAGGGCGCCCGGCGGGCTGACGTCGACTCCGGCCACGAACGCCTCCGCCGCTTCCCGATGGCGGCCAGCCGGCGTCTGCAGGTTTATCCGGGTAATGGCGATCGCCTCGTCGTGGGAGGTTTCATCGACGAGCCGCAGGCGACCGGTTTGCGGCTCAAGCACCCAGCGAAGGGGATCGACGCGGTGTGGGAATCGCAGCGCCTGGCGCCCAAGATCCTCGAGATCGGCGATCAGATCGACCCGGTGGGCGACGTCGATCGCGTCCGAGTGGTCCCGCAGCCGTTTAAGCACCGCCCCAAAGGCGGTGGCTGTCACCGGCAGACTGGCCTGCCCGAGTTGAGCTGTAGTCGCCACCTGACCGCTCGCGTCGATGGTCTCCAGTCGCCAGGTCACACGCCGGCCCGGCGGACCGTACAGATCGACCGTCGCCTGGCCGGTGAGCAGGGCCTCCAGGCTTGCCTTGGCGGGATCCAAGACCGCGCGAAACCCAGCACGCTCGCTCGCTACTTCTGGCCAAGGGCGCGGCTCGAAGATCTGAAACTCGAAGACGACTGGGTCGCTGCTGGCGGCCATTCCCAGGCCGCCGGCCGTCGCCGCGACGGCCATGACGCTCAAGCTGTGGCGCCCGACAGCGAGGAGGCCGAGGGTGACAAAGGTTGGGGCCAGGGATGCCGCGACGCGGACCCTGGGTCCGGCGTCCAAACTGAGTATGAACTCTGTCGCTTCGAAGTCCGCCGATAGACGAAGGCCCACGTCTTCGCCGGCCGGCCAGCTGGGCCCGGCGAAGTCGGCGCACCGAACCGGCCCCAGGCCCGCTGGGTCGACACGGGCGCGCAGGGAGAAACCGAGACCTAGGCTCTGAAGTGCGACGCTATAGTTGGCTGAGAACGACGGCGGCGATCGGAATCCATAGGCCTTGAGCTCTGGCGCGGCCACCGTCATGGGCCGCATGGCCAGGCGGGTGATGATCTGGGGCGGCAAGTCCGAACGGGACAACAGGAAATAGCTCTGTCCGGGTCGGACCTGCCGACCTGCGACCTGCCTGTAGGCGCCGTCCAATTCACGGCGCAGCAGCCAGACCCGCTGCTCTTCCAGGACCGCGAGGGGCCTGATGATACCCAAGAGCGTCGAGCTCGCGCCTTCCAGATCGATGATGGGTGTGTTTGGGGCGGGAAAGGCGCGCAAGGGCCGGTCAAGATTGGACCAGCTCAAGAGGGCGACGCCGGGCGACGACCGGTCGACATCACCGATGAGGCGGAGCTTGACGCGCATCAACGTCGCCGAGGAAAGCCCAGCCTGCTCCAGGGCTTTGACGAAGTCCGGCATCTGCACGCCGATCAGGATGGTCTCATCGCCGCCGGCCCTCGCGACCAATCTCGGCGCGCCGACGATGTCGGCGGCGCGGGGTTGCCCGATCCGCGCGTCCGTTACCGTCCTCAGGCCAGGGCCTGTCACCCCTCGCGTTGATCGAAGGACCTGCTGTGCCGCCCGAAGAAATTCGGCTGCGTCCCGGCGGGCTTCGAGATCCGCGACCAGACGGGCGAGGGTGGTCGGATTTATCCGAGGAACCGCCTCCTGAAGATCCTCGTCGCGGAGCGCCAACACGATCCGGCCGGTCAGGTCGGTCTGCTGGAGAAAATCACCGTATCGGGCCGATCGCTCGTCGTGCGTGTCCGACAGGTAGGTCCCGATCTCGCCGGCGCTCGCGTTGGCGAGCTGGCTTAGACCGTACCGAGCATTGAAGAGGTGGCGGGCGAAATGGCTCTGCAGATAGCGTGGCAAGATCGCCCCGGTGATGGGCCAGGCGATGATGTTGAAGTGGTTGGCCCAACGCCCTTCGGGCGCCGGCCCGCACAGCTGCTGATGAAATCGCCCGTACCACCCTTTTAGGGTTTGACGATCCGGCTGAGACCGCCATTCGCCAGCAACCCGTTCCAGCGAGGGCCAGTATTCCTCACCGTCGTAGCCGTAGCCGGCTTCGGCGGTCAAAATGACCCAGACAAGCCAATGCCGGCGGTCCAGACCGACCTGGCGATGATGGCGGGCGGCCACGGCCCACGCCTCGCGGACGGTCTCCTGCGCCAGGCCATGTTCAATCGGGTAGACCGGATAGCCGGCCGGCCGGCGAAGGTCCGCGAGCGCCGCGAAATGCGCTTCAAGCTGGACCTGTAAACCGTCCAGCATGGCCCGGTCAGCCCGTATTTCGGAGGTCGGCCCTCGGCAGCTCGACCAGACCGCGGATGAGGCGTGGGATCTTCGCGCGCGTCCAACTTTGGTAGTCGATCTCACCGCGCGCGGCTCTCGGCGCGACCCAGCGATCGAGCGCCAGGTCGGAGATTTCCGCGACGGTCAGGAGGCCGGCGAGATCAGGTTCGGCCTCGCCGGTGCGAAGCACATCGAAGGCGTTGGAGGCGAGCTTGGCGATGAAGACCTCGCGCCGGATGCCGTGCTTCAGCACCGACTCGTTGATGTGCAGGGCCTTGAGCGCGGCCCGAATGGTGCGCAGGCGCCAGTTGGGACCCTCGCCGAACTTGTGGTGGTCGGCATAGGCGTGATCGCGTTCTCGCAGGTAGTCCCGCATCTGCTCGAACAGGGCGTCGGTGATATGGAAATGACCCCAGCCGATGGTGTAGCCGATCCGCTCGAAATAATCGCAATCCCCCAACCGCAGCCGGTTGTAGACGGACGAGCGCCCCATCGAAGAGGTGGTCGTGACCGCGAGAAGACTGGCGTTCTTGGATGCTTTTGAAATGACGCCGACGGTCGAGCCGTAGTTGGTTTTGAAGTCGTCGAAGACGTCTCTCGATCGGATCAGACAGGCGATCGCCTTGCCGCCCAGGAGGAAACTGTAGGGCGGGACGGCGCCGAGCACATAGGCGTCCAGGAGCCCAACCAGCCGCTTGGCGCGGTCGTGCACCGTCCAGCCGATCTGTTTGTCACGGACTGAGAGGTTGTAGACCGGGTCGCCGAGGGCGATCACGCCGGCTAGGCGATCATGGCCCTCATCCCACACGAGGTATCGCATCCGACGGCCAAATCCCGCTGACACCGGCACAGACCAGGTCAGCGTGGCGACACGGAAGAGGTCGGCCTCGCGCGTGCCCGACTTCACCGGACGAAGACGAAGCCTAATCTGATCGACATCAAGTTCAGCGCCGTTCGCAAAACAGGGCAGGGCGCGGGGGAGGGCGCGCTCCAGGAACGTCTGCGCAGACTGAAGCTTCGCTCGCCGCTGGCCGCGGTGAAGCTGGCGGACCACGGCCTTGCCCTCGCCCGGTAAGACCAAATCGCCGTCGGCGTTCTTTGTGAATCCCAGGGTCTTGAAGTGTCGGCGGATCGCCCGCGTCAAGCCCGCCTCGCGATCAAAGGCGCGCGCAACGATTCCCGTCTGAGTGCCCACCGGAAATCCCACGAATCAACTAGCGGGAAACGATCACCGCCCCCCGGGGCGCCATTGTGCACCCCGCACTTCGTGCGGCACAACTAGCAATAGTGAAGGTTGCCGCAAGACCAAACGGGCGAAACTAGGATGAGATGACGGGGCGTGGTCGAGCCGACCGACCAGGGCGGCGCCGGCGCGCGCATCGCTGGGGACCTCCGCCGTGCGGCTGATACCAAATCTGGCTCTTCGCCGACATTCAGAAGGTCCGGTTCTGCACAGGTCCGATCGGCGCAATGCCAGCCGACGCTACTTCGACGTCAGCGCCGCGGCGTTCCAGCCGCCGCCGAGGGCCACGACGAGATCGACGGTGGTGGTCAGGCGGCTGGCTTCCAGCGCCAGCTCGGCATTGTGGGCCGAGAGCGCGGCGGCTTCGGCGACGACCACGGTGGTGTAGTCGACCGTGCCGGCGGCGTACTGGTTGCGGGCGATGTGCAGGGCTTCGTCGGCCGAGGCCACGGAAGCTCTCAGGTCCGGCTGCTCGGCGGCGAGCACGCGCTGGGCGGCGAGGTTGTCCTCGACCTGGGCGAACGCCGCCAGCGAGGTCTGGCGATAGTTGGCCACGGCCTGGTCGTAGGCTGCGCGCGCGGCGGCGACCTGGGCGTGGGTGAGGCCGCCGTTGAAGATCGTCTGCGCCGCCGAGGCCGCCGCGTTCCAGAAGAAGCTCTGCGGACTGAACAGCTGGGCGAGCCTGGTCGCCTGGGCGCCGCCGGCGCCGGTGAGCGTCAGGCTCGGGAAATAGTTGGCGGTCGCCACGCCGATCTCGGCGCTCGCGGCGGCGGCCTGGCGCTCGGCGATGGCGATGTCGGGGCGCCGCTGCAGCAGGGTCGAGGGAACGCCGGGCGGGATCTCCACCGGCTTCAAGGTCCAGGCGGCGGGGGCGATGGCGAGGTTGGCCGGCCTGCCGACGAGGACGGCGATCGCATCTTCCATCTGGGCGCGCTGCTGGCCGAGCGCGGTGTCGGCGGCGCGCTCGTTGTGCAGCTGCGTCTGCGCCTGGTCCACGTCGCTGAGGGCGGCGACGCCGGCGGCGTACTTGTTGCGCGCGACGGCCAGCGAGCGCGCGTAGGCGGCGGCCGTGGCGTCGTCGATGCGCTTCTCCTCGTCGAGCTGGCGCAGGGTGACGTAGTCCGCCGCAAGCTCGAGCTGCGCCGAGAGGCGCGCATTGACGAGGGTGGCGTAGCTGGCCTGGGCGCCGGCTCTGGCGTTCTCGATCTGCCGGCGCACCCGGCCCCAGAGGTCCGGCTCCCAGGTGGCGCCCAGCTGCAGCGCGTAATCCTCGATGGTCGAGCCGCCGCTCGAGCCGCCCAGCACCGAGCCGTTGGAGGCCACGACCGAGCGGCCGCCGCCGGAATGGGAGATGCTGGCCGAACCGGCGCCGGTGACGGTGGGCCAGAGCGCGGCGCGCTGCTCGGAGACGATGGCGCGCGCCTGGCGATAGGCCGCGGCCTCGGCCGCGAGGTTCTGGTTGGAAACCTCGACCTGGCTTTCCAGCTCATCGAGCTGCGGATCGCCGAAGAGGGTCCACCAATCCTTGCGGTCGGCGGCGTCGGAGGGCGTGGCGGGCGCCCAGCCCTGGATCTGGCGGTAGGCGGCGGGCGTGGGCGTGGCTGGGCGGCGGTAGCTCGGGCCGACCTCGCACGCCGACAAGGCGGCGCCGGCGAGAAGCAGCAGCGCCAGCGGAACGGCTCTCTTCATGGGGCTCCTTGCTCCGCCGCCAGCGGCCCGGGGGACGCGCGGCCGCCGGCTGGGCGCGGCGCGCGGCGCCGGCGGAAACGGTCGAGATACATGTAGACGACGGGCGTGGTCAGCAGCGTGATCACCTGGCTCACCAGCAGGCCGCCGATGATGGTGATTCCCAGCGGCCGGCGCAGTTCCGCCCCCTCGCCCCAGCCGATCGCCAGCGGCAGGGCGCCCAGCATCGCGGCGAAGCTGGTCATCATGATCGGCCGAAACCGGGTCAGCGCCGCCTCGCGGATCGCCGCGCGCGCGCCGAGGCCCCGGGTGCGCTCGGCGTCGAGGGCGAAGTCGATCATCATGATCGCGTTCTTCTTCACGATGCCGATGAGGAGGATCACGCCGATGAGGGCGATGACGGAGAAGTCGATGTGGAAGACGATGAGGGCGATGACCGCGCCGACGCTGGCCGAGGGCAGGGTGGAAAGCACGGTCAGCGGATGGATGTAGCTCTCGTAGAGGATGCCCAGCACCATGTAGATCGCCACCAGCGCGGCCAGGACGAGCAGGGGCTCGGTCCCCAATGACTGCTGGAAGGCGCGCGCGGCGCCCTGGAAGCCGCCGTGAACGCTCGCCGGCATGCCGATGGAAGCTTGCGCCGCCTGGATGGAAACCAGGGCGTCGCTCAAGGTCGTGCCTGGCGCGAGGTTGAACGAGATCGTCGTCGCCGGCTGCGTATCCTGATGGTTGACGACCGTCGGGGTGGAACTGTCGGCCCAGCTCGCCACGGCCGCGAGCGGAACGACGCTCTCCCTGGTGGTGGAGAGGGCCACGCCGGTGGAGGCGGCGTGCGCCGGCGGGGCGCTGGGCCCCAGCACCGCCGCTCCACCCGACCCGGCGGCGCCGGTCCCCTGGACCGCGGCCGCATTGGCCGCGAGCTGCCCCGCCAGATTGGCCGCCGCCGCGCCCGAGGTGCTGGCCGCGCCCGAGACCGAGAGCGCCGTGGCCGACGACTGCACCGTCGCGCCCTTCGCCAGTTCGGCCGTCGAAGCGCCGGAGGGCGCGAGCCCGGTGGCGACGGCCGCGGCGCGCGTCGCCGGCGTGACGTTGGCGGCAGGCGTTGCGATGCCGATGGCGCCCTGACCCTGCAGGGCGGCCGAGGCGCTCTGCGGCGCCGCGCGTTCGGTGGAGACGTAGATCCTGGAAAGCACGGTGGGATCCTGGGCGTACTGGGGCGCCACCTCCATCACCACGTGATACTGATTGACGTCCTCGTAGATGGTGGAAACCTGGCGCTGACCGAACGCGTCATAGAGGGTGTTGTCGATGAGGCTGTCGGTGAGGCCCAGCCGGGCGGCCTTGTCGTGGTCGATGGTCACATAGCTCTGCAGGCCGTGGTCCTGCTGGTCGCTGTTGACGTCCTCCAGGCCCGGCTGCTGCTGCATGGCCCTGGTGAGCCGGGTGGCCCAGGTGCGCAGGTCGGAGAGATTGTCGGCTTCGAGGGTGTACTGGTAGGTGGCGTTGGACGGACGCCCGCCGATGCGCAGATCCTGCAACGGGGCCAGGAACATGCTCGCGCCCGTCACCCGCATCAGGCGCGGCCGCAGTTCGGCCATCACCTGTTCGACATTCTCCTTGCGCCGGGATTGCGGCTTCAGCGCGGTCAGCATGAAGGCGCTGGAGACGCCGCGGCCGCCCAGGAACGACACCACCGTGTCCACGTTCGGGTCGCGGCCGATGATGCCGACGAACTGCCGCAGCCGCTTCTCGGTGATCTTGAACGAGCTCGACTGGTCGGATCTGAGGCCGCCGATCATCTGGCCGGTATCCTGCTGCGGAAAGAAGGTCTTGGGCACGACCGCGAACAGCCAGACGTTGAGGGCGATGGTGGCGACCAGGATGGCGATGACGATCGGACCTGAATCCAGCGACCAGTCGAGGGCGTGCGCGTAGAGACGGCGCATGCCGCCGACGAGCCCGTCGGAGAAGCGCGCCATCCGGCCCCGCGCGTGCGCCGGGCGGGGGCGACCCACCAGATAGGCCGCCATCATCGGCGTCGTGGTCAACGAAATCAGCAGCGAGATGACGATCGCCGCCGACAAGGTGAGCGCGAACTCGCGGAACAGGCGCCCGACGATGCCGCCCATGAGCAGGATGGGCAGGAACACCGCGATCAGCGAGACGCTGATCGCGAACACCGTGAAGCTCACCTCCTCGGCGCCCTTCAGCGCCGCCTCGAAGCGGCCCATGCCGGCTTCGACGTGGCGGGTGATGTTCTCCAGGACCACGATGGCGTCGTCGACGACGAAGCCGGTGGAGATGGCGAGGGCCATCAGGGAGAGGTTGTCGAGCGAGAAGCCCAAGGCCAGCATCACCGCCAGCGTGCCGAGAAGCGAGACGGCGACGGCGACGCTGGGGATGATCACCGCCCTGCCATTCATCAGAAAGAAGGCGACCACCGCGATCACCAGCAGGGTCGAATAGAGGACGGTCAGCTCCACTTCCTGCAGCGAGGCGCGGATGGTGATGGTCCGGTCCACCGCCACGTTCATGTGGATGTCTTGCGGCAGCGCCGCCTGCACGGCCGGGATGCGCGCCTTCACCGCATCGACGGTGGAGATGATGTTGGCGCCCGGCTGGCGGGTGACCGTCACCACCACGGCGGGGATCGCCGTGGGCGAGCCGGAGGGCTTGAAGAGGCCGAGGTTGTTGACGTCCTCGACGCCGTCCTCGACCTTGGCGACGTCGGCCAGGCGCACCGCCGAGCCGCCCCGATAGGCCACCAGCAGCGGGGCGTAGTCCGCCGCCACGGTTCCGGTGTCGTTGGTGTAGATCTGCTGGCGCTGGGCGCCGTCGTCGAGGACGCCCTTGGGCCGGTTGGCGTTGGCCGAGGCCAGCGCGGCGCGCACGTCCTCGAGGCCGATGCCGTAGTTCGAGAGCGCCAGCGGGTTGAGTTCGACCCGCACCGCCGGCAGCGAGGCGCCGCCGACCTCGACGTCGCCGACCCCTTTGACCTGGGACAGCTGCTGCTGGACGATGTTCGAGGCGGCGTCGTAGATCTGGCCCGGCGTGCGCGACCTGGAGGTCAGCGCCAGCACCAGCACCGGCGCGCCGGCGGGATTGATCTTACGGTAGGTGGGGTTGGACCGCAGCGTCGCGGGCAGATCGACGCGGGCGGCGTTGATCGCGGCCTGCACGTCGCGCGCGGCGCCGTCGATGTTGCGGTCGAGGCCGAACTGCAGCGTGACGTGTGTGGTCCCGACCCGGCTGAACGACGTCATCTGGGTGACGTCGGCGATGACGCCGAGGTGTTTTTCCAGGGGCGTCGCCACGCTGGTGGCCATGGTCTGCGGACTGGCGCCGGGAAGCTGGGCCTGCACCGAGATGGTCGGGAAATCCACCTGCGGCAGGGGCGAGACCGGGAGCCGGAAGAAGGCGGCCGCGCCTGCGAGCGCCACACCGACGGTCAGCAGCACCGTGCCGATCGGGCGGCGGATGAACGGCGCGGCGAGGTTCATCGGGCCGGGTCCGACCGGGGCTGCGTTTCGGAGAGGCCCGGATCGGTCTCGCCCTTGCGCAGGTTCGGGCGCCCGCCCAGACGCCGCCCCAGGCGGTCGAACTGCAGATAGATCACCGGCGTGGTGAACAGCGTCAGCGCCTGGCTGACGATCAGGCCGCCGAAGATCGCCAGCCCCAGCGGGCGGCGCAGTTCGGCGCCCATGCCCCAGCCCAGCATCAGCGGCAGGGCCGCGAACAGGGCCGCGAAGGTGGTCATGACGATCGGGCGGAAGCGCAGCAGCGCGGCCTGGTGAATGGCCTCGCGCGGCGTCTTGCCCTCCTGGCGCTCCGCGTCGAGGGCGAAGTCGATCATCATGATGGCGTTCTTCTTGACGATGCCGATCAGGAGGATGACGCCGATGATGCCAATCACGCCCAGATCCTCGCCGGCGAGCATCAGCGCCAGCAGGGCGCCGACCCCGGCCGACGGCAGGGTGGAGAGAATGGTGATCGGGTGGATGTAGCTCTCGTAGAGCACGCCCAGGACGATGTAGACGCAGACGATCGCCGCCAGGATCAGCCACAGCTCGTTGTTCAGCGAGGCCTGGTAGGCGTTGGCCGCCCCGAGGAAGGTGGTGGTGACGACGGCGGGAACGCCGATGTCCTTCTCGGCCTTGCGGATGGCGCCGACCGCCGCGCCGAGCGAGACCCCCGGCGCGGCGTCGAAGGATATGTTGGCCGCCGGATACTGTGCGACGTGATCGATCTGCAGCGGCGCGGTCTGCTCCTCGATCCTGGCGATCGCGCCCAGCGGCGTCGGCGTGCCGCTGCCCGAGCGCAGGTAGAGATCGTCGAGCCCCCGGGGCGAGTTGATCGTTCCCGGAGCGGCCTGCAGGATCACCCGGTACTGATTGGACTGGGTGAAGATGGTCGAGATGATCCTCTGGCCGAACGCGTCATAGAGGATGTCGTCCACCGTCGAAGGCGTGATCGCCAGGCGCGCGGCGGAGCTGCGATCGACATTGACGAGGATCGACAGTCCCTGGCCCTGCACGTCGGTGGCGACGTTGCGGACGGCCCTGGCCGTCGAGAGGCGCTGCACGATCCTGCCCGCCCAGGTGTTCACGGTGGCGGTGTCGGGACCTTCGATCGAGAACTCGTACTCGGCGGGGCTGACGTTGGAAGCGATGGTAAGATCCTGGACCGGCTGGAGGAACAGGGTGACGCCCGGCACGGCCAGTGCCCGCTGGCGCAACCGGTGCAAGGTGGCGGCGAGCGAGGAGGTGCGCTGGCCGAGCGGCTTCAGGTTGATCAGGAAGCGGCCGTCGTTGAGGGTGGTGTTCGTTCCGTCGACGCCCACGTAGCTGGTGAGGCTGGCGACGTCGGGATCCTTCAGTATCTGCGCCGCCACCTGCTGCTGCAGATCGCCCATGCGCTGGTACGAAATGGTCTGGCCCGCGACAGTCACGCCCTGGACCAGGCCGGTGTCCTGGGTGGGGAAGAGGCCCTTGGGGATCGCCAGGTAGAGGACGACCGTCAGGCAAAGGGTGGCGAGCGCGACGATCATCGTGGCGCCCTGCCGGTCCAGCACCCAGCTCAGCCAGCGGTCGTAGCGCGCGATCAGCCCGTCGATGACGGCGCGCGAGCGGTGGGCGACGGCGCCTTCGCGCGCCGCGTCCGGGCGCCTCAGCCACAGGGCCGCGAGCGTCGGGGTCAGCGTCAGCGAGATCACCGCCGAGATCACGATGGTGGCCGCCAGCGTCACCGCGAACTGGCGGAACAGCCTGCCCACGACGTCGCCCATGAACAGCAGCGGAATCAGCACCGCGATCAGCGATACCGTGAGCGAGATGATGGTGAAGCCGATCTGCGCCGCGCCTTTCAGGGCTGCCTGGAGCGGGCTCTCGCCGGCCTCGACGAAGCGCGAGATGTTCTCGATCATGACGATGGCGTCGTCGACCACGAAGCCGGTCGCAATGGTGAGCGACATCAACGTCAGATTGTTGAGCGAGTAGCCCAGCATGTACATCACGCCGAACGTGCCGACGATGGAGAGCGGGGCGGCGATGCCGACGATGAAGGTGGCTGGGCCGCTCCTCAGGAACAGGAAGATCACCGCGATCACCAGGGCGATGGCGATGACGAGTTCGAACTCGACGTCGGCGACCGAAGCGCGGATGCCGACGGTGCGGTCGGTGACGATCTGGACGCGCAGGCCCTGAGGCAAGGCCGCGGTCAGCTGGGGCAGTTCGGCCTTGATCTGGTCGACGGTGGTGATGACGTTGGCGCCGGGCTGGCGCTGGACGTTGAGCACGATCGCCGGCGCCAGCGACGCCGGCCTCGTCCCTGCGGCGGTCTTCACCCGCGCGACGTCGTAGTTGGCGCCCAGCCAGGCGTTCTCCGCGCCGTTGACGATGGTGGCCACGTCCTTCAGCCGGATGGCGGCGCCGTTATGGTAGGCGATCACCTGGTTGGCGTAGTCGGCCGCGGTGGCGAGCTGGTCGTTGGCGTTGATCGTATAGGCGCGCGTGGGCCCGTCGAACGACCCCTTGGCGGCGTTGGCGTTGGCTGCGCCGATCACCGTGCGCAGATCCTCCATGGTCATGCCGTAGGCGGCGAGCTGGCGGGTGTTGACCTCGATGCGCACGGCGGGCCGCTGGCCGCCGCTCACGGTGACGAGGCCGACGCCCGGGAGCTGCGAGATCTTCTGCGCCAGCTGCTCCTCGGCCAGGTTCTCCACCTCGGTGAGCGGCATGGTGGACGACGTCAGCGCCAGCGTCAGCACCGGCGCGTCGGCGGGATTCACCTTGGCGTAGATCGGCGGCGCCGGCAGATCGGCGGGCAGCAGGTTCCCAGCGGCGTTGATGGCGGCCTGCACCTCCTGTTCAGCGACGTCGAGGGGCAGGTCTAGGTTGAACTGCAAGGTGATCACCGACTCGCCGCCGGAACTCACCGAGGCCATGCGGTCGAGGTCGGCCATCTGGCCGAACTGCCGCTCCAAGGGCGCGGTGACCGTGTTGGCCATCACCTGCGGGCTCGCGCCCGGATAGGAGGTCTGCACCTGGATGGTGGGGTAGTCGACCTGCGGCAGCGCCGACAGCGACAGGAAGTGGAACGCCACCAGCCCCGCCAGCAGGATCGCCGCCATGAACAGCGACGTCGCCACCGGGCGCTCGATGAAGGGACGCGATGGACTCACCGGCGCTTCGCTGGCGGCGACCTGGCGGCGCGGCTCACCCGCCGGCTCCCGCTCCAGGACGCGCGCGGCGGTGGCCGTTTCGGGGATGCGCCGGCGCACCGGGGCCGCGTGTCGCACCGGCCGCCGGGCAGCCGCCGCCGGCGCCGCCCGCGATCATCGCCCCGCGGCGGCCGCCCCGGGATCGGCCGCCGAAGCGGCGGTGGCGGCGGCCACCAGGCGGCGGCTGCCCCGGCAGCATGACGCGCGCGCAGTCGCTGAGCCGATCGCCGCCTTCGGTGATCACGGTCTCGCCGGCCGCAAGCCCGGAGGCGACGGAGACCGTCTCGCCCGAGCCTGGGCCGGTCGTCACCTTGCGCATGCGCACGTACTGTCCTGGCTGCTGCAGCACCCAGACGAAGTCGCCCTGGGGCCCGTGCCGCACCGCCGTCGCCGGCACGATCACCTGGTTCTTGAGGGTGTCGACCAGCAGGCCGACGTTGACGAACTGGTTGGGGAAGAGCGCGCCGCCCGGATTGGCGAACCTCGCCTTGCCCTTGACGGTGCCGGTGGTGGTGTCGACGAGATTGTCGATGGTGGCGAGGGCGCCCTGGGCCAGGGCCTGGCCGCCGGAACGGTCATAGGCGGTGACCGGCAGTCCGGCGCCGAAGTCCGGATGGCGGATGATCGAGGCGATGGTCTCCTCGGGCACGGCGAAGACGACGTCGATCGGATCGATCCTGGTGACGACCACGATGGGCGTCGTCTGGCCGGCGGAGACCTGGTTGCCGGGATCGATCTGGCGAAGCCCGACGCGGCCGTCGAGCGGCGCCACGATGCGCGTCCAGGAAAGGTTGAGCCTGGCGCTGTTCACCGCGCCGCGGTCCGTGGCCACGGCGCCTTGGTCCTGCTTCACCGTGGCGGCTTCGTCGGCGACGGTCTGCTCGGCGATGGACTTCTGCGCCAGCAGCAACTGATAGCGGGCGAGGTCGACGCGCGCGCCCGCCAGCAGCGCCTGGTCGCGCGCCAACTGGCCCTGGGCCTGCTCCAGCGCCGCCCGGTAGGCCGAGGGATCGACGAGGGCGAGCACCTGGCCGCGCCGGACCAGCTGGCCCTCCCTGAAGTAGACGGCCTGCAGCGTGCCGCTCACCTTGGCGACGACCTGCACCGTCGCCTCGGGCGTCACGGTGCCGAGCGCGGCGATGGTTATCGGCACGTCGCCGAGCGTCGCCCTGGCGATGCCCACCGTGACGGTGGGCCGCCCCGCGAACCCCCGGCCGCCGGTCCGGCCGGCGCAGCGCGACAGCAGCACGGCGAACGCGATGGCGGCGAGAACCACGGCGACGATCCAAAGCAGCGTCCGCCCGGCGGGCCGGCGGCGGGGCGGCGCGGGCGAGGTCTGGACGTCTTGCGTCATCCGATCTCCGGGACAGGGTTTTTGGGGTGGTGGCGCGCGCTCGACGGGACAGGGGTCGCGGCTTCACCTTGAGTTCCCAATCCAACGGCAGGATGACAGACCGCTTCAGCTTGGCAACACTCTGAAACAGCCGCGACATGACCCCGGCCCGCGCCCTCTCCAGGCCCCGCTTGCACCGCCATTTGCGCGTCGGCGGGCGATGGCCCTGGCAATGGGCAGGTGGGCGCACTAGAGTGGCCCCAGTCATCGCGCCCCGACGAGTCGACGGCCTATCTACGCCGCCCGTGGGAGTTCAACGACGGGACTGCTGGGCAGGCAACAGAGGGTTTGAGGATTGGAGCCTACGAACACCGAGGCGCCCGATTACTTCCACAAGGTCGTCGATTGCCAGTGGGCGTGCCCGGCGCACACGGCCGTGCCGGAGTATATCCGGCTGATCGCGGAAGGCCGGTATGCCGACGCCTACATGGTCAACTGGAAGTCCAACGTCTTCCCCGGGATTCTCGGGCGGACCTGCGATCGGCCCTGCGAGCCGGCGTGCCGCCGCGGCCGCGTGGAAGCCGAGCCGGTGGCGATCTGCCGCCTCAAGCGCGTCGCCGCCGACAACAAGACCGACATAGGCCACCGGCTGCCCTCGCCGGCAAAGGCGGGGAACGGCCGGCGCATAGCGCTGGTCGGCGCGGGACCGGCCTCGCTCACCGTGGCGCGCGACCTCGCGCCGCTCGGCTACGCGCTGACGCTGATCGACGCCGATCCCAAGCCGGGCGGCATGATCAGGAGCCAGATTCCGCGTTTTCGCCTGCCTGAATCGGTGATCGACGAGGAGGTGGACTACGTGACGCGCCTGGGCATGACCTTGCGCCAGGGCGAGCGGGTCGAAAGCCTCGCGGGGCTGATCGCCGAAGGCTGGGATGCGATCTTCGTGGGCTCGGGCGCGCCGCGCGGGCGCGACCTCGACATCCCCGGCCGCAGCGAGGCGGCCGAGAACATTCACATCGGCATCGACTGGCTCTCCAGCGTCTCGTTCGGCCATGTCGCCTCGATCGGCAAGCGGGTCATCGTGCTCGGCGGCGGCAACACGGCCATGGACTGCTGCCGCACCTCGCGCCGGCTCGGCGGCGCGGACGTGAAGGTGGTGGTGCGCTCGGGCTTCGCGGAGATGAAGGCGTCCCCCTGGGAGAAGGAGGACGCGATGCATGAGGACATCCCGATCCTCAACTGGCTCGTGCCCAAGCAATTCACCCACGAGCACGGCAGGCTGACCGGCGTCCTCTTCGAGAAGGTGAGCGCGGTCCAGGGCGACGACGGCCGGCGCCGGCTCGCGCCCACCGGCGAGCCGGACCAGCACATCGTCTGCGACGACGTGCTGGTGGCGGTCGGTCAGGAGAACGCCTTTCCCTGGATCGAGCGCGACATCGGCATCGACTTCGACCGCTGGGACATGCCGGTTGTGAGCGAGGTCACCATGGGCTCGACCCACCCGAAGGTGTTCTTCGGCGGCGACGCGGCGTTCGGCCCCAAGAACATCATCTGGGCGGTGGCGCATGGCCACGAGGCCGCGGTCTCGATCCACAAGCTGCTCAGCGGGCTCGACGTCGCCGATAGGCCGCCGCCCGGGGTGACCCTCGTCTCGCAGAAGATGGGCATCCACGAGTGGAGCTACGACAACGACATCTCCAACGACCTGCGCAACCGCGTCCCCTTGCGCGACAAGGCGCTGGCGCTCGGCAACGTGAAGCTGGAGGTCGAGCTCGGGTTCGACACCGCGCTCGGCTATCGCGAGGCGCAGCGGTGCCTCAACTGCGATATCGAAACGGTGTTCGCGACGCCGCTGTGCATCGAGTGCGACGCCTGCGTCGACATCTGCCCGGTGGACTGCATCACCTTCACCGGGAACGCCGACGAGCCGCACCTGCGCGCGCAGCTCAAGGCGCCGGCGCGCAACCTCACCCAGGATCTCTATGTCTCGCAGACGCTGCCCACCGGGCGGGTGATGGTCAAGGACGAGGACGTCTGCCTGCACTGCGGGCTCTGCGCCGAGCGCTGCCCCACCGGCGCCTGGGACATGCAGAAGTTCCTCCTGGAGATGACCCAGGCCGAGGGCGCCTGCCCGAGCCCCGCGCGGATGGCGGCCGAATGAACCGCCCGACCACCCGCCTCGCCGCCGTCAACGACTTCGTGGTCAAGTTCGCCAACGTCAACGGCTCGGGCTCGGCCAGCGCCAACGGCATGTTCGCCAAGGCGATCCTGCGCATGGGCGTGCCGGTGGCCGCGCGCAACATCTTCCCGTCGAACATCCAGGGCCTTCCCACCTGGTACGAGGTGCGCGTCTCGGAGGCCGGCCGGCTCGGACGGCGCGGCGGCGTCGACCTGATGGTGGCGATGAACCCGCAGACCTGGGACCGGGACGTGGCCGAGGTGGAGCCCGGCGGCTATCTCTTCTACGACTGCACCAAGCCGCTGCCGGCGGCGAAATTCCGCACCGACATCGAGACCATCGGGGTGCCGCTGACGCAGATCTGCAATGGCGCCTACACCGAGGCGCGCCAGCGCCAGCTCTTCAAGAACATCATCTACGTGGGCGCGCTCGCCTGGCTGATCGGCATTCCCCCCGAGGTGCTGGAGGCCCTGGTCCACGAGGAGTTCGGCGCCAAGCCCAAGCTGATCCAGGCCAATCTCGATGCCCTCGCCCTCGGCCGCGAGGCTGCGGCCAGCACGCTCGAGCCCATCGGCCTGCGCATGCGCGCCAGCGACCAGGTGGGCGATCGCATCTACGTGGACGGCAACAACGCCGCGGCGCTCGGCGCCGTCTACGGGGGCGCGACGGTGTGCGCCTGGTATCCGATCACGCCGTCGACCTCGCTGGCCGAAGCCTTCACCGCCCACTGCCAGAAGCTGCGCGTCGACGAGGAGACCGGCGAGGCCCGCTTCGCCATCGTCCAGGGCGAAGACGAGATCGCCTCCATCGGCATCGTGGTCGGGGCCGGCTGGAACGGCGCCCGGGCCTTCACCTGCACTTCGGGGCCGGGCATTTCGCTGATGCAGGAGTTCGTCGGGCTCTCCTATTTCGCGGAGATCCCGGCGGTGATCTTCGACGTCCAGCGCGGCGGGCCATCGACGGGCATGCCGACCCGCACGCAGCAGTCCGACATCCTGCTGGCCGCCTACGCCTCGCACGGCGACACCAAGCACCCGCTGCTGTTCCCCGAGGATCCGGCCGAATGCTTCGAATTCGCGGCGCTCGCCTTCGATCTGGCCGATCGGCTGCAGACCACCATCTTCGTCATGCTCGATCTCGATATCGGCATGAACGAGTGGCTCTGCCGTCCCTTCGCCTGGGACGACGCGCGCCGCCTGGATCGCGGCAAGGTGATGACCCATGCCGAGCTGGAGGCCGGGCGCGAGTTCGGACGCTATCTCGACGTCGACGGCGACGGCGTCGCCTATCGCACCTTGCCGGGCGTGCACCCCGGGCGCGGCGCCTATTTCACCCGCGGCACCTCGCGCGATCCCTACGCCCGCTACAGCGAGGAAGGCCCGGTCTACGTGGCCAACATGCAGCGGCTGCTGCGCAAGTTCGAGACCGCCAAGAGCCTGGTTCCGGCGCCGGTGATCCGGCCGGCGAAGCGGCGCACGCCGCACGGCGCGATCTACTTCGGCTCGACCACGCCCGCGATGCACGAGGCGCTGGAGGCTCTGGAAGGGCAGGGCGTCCACGTGGATGCGCTGAGGGTGCGCGGCTTTCCGTTCTGCGGCGAGGTGATGGCCTTCATCGCCGCCCATGAGACCGTGTTCGTGATCGAGCAGAACCGCGATGCGCAGCTGCGCACCCTGGTGATGGTCGAGGGCGGCGTCGATCCGGCGAAGCTCGAGCCCGTGCTGGGCTACGACGGCTCGCCGATCACCGCGCGCTTCATCACCGACGAGATCCTACGGCGCATCCGCGGCCACGCCCGTACGCCCGTGCCCCAGGTGGCCGAATGACCTACATCGCCAAACCTCGCCTGCACCATCCGCTGCTCGCCCCCAACGGACTGGGGTTCACCCGGCGCGACTACGAGGGCAAGGTCTCGACGCTCTGCGCCGGCTGCGGCCACGACTCGATCTCCGCGGCCATCATCCAGGCCGCCTACGACCTCGATCTGCCGCCGCACCGGCTGGCCAAGCTCTCCGGCATCGGCTGCTCGTCGAAGACGCCGGACTACTTCCTGGGCGCCTCGCACGGGTTCAATTCCGTGCACGGGCGCATGCCCTCGGTGCTCACCGGCGCGAATCTCGCCAACCGCGACCTCATCTATCTCGGCGTCTCGGGCGACGGCGATTCGGCCTCGATCGGCCTCGGCCAGTTCGCCCATTCGATCCGGCGCGGCGTCAACATGACCTATATCGTCGAGAACAACGGCGTCTACGGCCTCACCAAGGGCCAGTTCTCGGCCACGTCCGACCCCGGCTCGAAGTCCAAGCGCGGCGTCGTCAACCATGACCAGTCGGTGGATCTGGTGGGCCTGGCCCTGCAGCTCGGCGCGAGTTTCGTGGCGCGCAGCTTCTCGGGCGACAAGGCCCAGCTGGTGCCGCTGATCCAGGCCGCGCTCAGCCACAAGGGCGCGGCCTTCATCGACGTGATCAGCCCGTGCGTGCAGTTCAACAATCACCTCGGCTCGACCAAGAGCTTCGACTACGTGCGCGAGCACAACGCCGCGGTGAACCGGCTCGACATCATCGAGGCGAGAGACGAGATCACCGCCGACTACGCCCCCGGCGAGATCGAGATCGTCGCCCAGCACGACGGATCGGTGCTGCGCCTGCGCAAGCTCGCGGCCGACTACGACCCCACCGACCGCGTCGCGGCGCTGACGCAACTGCAGCTGCACCAGGCCCGCGGCGAGATCATTACCGGATTGCTCTTCGTCGATCCGGACGCGCGCGACCTTCACGATAACCTCGGAACCGTTCAAAAGCCGTTGAACCAGCTGGAGGATCGGGAACTCATCCCTGGCGCTGCGGCTCTTGCCGGGATCAACGACTCATTGCGTTAGGCGTACGGCCAAGCTCGGGAACGGTGCTTGCAACTGCGCCGTTCCGGGGCTCAAGAAAACAACAGTTGGTGAGGCGATGCGGGACGGGCGCAAGGTGGCGGCGAGCAATTCCATTGCGGGCTTTGGCCCCGCGCCGACGCGGCACCGGCGCCTGATCGAGTGGGTGGCCGAGATCGCCGCCCTGACCAAGCCGGATCAGGTCCATTGGTGCGACGGCTCGCAGGCGGAGTGGGAAGCGCTGACGGCCGAGCTGGTGCGGCGCGGCACGCTGAAGGCCCTCGATCCGCAAAAGCGCCCGAATTGCTTCTACGCCGCTTCCGACCCCAAGGACGTAGCGCGCGTGGAGAGCCGCACCTTCATCTGCTCCAAGGACCCCATGGACGCGGGGCCCACCAACAACTGGCTCGACCCCGCCGAGATGCGCGCCGATCTGCACGGCCTCTTCGAGGGCGCCATGCGCGGACGCACCATGTACGTGGTCCCCTTCTGCATGGGCCCGATCGGTTCGCGCATCAGTGCGCTGGGGGTCGAGATCACCGACAGCGCCTACGTCGCCGTCTCGATGCGCATCATGACGCGCATGGGCAAGGTGGCGCTGGAGGCGCTGGGCGAAGACGGCTTCTTCGTCCCGGCGGTGCATTCAGTGGGCAGGCCGCTGGCGCCGGGCGAGGCCGACGTCGCCTGGCCATGCAACGAGATCAAGTACATCGTGCACTTTCCCGAGGAGCGCGAGATCTGGTCCTATGGCTCCGGCTATGGCGGCAACGCCCTGCTGGGCAAGAAATGCTATGCGCTGCGCATCGCCTCGGTGATGGCCAGGGACGAGGGCTGGCTCGCCGAGCACATGCTCATCCTCAAGCTCACCTCGCCGGAGGGTGCGGTCCGCTACATAGCCGCGGCCTTCCCAAGCGCCTGCGGCAAGACCAACCTCGCCATGCTGCAGCCCACCATGGCCGGGTGGAAGGCCGAGACCGTCGGCGACGACATCTGCTGGATGCGCTTCGGCGACGATGGGCGGCTCCATGCCATCAATCCGGAAGCCGGCTTCTTCGGCGTCGCGCCCGGAACCGGCCCCAGGACCAACGCCAACGCCATCGCCGCCCTGGCCCAGAACACCATCTTCACCAACGTGGCGCTCACCGCCGACGGCGACGTCTGGTGGGAGGGCCTCACCGACGCGCCGCCCGAGGGCCTCACCGACTGGAAGGGCCGGGCCTGGTCGCCGGAGCTGGGCGAGCCGGCCGCCCATCCCAACGCCCGCTTCGCCGCGCCGGCCGGCCAGTGTCCGGCGATCGCGCCGGAATGGCAGGATCCGGCCGGGGTGCCGATCTCGGCCATCCTGTTCGGCGGCCGGCGCGCCAGCGCCGTGCCCCTGGTCACCGAGGCCTTCGACTGGGCGCACGGCGTGTTCCTGGCCTCCAACATCGCCTCGGAAGGCACCGCCGCGGCCGAGAACAAGGTCGGCGAACTGCGGCGCGATCCCTTCGCCATGCTGCCGTTCTGCGGCTACCACATGGGCGACTATTTCGCCCACTGGCTGGCGATCGGCGAAGGCGCCGACCCGGCGAAGCTGCCGCGCATCTATTTCGTCAACTGGTTCCGCAAGGACGCGCGCGGCCGCTTCGTCTGGCCGGGTTTCGGCGACAACGCCCGGGTGCTGAAGTGGATCTTCGGACGCCTGGACGGCACGGCGGACGCGATCGAGACGCCGATCGGACGGCTGCCGACGCGCAGCTCGCTGGACGTCGGCGGCCTCGAGCTTTCCCTGGACGCGCTGTCGCTGCTGTTCTCGATCGACGCCGAGGACTGGCGCGGCGAGGCGGCGCTGATCGCCGCGCATTACCGCAAGTTCGGCGAGCGGCTGCCGCAGGCGCTGTGGCGCCAGCACGAGGCGCTGACCGAACGCCTCGCCGGCGCCCAGGCCGACTGGCTCGGCGGCGACGAGGGCCGCGGCGCGCGCATCGCCTTGACGGCCTGACCCGCGCCGGGCATCTGCGCTCGGCCTTTGGCGGCGCCGCTTGAGAGGAAATCCGATTGACGAGGCTCGTGACCGTGGCCGCCCAGTTCCGCGGGCCGCCCAACTCCGCCAACGGCGGCTATGCCTGCGGAATGCTGGGCCGCGAGATCGCCGGCGCCTGCACCGCATTCCTGCGCGCGCCGGTGCCCCTGGATACGCCGCTCAGCCTGGTGCGGGACGGCGCCGGGGTGAAGCTCCTGGATGGCGCGGGCGCCCTGGTCGGCGAGGCCGCGCCGGCGCAGGCCGGCTCGCTCGGCGAGGCGCCGGCCGCTCCGAGTCTCGCCGCGGCGCTCGAGGCCGGCCGCGGCTTTCCCGGCCTGAAGCGCAGCTTTCATCCGATCTGCTTCACCTGCGGCGACCAGCTCGCCGACGGCGAGGGTCTGCGCGTCTTCACCGGCCAGGTTGCGGGCGCGCCGGCGGGCTTCGTCGCCGGCGTCTGGACCCCCGACGCCAGCTTCGCCGACACGGCCGGCCTGGTGGCGACGGAAGTGGTCTGGGCCGCGCTCGACTGTCCGGGCTCGGTAGCCTGGGTGGTGCAGGAAGGCGGCGGCGGCCTGCTGGGCTCGATGACCTGCGAGGTGCGCCGCCGGCCCGGCGCCGGCGAGCCATGCATCGTCGCCGCCTGGCCGATCGAGCAGAGCGGCCGCAAGCGCCTCTCGGGCACCGCCCTTTATTCGGCCGAGGGCGAACTCATGGCCGTCAGCCGACAGATCTGGATCGGCCGCGCCCCCGAGGCGAAGGCGGCGTGAGCGGGCGATGATGGCGCCGGACCGGTTCGAGCCTCCGGAATGGCGCGCCGCCTTCTCGAACGACGAGCTGAATGCGCTGCACGCCGAGTGCTTCGGGCACGCCCAGGGACGACACGACTGGTGGGGCCAGGTGACGAGGTTCAGCCTGGGATGGGCCTGCATGCGCCGGTCTCGGCGCCTTGCCGGCTTCGTCAACCTGGCCTGGGACGGCGGCGTGCACGCCTTCATCCTCGACACCATGGTCGAGCCTTCGCTGCGGCGCGGCGGATTGGCGACCCAGCTCGTCCGCGAGGCCGTGAGCCAGGCGAGGGCGGCAGGGTGCGAATGGGTGCACGTCGATTTCGAGCCGCAGCTTGGCCCATTCTATTTCGACGCCTGCGGCTTTACGCCCGCGGAAGCGGCGGGTCTCATTCGGCTGCAGTGAGCGGGTCGCAGGCGTATTGACCGAGGCGAAACATGCGTCACGTTGAACTGGCGCTCGAGCGCCAGTTGGTCCGGCGTGACCTGGTTCTCGAGATTGGCGCCGACCCAGGCGAACTCCGCCTGGCCGGCCAAGGCGTCGAGCGGTTCTCGGTTGAAGAGCCCAGGATCGAACCTGCCGTTGCCGACGAAGAAGACCACCACCGGCTTCCTGAAGCCCAGCGCCAGCAGTTCCTGTTGGCGCTGCTGCCGCTCTTCGCCAGCTCCTGGGCGCAGGCGCAGACCCCGTCGAACGCACCCGCCGATCTCGCGGCGGCGCGGAACGTCTCGAGGGCGCTCGTCGGCGCCGGCATCGATCCGCGGGTGACTTCGGTGCAAGTGACGGCGGCCACTGGCCACGTGATCTATCTCACCGGGCTGATCGGCGACGCCGGCAAAGTCAGGCTGGCGGGAACTGCGGCGGCGCGGGGCAGCGCCCAGCTACCGAATCGTCAACAATATCCGAACCAGCTTCTTCGCCGACCCCAACCACGTCCGCGGCGCCATGACGAAATAGGGCGTACGCGCGCCTCAGGGCGCTCGCGCCGGCAGGCCAAGCCGCTTGGCGATTGTCAGGAGTCGCTGGTCGAATGTGACGAAAGCATCGCAGCGCGAGATATCGCGACGATGAGTGATATCAACCCCTGCCGGGGCGACTTACGGGTCTCAGGAGGGAGAAAGGTCTGCCTTTCTCCCTCGTTCCGGCTGCGTCAGGCGGCCAATCCGTCGCCGCACCATGGCAGTGCGCCAGACCCGCATGTAGGCTCGCCTCGTCCGTAGCGCCGTTCGCTCTGGCCGCAAGGAGCGCGATGACCAGGCTCGCCGCCATCTCTCCGGCCCGGCGCATGACCCGCGACGGGGTGCTGCTCTGCCTGTCGGCCTTCTTCGCCGACCTCGGCTATCAGGGCGTCGCGGCGCTCTATCCGCTCTATCTCGTCTTCGTCCTGCACGCGCCGGTCTACTGGTATGGCGCCGTCACCGCCATCGCCTTCGGCGCGGGCGCCCTGGTCTCCTACCTCGGCGGGCTGGCCGGCGACCGCTTCGACAGGAAGCGGATCGCCATCATCGGCAACTGCTTCATTCCGCTGATGGCGCTCTGCGGTCTGACGCATGTTGCGTGGCTCTCGGGCCTGCTGTTCATTCTGGGCTGGTGGGCGCGCTACTTCCGCTCCCCGCCCAGGCGCGCTCTGCTGGTCCAGGTGACGGCGGCCGGCGAGCGGGGCTTCGCCTTCGGCTTCCTGCACGCCCTCGACATCGCCGGCGGTATGCTGTCGGCGCTGGCGGCGCTGCTCTCGATCGCGCTGGGCTGGCCGATCGGCCTCATCATGCTGGGCGCCATCGCGCCCCTGGCGGTCTCGACCGGCCTGCTGTTCTTCGTGCGCCGCACCCAACTCTATCCCGAGACGACCTCGCTGGCGCAGCGCGGCGAAGCCGGCGTCGCCGGCGCGCGCGCCGACCGCACCCTGCTGGTCTGCCTCCTCGCCGGCGCCGTGCTCTACGGCTTCAGCTTCTACAATCTCGGCTTTCCGATCCTCACCGCCAGCGGCGGCCGCGCCACGACCTCGGGCTACGAACTGGGCGTGCTCGCCTATGTCGTCTATCTCGCGGTCTCGGCGGCGAGCGGCTATCTGCTGGGCGCGCTGAAAGCCTCGCCGCTGCGCTCGCTCTGGCTCCTCGGCTACCTGCCCTCCGCCCTCGGATCGGGGCTGGTGGGCCTCAGCGTGCTCCTCCACATGAATGCGCTGGCGTTCTACCTCTTCATCGCCGTGCTCGGCGCCGGCATGGGCGCGGTGGAGACCTTCGAGCCGACGCTGATCTCCTCGCTCGTCGGCGCGCCGACGCTCTCGCGCGGCATGGGATTCCTCTCGGTGGCGCGCGCTGTCGGCCAGTTCGTCTCCAACCTCGTCATGGGGGTGCTGTTCTCGCTCAGCCGTTCGGTCCCGTACTTCTACGCCTTCGCCTCGGCGATGGCGGCGGCGGCGGTGCTCGGCTTTGCCGAGGTCCGCTATTCGTCCGCAGCGCGGGCGCCGGCGCGCCAGGACCGCCCCGGCGCATGAGCCGGTTTCGGCGCCGACTCGCGCGATTGTTTTTCCCTAGCCAGCGGTTCATGGAGGAGTAGAACGCATTCGAACGCCTGTTTGGGAGGATATTCATGGGTGATCCGGTCGTCGTCTCCTACGCCCGCACGGGGCTCGCCAAGTCGGCGCGCGGAGGCTTCAACATCACGCCGACGGTCAGCATGGCCGCGCACGCGGTGAAGCACGCGGTGCAGCGCTCGGGCGTCGAGCCGGAGACGGTGGAAGATGTCTTCATGGGCAACGTGGCGCATTCCAACGGCGCCATCGGCCGCGCCGCGGCGCTGCTGGCCGACCTGCCGCAGACGACGGCGGGCGTCACCGTCAACCGGTTCTGCTCCTCGGGCCTGCAGTCGATCGCCATGGCGGCGCGCTACGTCCAGGACGACAGCGCCAAGATCGTCGTGGCCGGCGGGGTGGAGTCCATCAGCTTCCGCGGCGGCGGCGGCGACCGCGAAAACAACGATCCGCGCCTGACCCAGATGTACCCGGACTTCCACATGGCGATGATCGACACCGCCGACGTGGTGGCGGAGCGCTACAAGATCGCCCGCGAATACCAGGACGAGTTCTCCTACGAATCGCAGATGCGCATGGCGGCCGCCCAGCAGGCCGGCAAGTTCAAGGACGAGATCGTCCCGATGAAGACCAAGATGAAGAAGGTCAACAAGGAGACGGGCGAGGAGACCATCGTCGACTACACCGTCGATCGCGACGAGTGCAATCGCCCCGAAACCACCCGCGAGGGCCTGGCCAAGCTGGAGCCGGTCAAGGGTCCGGGCAAGTTCATAACCGCGGGCAACGCCTCGCAGCTCTCCGACGGCGCGGCCGCGGTGGTGATCATGGATTCCGACGAGGCCAAGCGCCGCGACATCAAGCCGATGGGCCGATTCATGGGCTGGGCCGTGGCGGGCTGCAAGCCGGACGAAATGGGCATCGGGCCGGTGTTCGCGGTGCCCCGGCTGCTGGAGCGCCACGGCCTCAAGGTCGACGACATCGACCTCTGGGAGCTGAACGAGGCCTTCGCCAGCCAGTGTCTCTACTGCCGCGACACCCTGGGCATCGATCCGGAGAAGTACAACGTCAACGGCGGCTCGATCGCCATCGGCCATCCGTTCGGCATGACCGGCGCGCGGCTCACCGGGCACGTCCTGCAGGAGGCGCATCGGCGCGGCCCGAAGATCCGCTACGCCATGGTGACCATGTGCATCGGCACCGGCATGGGCGGCGCGGGCCTCTTCGAGGTCTATCACTAAAGGGCGCGCGTCCTCCCTCTCGGCGTCCGCGGCTCGTCCGGCCCCAGGCGCGTCCGTCAGGGCGCGTCGGGGCATGGCTGGCGGTCGCCGGGCCCGAAACGCCGCTCAGACGCGGCGCTCGCCGCCGAAGGTGACGAGATCGGGCCTGGAGCGCACCAGCCGGCGCACGTCGTCGGAGGCGAAGCCGGGGTTGCCGGGGTAGAGCGCATCGTAGACGGCGCACACGAACCGGTAGTCGTCGGCGTAGTCCACGGTCCAGCGCACGTCGCCTTCCTCCGCGGTCTGGCTGAGGAAGGCTTGCCGGTAGAGGTCGGGCCGCTGATGCAGCGCCCAGGTGACATGCTCGCGCTCCTCGACCGTCGCGGCCCGCGTCGCGGCCAGGCGCAGGGCATCGGCCGTCATCATCTCGACGTCGAGTCCCTTGGGGAAGCTGCGATGCGGCGGGGTGTTGGAGCCGTAGTCGACGCCGGCGTCGAGCACATGGGCGAGGGTCGCGTCGATGACCTGCGGATCGGCGAGCGGGCAGTCGCCGGTCAGCCGCACCACGTACTCGGCCGGCCCGAACGCGTCGAGCGCGCCGACGAACCGGGCGAGGACGTCGTCGAGCGGTCCGCGATGCACCTGCGTCCCTTGCCGGCGAACCACCTCGGCGAGCGCGTCGTCGCTCGCATCGGTGCTGGTGGCGACGACGAGGCGCTCGATGCGCCGCGCGCGCCGGATGCGTTCGATCTGGCGCACGATCATCGGCGCGCCGGCGAGCGGCATCAGCACCTTGCCCGGCAGCCGGCTGGAACTCGTGCGCGCCTGCAGGACGGCGAGGATCAGGGCCTCAGGCCCACTCGACTTTGAGAATCTCGTAGGCCTTGACCCCGCCGGGGGTATTGACCTCGACGACGTCGCCCCGCTCCTTGCCGATCATGGCTCTGGCGATCGGCGAGGCGATGGAGATCTTGCCCGAGCGCACGTCGGCCTCGTGCTCGCCGACGATCTGGTAGCGAGCCTCCTCGTCGGTGTCCTCGTCGACCACGCTGACGGTGGCGCCGAACTTCACCTGATCGCCCGACAGCTTCGAGATGTCGATGATCTGGGCGCGCGCGATCCGATCCTCGATCTCGGCGATGCGGCTTTCGACCCAGCCCTGCCGCTCCTTGGCGGCGTGGTATTCGGCGTTCTCGGAGAGGTCGCCATGCGTGCGCGCCTCCGCGATGGCGGCGATGGCGCTCGGCCGCTCCTGCGTCTTCAAACGCTTCAGTTCTTCGTCGAGGGCCTGATAGCCCTCGACGGTCATTGGCGCCTTTTCCATTCGGGTGTTGGCTCGACTCGCCCTTTGCGAAGAATCAAACTCCGGCCGCGGGCGCTGGCGTCCGGGGGTGGAAAGAGTAGGGGCGAGCGTCCTGAAACTCAAGGGGCGGCGGACCGGGCGCCCGCGACTTCTACGGCCTCGCTCTCGGAGAGGCTTTGGGCTAAGTGCGGCGGCGTCATCCAGTTCCCTCGAAAAGCGGCGGGGCGCATCCTTGGCCAATCTCATCGTGCGAGGCGGTAGACGCCTGAGCGGGCGCATCGTTCCTTCGGCCAACAAGAACGCCGTTCTGCCGATCCTCTGCGCCACCCTGCTCACCGACGAACCGGTCACCCTGCGCGGGCTCCCCGACATCACCGACGCGCGCCAAATCCTCGCGCTCTTCGAGCGGCTGGGAAGCCAGGTGCAGGTGGATTTCGAGGCCGGCGTCGCCACCCTGCGCCATCCGCCACGGCTGAACGCCGGCGCCGCGCGCCTGCCGGAGGGCATGCGATCCTCGATCATGCTGATCCCGCCGATGCTGGCGAGGCTGGGCGAGGCCAGGATCGAGGGCGACGTCAAGGGCTGCACCCTGGGGGTGCGCGAGATCGACCCGCACATCGAGGTGTTCCAGACCTTCGGCGTCGACGTGGCGGCCGAGGACGGCGCCCTGGCGCTCTCCAACCGCGCCCGCAATGGCCGTCCCTATGCGGCGGCGAGCCACTGGCTCGACTATGCCTCGGTGACCACCACCGAGAACTTCATCCTCTGCGCGGCGCTGGCCGACGGGGTCTCGACGCTCACCAACGCCGCTTCCGAGCCGCACGTACAGGAGCTGTGCGCCTTCCTCGCCAAGATGGGCGCGCGGATCGAGGGCGTGGGCACGAGCCGCATTACGGTGGAGGGCGTCGGGCGGCTTGGCGGCGCCGAGCACGACTTCGCCGAGGATTTCCATGAGATCGCCACCTTCCTGGCTCTGGGCGCCATCACCGGCGGTGAGGTGGCGGTGCGCAACGCCCACCCCGAGCAGTTCCCGCTGATCGACCGCACCTTCGGCAAGTTCGGGGTCGCGGTGGCCCATCGCGACGGCTGGTCGTGTTCCCGGGCCGAAGGTCCGCTGCGGATCGCCCAGCCCTTCACCTCCTATATCCTCCCCAAGGTCGAGGCGGCCCCATGGCCGTATCTGCCGGTGGACCTGCTGCCGATCTTCATCGCTCTGGGAGCGCGCGCCGAGGGCCAGATGATGTTCTGGAACAAGGTCTACGAGGGTGCGCTCGGCTGGACCTCGGAACTGGCCAAGTTCGGCGCTCACGCGGTGAGCTGCGATCCGCACCGGGTGATCACCTTCGGCGGCGGCAGGCTGGCGGCGGCCAAGGTCGAGAGTCCCTACATCATCCGGGTCGCCATCGCCCTGCTGATGCTGGCCGCCAGCATCGAGGGGACGTCGACGATCCTCAACGCCGATCCGATCCGCCGCGCCCACCCGAGGTTCGTCGAGAACCTGATCGGCCTCGGGGCCGAGGTGGAGTGGGCCTGATGGATGGCGCCTTCACCGTAACGGTGCTGACGCGGCGCCTGGATCATCCGCCGGCCGAACTCTGGCGGGCGCTGACCGATGCGACGCTGCTGGCGCTGTGGCTGGCGCCCGGACGGATCGAGGCGAAGGCGGGCGGGCGCGTGTGTCTCGACTTTGCGGATTCCGGCACGGTGATCGACAGCGCCGTGACGGCCGTCGAGGCGCCGCGCCTCGTCGAGTTCTCCTGGAGCCGGCCCGGCGAGCCAGAGCGGCCGGTGCGCATCGAGATCGCCCCGGATGGGGCGGGGGCTCGGCTGACCCTGACCTTGCGCGTGCCTGGAGCCGAGGACGCCGGCAAGGCCTGCGCGGGTTGGGAGGCGCACCTGGAGATGCTGGCCGCCGCCCTGGCGGGGGCGCCGATCGCCTTCCCGTTCGCAACCTTCAGGGCCGCACGCGAGGCCTACAAGGAGAGATGACCGGGCAGGGCCTCGCCAGCGCCATGGTCCTCGTCTCCGGCGCGGCGCACGCCATCGTCAACGCGACGCTGAAGTCGGGCGCGGACAAGATGTCGAGCCGGGCGCTGATCGACGGGGCGTCCGGGTTGATGGTGCTGCCCCTGGTCTTCGTCCTGCCCCTGCCGCAGCCCGCCTGGGGCTGGCTGGCGGTCTCGGGCGCGATCCATTTCGTCTACCTCTTCTCGCTGATCCGGGCCTTCGAAGCCGCAGACATGATGGTGGCCTATCCCCTGATGCGCGGGGCCGCGCCGGGCCTTGCCTCCATCATCGTGGTGAGCCTCTTTGGCGAGCCGATCACCCTGGCCATCGCCGCGGGCGTCGCCTGCGTCTGCGTCGGAGTGACGATCGCCGCGTTCGGGCGGCATCTGTCGCGTCCGGCGCTGGCGTGGTCGCTGCTGACGGGCGCCTGCATCGCGCTCTACACGGTTGCCGATGCGCAAGGCGTGCGCGCCGCCCCGACCGCGCCCAGCTACATCGCCTGGAGCTTCCTGATCGACGGCGCCGTCATCGGCGGCCTCTTCGCGTCGTGGCGGGGACGCACGTTCGTGCTGACGGCGCGCACCCAATGGCGGGCCGGGATCGTCGCTGGCGCGCTCTCGATCGTCAGCTACGGCCTGGCGCTGTGGGCGTTCCGCCTGGGCGACATCCCGCGTCTGGCGGCGCTGCGCGAGACCTCGATCCTCTTCGGCGTGGTGATCGCGGTGGTGTTCCTGAAGGAGAAGGTGACCGCGGCCAGGCTCGCCAGCGCCGGCGTCATCGGCCTGGGCGCCATGGTGCTGCTGGCGAGCGGGTAGGGCCTCGCCGGCGCGGCTGGCGCGCCCGCGAAAGCCCGCCTCATCGCACCGACAGGCCCCCGTCGATGACGAGTTCGGCGCCGGTGACATAGCGGGACTCGTCGGACGCCAGCCACAGGACGCCGTTGGCGATGTCGGAAGGCAGGCCCTTGACGCCCAGCGGCACCGCCATGGCCGACATGGCGTCGAGGTCGGGCGGGGCGTTGGCGCCGGTCGGGCCCACGCCGGCGATGCCCAGCCAGATCGGCGTCTCGATGATGCCTGGATGCACCGAGTTGACGCGCACCCCGTCCTTGGCGTTGGCGCATTCCATGGCGATGGACTTGGTGAAGAGGCGCACCGCGCCCTTGGTGGCGCAGTAGGCGGCCAGCGTCGGCGAACCCTTGAGCCCCGCCACCGACGACATGTTGACGATCGAGCCGCCGTGGCCGGCCTTGCGCATCAGCGGCAGCGAATGCTTGATCCCGAGGAAGACGCCCTCGACGTTGATCGCCTGCTGGCGGCGCCAGTCCTCCAGGGTCATGGTGGTGATCGAGGCGCTGCCGAGGCCGATGCCGGCGTTGTTGACCAGGATGTCGAGCCGGCCTTCCTGGCGCTCGATGTCGGCGACGACGCCGAGCCAGGCGTCTTCGCTGGTGACGTCGTGGCGCACGAAACGCGCCCGGCCGCCGGCCTTCTCGATGGCTGCGACCACCTCGGCGCCCTTGACGTCCTGGATGTCGCTGATGACGACGCGCGCCCCCTCGCGAGCCAGAGCCTCGGCGCACCCAGCCCCGATGCCGCTGGCGCCGCCCGTGACCAGAGCCACTTTCCCCTCGACGCGACCCATGACGCCCTCCGTCAGTTGACCAAATCGAGGCCGGTTCTACACCGGCCCTGCAACGCGCCAAGCCTGACCCGGCGTCAGGAGGGACCGGGATGTCGGACGAGACGGTTCTGCGTGGGTCGGCGGCCCGGCCCTCGGGTCGGGCGATCAAGGCGCTGACCTTCGACGTCTTTGGGACCGTGGTCGATTGGCGTTCGTCCATCGCGCGCGAGGCCGAGGTTCTGCTCGCGCCCAAGGGCCTGAGGCTCGACTGGGGCGATTTCGCCGACCGCTGGCGCGCCCTCTACCAGCCGGCGATGCAGGCGGTGCGCTCCGGGGAGCGGCCATTCGTGGTGCTCGACGAACTGCATCGGGAGAACCTGCTGGCGCTGCTCGGTGAATGCGGGATCGTCCTCTCGGGCGCCGAGGTCGAAGGCCTCAACCGGGCCTGGCATCGCCTCGATCCGTGGCCCGACGTCATCGAGGGCCTGGGGCGGCTGAAGCCTCACTTCGTCCTGGCGACGCTCTCGAATGGCAACGTGGCCCTGATGGTGAACATGGCCCGGCGCGCCGGGCTGGCGTGGGACGTGATCCTGGGCGCCGAGGTGGCGCGCGCCTACAAGCCCGAGCCCAGGGCCTACGATTGCGCCGCGCTCATGCTCGGGCTGGAGCCGGCCGAGTGCCTGATGGTGGCTGCCCATCCCGCGGACCTGAGAGCCGCGGCGGCGCGCGGGTTTAGGACCGCCTACGTGCACCGGCCGCTGGAGAATGGATCCGGCCGGGAGCCGCAGCGGCCGCCGGACGCGTTCGACTACTGCGCCGACGACCTCATCGAGCTGGCGGGTCTGCTGGAGCCGCGCCGTCCTGAGGTCTGAGCTGGTACTTCAGTGTCGCGGTCAGCACGTGATCGTGCATCGGGTAGTCGCGAAAGCGCACCTCGTAGGTCGTGGCGCGGGCGCCGTCGGCCATGCTTTCGCGCACCTCGCCGTAGAGGCGCAGGCGCATCGCCTCGTCGAGGGGCGCGCCCTGGCGGGCCAGATCGTTCTTGATCATGCGGTAGGTGTCGTTGACGAGGCCGCTGAGCTGGCGGTCCCTGTTCTGGTGGTGGCGCATCCGCAATTCGTCGGAGTGCTGGATCGCCTCGGCCAGACGCGCATCGAAGCGCAGCGGCCGGCGGCCGAGGATCACCAGGCGCTCGAGGAAATCGGCGTCCTCCCCGCCCCAGCCCTGAAAGATCTCGTCGAATCCGCCGAGCGCGTCGAAGTCCGTCCGCGCCGTCACGAAGGTGCCCCACAGGTCGAAGAGGCGCGGTTCGGCGACGAAGAAGGCGCCTGGCGCCAGCCGCGGCGCGATCTCGTCCCAAAGTCCGGGAAAGACCTTGGTGTCGGCGTCGACGAAGAAGATCCAGGGCGCGGTGGTGACCCTGGCGCCGAGATTTCGGGCGACGGAGATGCTGAAGCCGGGCTGGTTTGCGACCCGGACCAGGCGGGCCGCTGGGAAGGTCGTCTGCACCCAGTCGCCGGTTCCCTCCGGACAGTCGTAGTCGACCACCACGACTTCCCGCAGCGGCAGCGCCATCAGGAGCGGCAAGGTGATCTTCAGATGCGCCAGGCGCCCCTTGCAGGGGACGACCGCGCTCACCGGGCTCGCGGCGTCAGGCATAGCTCTGCAGCGGCCTCACCTCGAGTACGCCGTCCGCCAGGGCGATGATCGCCTGGGCCGCGGCGAGCGCGCCGGCGCTGGTGGTGTAATAGGGGATCTTCATCATCAGGGCGGTGCGGCGCAGCGAGAACGAATCCTCCAGCGACTGCTTGCCCTCGGTGGTGTTGAAGACGAGCTGGACCTCGCCGTTCTTCATGGCGTCGACGACGTGCGGCCGGCCCTCCAGCACCTTCTTCACCCGCTCCACGCCAAAGCCCTGGTCGGCGAGGTAGGCCGCGGTGCCGCCGGTGGCGAGAAAGCGGAAGCCCCGCGCCGCGAGCAGCCGCACCGGCTCGGCGATCCAGGGTTTGTCGGCATCCTTGACCGAGACGAAGACGCAGCCCGCGAGCGGCAGCACCACGCCGCCGGCGAGCTGGCTCTTGGCGAAGGCGCGTGCGAAGGCGGGCGCGAGATCCTCGCCCTCGCGGCGCCAGTCGAGCCCCATGACCTCGCCGGTGGAGCGCATCTCCGGTCCGAGCACCGTATCGACGCCCGGGAACCGCGCGAACGGGAACACCGCTTCCTTCACCGCGACGTGGTCGGGCGCGCCATTGCGCAGCTGGAACGGGGCCAGCTTCTCGCCGACCATGATCTTGGCCGCGATCGCCGCCAGGGGCGCGCCGATGGCCTTGGCGACGAAGGGCACGGTGCGGCTGGCGCGTGGGTTCACCTCCAGCACGAAGATGCGCGGGCTCTCGGCGAGCGGCTCCTCGATGGCGAACTGCACGTTCATCAGTCCACGCACGTGCAGCGCCCGCGCCATGGCTTCAGCCTGGCGCTTCATCGCCTCGATGGTCTGAGGCCGGAGCGAAAACGGCGGCAGCGAGCAGGCGCTGTCGCCGGAATGGACGCCAGCCTCCTCGATATGCTCCATGACCCCGGCGACGAAGACGCTTTCCCCGTCGCTGAGAACATCGACGTCCACCTCGGTGGCTCGCGACAGATAGGCATCGATCAGCACCGGCGCCGCGCCCGAGACCTCGACGGCGCTCTGGATGTAGCGCGCCAGATGCTCCTCGTCGCGAACGATCTCCATGGCCCGGCCGCCGAGCACGTAGGAGGGGCGGATCACCACCGGGAAGCCGACCTTGCGCGCGGCCTCCGCCGCCTCCTGCGGCGAGCGGGCGATGGCGCCGGCCGGCTGGGCGATCTTCAGGGCGTGGAGCAGGCCCTGGAAGCGCTCGCGATCCTCGGCCAGGTCGATGGCGTCCGGGCTGGTGCCGAGGATCGGCACGCCGGCTTCTTCCAGCGGACGGGCGAGCTTCAGCGGCGTCTGGCCGCCGAACTGGACGATGACGCCGAGGAAATCGCCCCTCGAGGCCTCCACCTCGATCAGCTCCAGCACGTCCTCGGCGGTGAGCGGCTCGAAATAGAGCCGGTCCGAGGTGTCGTAGTCGGTGGAGACCGTCTCGGGGTTGCAGTTGACCATGATCGACTCGATGCCGACCTCGGCCAGGGCGAAGGCGGCGTGGCAGCAGCAGTAGTCGAACTCGATGCCCTGGCCGATGCGGTTGGGGCCGCCGCCGAGGATGATCGCCTTCCTCCGCTCCGACGGCGCCGCCTCGCATTCCGGGACCTGGCCCAGCGCGCCGGACTCATAGGTCGAGTACATGTAGGGCGTCAGCGCCGCGAACTCCGCCGCGCAGGAATCGACCCGCTTGAACACCGGCCGCACTCCGGCCGCGTGGCGCGCCGCGCGCACCTCGGCCTCGCTCTGGCCGCTCAGGGCGGCGAGGCGCTCGTCGGCGAAGCCCATCGCCTTCAGCCGTCGCAGCGCCGCCGCGCCCGCCGGCAGGCCATGGCGGCGGACCTGGGCTTCCTCGGCGACGAGCTGCTCGATCTGGCGCAGGAACCAGGGCTCGTAGGCGCAGGCGTCCTTGACCTCGGCGACCGTCAGACCGTGGCGGAACGCCTGGGCGATGAGGCGGATGCGGTCGGGCGTCGGCTGGGTCAGCGCCCGCATCACGGCCGCCTTGCCGGTGTCGGGGTCGTCGGCGCCGGCCACCTCGATGTCGTCGAGGCCGCAAAGGCCGGTCTCCAGGCCGCGAAGCGCCTTCTGCAGGCTCTCGGCGAAGGTGCGCCCGATCGCCATCACCTCGCCCACCGACTTCATCGAGGTGGTCAGCAGGGGCTGCGAGCCGGGATATTTCTCGAAGGCGAAGCGGGGAATCTTGGTGACCACGTAGTCGATGGTCGGCTCGAACGAGGCCGGCGTCGCGCCGGTGATCTCGTTGAGGAGTTCGTCCAGGGTGTAGCCCACGGCGAGGCGCGCGGCGACCTTGGCGATGGGGAAGCCGGTGGCCTTGGAGGCGAGCGCGGAGGAGCGCGACACGCGCGGGTTCATCTCGATCACCACCATGCGACCGTCGTCGGGATTGACGGCGAACTGTACGTTGGAGCCGCCAGTCTCGACGCCGACCTCGCGCAGCACCGCGATCGCCGCGGTGCGCATGCGCTGGTACTCCTTGTCGGTGAGGGTGAGCGCCGGAGCGACGGTGACGCTGTCGCCGGTGTGGACGCCCATCGGATCGAGGTTCTCGATGGAGCAGACGATGATGCAGTTGTCGGCCCGATCGCGCACCACCTCGAGCTCGTACTCCTTCCAGCCGAGCACGCTCGCCTCGACGAGCACCTCGTGCACCGGCGAAAGATCGAGGCCGCGCTCGACGACGTCGCGGAACTCCTCGAGGTTGTAGGCGATGCCGCCGCCGGTGCCCGCCAGGGTGAACGAGGGCCGCACGATCGCCGGCAGCCCCACCAGCGCCTGCGCCGCCAGAGCTTCCTCGAGCGTGTGCGCCAGGCGCGAGGCGGGACTCTCCAGTCCGATCCGGTCCATGGCGTCGCGGAACTTCTGCCGGTCCTCGGCCTTCTCGATCGCCTCGGCGCGCGCGCCGATCATCTCGACGCCGTACTTGGCAAGCACGCCGGCGCGCTCCAGCTCCAGCGAGACGTTTAGCGCCGTCTGTCCGCCCATGGTGGGCAGGAGCGCGTCCGGCCGTTCCCTGGCGATGATCTGCTCGACCATATCGAGGGTGATCGGCTCGATGTAGGTCGCATCGGCGAGGTCCGGATCGGTCATGATGGTGGCCGGGTTGGAGTTGACCAGGATGATCCGGTAGCCCTCGGCCCTGAGCGCCTTGCAGGCCTGCACCCCCGAATAGTCGAACTCGCACGCCTGGCCGATGACGATGGGTCCTGCGCCGATGATCAGGATCGAGGCGATGTCGGTGCGTCTGGGCATCGTCTCTCGCGCGAAGACGCTGGGGGCGGCGCGGCGATCCCGCGCGCCCGGCGTCGGCCAAGGCTGAAGGTCAAGGGGCCTGATTAGAGAGGCGCGGCGAGGGTGGCAAGCGCGGCGCGCCGACGCGCCGGCACCGCGCTGCGCCGGTGCTCGTTGGCGCGGCGGCGCGGGTGCGCTATCGCAGGCGCATGCTGCAGCTTCGCCCCAATTGCGAGTGCTGTGATCGCGACCTGCCGGCGAGCAGCGGCGAGGCGCGCATCTGCAGTTTCGAGTGCACCTTCTGCGCCGCTTGCGCCGAGGGGAGGTTCGGCGGCGCCTGCCCCAACTGCGGCGGCGCGCTCACCGTCCGGCCGCCGCGCCCCGAAGCGCTGCTGTCCAGGTTCCCGGCATCGACCGAGCGGGTGCTGAAGCCGCATTCGGTCTGTGCGCGGGCCTGACCGCGACGGGCGCCCCCCGTCCGGCGCTTCCGGCGCTTCCGGGTTGCCTTTTTGGATAGAGCTGGCTAGATCGACGCATGAGGCAGGTTGCTCTCTATGACGCCAAGAACGGCCTGTCGGCGCTGGTCCAGGAGGTCGAGAAGACCGGCGAAGAGATCGTCATCACGCGCCACGGCAAGCCGGCGGCCAAACTGGCCCCTGCCGGGCCGTCAGCCACGAGCACGCGCGCGGAGGCGATCTCGAGCCTCCTGCGTCTGCGCCGCGAGGCCGCCAGGCGGCATCCGAACGCGGCGCCGCTGACCTGGGAGACGCTGAAGCACTGGATGCGCGACGAAGACGACGACGTGTGATCGTCCTCGACGCCTCGGCGGCGCTCGCCAGCGTGCTGGAGAGTCAGGCGACGGCGGCCGCCGATGCATTCTTCGGGGCGCCCCCGAGCACCCTGATAGCGCCGGCGATCTTTTCGTTCGAGGTGCGCAACGCCCTCCTGCACGCAGAACGGCGAGGCTTGATCGATGCAGATCTGGTCGATGAAACATCCCTCCACCTTGCCGCCGCCGTGGAGCTGTGGCCGCTGGCGTCCAGACCGGCCGATTTCGTCCGGCTGCTCAATCTGGCCCGGCGCGAGGTTCTTTCGCTGTTCGACGCCGCCTATCTCGACCTTGCACGGAGCGAGGCCGCGTCGCTGGCGAGCCGTGATGGTCCGCTGATCGAGGCGGCGCGGCGCATCGGCGTGCGCATCCACGACCTGCGCTGATCACCCGGCGACCATCCGCGCCGCCAGCGCCAGCGCCAGGGCTGGCGGCGTCACCAGCGCCCCGGTCCTCAGGAACCGCCAGAAGCCGACGCGCTCGCCCTCGCGGCGCAGGGCGGCGAGCCAGAGCAAGGTGGCGAGCGAGCCGGTGATCGAGAGGTTGGGACCGAGGTCGACGCCGATCAGGAGGGCGTCGACGACGGAGCGCGGCGCGTGGGCCTGGGCCTGGGCGGCGCTCGCCATCAGGCCGGCGGGCAGGTTGTTGACGAGGTTGCAGGCGAGCGCCACGAGGCCGCCGGCGCTCCAGGCCGCGAGCCCTGGGCGGGCGTGGGCGGCCTGGGCGAGGACGCCGGCCAGGGCGGTGATGGCGCCGGTGCGCTCCAGGGCGCCGACCATGACGAAGAGCCCGGCCACGAACAGCACCACGGACCAGGACATCCGGGCAAGCACCGGCGCCGGCGAGGTGCGCCGGCGCACGAGGACAACGGCCGCCGTCGCCAGTCCCATCAGGAAGGTGGGCAGGCCCAGCGGTCGGTCCAGCGCCGAGACCACGAGCAGGACCCCGACCGTCGCGACAAGGCCGGCGATCGCCATCCAGCCGCCGTCGGTGAGCCGGGGCTGTTCGACGGCGCTCTCGCAGTCGCCCGCCAGGCCGCGGCGCTCGGTCCAGCGCAGGGCCGCGAACGTGGCGAGGATCGCGGCGCAGGACGCGAGCGCGAAGCTCGCCATCCAGGCGGCGAGCGGCGGGGTGTGGTCGCCATAGAGCACCAGGTTGGCCGGATTGGAGATCGGCAAGACGAAGCTCGCGGCGTTGGCGACGAGGGCGCAGGCGAAGAGGTGGGGCAGGGGGTCGGCCCGGGCGCGCCTGGCGGCCGCTAACACCGCCGGCGTCATCACCACCGCGGTGGCGTCGTTGGAGAGGAAGGCGGTGACGAGGATGCCAGCGGCGAAGATCAGCATGAACAGCCGCCGCGGCGAACCGCCGGCGCGGTTGACGGCGAAGGCGGCCACGGCCTCGAACAGCCCCTCGCGCCGCGCGATCTCCGAGAGCAGCATCATGCCGATCAGGAACAGGTAGACGTCCAGTCCCTTCAGTACGGCGCGCCCGGCGTCGGCGAGGGGCAGGAGGCCGAGCGTCACGACCAGAATGGCGCCGGCCAGCGCCCAGGCCGCCTCGGACGAGCGGAACGGACGCACCAGCGCGCCGGCGGCCGCGGCGGCCACGATCGCCCACACGAGGAGCCTGGCTCCCTCGGTCACCCGGCGCTGGCGCGCCGAACGCCTCCTGCCCCGCCGTGGGTTGGAGAGGCTGCCGCGTCGGCGCCGGTGCGTCCGGCGCTCCACCTGGCAAGGGTCCGCAGCAGCTGCGCAGGCTCTATCGGCTTGCCGATGTGGTCGTCCATGCCCGCGTCCAGGCAGCGCTGCACCTGTTCGGGGAGCACGTTGGCGGTCATGGCGATGATCGGAACCTCGCGCGCGGCCGCGCCGTCGAGGCTGCGGATGGCCCGCGCCGCGGTCAGGCCGTCCATCACCGGCATCTGCACGTCCATCAGCACGAGATCGTAGGAGGCGCGGTGCAGAGCCTCGAGGGCGACGGCGCCATTCTCGGCGGTGTCGATCTCGATTTCGAAGGCTTCCAGCATGACGCGCACCAGCTCGCGGTTGACGGCGACGTCTTCGACCAGCAGCAGCCGCAGCGACCGTTCCGGCTCCGCCGAAGCCTCGAGCGCGCCGGCCGAACGCGCAGTCCCGGAGGCGCAGACCGGAAGCTCGAGTTCGAACCAGAAGGTCGAGCCCTGACCAAGGCGGCTCTCGACGCCGATGCGGCCGCCCATCAGCTCGACGATGAGCTTGCAGATGGCGAGGCCGAGGCCGGTGCCGCCGAACCGGCGCGAGATCGAAACGTCGGCCTGGTTGAAGCGCTCGAAGATCGCCTCGAGCTGATCGGGCGCGATGCCGATGCCGCTGTCGCTGACCGAGACGCGCAAGGACCGGCGCCCGGCCCCGGCCGGCGCCTGGTCCATGGCGATGACGACGCCGCCGCGCGTCGTGAACTTCAGGGCGTTGGAGAGGAGGTTGAGGAGCACCTGCCGCAGCCTCGGGCCGTCGCCCTCGAGGAACGCGCCCTCGCCGCTGCCGCGCACTTCCAGGCGCAGGCCCCGCGCCGCCGCCTGATCCTGCACCAGCATGGCCGTGGAGCGCGCCACGACCATCGGGTCGAAGGGCTGGGGGTCGAGTTCGAAGGCGCCTGACTCGAGCTTGGAGAAATCCAGCACGTCGTTGACGACCATGAGCAGGGCGCCGCTCGCCTCATGGATGAGACCGGCGTGGCGGCCGTCGCGCTCGGTGAGGTCGGCCGAGTCCTTGAGTATGCGGGAGAACCCGATGATGGCGTTGAGCGGCGTGCGCAATTCGTGGGTCATGTTGGCGAGAAAGTCGGCCTTGGCCGCCGCGCCCGCGTCGGCGCGCTCGCGCGCCTCGACCAGCTGTCGCTCCATGGCCTTGCGGGCGTTGATGTCGCGCGACACCAGGACGATTTCCCGCTGGGCGCCTGTCGCTTCCTCGCGCACCACGGTGAAGCTCGATTCCACCCAGCTCGCCGAGCCATCCTTTCTCAGGAGGCGGTACTCCGCCGTGGCCGAGCCGCCGGCCTCGACCAGGGCGGCGGTCTGGGCGCGCAGCGCCTCGCGGTCCTCCGGGTGGACGTGCCTGAAATCGCCGACGGCGAGGAACTCCTCGGGCGTGTAGCCCGACGCGGCCCTGATCGACGGGGAGATGTAGCGCAGCCGTCCGTCCAGCCCGCTGCGTCCGATCACGTCGCCGGTGTTGTCGGCGAGCACGCGGTACTGGGCCTCGCTGTCGGCAAGCGCCTTCTGGGTCCGCTCCAGCCGGCGCCCTTCGGCCAGGGTCTGGCGAGCGCCCGCGAGCGCGAAGCCGATGGCCAGCACCATGGTGACGGCCGTCATGACGTGGTCGACGGCATCGAAACGGGGATCCGTCAGGAGAATGCCAAGCGCCCCCAGCGCCGGCGCGACGCCGCAGGTCACGAAGCCCAGGATGCTGCGGGAGCCGAACGTCTGGGCAAAGCCGATGACGCTGATCCAGATGATGGTGGCGCAGACGGCGCCGGAGGTCTGGCCGGTGCGCCAGAACAACATCGACAAGGTGAACCAGCAGGCGATCAGGCACAGCAGATGCGCCAGAAATCCAAGCTGGATCCGGCGCGTCGTCCCAAGGCCGAGGTGTTGCGGGCGGCTGACGAACCAGCCGAGCGCTTCGGCCGCAAGCGTCGCGGCGATCCAGGCGATGCAGACCGGTCGCGGCAGGATCAGGGTGGCGACAGCGCCCGCGCCAACCGCGACGACGGCGCGCGCCGGCAGGTTCTCGTGCGCCGAAGCCGCGAATTCGTCGAACCGATGGTCGAACAACGCGAGCAAGCGGCCTTCCTTCTGGTGCGGCTACCTGGTCCGATTCAGGTTAAGATCGGCCTATCGGCGCCGTTGGGCGACGCAGCCAGTCCGCGCGGGAGGTCGGCCTAAGCCACCACCTTCAGGCGCCGCAGCAGGGCGAGGCGGCGGTCCGCCAGCGTCTTGGCCTGAGTGCGCAGTTCCTCGAGATTGGCCTGCGCGCTCTTCAGCACCTCGCCATTCTTGATGATCGACTGGTTCTGCTTGGCGAGGGTGCTCCAGGCAGTCTCGGCCCAGTCCGCGGGCGTCTTGTCGCCGGCGGCCCGGGCGCCCAGGAACATCTGTTCGAAGCGCCCCACCGGAACGCCGGCGCCGATCACCGGCGACGCCAGCCATGCGACGTCGCCGCCGATCCGCGACCGCTCGATCAGATGGGCGTTGAGGCGCCGGCAGCGCGGCTCGACCGCGGCGATCTCCTCGTCGCTCTGCGCCGGATGCGCGAAACCGGCGCCGACGAGCACCGCGAGGCTCTCCAGCAGCGCCCCCGGCGGCAGGCTGGCGAGCTTTGGATTGTCGACGAGAGCGCCGATCGCCTTGGGCGTCCCGTCGGCGCCGGCCAGCGCCTCCAGGATCGGCGCATAGATCTCCTTCTTCAGCGACACCTTGCCGAGCGCGGCCTCGACCACGAAGTCGGCCTCGGGCTCGGCCCGAGTGAGGCAAATCCTGGATTCCCGCAGCCGCTCGAGCCGCTCCAGCGCCGACAGCCGCCGGCCGCCTCGCATGTAGAGATCGCGTCGGAACTGGGCGTTCAGGAGGTAGTCGCGCACGGTCTCGCGCAGCACGGTGTAGGGAATCTGGGCGACGATCTCGCGCTGGGGCGGGGTCAGGTTGAAGCCGTCGATCTGCTCCAGCGTGTTGGCGGCGCAGGCGTAGCCGAGCTTGGCGCTCGAGAGCCAGTCGTGGACATCCGAGAAGTACATCGGCGTCCAGTCGCGGTTGAAGTATTCGTGCGCCAGATAGTGCCGGTTCTGGCCGGCCATGGCGTCGAGCCGCTCCCGGGCGGTGGGGTTGGCGGCAAAGTAGCGGGCGCCCATGTCGGCGAGCTTGGCGCCGAAGCCGATCGACGCCTCGATGCGCCCGAGCACGCCTTGCAGATCGCTGCCGGCGGTCTCGGCGTGCAGCGTCATGATGTGGCGCAGCGGCATGGCCACCGCCCAGCCAGGCAGGGTGTTGTAGCTCATGTAGACCGCGCCGCCGACCTTCAGGCGCCGGCGGATGATTTCGACGACGTGGCGGCGGTTCTCGTCCGAGATCCAGCTCCACACCCCGTGCAGGGCGATGTAGTCGAACTCAGGCAGGTCCGGCCGCGCGGCCATCTCGGCGAAGCTGTCGTCGCTGAAGAGCGCTGGCGCGCCGGCCACGCGCGCCAGGCTGCGGGCGTTGGCCGCGTGCGCCGGATTGAAGTCCGCGCCCCAGAACTCGCCCGGCGTCGCGGCGGCATGGATGTTGGCCGACAGGCCCTGACCATAGCCGAGCTCCAGATAGCTGAGGCCGGCGCGGTTCGGCGGCTCGAACCCGGCGATCAGCAGGGCGAAGTCGATCAGCCCCGGCGCCAGCTCGCGATAGTAGCCATGCGTATAGTCGATCTCGGCGATGTAACCGGAAGTCCAATCCATGCGATTCAGCTCAGCTGCACCAGCATCTTGCCGACGTTCTCGCCTTTGAAGAGGCCGAGGAAGGCCTCCGGCGCCTGTTCGATGCCCTGCTTCACCGTCTCGCGGTATTTGACCTTGCCCTCGGCCATCCAGCCGGCGAGGTCCTTGACGAAGGCGCCTTGCATGTCGGTGTGGTTGGAGACGATGAAGCCGCGCAAGGTGAGACTCTTGCCGACCGCCATCACCAGTCCGCGCACGCCTTCGCCGAGGTCGGTGTTGTTGTATTGCGAGATCATGCCGCAGAGAGCGAAGCGCCCGAAGGGCCTGGCGGCCATCAGCGCGGCCTCCATGTGCGCGCCGCCGACGTTCTCGAAATAGACGTCGAAGCCGTCGGGCGCGGCGCGCATGAGGGCGGCGGTGAGATCGCGCTCGGCCTTGTAGTCGATGACGTGGTCGACGCCGATCTCCTTCAGATAGGCCGCCTTGAGGGGTCCGCCGGCCGAGCCGATGACCTGGTGGCCCTTGAGCTTGGCGATCTGACAGACGATCGAGCCCACGGCGCCGGCGGCGCCCGAGACGAAGACGACGTCGCCGTCCTTAAGCTCGGCGATGCGCAGCAATCCCACGTAGGCGGTGAGGCCCGGCATGCCGGCGACGCCCAGGAACGCCTGCGGCGGCAGGCCGTGGGTCTCCAGCTTCTGAACCGCCGCCGCCGGCGCATTGAAGGCCTCGCGCCAGCCGAAGAAACTCTGCACCAGGTCGCCGGGCTTCAGCGACGCGTCGCTGGAGGCCACGACCTCGCCCACGGCGCCGCCCTGGAGCGCCTCGCCCAGCTGGAACGGCGGGGTGTAGCTCCTCACGTCGTTCATCCGCCCGCGCATGTAGGGGTCGACGGTCATCCAGCTGTTGCGCACCTGCACCTGACCGGGCGCCGGATCGGCGAGGTCGACCGTGGCCAGCTCGAAGTTCGCGGCGCTCGGTGGGCCGGCCGGGCGGCTCTTCAGGCGGATCTCGCGCGAGACGGTCATGTCGTTCTCCCTTGCAGCGTCGCGCGTCCTCAAACACCGGATGGCCCTCAGCGGCAAGCGGCGATGCTGGCGGACCGGCGCTGGCGCGTGCTAGGCGCGGCACCGTCAAAGGTCGGGCGAAAGCGGAACATGGCCGAGGTCCTGCGCGCCGGCGTCATCGGCGCTGGCGTCTTTGGGGGACATCACGCGGCGCAGTACGCCCGCCTGGAGGGCGTCGCCCTGGTCGGCGTCTACGACCATCACCGCGAGCACGCCGAGGCGCTGGCCGCACGCCACGGCGCCCGCGCCTTCGCCGACGAGGGCGCGCTGATCGCGGCGGCCGACCTGATCTCCATCGCGACGCCCGCCACCGCCCACGCGCTCGGCGCGGTCGCGGCGCTGCGCGCCGGCCGTTCGGTCTACGTGGAAAAGCCCATGGCGACCGAGCTAGGGGACGCGGAGCGGATTCTCGCCGAGGCCCGCCAGCGGGGACTCGTCGCCGCCTGCGGCTTTCTCGAACGCGCCGGCTTTGCGGCCATGGGCCTCTTCGCGATCCCCGAGCGGCCGCTCAGCCTGGAAGCCGCGCGGCTCGGACCGCCCAGCCCGCGCAATCTCGACGTCTCGGTGGTGCTCGACCTGATGATTCACGACCTCGACCTCGCCCTGGCGCTCGGTGAGGGACGGCCAGCGGCGGTCGAGGCGCGGGGCTCGAACCTCGCCAACGACCTCGTCGACGAGGTCGCCGCCGAGGTGCATTTCGAGGATGGATTCGCCTGCCGCTTCCACGCCTCGCGCGTCGCCAGGCGGCGCGAGCGGACCATGCGGCTCGTCTACCCTTCCGGCGAGATCCGGGTGGACTTCCTCAGTCACGCCTTCGAGAACACCACCCCTTTTTGCCTGGACGCCGGGTTTGCGGCGACGCCCGCCGGACGCGACCGCCTCGGCGCCAGCCTCGCCGCCTTTGTCGGGGCCGTCCGTGGCGCGGGCGCGCGGCCGCTGGCCGATGCCGAGGACGGCGCAAGGGCTCTGGACCTGGCGCTCAGGGTGGAGCAGGCTTTGGGCAGATGAGGGCCGGTCTGGAAAAAGGAAGCCGCCGCGATGTCCAGCGCCTACGATTTCTCGTTCACCAGCATCGACGGTGAGCCGCTGCCGCTCTCGAGCTTCAAGGGCAAACCCGTCCTGGTGGTGAACACCGCCTCGAAATGCGGCCTGACGCCCCAGTACGAGGGCCTGGAGAAGCTCTACCGCGACTATCGGGACCGGGGCCTGGTGGTGCTGGGCGTGCCTTGCAACCAGTTCGCCGGCCAGGAGCCGGGCGCCGAGGCCGACATCAAGAGCTTCTGCGAGAGCCGGTTCGACATCGACTTCCCGATGACCTCCAAGGTCGACGTCAAGGACGCCGGGCGCCATCCCTTCTACGCCTGGGCCGAGGAAAGACTCGGGACCCCCGCCGTGCCGGTGTGGAACTTCCACAAGATCCTGATCGGAGCGCAGGGCGAAGCGCTCGCCGCCTTCGGCCCGCGCACCGACCCCCAGGACGCGAGCATCACCGAAGCGGTGGAGCAGGCGCTTTAGCGCCTCTGCGCCAGTCCATCGACGCCCAGGCCGCAGACCGCCTGTTGCGTCGAGAAATGCCCGATCCATCCAATCCCATCCATCGACGCCAGGTTCGCCGTCCGCCCGGGTGTCCGAGGACGCCGCCGGCTCCGCGTCGAAGCGCCGCCCATCGGGAACGAACCGCCGTCCGAGCGCTGCCTTAGATATTCGCTATCGAGAGAATTAGCGTTGACATCTCAGTGAACTGACTTCAGCTTTCCGCCCCTGCGCCGGAGGGCGCTGGCCCATCCGGCCTTGGGGGGACTATGAATATCCATGCACTGTGGTTGAGCGCGTCCGTCCTGGCCTTCGCGGGAGGCGGCGTCGCGGGGGCGCAGCCGGCGTCGCCGCGCGGGGAGGCGCCCGCCGCCTCGTCCGTGCCGGAGGTGGTGGTGACGGCCGACCGCCGCACGACCAACCTGCAGAAGACCGCGATCGCCGCGACCGTCCTCACCCAGAGCGATCTCATCAGGCGCGGGGTGTTCACGGTCGACCAGCTTCAGTTCGTCGCCCCGTCGCTGACCGTGGACAACTTCGGCCAGGGCAACGATTTCGACATCCGCGGCATCGGCAAGGGCGAGCACAACACCCAGACTTCGACGGGAGTCATCACCTACCGCGACGGCGTGGCGACCTTCCCAGGATATTTTCAGGAAGAGCCCTACTTCGACATCGCCAACGTCGAGGTGCTGCGAGGCCCGCAAGGCACCTTCAGCGGCCAGAACGCCACCGGCGGCGCCGTCATCGTCACCACCCGCAATCCGGTCATCGGCGGCGGCTACGACGGTTATCTGCTTGCCCATTACGGCAATTACGACGACGCCGGCGCGCAAGGCGCGATCAACTTGCCGATCAGCGATACCCTGGCGGCGCGGGTCGCCTTCGACGCCGATTATCGCAACAGTTTCTATCACGTCACCGGGCCATGGACCGGGGATCCGAACCTGAAATGGGGCAGCGCCCGCCTTTCCTGGCTCTGGACGCCGACGCCGTCGCTGAGGGTGCTGTCGAAGACCGACTATGACTATCTGTACAACGGCAACTACTTTGGCGACGCCATCATAAACCCGCTGACCAGGAAGGTGAACCCGACCAGAGACCTCTTCAACTTCTCCAACAATGGCCATGAATCTGCCGACGACAGGTTCATGAGGTCGATCCTGCAGGTCGACTACACCGCCTGGGCCGGAATAGATTTTCGCTCCGTCTCCGGCTACCAGCAAGGCAAGACCAGCTGGCAGGGCGACATCGACGGAACGGATTTGCCGGCTCCGAACTACTCGATCAACGAGTCGGTGGATGAAGAGTTGTTCTCCGAAGAATTCAACATCATCTCGCCAAGCGACAAGCCCATCACCTGGATCCTCGGGGCGTATTACGACCGCAACGACTATGCATTCCCGGTGGGACGCTTCGACATCGGCGTCCCGGCTGGCGGCATCGACGAACAACTCAACGGCGTCAACCACACCTACACCGCCGCCGGATTTGGCCAGATCAGCTTCAAGTTGCCGGCCGGATTCCAGCTGCAGGTCGGCGGCCGGTATTCGCGCTGGAGCACCTACAATCGCGTCAACTGGCTGGTGCCGGAGTTCCTCGCGTTCGGCTACCACTTCTTCCAGAATGAGACCTACTCCGGTCAGAACTTTACCGGCAAGGTGGCGCTCGACTGGAACCTCAACTATGACAACTTTCTCTACGCGTTCGTGGCGACGGGCGCCAAGCCGGGCGGCCTGAACGGCGCGCTGTACTTTGGCGGTGGGACATTCCCGCCGCCGTTCCAGCAGGAGTACGTGACGGACTACGAAATTGGCTGGAAGTCGAGTCTATTGGACAATCACCTGCATACGCAGCTGGGGTTCTATTACAACAATTTCGATCACTTCCAGGTCATCGTCCCGATTCCGAACAACCCGACCCAGTCCACCGAGTTCAACAATCCGAACCCGACCAAGCTGTATGGCGTCGAGGCCTCGGCGCAAGCGGCGTTCGGCGGTCTCTCGCTCGATGCCGGACTGGGGCTCGAGCACAGCGCGCTTGGAACCTTCTACACGGAAGATCCGCGGGGGGCGACCGGCGGCGCCTGCAATCAGGAGTCAGGCCCCGCCACGGCGCTGTGCATCAACCTGGGCGGCCACCCGCAGACCTACGCGCCCGACCTTACTTTCAACGTCGGGGCATCCTACAACTACAGGCTTTCCGACGGCGACACGCTGACGCCGTCGCTCAGCTTCAGCTACATTTCGCATCAGTGGGGGACGCTGTTCGACAACGTCGCCGCAGGCGACTACCTCGCCGCCCGGAATATTCTCGGCGCATCGCTCGCCTGGACGCACGGGAGCATCGTCGCCACGCTCTACGGCTCCAACCTGCTGGACGACCACTATGTGTCCGCCCTGTTGCCGCCGATCCGTCTGGCGGGCGCGCCGCGGCAATTCGGCGTCAGCGTGATGAAGACGTTCTGACGCCGCGAACGACGGCCGCCGGACGGGTGGCGGTGATCGGCGCCCTGACACGGAACCGGGCGAACTGCGCGCCACGGCAAGGGGCGCCCGTTGGCGGCTGCCGGACAGCGGCGTGCAGATAGGCGCCTTGACGCCCAGCGTCAGCGGAAAGATTGACAAGGGCGGCCCACCGACTACGCCAACTGGAAATTGTCGAGGCGAGTCCGCGCCTTGACGCCCTTCCGGCGATCGGACCCCCAGTCGCACCAGGAGGTTGACATCATGTCCGAGGGACTGGCGGCGAAGCGGGTCCGCCGCAGCAAGGCCGAACAGCGCGCCGAGACGCTCGAGCAGATCCTCGACGCGGCCGAGTACCTGTTCTCCAGGAACGGCCTTCACGGCGTCACCCTGCGCGACGTGGCCGAGCGCGTCGGGGTCCACACGACGCTGCTGCACTACTATTTCGACGACAAGCGCAGCCTCTTCGAGGCCGTGTTCGCCCGTCGCGCCGCCGTGACCAGCGGGCGGCGGATGGAGGCGCTGGACCGCTACGAGGCGCAGACCGGAGACCATCCCACCCTGGAGGGGGCGCTGCGCGCGTTCCTGGACACCGACCTCGATCTCTACATCGAGGGCGGCGAGCCTTGGATGAACTATGCGGCCTTCTGCGCGCGGGTGAGCAACACCCCCGAGGGCGCCGCGCTGATGGATGTCCACTTCGATCCTGTGGTGCTGAAGCTGGTGAGCATCCTGAAGCGCGCGCTGCCGGACTCGCCCGAGGCCGACATCTTCTGGGGCTACCACTTCGTCACCGGATCGCTGATGAACACGCTGGCGCGCACCGGCCGGATCGACCGGCTGTCGGGCGGACTATGCAGATCGGACGACTTCCAGGCGGTGAAGCAGCTGATGGCCCGCTTCATGGCCGCGGGCTTCCTCTCGCTGGCCGACAAGCCGCCCGCAACCTGACTCCAGCCAAGTCGCCGCGAGCCCGCGCTCCGGCTCGCCTTGAAGAGGACCCGCCGCGAGGAAACCCAGCGGGTCCCGACGGTTCCTGGCGGCGCCTGCTCAGTCCCTTCCCGCCGCCTTGGCCCGCTCGATCCCCTCCAGCACCATGGCGCGGGCCGCGCCGGCGTCGCCCCAGCGGACGATCTTCACCCACTTGCCCGGCTCGAGATCCTTGTAGTGACTGAAGAAGTGTTCGATCTGCTTGAGGGTGATCTCCGGAAGATCGGTCAGGGTCTGGACGTGGTCGTAGCGCTGCGTCAGCTTCGGCGCGGGCACGCCGATCAACTTCTCGTCGGCGCCGGCCTCGTCCTCCATCACCATCACGCCGACGATGCGGCAGCTCATGATGATGCCTGGGGTGACCGCGCGGGTGTTGGCCACCAGCACGTCGCAGGGGTCGCCGTCGCCTGAGAGGGTGTGGGGAATGAAGCCGTAGTTCCCGGGATAGCGCATCGACGTATAGAGAAACCGGTCGACCATCAGGGCGCCGGACGGCTTGTGCATCTCGTACTTGATCGGCTCGCCCCCGATCGGCACCTCGATGACGACGTTCACCTCATGCGGCGGATTGGCCCCGATGGGCACGGCGGCGAGATTCATGGCTGGCTCCTCGGGCGAGGCGGCACGAATACGAGCGCGCCGCGAGCGCAGCAACCGTCCGCCACGGCCGACGCTGCGGTAGCGGCGGCGGCGAGAGGCTTTGCCGGCGCGCCGGGCTCGGCTAGGGATGCGCGCCCTGATCGGGAGCGCGCCATGACCAGAAAGCCGGACGGAACCTGGGACAAGTCCAAGCTGCCCAGCCGCCACGTGACCGAGGGGCCGGCGCGCGCGCCGCACCGCTCGTACTATTACGCCATGGGGCTGGGCACGCGCGAGATCGCCCAGCCGTTCGTCGGCGTGGCCTCATGCTGGAACGAGGCGGCGCCTTGCAACACCGCCCTGATGCGCCAGGCCCACGCGGTGTCGCAAGGGGTCAAGCGCGCCGGGGCGACGCCGCGCGAATTCTGCACCATCACCGTCACCGACGGCATCGCCATGGGCCACGACGGCATGAAGTCCTCGCTGGTCAGCCGCGACCTGATCGCCGACTCGGTCGAGCTCACCATCCGCGGCCACAGCTACGACGCCCTCGTCGGCGTCGCCGGCTGCGACAAGTCCCTGCCCGGGATGATGATGGCGATGCTGCGGCTGAACGTGCCGTCGGTGTTCCTTTACGGCGGCTCCATACTGCCCGGGCGCTGGCAGGGGCGGGACGTGACGGTGGTCGATGTCTTCGAGGGCGTCGGCATGTATTCGGCGGGCCGGATGAGCCTGGAGGATCTGTGCAGCCTCGAGCAGCACGCCTGCCCGGGCGACGGCGCCTGCGGCGGCCAGTTCACCGCCAACACCATGGCCTGCGTGTCGGAGGCGATCGGTCTGGCCCTACCGCTCTCGGCCGCCCTGCCGGCGCCCTACGAGAGCCGCGACCAGTATGCCGTCGCTTCCGGCGAGGCCGTGGTGCGGCTGATCGAACGCCAACTCCGTCCGCGCGACATCTGCACCCGCAAGGCGTTCGAGAACGCCGCCGTGGTGGTGGCCGCGACCGGCGGCTCGACCAACGGCGGCCTGCACCTGCCGGCGATGGCGCACGAATGCGGCATCGAGTTCACCCTGCGCGACGTGGTCGAAATCTCCAGGCGCACGCCCTATCTCGCCGACCTGAAGCCCGGCGGGCGCTATGTCGCCAGGGACATGGGCGAAGCGGGCGGCGTGCCGGTGCTGCTGAAGACGCTGCTGGAGGGCGGCCATATCCACGGCGACGTGATGACCGTCACCGGCAAGACCTTGGCCGAAAACCTGGCCGGCGTGAAGTGGCGCAGCGACCAGGACGTGATCCGGCCGGTCTCGAGCCCGCTCTCTCCCACCGGCGGCGTGGTCGGCCTCTGGGGCTCGCTCGCCCCGGACGGATCGATCTGCAAGGTGGCCGGCATGAAGTCGCATCGGACCCATCGCGGGCCGGCGCGGGTCTTCGATGGCGAGGAAGCATGTTTCGCCGCCGTCGAGGCCGGCGGCTACGAGGACGGCGACGTGCTCGTCATCCGCTATGAAGGTCCGAAGGGCGGTCCGGGGATGCGCGAGATGCTCTCCACCACCGCCGCCCTCACCGGCCAGGGTCGCGGCGAGAAGGTGGCGCTGATCACCGACGGGCGGTTCTCCGGCGGCACGCACGGCCTTTGCATCGGCCACGTCGGTCCGGAGGCGCAGGAGGGCGGGCCGATCGCCCTCGTCAGGGATGGCGACATCATCGCCATCGACGCCGAAGCAGGGACGCTCGAGCTGGAGGTCGACCCGATCGAACTGGAAAACCGCAAGCGCCATTGGCGCCCGCGCGAGACCGACTATGGCTCAGGCGCGCTCTGGAAGTATGCGCAAGCCGTCGGCCCGGCGCACCGCGGCGCGGTTACCCATCCAGGCATGGCCGGCGAACGCAAGGTCTATGCGGAGATCTGAGGTCGCGGGAGGAACGCGCGTTGGTTCGCGAGATTGAGCTCATCGTCAATGGCGCAACCCGCCCGCTGACGATCGAGGCGACCGCCTCGCTGCTGGAGGCGCTGCGCAACCACCTCGACCTCAAGGCGGCGAAGTACGGCTGCGGCGCCGGCCAGTGCGGGACCTGCGCGGTCATCGTCGACGGCGAGGAGCGCCCCGCCTGCCAGCTCGAGGTGGGCAATCTCGCAGGCAGGGCGATCACCACTCTCGAGGGCATCGGAACGCCGGAGGCGCCGCACCCGCTGCAGGTGGCGTTCCTCGACATCCAGGCCGGCCAGTGCGGCTACTGCCTGGCCGGGATCCTCATGGGCGCCAAGGCGCTCCTCGATCGCAATCCGAGCCCAAGCCGGGCCGAGATCGCGGCGGCGCTCTCCTGGCACCTGTGCCGGTGCGCCGCCCACAACCGGATCCTCGCCGCCGTCGCCCTCGCCGCCCGCCGCATGCGCGGAGATCTCGCCCAATGAGCATTCCGGCGAGCCTCGCCGCCAATCCGCGCCTCGACCGCTGGGTCGGCTTCGAGACGAAGGGTCGAGTGCGGATCGCGGTCGGCAAGGTCGAATACGGCCAAGGCGCCGTCACCGGCCTCGCCCAGATTGCCGCCGAGGAGCTGGACGTGGACCTCGCACGGCTCGATCTGGTCAATCCCGAGACCGGCGTCTCGCCCGACGAAGGCCTGACCGTCGGCAGCATGTCCACCGAGACCTCCGGCGCTGCGGTCCGCCAGGCCTGCGCCGAGGTGCGGGCGCTGTTCACCGCCGCGGCGGCGCGCCGGCTCGCCTGCGCACCGGGCGCCCTCGGCATCGAGGACGGCGCCTTCCTCGTCGAGGGTCGGCCCAGCGGGCTCGACTACTGGGCGCTGACGGGCGATGTCGATCTTCGCCAGGCGCCCAGCGGGGCGGCGATGCCGAAACCACCGGCGGCGCACCGGCTGGTCGGCCGCAGCGTGCAGCGGCTCGACCTGGCGGCGAAGCTGTTCGGGGCGGCGTTTCTGCACGACCTCGCGCCGCCGGGCCTGTTGCACGCCCGCGTGCTGCGCCAGCCCGGGCCCCAGGCGCGGCTCGCCGGTCTCGACGAAGCGGCGATCCGACGCGGCGCGGGTGCCGCGATCGACATTCTGCGCGCGGCCCAGTTCGTCGCATTCCTGTCCGAGAGCGAGGGCGCGGCCGAGGCCGCGCTCGCCGCGGCCGAACGCACCGCCGAGTGGGAGGGCGTCCCTGAGCTTTCGCCGGCCCTGTCGCAGAGCGCGTCCCTGAAGGACCTGCCACGCCAGACCTTCCCCGCGCCGGAACCATCGCCGCAGCCCTCGAACCGGCGCCGCCTCCAGGCCTCCTACAGCCGCCCCTACATCGCCCATGGCTCCATGGGGCCGTCCTGCGCCCTGGCGCTGATGGGCGATGACGCTCTCACCGTCTGGACCCATGCGCAAGGGGTCTATCCCCTGCGAGCCCTGCTGGCGCGCGTCTGCGATCTCGCGCCGGACAGGATCACGGTGATCCACGGCCAGGGCGCCGGGACCTATGGACACAACGGCTCCGACGATGCGGCCGTCGACGCGGCGGTGATCGCGGTGCGCCGGCCCGGCCGGCCGATCCGCGTCCAGTGGCGACGCGAAGACGAGTTTGGCCATGAGCCGCTGGGCACGGCCATGCACATAGAACTGGCCGCCGAACTCGACGCGGGCGGCCGGCTCGCGGACTATCAGAGCGAAATCTGGAGCGGTTCGCATACCGGCGGTCGCGGCCGCTGCCTGGCCGAGACCGCGCTCGGCCTGCCGCCCGCTCCGCCGCCGGCGCCGCCGGCGAACCTGCCGCCCGGGGTGCGCTTCTCCGGCGGCATCCTCAACGCCGTCCCTTCGTACGAGATCCCGACCCGCCGCGTCACCGAGCATCTGGTCCAGGCGCCCGTGCGCACCTCGTCCTTGCGCGGGCTGGGCGGACCGGTGAACACCTATGCGGGCGAGTGCTTCATGGACGAACTCGCCGAGCTGGCGGGGGAGGATCCGGTGGCGTTTCGGCTGGCGCACGTGGGCGATCCGCGCGGCCGCCACGTGATCGAGCGGACCGCGCGGATGGCCGGATGGTCCGGGCGCGGCGCGCCGGGGACGGGCAGGGGCCTCGGCTTCGCCTATTGCCGCTACCGCGACCGCGGCGCCTATGTCGCCGCCGCCGTCGCCCTGAACGTCGAGACCGAGGTCCGCCTCGAGCACATGTGGTGCGTCGCCGACTGCGGGCAGGTGATCAATCCCGACGGGGCCAGAAACCAGCTCGAGGGCGGGATGCTCATGGCCGCGAGCTGGGCGCTGAAAGAACAGGTGCGCCTGGCTCGCGCGGGGGTCGCCTCCACGGCGTGGGACGACTATCCCATCCTGCGGTTCGACGAGATCCCGCCGGTGGACGTCGAACTCGTCATGGCCCAGGACCAGCGCTCGGTCGGCACCGGCGAAGTCTCGCTCGGCCCGGCGATGGCCGCCATCGGCAACGCCCTCGCCCATGCGCTTGGCGCGCGGCTTCGCGATCTCCCGTTCACCCGCGAGCGCATCGCCGGAATGCTCCTCGCGGGTTGAGCGAAGCGCGAGCGCCGCCGCGCGTCGGGAGCCGCCAGCGGCGGCCGACGGGGCGGGCCGTTTCGCGCCTCGCGGGAACTAAAGATCGGTTCAGGGATTCTCGTCATCGCAGGCGGGCGGCGCAGCTTGCGCGCGGCGCCCGTCGAGGAAAGGGGGAGACGCCGTGAGCCAAGCCATTGATCTTAGAGCTCATCGTGGCGTCCCGAACGGCGCCTTCGACGCACTCGGCGCCCGCCTGAGCGCACTCGCGACGCTGACCGCCGCCGACCGGTTCCTCATCGCTTCGCTGGCGGCCCAGCGGCAGGCGCAACCTGCCGGCGCCGAGATCTGCGGGGACGGCCGGCGAATGCCGAGGTTGATGCTTTCCGGCTGGGCGTGCCGCCAGCGCGAGCTGCCCGATGGCCGGCGTCAGATATTCGAATTCATCCTGCCCGGCGACCTGATCTGGCCAGGTCCGCGGCAACGTCCGCTGGCGCTCGCAGTCACGGTCGCCCTGACCTCTGTCGCGACCGCCGACGCGCGCGCCTTGGCTGCGGTGGCGGCAGAGCCGCAGCATGCTGGGCTGATGGCGGCCATCGAGACGTCCGCGGCGCTCGAGGAGATCTTTCTCCTGGATCATCTCGTCCGCATCGGCCGGCAGACGGCTTACGAGCGCACCGGTCATCTGCTGCTCGAGTTGCACTGGCGCCTGGGACTCGCCGGCCTCGTGCGCGGATCGCGCTTCTCCATGCCGCTCACCCAGGAAATCCTCGCCGACGCCCTGGGCCTCTCGGTGGTCCACATGAACCGCACCCTGCAGCACCTGCGCCGCGAGGGCCTCATCCGCCTGCAGTGCGGCGAGCTCGAGCTGCTCGATGTCGCGGCGCTGGCGCGGATCGCCGACTACACGCCGCCGCTGCTGGCGCCGACCAAGGACGGTCCGGCCGGGATGCAGCGCGGCGCGTTCCCCGCACGAATGCGCTAGCGGGCCGCTACAACGAATCTGAAGCGATGGCGCTTCTCCCGGGGCCCTCGCCGCGCCCAGGCAAGGCGCGGTGGGCGCGCATGCGAATGATCCCCCGCAGCCCCCTCCGACGCCCGGCGCTGCCGCGCCGAGCGCCACCTCCCCCGTTTCACGGGTGAGGAGGAGGGCGTCCTCACTCCTTCGCCGCGAGCGGGGGTGGAAGGGGCGCGAAGCGGCTGTTCGAACGGTTCAGCCAATCTGAAGCGACGGCGCTTCGACCCGGGCGCCTATGCCGAACGCAGGCATTCATACCTCGTCGATTTCGATGCAGCGGGCGACTAGTCTCCCGCGCGTTGCATCTTTCGGGAGGACGCCATGACGAGCGCGCGCGGCGCCGAAGCGTACATGTCCGGCTTCGGCAACCACTTCGCCAGCGAGGCTGTCGAAGGCGCACTGCCGCTGGGCCGCAATTCGCCGCAGCGGCCGCCGTTCGGTCTCTACGCCGAGCAACTCTCGGCCACCGCCTTCACCCAGCCAAGGGCGGAGAACCGCCGCGCCTGGCTCTACCGGCTGCGGCCCAGCGCCGCGCACCCGCGGTTCGCGCCCCACCCGCAGGGGCGCCTGCGCGGCGCGCCCTTCGACGAGGCGGCGGCGCCGCCGAACCGACTGCGCTGGGATCCGCCGAGCGGGCCCGCGGCGCCGATGGATTTCCTGGATGGACTGACGACCTACGCCGGCTGCGGCGATCCGGCGATCGGAGCGGGGGCGGCGATCCATCTCTACCGCGCCAACCGTTCCATGCAGGGGCGCGCCTTCTTCGACGCCGACGGCGAACTCGTTCTGATTCCGCAAGAGGGCGCGCTCCGGCTCGTGACCGAGTTCGGGATCCTCGAGGCCCGGCCCGGCGAAATCGCGGTGGTGCCACGGGGCGTGCGGTTTCGGGTCGAGCTCGCAGGCGCCGGGGCGGCCGGCTACGTCTGCGAGAATTTCGGCGCCTTGCTGCGGCTTCCGGAACTCGGCCCGATCGGAGCGAACGGGCTCGCCAACCCGCGCGACTTCCTGACGCCCCGCGCCGCCTTCGAGGACGAGGATCGCGACACCGAACTGGTGCAGAAATTCCAGGGGCGGCTCTGGGCGACCAGATTGAGCCACTCGCCGTTCGACGTGGTCGCCTGGCACGGCAACCTCGCGCCCTGCAAATACGACCTGGCGCGGTTCAACGCCGTCGGATCGATAAGCTTCGATCATCCCGATCCGTCGATCTTCACCGTGCTGACCTCGCCCAGCGAGACGCCGGGGCTCGCCAACTGCGATCTGGTGGTGTTTCCGCCGCGTTGGCAGGTGGCCGAGGACACCTTGCGGCCCCCCTGGTTCCACCGCAACGTGATGAGCGAGTTCATGGGTCTGATCCAGGGCGCCTATGACGCCAAGTCGGAGGGATTTGCGCCCGGCGGCGCCTCGCTGCACAACCAGATGAGCGCGCACGGCCCCGACCGGGAGAGCTATCGCCGCGCCCAGGAGGCGGAGCTGACGCCGCACAAGCTCACGGACGTGCTGGCGTTCATGCTGGAATGCCGATGGGTGCTGCGGCCCACCGCCTTCGCGCTGGAGACGGCGTCGCTGCAGCCCGGCTACGACGACTGCTGGTCGGGCTTCGACAAAGCCTCGCCGCCGCATTGATCGGCGTTCGCCGGCGCCCCGGCCAGAGCCGCCGGGGCGATGAGCAGCCGCCGGCCCTCCAGCACCTGCCACAGCGCCAGGGCCGGAACGCCGATGACGATGTCGCGCAGGCGCTTGATGAGCGAGATGGCGAGCGCCAGTTCAGCCGGCAATCCGAACAGATGGCCGACGATCACATAGCCGCCTTCGATCACGCCAAGGCCCATCGGCGCGGCGAAGGTGACGGTGCGCACGACATAGACGAGGCTTTCGACGCCGACGATGGTCCTGATGGTCAACTGGTGCTGCCCGGCGATCCAGAGCCCCGCCCACACGCCCACCGCGCCCAGGACCCAGGCCACGAGATGCAGGAAGGCGCTGAGGATCAACCGTCCCGGCTTCCGGTAGAGCGCGTGCACCGAGGCGGTGACGGCGCTGGTGCGGGCAAGCACGCTGGGCGCCCAGCGCGCCGCCGCCCATTCCAGCGGACCCGAGGCGCGGTGCTGGAGCAGGATGAAGATGCCGGCCGCCACCGCGCCCGCGACCAGGCCCAGGATCGACGACATGAACAGATCCTGAGGCGGCGCCGTCGGACTGTAGGAAAGCAGCGCCAGACCGAGGGCCGCGAAGCCGAGCTGGCCGATGAATTCGGCGGTGACGTCGAGGGCCGTGGTCGAAATCGCCAGCACGGGCTCGACCTTGCCGAGGATCGCCGCTCTGGCGCCGAAGACGAAGCCGCCCAGCGACGAAAACGGCAGGAGTTCGCCGGAGGCGTCGCGCACCATGCGAGCGAAGACGAAGGTGATCCAGGTCTTCGGTCTCGCCCGCGCATCGAGGACGTACCAGGCGGTGGCCAGGATCGCCAGCGGCGGCATGTAGGTGGCGCACAGCGCCAGCAAGCCCCGCCAGCCGATCTCGGTAAAGGCTGCGACCACCTTGTCGAAGCCGACGGTGACGATGATGCCCGCCGAGAGCGCCAGACCCGCCAGGGCGGCGATGATCCCCCAACGCCTGAAGCGGTTTCGTCCCGTCGGCGCCGAATCGCTCAACCGCCACTTTCCTCGAGCTGGCTCCGCCCCGACGCAGCGCATGCCGGCTCGTCTTAGCCGCAAACTCAGGCGCCGGACAAACCTGAAGTCGACCCCGGAGCAACAGGAAGGGCGCGCTCCGCGTTCCAAGCCTGCTCGGGCCTTGATCGGCGCCGGCCGCGCGCATAAGTCGGCGAGCATCGCCGCGGAAGTCGCGGGCCCGATGCGACAGGAGCTTGTGCGTGGGCATTCCTCTGGCGGTGACGGCGCGGGTCGGCGCCTACATCCTTTCCAAGCAGCTGAGCGGCGTGCGCCGCTATCCGCTCGTTCTGATGCTGGAGCCGCTGTTCCGCTGCAATCTCGCCTGCGCCGGGTGCGGCAAGATCGACTACCCCGACGAGATCCTCAATCAGCGCCTCTCGGTCGCCCAATGCCTGGAGGCGATCGACGAATGCGGCGCGCCGGTGGTTTCCATCGCCGGCGGCGAACCGCTGCTGCACCGGGAGATGCCGAAGATAGTGGAAGGCTTCCTGGCCCGGCGCAAGTTCGTGATCCTGTGCACCAACGCCCTGCTGCTGACCAAGAAGATCGACCAGTTCAAGCCCGATCCGTTCTTCACCTGGTCGATCCACCTCGACGGCGACCAGATGATGCATGACGCCTCCGTCTGCCAGGACGGCGTCTACGATATTGCCGTCAAGGCGATCAAGCTCGCCAAATCAAAGGGTTTCCAGGCGAACCTCAACTGCACCCTGTTCCAGGGCGCCAAGGCGGACCGCGTCGCGGCGTTCTTCGACGAGATGAAGGCCCTGGGCGTCGACGGCATCACCGTCTCGCCGGGCTATGCCTACGAGCGCGCGCCCGACCAGGATCATTTCCTCAATCGCACCCGCACCAAGGAGCTCTTCCGCGACATCTTCCGCCAGGGGCGCGGCAAGGCCTGGTCCTTCACCCAGTCGACCATGTTCCTGGACTTCCTGGCCGGCAACCAGGCCTATCATTGCACGCCCTGGGGCAACCCCACGCGCAACGTCTTCGGATGGCAACGTCCCTGCTATCTGCTCGGCGAAGGCTACGCCCGGACCTTCAAGGAGCTGATGGAGGAGACCGACTGGGAGGCCTATGGCGTCGGCAATTACGAGAAGTGCGCCGACTGCATGGTGCATTCAGGCTTCGAGGCCAGCGCCGTGGCCGACACGGTGAAGCATCCGCTGAAGGCGCTCGGCGTCAAGCTGCGCGGCGTGCGCACCGAAGGGCCGATGGCGGTGGATATCGGACTCGACGCCCAGAGGCCGGCGGAATTCGTCTTTTCCGGTCACGTCGAACAACGCCTAGCCGAGATCAGGGCCACCCAGCCTCGGGCCAAGAAGGTGGCGCGCGCGCTCTAGGGCGCGCAAGGCCGCCTCGGCCTCCAGCGCGGTTCTGATCAGCGCGCCGACCTGCCACGGCCTGGCGGCCAGGGACGCCAGGACCGCGCCCATGGCGGGGCGGCCATCCGGACCCAGACCCACCCGGGCCGCCGACGGCAGCGGCCGGCGGGCCGTATCCGAGACAGCCCTCAGCACCGCGAAAGGCGTCCCCGAGCGGCGCGCCAGCCGGGCGACGCTCGCAGACTCCATGTCCACCGCCGCCGCGCCGGTCCGCCGCCGCAGTTCGGCCTTTTCCGGGACGCTCGCGATCGGTCGCTCTGCGCCGGCGAACCTGGCCGGCAACGCACCCGCCAGGGCGCCGAGCAGGCGCCGCGACCACTCGGCGTCGGCGGCGATGACCTCTGCGCCGGCCGACACCGCCTCGCCCACCAGCACATCGCCGATCTCGAGGGCCGGGTCGAGGGCGCCGCAAAGGCCGAAGCTGACCACGCCGGCGAGCCCGCCGGAGAGATCGCCTTCCAGGCGGCGCGCCAGAGCGCCGGCGCCGACGACCACCGGCGTCGCCGCCACGATCCTGGCTTCCCGCGTCATGCCGACCACGGCCAGGATGGCGCCCACGTCCGGCGGCCCGCTCATCACATGCCGAAGGCGACGCGCCGCTCGTTGCTGCGCTTCAGGTTGCGATAGCGGGCGAGCGCCCAGAGCGGGAAGAACTTCGAATAGCCGTGGTAGCGCAGGTAGAAGACCCGCGGGAAGCCGCCGCCGGTGTAGTGGTCCTCGGGCCAGAAGCCGTCGCGACCCTGATGGGCCTCGAGCCAGGCGACGCCGCGGGAGATCGCGCGGTGGTCGATCTCGCCGGCCGCCATCAGCCCAAGCAGCGCCCAGGCGGTCTGGGAGGCGCAGGAAGGGTAGGGCTGGTAGCTGCGGTAATCCAGCCCGTAGCTGGCGCAGCTTTCGCCCCACCCGCCATCCTCGTTCTGGATCGCGACCAGCCAGGCGGCGGCGCGGCGCACCATCGGGGCGTCCGGGGCGAGCCCGGCGGCCCCGAGCGCGCAAAGCACCGACCAGGTCCCGTAGATATAGTTCACGCCCCAGCGGCCGAACCAGCTGCCGTCGGCCAGCTGCTCGCGTTCCAGGTAGGCGAGGGCGGCCCGCATGCGGGGCGCGTCGAGGGGCTCGCCGAGCTGGGCCAGCATGCTGACGCACCGGGCCGCCACGTCCGCGGTGGGCGGATCGAGCAGGGCGCCGTGGTCGGCGAACGGAATGTTGTTCAGGTAGTGGTGCACATTGTCGGCGTCGAAGGCGGCCCAGCCGCCGTTGCGGCTCTGCAGACCTTCGATCCACGCACGGCCGCGGGCGATCGCCTCGCCATAGTCGGGCCCCGATCCGGGCGGGGCGCGGGCTCGGTCCATGGCCATGACCACGACAGCGGTGTCGTCGAGGTCGGGGTAATGGGGATTGGCGTACTGGAAGGCCCAGCCGCCGGGGCGCACCCGTGGCCGCTCGACCGCCCAGTCGCCGGCCACGTCCAGCACCTGAAGCGGTTTCAGCCATTGCAGGCCGCGGTTCGCGGCGGCCTCTGCGGCGGGACCGGCCGCTTCGAGCAGCGCGTGGCTCGCCAGCGCCGTATCCCAGACGGGCGAGAAGCAGGGCTGGCAATAGGCTTCGTCGGCCTTCACCACCAGGAGCTTGTCGACGGCGCGGCGGGCGGTGGCCCTCAGCGGGTGTTCGGGAGGATAGCCCAGGGCGTCGTACATCATCACGGCGTTCACCATGGCCGGGAAGATGCCGCCGAGCCCGTCCTCGCCGTTCAGCCGTTCGTCGACGAAGGCGATGGCCTTGCGCGTCGCCCGTTCGCGGGGGCGCTTGGGAAAGCGCGGCTCGGCCACGGCGAGCACGCGGTCCAGGGCGAAGAAGAAGCTCGCCCAGGGCTCCTTCTGATGCGCGCCCCTCGCAAGCCGGCGGATCGTGAGCGGCGGGCGGGTGAAGAGTTCGTCGAGGCTCACGCCGCGCGGATTGCGAGCGCGCGGCTTCAGCCTGCGCAAGACCAGCAGCGGTACGATCACCGTGCGCGCCCAATAGGAAATCTTCGACAGGTGAATAGGAAACCAGCGCGGCAGCAGCATGATCTCCACCGGCAGCCGCGGCACGGCGCCCCAGTCGAGGATGCCGAAGAGGGCCAGGAGAATCCGCGTGAAGACGTTGCAGGCCCCGGCGCCGCCGCGCGCGATCAGGGCCTCGCGCGCACGGACCATGTGCGGCGCGCCGGGATCGTCGCCGATCATCTTCAGGGCGAAGTAGGCTTTGACCGTGGCGCTGACGTCCAGATCGCCGGCGTGGTGGAGCGGCCAACCCCCGTGCTCGCCCTGGATGCGTCGCAGATAGACGCCGATCTTGCGCTCGAGCTCCAGATCGGCCGGCTCGCCGAGATAGTGGACGAAGAGGACGTACTCGGCCGGAATGGTGGCGTCGGCTTCCAGTTCGAACACCCAGTGACCGTCCGGGCGCTGCAGCCGCATGAGCGCCGCTGCGGCGCTCTCGACCGCGCGCTCGATGGCGTCCATCGCGGGCGACGCCTCCCGGCTCGCCGTCGTCTGCGCCTCTCGCCTCACGCCAGCACCAGCCGCGCCGCCTTGTCGCCTGATCGGACCGCCCCCTCGATGGTGGCCGGCAGCCCGGTGTCCGTCCAGTCCCCGGCCAGCGCCAGGTTGGTCCAGCAGGTGCGCGCGCCGGGGCGCCTGGCCGCTTGCGCCGGGGTGGCCGCGAAGGTGGCGCGCCTTTCCTTGACGATCTGCCAGGGCGGAAGCTCCGGCGCCAGGCCATGGACCTTGGCCACGTCGCGCCAGAACATCGCCGCCAGCTGCGGCCGGGCGAGTTCGACGATCGCGTCCGCGCCGCTCGCGGTCACCGAGATGCGGTCTTCGAAGGCGAAGATCCACTGGGCGCGGCCGCCGATGACCCCGAGCATGGCCGGCGCGCCCGCCGGCGCGGCGATGCGGTAGTGGGCGTTGACGATCGCGGTGAAGGCGTCGGGGACCTGCAGCTGCGGAATCAGGTCGCCGACCACCCATGGCGGCAGCGCCAGCACGACCGCGTCGTCCGCGCCGACGCTCAGATCCTGGCCGGCGAGACGCAAGCCGACGACGCGCCGTCCTTCGAAGGCAAGCGACTGCAACCTTCGGCCGAACCTCAGCCGCGCGCCGCGACGCTCGAGAAACGCCAGCGCCGGTGCGACGAAGGCGGCCTCGAGGCTGGGCGTGGCGATTCTGGGACGGCAAGCCTGCCCGCCGAGCGCCAGGGTCTCGCGAACCACCGCCGCCGCCAGGGCGGCCGAGCCGCGCGCCGGTTCGATGTTGAGGGCGGCCAGCATCAAGGGCTCGATCAGGCGCTCCCAGAGCGGACCTTCGCACGCGATGGCTTCGCCGAGGCGCCGGCGGCCCTGCGGTCCGAGCAGGGCCAGCAGCGCCAGATGGTCGCGCGCCTTGGTCCCCGGCACGCGGCGGCGGCTGGAGAGCGTCCACCAGGCGATGGGTCCACGGTTGGGCCGCACCGTCCAGCGCCGGCCGTCGCGCACGTCGCAGAAGTCGAACACCGCCTCCTTCGGCCCCGCCAGCCGGTGCTCGGCGCCGATGGCGCGTAGATAGCCGAAGGTAGCGCGGTTGCCGGTAAGGACGAGGTGGTTGCCGTTGTCGATGGTCATGCCGAGACCGGAGTCGAAATAGGACCGGCAGCGCCCTCCCGCCTTGGCCGCCGTCTCGATCAGTTCCACGGCGACGCCGCGGCCGGCCAGGCGCACGGCGGCGGCCAGCCCGGAAAGGCCGGCGCCGACGACATAGACCTTCGCGACGCCCATCAGTCGACGAGGCCATGGCGCAGGATGATCCAGGCGAGGCGCGGCGCTCCCAGCTTCACCCGCCGCCGCGGCGGGGCCCAGCTCTCGCTCTCCATGCGCCCGAGTATCTCCTCGTAGACCGCCCGCATCAGCCGCGGCGAGCGGATGCGCCCGCCCGGCCGCGTGCTCAGCACCGCGTCCGCCTGGCGATAGTGCTCGCGCGCCTTCGCCGAAACCCAGCGGCAGGCCGCATCGATCCGGGCGTCGGCCATGACGGCGGCCGGATCGGTCGTTTCCATGCCCGCCGCGGCGAGCGCCTCGGCCGGCAGGTAGAGCCGCCCCATGGCCGCGTCCTCGTCGACGTCGCGCAGAATGTTGGTGAGCTGCAGCGCGCGGCCCAGGTGATGGGCCAGGGTGCGCCCGGGCGCCGCGGGCATGCCGAAGATTCGCACCGAAAGCCGGCCCACGGCGCTCGCCACCCGATCGCAGTAGAGGTCGAGCGTGGCGTAGTCCGGCGCCCGGATCGGTCCGTCCACGTCCATGCGCATCCCGTCGACCACCGCAAGGAAGTCGTCCATGGCCAGGTCGAAGCGACGCATCGGCTGGACCAGATAGGCGATGCGGTCAGGCGGCGAGCCGGCGAAGAGGGCGCCCAGGTCGGCGCGCCAGGCGTCGAGCAGGCGGTGGCGCTCCGCCGCCGTCGGGCCGGGCTCGTCGGCGACGTCGTCGACGGCGCGGCAGAAGGCGTAGACGGCGAACATGGCGGCGCGCTCGGCCGGCGGCAGCAGGCGCATGCCGGCGTAGAAGGAGCTTCCGGAAGCCTGGCTCTGGGTCTTCTGGGCGCCGGAGTCGTCGGAGAACCTATCCATGCGCCCGTTATGGCCCCGCTGGTCCAGCTTGCCGAGAGCCGATGCGCGTCGCCAGCGTCCCGCCGAGGCCCAGCACGGCCAAGCCCAGCGCCTCCCAGCGGCGATGGCGCACCTTCTCGGCGAGGGGGTCCAGACGGGCGAGGCGCCCGGCGAGACTTCGCGCCAGCCGATGGATGACGCCGATCTCGAGCGCCAGCCTGAGATCCTTGACCTGGCGGGCGAACGGTTCGGCCGCGTCGAGCAAGCCGAGCGTTCGCTCCGCCAGACCATGGATCGCAGCGCCGAGCGCCGGGTCGGCGACGGCGGCGCCCAGCATCTCCACGCGCGCGTCGTGGCCATCCAGGGCGTCGCGCGGCAGATAGACTCGATCGAGCTCCAGAAAGTCGCTGCCGCAATCCTGCAGGTGGTTGATCACCTGCAGCGCGGCGCAGAGCGCGTCCGAGCGCGGCCAGGTCGAGCGAGGCTCCCCGTGGAGGTCGAGCACGAACCGGCCCACCGGCGCGGCCGAATAGCGGCAATAGTCCATCAGCTCGTCCCAGTCTTCATAGCGAAGCTTGGTCACGTCGCGGCGGAAAGCCTCGAGCAGGTCGAGCATGTGGAGCGGGCTCATCCCGCGCGCATCGAGGAGCGCGCGCAACGCGACGGCCTGGGGGACGGCGGCGCCTTGGCCCAGGAGGGAGGATTCGATCTCGGCGAGCCGCTCCAGTTTCTGCTGCGGCGGGGCGCCGGCGTGATCGGCGATGTCGTCGGCCAGCCGCGCCACCCTGTAGAAGGCGAGGATCAGGGGGCGGTGGCGGGCGGCGACGAGGTGCGAGGCGACCGGGAAGTTCTCGTCCGCCGCGCCCTTGCCCGAGGATAGCTCGGCCGCCATGCTCATCGCGGCGCCGCCAGGGCCTGGGAACGGCCCTTCCACATGCCGCCGCGGCCGCGCCAGACCTGCAGCGCGGACCACACCGTGAAGGCCGTGTAGGCGAGCCCGATCACGGGCAGGGCCGGCCCCCACAGCGGCGAGCGGCGATAGAAGCGCAGCATCGGTTGAAAGGAGACGGCCATGAGCCCCCAGGCGGCCAGCCCCAGCCAGCGAGCCCGCCCGGCGGCGAAGAGGGCGAGCCCGGGCGGGGCGATGTAGAGCAGCGCCATTCCCGCCACCGTCGCCGCGAGCAGGACGGGCGAGTAGCGCAACTGGGCGTAAGCCGAACGCGAGACCATCGCGCCGATCTGCGCGAACGTCCGGTAGGGCCTCAGGCATCGGGCGCTCTCGGTGAGGCCGAGCCAGATCGGACCTTGCGCCTTCAGCCGCTCGGCGAGCGCGCAGTCGTCGATGATCTCGCCGCGGATGGCGGCGACGCCGCCGGCGCGCTCCAGGGCTTTTCGCCGCACCAGCATGCACCCGCCCGCCGCCGCGGCCGTCGCCCGCCGGGGATCGTTCACCCAGGCGAAAGGGTAGAGCATGTCGAAGAAGAAGACGAAGGCGGGAATCAGCAGCCGCTCCGGCCAAGTCTCGACCTGGAGCCGCGCCATCAGCGACACCAGGACGAGGCGCTTCGACTCGGCGCGGCGCACCAGCCGCGCCAAGGTCTGCGGCGCATGGGCGATGTCGGCGTCGGTGATCAGCAGATAGTCCGGCGGGTCGGCGATCGTCGCCGCCTCGACGCCCTGGCTCACTGCCCAGAGCTTCCCGGTCCAGCTCTTTGGAAGCGGCCGGCCGCGGATCACCGCCAGGCGCTCGCCGGCGCCAGGCCCGGCGGCCGCTGCCTGCCTCGCCGTTCCATCGGAGCTGGCGTCGTCCACCACGACGATGTCCAGCCGCCCGGGGTACTCCTGGCCGAGAAGGCTCCCGACCGCACGCCCGATCACGTCGGCTTCGTCGCGCGCCGGGATTATGGCGACGACCGATGGCCAGATCGCCGGCGCTGGCGGAACATCGCGTTCGTCGCGCTCGCGCGCCATCCAGAACCGCCCGCGGCCGGTCAGCAGATATATCCAAGCCGCCAGCGCGCCGGCGCCAAGCACGAGCGCCGCGCTCATGGCAGATAGCCGGCCCTGGCGAACCAGGCGAGCGCGTCGGCGAGGGCGCCCTGGTAGGGACGGGCCTCGTAGCCCAGCTCGGTTTCCGCCTTCTTCGAGGTGAAGAACATGTGATGCGCAGCCATCCTGAGGGCGTCGCGTGTAACCAGGGGCTCGCGCCCGGTGATCCGCGCCAGGCTCTCGGCGGCCAGCGCCAAGGGATAGAGCGGGGCGCGCGGCAGGGCGAGGCTGGGCGCACGGCGGCCGGTGAGAGCGGCGATCGCCGCCAGCAGTTCGCGCAAGGAGGCGTTCTGGCCGCCGAGGATGTAACGCTCGCCCAGGCGCCCCTTCGCCAGCGCCGCCAGGTGACCGGCGGCCACGTCGTCCACGTGCACGAGGTTGAGGCCGGTGTCGACGAAGGCGGGCAAGCGGCCCCGCGCGGCCTCGAGCAGCATGCGCCCGGTGGGAGTCGGGCGCAGGTCGCCGGGGCCGATGGGCGTGGAGGGATTGACGATCACCACGGGAAGGCCGCGCTCGATGGCCATCGCTTCCACCAGACGTTCGGCGGCCACCTTGCTCTGCTTGTAGGCGCCGATGGCTTCGTGTTCTCGCAGCGGCGCCGTCTCGTCGATCACGGCGTCCGCGCCGGCGGCTCTCAAGGTGGCGACGCTGGAGGTATGGACGACGCGCGCGACGCCGGCGGCCAGCGCCGCCTCCATCACCGTGCGCGTTCCCTCGAGGTTGGCGCGATGCAGGTCGCCCGGATCGCGGCTCCATAGCCGATAGTCGGCGGCGACGTGGAAGAGATACCTGATGCCGCCCGACGCCCTCGCCATGGCGGCGGCGTCGCGCATGTCGCCCTCGACGACCTCACAATCCAGGCCCGCGAGATTGGCGCGGGCGCTGGTTGGGCGGGCCAGCACCCGCGCCCTGGCGCCGCGTTCCACGACCGCGCGCAGCACGGCCGATCCCACGAAGCCCGTGGCGCCGGTCACCAGGATGGGATCGCCCGGCTGGATCATCTGCTTGCGCCGAACCCCCGTGGCCGCGCCGTGATTACGGATACCGCAGCCGGACGTGCAAGACCGTATCGCCTTGCCTGGCGAAGAACTTCGCCGACCGCAGGGAGGGTGGGCCAAGGAACGGACGCGCGTTGTTCGAGAAGCCGTATCCCTCCAGTGGGAACCCGAAGAGGCCCTGGTCCAGGACGCCGTTGTCGTCGGCGTCCTGATAGATCACCGCCGCGTAGTATCCGGGCGCCGGAAGATAGGTGCAGAGCACGGTCTGTCCTCTCCTGGCGGGCGTGCGCCAGACGAGGAGCCAGCCGTGCTTGCGCAGGAATCGGCGCTTGTCCGGCCCGTAGAGGGTTCCCACGACGAAGCCGCGGTCGCTCCGCACGCCCTCGACGTCGATGATCAACCTGGTCGAGGTGGGCGCGCCGCTGCATTGCAGGGGCTGCGCCTGGACGCGGGCGCCACCGATGCCGATGCACAGGCTGGCCAGGGCCGCGGCCAACCGGCCGACATGGGCGTTCATAGCATCCTCTTGGCGTCGACCGACCGGTCCCCAGCGCTGCGCCGGCCCCTTCAGGCCTGCGGCACGACCAGCGCGCTGACGGCGACTTCGCCCTCGGAGATCCGGACGCCGAGGTAGCGCATCTCGCCATTGGCGAAGCTGATGTCGGTGGCCGAAAGGCTCTTGTCGCGCTTCAGCCTGGAGACATCGCTGCGGGTCAGCTGCAGCAGCAGCGACGAGGGGTCGAGGCCGTCGTGCGCGGCCTTGTCGATCTGCGCCTTGAACGTGACGCCCGGGTTCAGTCTTTCGATCCGACCGGGAACGACCTTGGACCGCGCGTTCATGAATCTCTCCTGCCGGCGCTGGCGACCTGGCGCGACTGCATCGCACCAAACCCTATCATCACCAGCCTGTCGGAGTCCGCAATTCCGAGGCGCCGATCAGCGAAGCTGGCGCGAATCCGGACCGCGACGCGCATCCGCGACCAACAGGAAGCTGGACATTGCCGGACGAAGCGCCCATATGAGCCTCGCGCTCGAATCACCGGGCGCCGTCCGGCTGCCGGCCGCGTAGGGGTTTTCCTCGAGAAGACCCTTCGCCGAGCGCCCGAGCCTCATCCAACTGAAGACGCCTGATCACGCGGGGCGTTTATCGCATCCCGCCCCCGTTGCGCGCCGCCCCCTGGGCCGGACGCGCCGCAGGCGCACATCCTCTTAGAAAGCACATACATTGACTGAATTCGCCAACCTCGGACTGACCCAGAGCCTGCTCGCCACGCTCCAGTCCGAAGGCTACACGAGCCCGACGCCGATCCAGGCCCGGGCCATCCCCTCGATCCTCGCCGGTCACGACATCCTCGGCGTGGCCCAGACCGGCACCGGCAAGACCGCCGCCTTCGCACTGCCCATCCTCCAGCGCCTGGCGGCCGAGCCGCGCCGGCCGGGCCGCCGCGCCTGCCGGGTGCTGGTGCTCGCGCCGACCCGCGAGCTGGCCCAGCAGATCGCCGACAGCGTGCGCACCTATGGCGCCCGCTCGCACGTTACGGTCGCGGTGTTCGTGGGCGGGGTCAAATATGGCGGCCAGCTGCGCGCCGTGGCGGGCGGCGTCGACGTGCTCGTCGCCACGCCGGGCCGACTGATCGACCATCTCGGCCAGGGCACGGTGCGCATCGACGAGACCGAAGTCTTCGTGCTCGACGAGGCCGACCAGATGCTCGACCTCGGCTTCCTCGAGCCGATCCGCAAGATCATCCGACGCCTGCCCGCGGAGCGCCAGACCCTCTTCTTCTCGGCCACCATGCCCGCAGCGATCGCCGCGCTCGCAGGGGAGATTCTGAAGAATCCCCGCGAAGTGCGCGTGGCGCCGCAGGCGACCACGGTCGAACGGGTCGCCCAGAAGGTCCTGCATGTCGAGGCCGAGGCCAAGCGCGAGCTTCTGGTGCAGCTGCTCTCCACCCAGGCGGTGCGCCGGGCCATCGTCTTCACCCGCACCAAGCGCGGCGCCGACCGGGTGGCCAAGCACCTGGCCGCCGCGGGCCTGGACGCGGCCGCGATCCATGGGGACAAGAGCCAGGGCCAGCGCGAGCGGGCGCTGGCGTCCTTCAAGTCCGGTCAGGTCCGCACCCTGGTGGCCACCGACATCGCCGCGCGCGGGATCGACGTCGAGGCGGTCACCCACGTGATCAATTTCGAGCTGCCGAACACGCCGGAAGCCTACGTCCACCGCATCGGGCGCACCGCGCGGGCCGGCGCCGAAGGCGTCGCCATCACCCTGTGCGACCGCGCCGAACGCGGCCTGCTGCGCGACATCGAGAAGCTGACGCGGCTGGAGATTCCCGCCGAGGACCACCGCCTCGACCGGGCCCGGCCGCTGACCCAGGCCGCGCCGGCTGCAAAACCGGCCGCCAAGTCGCACCGCGGCCGCAAAGGCGGCTGGGGGCAGCGCCAGCCCGCGTCGGGCGCCTCGCGCAGCGGCGGCGGGCGCGGCGGCTGGAGCGCGGCCCGCGCCTGACTGGTCCCGCCTGCGAACGACAGAAGAGACGCGTCTTCGCGGGCGGCCAATGCCTCAGCAGAGCTTGTAGTTGCCTAGAAGAGCTGCTATCTGGCGGCGATCGAATATCGCCATTGGTTCGGTTGCTCTCCTACGCTCGGTTCTGGATCGAGCCCGGGCCTGCCTTCGACCTCTCCGAGAATTTGATCGCTGCGCCAAGGCGCGGCGGCGTCTGACATATCCCGAAAGGATTTTCCATGAATACCGGAACCGTCAAGTGGTTCAACAACGTCAAGGGCTTCGGCTTCATCCAGCCGGATGAAGGCGGTCGCGACGTCTTCGTGCACATCTCCGCGGTCGAGCGCTCGACCCTGGGGCGTCTGGTCGAAGGCCAGAAGGTCGGCTACGACGTGCAGCGCGACGGCAAGACCGGGCGCGAGTCCGCCGTCGACCTGCAGTCGGCCTGAGGCGCGCAAGACCATCCACCCGGCCCTCGAGGGCCGGGTGGAGTTCTCGCCCCTCCGCGGGTCGACTGGCGACGTTTCTCACTCGCGGGGCTCTGACTCCGCTGCCCAGAGGAGGCGCATGGCCAAGGAAGAAGCCCTTGAACTGGAAGGCGTCATCGCCGAGATCCTGCCGGGCGGCCAGTTCCGCGTGAAGCTCGACGGCGACCGGATGATCCTGGTCTACACCGCCGGCAAGATGCGCAAGCACCGCATCCGCAGCATGGTGGGCGACCGGGTCACGGTGGAGATGACGCCCTATGATCTCACCCGCGGCCGACTGATCTTCCGCCATCGCGAGGGCGCGCCGCCGACCGGGCCGGGACGGCGTGCGCCCTACAGGCCGCGCCGGTGAGCGACGCCATCCAGCGCGTGGTGATCAGATGCCCCGCCACCGGCACGGCGGTGAACACCATCATGAGGCTGCGCCCGTCCGCCTTCGAGGCGTTGCGCGGCGAATACAGCTTCCGCTGCGAGCGCTGCGGCGAGATTCATGCCTGGCGGCGCGAAGACGCCTGGCTCGAGAGCGCCTGGAGGCCCCTGGGGGCCGCGCCCGCCGCCTGACTGGAGCACCCGCGGGCGCAGGCGCGGCTCAGGCGTTGGCCTCGCCGATCTGCAGAACGCCGTCCACCGCCTTCAGCTTGCGCACGATGTCGGCCGTGTCCGCGGCCGAGACGCGCGTCAGCAAGAGCGTCACGTCGTCCAGCGCGTCATCTTCGGCCGGCCGGACGACGATCTGCTTGACGCGGCCGGCGCGCCCGCCGAGGGCCTGCTCCAGCCGCCCCAGGGAGAGATCGCCTCGGCGCGTCTTGATGTGCAATTCGAGATTGGTGCGCGATGCCCGGAACCGCTCCTCCAGCGGCTTCAGTCCCGCCAGAATGACGAGGATGATCAAGGTCGTGACGACGGCCGCGCTGTAGAGGCCGGCGCCGGAGGCCAGACCGATGCCGGCGACGGCCCAGATGCTCGCCGCCGTGGTCAGGCCCTTGATCGCCTCGTTGCGCAGGATGATCGACCCCGCGCCGAGGAAGCCGACGCCGGTGACCACCTGGGCGGCGATCCGCGAGGGGTCCAGAACCACCCGCTGGCTCAGAACCGAGCGGAAGCCATAGGCCGAAACGATGATGATCAGGCACGAGCCGACGCTGACCAGCATGTGCGTGCGCAGCCCCGCGGCCCACTGCAGACGCTCGCGTTCGAGCCCGACGACGCTGCCGAGACCCGCCGCCAGCAGCAGTCGCGCGACGAGTTCCCACTGGCTCAGCATCCGTGACCTCCGTTCGCCCGGGGCCGTCGGCGGCGGCCGTTGATCGAATTGAACTCCTGCCGCCGAACCACGCGAGGCGACGCAACGTATACGGACTGGTTTCGCCCCATGTCCAAACCTAAGGCGA
>DATKRO010000037.1:0-57500 GCA_035532115.1 Caulobacteraceae bacterium | reverse complement strand
GTCGTGAAAAGGGAAACAACCCTAACCATCATCTAAGGCCCCCAAGTAACGGCTAAGTGGGAAACGATGTGGGATTGCACTGACAACCAGGATGTTGGCTTAGAAGCAGCCATCATTTAAAGAAAGCGTAACAGCTCACTGGTCAAGCGATCCTGCGCGGAAAATGTAACGGGGCTCAAGCCGTTCGCCGAAGGTATGGGTGCACCCGGGATGCGTCTCGGGTGCGCGGTAGCGGAGCGTTCCGTAAGCCGGTGAAGGTCAGGCGCGAGCCTGGCTGGAGGTATCGGAAGTGAGAATGCTGACATGAGTAGCGACAAAGAGTGTGAGAGACACTCTCGCCGAAAGTCCAAGGGTTCCTGCGTAAAGCTAATCTGCGCAGGGTTAGCCGGCCCCTAAGGTGAGGCCGAAAGGCGTAATCGATGGGAATCAGGCTGAATATTCCTGAGCCAGTCAGAAGTGACGAATTCCGTAAATTGTCGGGGCTGACTGGATTGCTCCCGGCAGTGAAGGGGTTCCTGGAAATAACTCTGACGGAGACCGTACCCGAAACCGACACAGGTGGACTGGTAGAGTATACCAAGGCGCTTGAGAGAACTATGCTGAAGGAACTCGGCAAATTGCACGCGTAACTTCGGGATAAGCGTGACTCACCCCGGGCAACCGGGAGTGAGTGGCACAAGCCAGGGGGTAGCGACTGTTTATCAAAAACACAGGGCTCTGCGAAGCCGCAAGGCGACGTATAGGGTCTGACGCCTGCCCGGTGCCGGAAGGTTAAAAGGAGGGGTGCAAGCTCCGAATTGAAGCCCCGGTAAACGGCGGCCGTAACTATAACGGTCCTAAGGTAGCGAAATTCCTTGTCGGGTAAGTTCCGACCTGCACGAATGGCGTAACGACTTCCCCGCTGTCTCCAGCATAGGCTCAGCGAAATTGAATTCCCCGTGAAGATGCGGGGTTCCCGCGGTCAGACGGAAAGACCCTATGAACCTTTACTGCAGCTTCGCCTTGGCGTTAGCAGCAACATGTGTAGGATAGGTGGGAGGCTATGAAACCGGGGCGCCAGTTCCGGCGGAGCCAACCTTGAAATACCACCCTTATTGTTGCTGACGTCTAACCGCGGCCCGTCATCCGGGTCCGGGACATGGCGTGGCGGGCAGTTTGACTGGGGCGGTCGCCTCCCAAAGTGTAACGGAGGCGCGCGATGGTGGGCTCAGAGCGGTCGGAAATCGCTCGTCGAGTGCAATGGCATAAGCCCGCCTGACTGAGAGACTGACAAGTCGATCAGAGACGAAAGTCGGCCATAGTGATCTGGTGGTTCTGCGTGGAAGGGCCATCACTCAACGAATAAAAGGTACTCTAGGGATAACAGGCTGATTTTGCCCAAGCGTCCATAGCGACGGCAAAGTTTGGCACCTCGATGTCGGCTCATCACATCCTGGGGCTGGAGCAGGTCCCAAGGGTTCGGCTGTTCGCCGATTAAAGTGGTACGTGAGCTGGGTTCAGAACGTCGTGAGACAGTTTGGTCCCTATCTGCCGTGGGTGTACGAAGCTTGAGAGGATCTGTCCTTAGTACGAGAGGACCGGGATGGACATACCTCTGGTGGACCTGTCGTGGCGCCAGCCGCGCAGCAGGGTAGCTAAGTATGGACGGGATAACCGCTGAAAGCATCTAAGCGGGAAACCCACCTCGAAACAAGGCTTCGCCGAGAGCCGTGATAGACCATCACGTTGATAGGCCAGGTGTGGAAGCGCGGCGACGCGTGCAGCTTACTGGTACTAATCGCTCGATAGGCTTGATCGTTCTCATCAAAACTCATGTGCGCCAACGGTTTTGCCGGCGGTGGGTAATGATGTCTTCTCGCATCCTCTTCGTTGACCTGGTGGCTATGCCGGAGGGTCCCCACCCGATCCCATTCCGAACTCGGTCGTTAAGCCCTCCAGGGCCGATGGTACTTCGTCTCAAGGCGCGGGAGAGTAGGTCGTCGCCAGGTCTGCCAAGAGGATGCGCCGTTACCGCCCTGACCCTTCTTCACGAACTTGCCAGCCTTTGCCGCGGGGTGGAGCAGCCCGGTAGCTCGTCAGGCTCATAACCTGAAGGTCATAGGTTCAAATCCTATCCCCGCACCCAAGACCAAGCGCCCGCCGGATCATCCATCCGGCGGGCGCTTCACGTCATCGGGCCCAGGCGGATGGCGGCGTCCGGGAGGAATAGGGGTGAAATCGGCTCGTCGAACCCGACCCGCGCCGGCTCGCTCCAGGCGGCCGTGCCGGGGGAGCGGAAGACATAGGTCTGCTGCTCGTTGAGCTCGACGACCCAAAGCTCGGCCAGGCCGGCCGCGCCGTAGCGGGGCGCCTTGGTGAAGAGGTCGCGCGCCCGACTGGAGTCGGCGATCTCGACCGCCAGCAGAGCGTCCGCCGGCGCGACGTAGCGGCGCGTAGGATCGGCCTGAAACGCGAGGATGTCGGCATCGAAAAACGACCGGCGTCCCAGCATGACCGTCGCGTCCTGGGCGATGTCGATGTGCGCAGGGCAGGTTGCGAGCAGGGCGCGGGCCAGCCGCGCCTTCATGGTCAGGTGCGGCATCGCCTGTGGGTTCACAGGGACGATCTCCCCCTCGATGAGCTCGAACTTCTCGTCGGCGTGGATGACGCCGGCGCTGATCATCGCCTCGACCTCTTCGACGGTGAAGCCGCGACGGTCCAACCCTTCGGCCGCGCGCGTCAGGAAGACCGGATCCGCGCCCATGATCCAGCCTTATAGCACGGGCGCGGGCGGTCGACATCTGCGCCCTGGCTCGATGGTTCGGCCTCTGGGAGCGAAGCAACCAGGAAGGATCACGCCAGCTTCGGGCAAGCCCCGAAGCGACCGAGCCGCCGAGCCGCGCAGCAGCCGACGAGCGGCGCCGTCGCCTCGCGGCGAATCCCGCCGACGCTGGCTCCCGACCCGGTTTCGAGGACGGCCGGACGGCTTGACCCACGGCCGGCGCTCGCGCACCCAAGGACGATGAGCCTTTAGGGGAGTGCGGGGGCGATGGCGGCGAGCGAAGACGCTGTGGTCAGCCTGTCGCCTCCGGGCGATGCCGGCCGACCGGCCAGGGAACGGCGCCGGCTGGGACTGCTCTTCGCCGTCGCCTGCGCGATCCTGGCGGCGGTGGCATTTGCGCCGGTGGTCTTCGGCCATGGCGGCGGCAAGGACTATCCGCTCTGGTACCGGATCGGGCGCCGGGTGCTGAAGGGCGACGACCTCTACGCGCCGCACGGCGGCCATCCGGCCTTCGCCTTCCTCTATCCGCCCGTCGCGGCGCTGCTGCTGGCGCCGTTCAGCCTGATGGGACCGGTTGGCTCGCGCCTCGCCATCGTCCTCGTCAACATCGCCAGCTGGTGGGCGGCGATCAGGCTCGCGGACCGGCTGTCGGGGATGCCTGGACCGAGGCCGTGGTGGGTTGTCGCGCTGCCGTCGGCGATCTCCCTGCCGTTCATCTGGGACATGTTCGACCTCGGCCAGCCGAACCTGATGCTGCTGGCGATGATGCTGGCGGGCCTGGCGCTGCTGCAGGGCAAGCGGGAATGGTCCGCCGGCGCGATGTTCGCCGCGGCGACGGCGCTGAAGGCGTTCCCGGTAGCGGTGTTGCCCTACCTGATCTGGCGCCGGCGCTGGCGGGCCGCCATCGGCATGGCGACCTTCACCGCCGTCTTCCTGGTGCTGGCGCCGGCGCCTTTCCGCGGCTTCGAACGCAACCTCGCCGAACTGGGGACCTGGGCGAACGGCATGGTGTTCTCGGCCGACGAGGCCGGGTTCGGTCAGCGGCCCGGCCAGAACTGGAGCTGGAAGAACAACTCCCTCATCGCGATCACGCACCGTTACCTGCGGCCGGTGAACGCCGAGGCCGAGGATCCGAGCGCCAGGCCCATCTTCGTGAACATCGCCGACCTCAGCTATGACGAAACCAATCTCGTCCTGCTCGCCATCGCCGGCGCCATCGGCGTCGGCTTCGTCGCCGTGCTGCCGCCGCAGCGCCGGCGCACCCGGGCCTCGGACGGCGCCGAACATGCCCTGGTCATCGCGCTCATCACCGTCGTCTCGCCGCTGGCGCGCGCCTATTACTTCGTGTGGCTGCTTTTTCCCTTCACCGTGCTCGTCTACAGCGCCGCGCTCGATCCGGAGCGGCGCGTGCGCCGGATCACCGCCGGGCTCATCGGCGCGGCGCTGGCGATCTTCACGGTGGGTGGCTCCTTCGTCCGGCCGCACTGGCCGCAGGCGCTCGGCAACATGTTCTGGGCCACCTGCGTCGTGATCGGCGCCCTCGTCTGGCTGATGCGGCGCAGCGCCGCGCCGGCGTCCGCCGTTGGACCTGCGGCGCCGGCGCCGATCGCCTATATGCCGGGTTCGCGCCTCGCCATGGGGGATCGTCTAACCGGTAGGACGCATGGCTCTGAACCATGAAATGCAGGATCGTAGCCTGCTCCCCCAGCCATCCGACCGGCGTCAGCCATCGTGGAACAGCTGGCTGACCGATTCCCCATCGTGGATGCGTCGCATGGCTTCGGCGAGCGCCGGCGCCACCGAAAGCACGGTAAGCTTCGAAATCCGCTTCTCCGGCGGGATCGGCACGGTGTTGGTGGCGACGATCTCGACCACCTCCGGCTCGTCCGCGAGCCGCTCGATGGACTGGCGGTTGAAGAGGCCGTGGGTGCAGGCGATGCGCACCTGGCCGGCGCCCGCCTCGCGCAGACGCGCCAGGAGTTCGATCACCGTCGAGCCGGCGGCGATCTCGTCGTCCACCACGATGATGTCGCGCCCGGCGACCTCGCCGATGATGGCGCTGATCCTCACCACGTCGCCGGCGAACCGCTGCTTGGCCCCGACGGCGACGCCGACGCCGAGGCGCCGCGCGAAGCCGGCCGCCGACTTGGCGTAGCCGAGGTCGGGGGCCACCACCACGGTGTTGGAAAGATCCAGGCCGCGGAAGTGTTCGGCGAGGGCGGCGAGGGCGTGCAGATTGTCCACCGGCACGCTGAAGAAACCATGCACCTGCGGCGCATGCAGCGCCACGGTGAGCACGCGGCTGGCGCCGGCGGTGGCGAGCAGGTCGGCGACCAGCCGTCCGCCGATGGAGATGCGCGGCGCATCCTTCTTGTCGGAGCGCGCATAGGCGTAGAACGGCATCACCACCGTGATCCGCGCAGCCGACGCGCCGCGCGCCGCGTCGATCATCAGGAGCAGCTCCATCAGGTGCTCCTGCACCGGGGCGCTGAGGGTCTGGATCAGGAAGACGTCGCGTTCGCGGCAGTTGGCGTCGAGCTGCGCCTCGAGGCAGTCGTTGGCGAAACGATCCAGCCTGGCGGGCGAGAGCGGAACCCCGAGGTGTTCGCAAATCTCGGCCGCTAGCTCGGGATGGGACGAGCCTGCGAAGACGATGATCTCGCGCATCGGCCCCTCGCGACTCGACCGGCGTCTGCATAGCGCAGGCCGCGGAACGCCGCCAGGGCGGCCTCGGCAGGCGGCCCGGCCGGCTTCGACAGGCGCGCCTGGCGGGGCTATGGTCGGCGCCTGGACCGAGCCGAGCGGAAAGGTGCGCCGTGGAAGAGGTTGCGGGCGGCTATGGCCTCGTCGAAGCGCCGGTCTGGGATGGGCGCAGAGGGCTCTATTTCAGCGACGTGCTGGCCGGCGGCGTCTATCTGCTGGAACGGTCCGGACTGGTCTCCCAGGTCGTCCCGAAGCGGCGCGGCGTCGGCGGCATGGCCCTGCACGCCGAGGGCGGGCTCATCGTCGGCGGGCGCAATGTCGCCTGGGTGGGACTGGCGGGCGAAGGGGCCAAGGTGCTGCTGTCCGCCGAGGCGATCCCCGGCGCGATCGGCTTCAACGACCTTGCCACCGATGCGGCGGGGCGGATCTACGTGGGCTCGCTTTGCTACCGGGTCTTCGCCGACGAACCGAAGCCTGGTTTCCTGCACGTCATCGACCTCGACGGCGGCATGCGCACGCTCTCGGACGGGATCATGCTGACCAACGGGCTGGGCTTCTCGCCGGACGGAGCGCGGCTGTATCACTCCGATTCCCGCGCCGGGCTGGTGCGGGTCTACGACGTGAAGGCCGACGGTTCTGTCGGGCCGTGGCGGCAGTTCGCCAGTCTCGGTCCCGGCCGTGTCGCGGATGGATTGAAGGTCGCCGCCGACGGTTCGGTCTGGATCGCCGATGCGCGCGGCGGACGCGTCGCCGTCTTCGAGCCGGACGGGACGCACCGCATGGACGTGGCCGTGCCGCGGCCCATGACGACCAGCCTCTGCTTTGGCGGCGACGATCTTGCCGACCTCTACATCGTCACCGGTTCGGACGGCGGACCCGGCGAGGCCTCGGGAACGATCTATCGGACCCGGACCGAAGTCGCGGGCGCCCCGCTGAGCCCGGCGCGGGTCTCGCTCCCCGCGGCGCCAGCCTGAGGTCCGCGGCCTTGGCGCCGCTCGGTCCGTGCAGCCCCCCGGGGCCGCATTTCGTGGCTCTGTTCGTGGCCGAAAGTCAGGCCGAGGCCGACGCCCTCTCGGGCGCCGAGGCCTGCGCGGCCGGCGCCTTGATCAGCTCGATGACGTAGCCATCGGGATCCTTGGCGAGGGCGACGACGGCGCCGCCGAGGCTCTCGATCGGCGTGGCCTCGCGCGTCACCTCCAGGCCCGCGGCGCGGATGCGCTCGGCGACGGCCGCCGGATCGACGACGTAGAAGACCAGCTTCACCGGATTGTCGCGGTAGTTGCGCACCGAGCCATCGGTGTAGTGCATCAGCACGACGGCGTTGCGGCCCTCGTGGGCGAGCACGATCTCGTCCATGTAGTCGAGCCTGAACGTCTGGGTCACCTTCATTCCGAGCACGTCGCGATAGAAGGTCTGGGAGCGCTCGAGGTCCGAGACCCCGATCCCGACCGCCGTGAGAAAGTCCGGTGAGCGCATGCGATCTGCCTCGGTTCAGGCGGCCGGGACCGGCCGGGCGCGCTGGTTGTAGAGGAGTTTCCTGAGGCGGTCGCGCTCCTCTTGCGAGAGCGACGCATAGTCGAGGCCGGGCCCCGCGGTCACCGCCATGCCGCGCTGCACGGCCGGGCGCGCGCCCATCGCCTCGAACCAACGCTTGAAATGGCTGAACTCCTCGATGTCCTGGCCCTGGCCCTGCCAGCCCACGGTCCAGGGATAGCAGATCATGTCGGCGATGGTGTAGTCGTCCGAGGCGACATACTGGCTTCTGTAGAGCTGGTTGTTCAGCACGCCGTAGAGCCGGTTGACCTCGTCGGTGAAGCGGCGGACGGCGTAGGACTGGTCGCCCTGCGCCTCGCCCAGGCGGCGGAAATGGCCGGCCTCGCCGATCTTGGGGCCCTGGTTGGCCATCTGCCACATGACCCACTGGATCACCTGGTAGCGGCGGCGCAGGTCCGCAGGCAGGAATTGGCCGGTCTTCTCGGCGAGGTACATCATGATCGCGCCGGATTCGAACACCGCGACGGGTTCGCCCCCGCCCGCGGGATCGTCGTCGACCATGGCCGGCATGCGGTTGTTGGGGCTGATCTGGAGGAAATCATCCTTGAACTGATCGCCTGCGCCGATATTCACCGGCACGATGCGGTAGGGCAGGCCGCATTCTTCCAGGAGAATGGTCACCTTCTTGCCGTTGGGCGTCGGCCAGTAGTGCAGATCGATCATCGCCGGCTCCTCGTTCCGCGGATGGCGCGAAGAGTATCGGGCGGCGGCCGGCGCTCAACCCAGAAAGTCTCGAATGCGGCCGTCGCCATCAGAGTCCCAGGGCCTCTCGCAGCGCCGCGGTCCAGCCGAGCCAGCGCTGGTCGGGACCGGCCAGGTCGGCTCGCATCGCATTGCAGGCGTAGCCTACGGCGACGCCGCTCGGCGGATGGGCGAAGCCCAGGCGCCCGCCCGCCCCCGAATGGCCGAACGAGGCAGGTCCGAGCATGGGCCGCATCGGCGAGGCGAGTTCGAAGCCGAGCCCGAAGGCCTGGCCGCCTTCGCGGGCCATCGCCGCGAACTCCGCCGGCGGCCGGCGGGTCCCTGGCTGGGCTGCGCGCGCCTGCTCCATGGCGGCCGGACCAAGGAGCCGCACGCCGTCGACTTCGCCGATCAGGGCCGCATAGAACCTTGCCAGCGCCCGCGCATCGCCGATGCCGTTGCCGGCGGGCAATTCCGCCGCCCGGGCGGCGCGCGAGACATTGAGGAGCGCCAGCGCCCCCTCGACGGCGGTGATCGTGGAGAGGTAGGTGCGGGCAAGCCGGCTCTCCACGTCGATCCCCAGTCCGGCCAGAATCCCGCGCCACTCGCCGGCGGCGAGCGTCGGCCCCTCGTGGAAGTGCGGCGCACGGCGCGGTTCGTGCTGCTGCGGAAGTCCGATCCAGACGTCGAGGCCCAGCGGCGCGGCGATCTCCTCGGCCACGAAACGCCCCACGGTGCGCCCGTCCACCCGCCGGATCAGCTCGCCCGCCAAGGTTCCGAAGGTGACGAAATGGTAGAGCGCGCCCTCGCCCGGCGGCCAGAGCGGCGCCATCCGCTCGAGCGCGGCCACCGAACGCTCCCAGTCGAAGATCTCCGCCGCGCCCATGCCGGCTTCCGGTTCGTAGCCGACGAGGCCGCCGGCGTGGGAGACGAGCTGACGCACCGTGATGCGTTGCTTGCCGGCCTGGCCGAACTGCGGCCAATAGCGCGACGCCGGCTGGTCGAAGTCGATCAGACCGCGCTCGGCCAGCATGTGCAGCGCGCCCGCCACCAGGCCCTTGGTGCACGACATCAGCACGGTGATCGTCGTCTCGCCGTAGGGGCGCTGTTGTTCGCGATCGCATCCGGCCCAGAGATCGACGATCGGCGCGCCGTTGCGGTAGACGCTGAGCTGGGCGCCGCCCGCGTCGCCGCCCTGGGCCGCGAGGAAGGCCGAGCGTACGCCCTCGAAACCCCTCGCCACGGTCCCGCCGGATGGTAGAATCCCGGTCTGGCTCATCCAATCCTCGCTGAGCCTTCGCCCCCAGGACCTTCGGGCTTATTGGCGCGAAGGCGCTGCGCATAACCCGCCGAGGCCCGCCGATGAACCAGCAAGAGCCGCTCGAGGCCGACGCCGCGCCGCTGGCGATCGGCGCGCCGGAGCTGACCTGCTATCGACTGTGGCCGACCTCGCCGGAGCTGACGCCGGCGCGGCCGGAGCGCGACTGGATGGACGCGACCCGCGAGCGCTACGCCTATCGCTGCATCCCGCTCTCGATCGCCAATTCGAGCGGCTGGGAGATCGCCCTGCCGTTCGCCTTCGAGGCGGCGTGGTACGGCGGCGAGGAGGTGGACGCGATTCAGTTCCGCTCGTCCGACCAGCGGGTCAAGCATCATCTGGCCTCGCACTTCGGCCACGGGGTGATCACCTTCCACACCGGCTGGCTGCTGCGCACCTCGCCTGGCTGGGCGATCTGGGCGCGCGGCGCGCCCAACTGGGTCAAGGATGGCCTCGTCGCCCTCGACGGCCTGGTGGAGACCGACTGGCTGCCGTTCCCCTTCACCATGAACTGGAAGTTCACCCGCCCCGGGGTGGTGCGTTTTGAAGCCGGCGAGCCGTTCTGCTTCGTCACCCTGGCGCCGCACGGACTCATCGACGCCGTCGAGCCGCGGCTCGCGACCCTGGATGACGATCCGGCGCTGAAGGCGGCCTACGACGCCTGGTCGGCCAGCCGCACCGATTTCGCCAAGCGCCTGGAAGGGCGCGAGCCTGCCGCGGTCGGCGAAAAGTGGCAGCGCACCTACGTCCAGGGCCGCGGCGGCGTCGAGGGCGGGGCGCCCGTCTACCATCTTTCCAAGCGCCGGCTGAAGGCGCCGAAGTAGGCGTTGCGACCAGTTCCGGCGAGCTTCGAGACGCCCGCCGTCGCGGGCCGCTCAGGACGCTCACGCATTCAGGCCCACAGCGGCGACGAGGCCTTCATGAAGCGCAGGTACATCACCATCCACGCCACCTCCTCGCCGGACTGCGGATCGGCCGCCCAGGCGTGGTACCAGATGTTCTCGGTCTTGGGGCTTTCGCTCAAGGCCAGGATGCGGAAGCGCCCGACATAGTCGGTGTCGGCGCGCAGGGGGCCGGCCGTCGATTGCAGTTCGATGGCGCCGAAGAGGCCCACGGCCGGGCTCGCCAGCTTGACGATTTTTTCCTGGGCGGCGCGGAACAGGGCGACCTGCATCGAGGGCGGCAGACAGGCCCGTTCGCCCGCATATTCAGGCATGCTCTCGGGAACCGTCTGCAGGCGCTGCTCGAGCGCCGCGCGCGTGACCTTCAGCGCGATGGCGCCGGCCTCGTCGCCGACGCGGTTCTTCGCCAGGATCCTCAGGCCCTCCGGCGCCGCCGTAGCCTGGCCCTTCAGGCGATGCACGAGCTCGGAGTCCGGGTCGGCCCCGGCGCAGCTCGCGGTGCCCTCCATGACGAGGGCGCCCGCCTCGTTCTCCATCCAGGCGCGGGTGTGAGGCTCGCCCGGGCGCGCGAAAACCCGCACCGCCTCGCCGTGCACGGTGGCCTGGCGGAAATACAGCGAAAGATTGCCCTTCTTCCACCAGTCGTCGCCGTAAATCTCGACCATCTGCGGCACGAACTGATCCATGTGCAAGGAACCGGCGACCGTGCCGCCCCGGAATCCCAGTCGGGTGGCGGTGGCGTCGTCGTGGATCGAACCCTTGAGCTGGGCGGCGGTGTTGTGGGGCTTGCGGAAAGGTCCGACGAGGTCGGTGGCCTCGGTCTGAAGGCTCATGGCGTTGCATCCTTTCGGGGCTCGTCGCGCGGCCAGGCGACGATAGTCCCGACGCGGCCCGCGAACAATCGCGCCGACGGCGCCGGGCGCGGCGCAAAATCGAGCCTTGCCCTGGCGTCGGCGCCTGTGGTCCCGTCCGCCGATGTACGCTCAGCTCCACGACCGCGTCCGGCCCGCATGAGCGCCCGCTACGTCGCCGCCATCGACCAGGGCACCACGTCCTCGCGTTGCATGCTGTTCGACGCGCAAGGGAGCATCGCCGCGATCGCCCAGAAGGAGCACCGCCAGATTCACCCCAGGCCCGGCTGGGTGGAGCACGACGCCGAGGAGATCTGGGCCAACGTCTGCGAAGTGACCGCCGCGGCCCTGGCGAAGGCGGGCGCCGGTCCGGGCGCCATCGCCGCCGTCGGCGTCACCAACCAGCGCGAGACGACACTGGTCTGGGAAAAGAGCAGCGGCCGGCCGATCGCCAACGCCATCGTCTGGCAGGATACGCGCACCGACCGCCTGATCGCCGACCTGGCGGCCGCGGGCGGCCAGGATCGCTTTCGCGCGGCTACCGGCCTGCCGCTGGCGACCTATTTCTCAGGCCCGAAGCTGCGCTGGCTCCTGGACAACACCGACGGCGCGCGCGCCGCGGCGGAGCGCGGCGAGCTTCTCTTCGGCACCATGGACAGCTGGCTGATCTGGAAGCTCACCGGCCGGCACGTCACCGACGTGACCAACGCCAGCCGCACCATGCTGATGGACCTGGCGACGCTGGACTGGGATGCCGGCCTGCTGGACGCCATCGGCGCGCCGCGCGCCATGTTGCCGCAGATCCGCTCCTCGTCCGAAGTCTACGGCCACGCCGGGGGCGTTCTGGGCGGCGCCCCGGTGGCGGGCGCCCTCGGCGATCAGCAGGCGGCCCTCTTCGGCCAGGCCTGCTTTCGCCCCGGCGAGGGCAAATGCACCTACGGCACCGGCAGCTTCCTGCTGGTCAACACCGGCGCGGTCCCGGTCGCGTCGAAGCACGGTCTCGTCACCACGCTCGCCTATCGCGTCGGCGAGGCGCCGGCGGCCTACGCCCTGGAAGGCTCGATCGCGGTGACCGGCGCGCTGGTGCAGTGGGTGCGCGACAATCTCGGCCTGATCGGCTCGGCCGCCGAAATCGAGCACCTGGCGCGTACGGTCGACGACAACGGCGGCTGCTATTTCGTGCCGGCGTTTTCCGGGCTGTTCGCGCCCTACTGGCGCCCAGATGCGCGCGGGGTGCTCGCCGGTCTCACCGGCTATGTCACCAAGGCTCACATCGCCCGCGCCGTGCTGGAGGCGGTCGCCTGGCAGACTCGCGAGGTGGTCGATGCCATGGCGGCCGACGCCGGCGCGCCGCTTGCTTCGCTGAAGGTCGACGGCGGCATGACCGCCAACGCGCTGCTGATGCAGGTCCAGGCCGACGTTCTCGGCGTCCGCGTCGTGCGTCCCAAGGTGGCCGAGACGACCTCGCTGGGCGCCGCCTACGCCGCCGGCCTCGCCGTCGGCTTCTGGCCGGACCTCGACGCCCTGCGCGCCCACTGGACCGCCGACGCCGAATGGACGCCAGGAATGGACGAGGTGGTGCGGGAGCGCGAATACCGCCGGTGGAAGAAGACGGTGCAGCGGACCCTGGACTGGGTCGACTGATGTCGAGCGAGCCCGTTCGATCCTTGTCCCGCCTGCGCCGCGGGGCTAAAGGCGGGCGCTCGTTTTTCGGGGATGGCGATGAGCGCGGCGGAGGATCTGGTCGATACCCTGGCGCTGGAGCGGATCGAGGTGAACCTGTTCCGCGGGCTCGCTCCCAGGGACCAGGGGCCGCGCATCTTCGGCGGGCTCGTCATCGGCCAGGCGCTGATGGCCGCCTACAAGACCGTCGAGGCGCGCATCTGCCATTCGATCCACTGCTACTTCCTGCGGCCGGGCGATCCGCGCATTCCCATTCTCTATGAGGTCGACCGGGCGCGTGATGGGCGCACCTTCGCCGCGCGCCGGGTGACCGCGATCCAGCACGGCGAGCAGATCTTCAATCTCGCCGGCTCGTTCCAGGCGCCCGAGAGCGGGCTGGAGCACCAGGACCCGATGCCCGAGGGTCCAGGCCCGGACGAACTGGCGGACGAGCGCGAGCTGCGCAGGATCATCACCGCCAAGCTGCCGCCGATGATGCGCGAAATGGCCGAGCGACCGCGTCCGATCGAGATGCGTCCGGTCGAGCCGCAGAGCTTCATGGACGCAAGGCCGCTGCCGCCCTTCCAGCACGTCTGGATGCGCGCCACGTCGCCGATCGGCGACGACGCCGCCCTGAATCAGGCGGCCATCGCCTACGCCTCCGACATGAGCTTCCTCTCCACCGCCATGCGCCCGCACGCCATGGGCTGGCAGACGCCGGGCCTGCAGACGGCGAGCATCGACCACGCCATCTGGTTCCACCGTGCCTCGAACTTCAACGACTGGCACCTCTACGCCCAGACCAGCCCGTCGGCGTCGGGCTCGCGCGGGTTCAACCTTGGCGAAATCTACGCCCGCGACGGGCGCTTGGTCGCCTCCGCCGCTCAGGAAGGCCTGATGCGCTATCGCCCGCCGCTGGAGACCTGACGGCCAGCGCGGCCAGTCGTTCCGAGGCGCCGGGAATTTCAGCGTTTACTTAATTAAGCGCTGGCCTCATATTGGGGCGTGGACAGTCTCGCCGCCCTTGCCGATCCGACTCGCCGGCGCATCGTCGAGAGCCTGACGCGCGGGGCGCTCACCGCCGGCGAGATCGCCAGCCGGTTCCAGGTCACCGCGCCGGCCATCTCGCAGCACCTCAAGACCTTGCGCGAGGCCCGCCTGGTGAGCGTGCGGCGCGAAGCCCAGCGGCGGATCTACGAACTCGATCCCGCGGGGATCGACGCGGTCGGCGACTGGGTGGCCGACATCCGGCGCTATTGGGCAGCGCGGCTCGACGCGCTGGAAACAGAGATCGAGAAGGCGAATCGGGAATGAGCGATCCTGGCGAGATGCTGCGCGTGCCGGCGGTGCGCTTCATCCGGCGTGTTCCGGGGTCGGCGACGCGCCTCTTCGAGCACCTCACCGTGCCGTCGAGGCTGCCCGGCTGGTACGGCGAAGGCAGCGTCATCGAGCCGAGAGAAGGCGGCGCCGTCAGTCTCGACGGCGGTCATATCCGCGGCGTGGTCACCCAGTGGCGGCCGCCGCGCAGGTTCGCCCACAGCTGGAACGTCTTCGGCCCTGGCGAAGCAGAGTCCCCCTATCCGCAGTCGTACCTCACGCTCGAGCTTGCAGAAGAGGGCGAAGACGTGGTCCTCACGCTGACGCACCTGCCGGTGCTGGCGCGGTTCGAGGCGCAGAACGCCATGGGTTGGGCGACCTTCCTCGACATCCTGGAGGATGCGCTGCGCGGCCGGCCGCCTCAGCCGCGCAGGTCGTACATGGAGCGCAACGCCGCCCGCTATGGGGTCGACCTCGCCAATCTGGCCCGCTGAGCCGCGCCGCGCCTACCGCCCCGGTGCGACCAGGATCTTGATCTGGCTCTTGTCGGTCTGCAGGCGCACGAATGCGTCGGGGGTGGCGTCGAGGCCGACGACGCCGGTGACGATCTCAGGGTAGCCGGTGCGGCCCTCGGCGAGATTTGCGAGCGAGCCGGCGAACTCCTCGCGCGAATAGCCCAGCACGAAGCGCAGTTCGATCTCCTTGGTGATGAAGATCAGCGGCTCGATGCGGTCGCTCTGCATGCAGACGCCGGCGACGACGATCCGCGCGCCGGCGGGCGCGGTCTCGGCGAGGGACTGGACGACGCCGGGGGCGCCGACGCACTCGAAGATCAGCGGGCGTTTCACCGTCGCGCCGGCGGCCGCGGCCAGCAGCGCCTCGCCGCGCGTGGCGGGCGCGCCCAGTTCGGCCCAGGAGGCGTGCGGCGAGACCTGGGCCGGATCGATGATCCTGTCGGCGCCCATGCGCTCGGCGGCGGCGCGGCGCTCGGGCGAGAAATCGGCCGCCACCACGGGCCCGAGGCCGCGCGCCTTCAGCGAGGCGATCACCGCCAGGCCCACCGGTCCGCAGCCTATCACCATGCAGATGTGGTGCTGCGACGGCTCGCCCATGGCGACGGCGTGTTCGCCCACGGCGAGCGGCTCGGTGAGGGCGGCATGCTCAGGCGCGAGGCCGTTGGGGACCGGCAACATCAGCGCCTCGCTCAGCAGCATCGCCTGGGCGAACCCGCCGGGCACGCGGCTGGAGTAGCCGATCGACTCTAAGCCTGTCTCGCCCATCAGCCCGGGCACGGAAACCACCGCGTCTCCCGCCTTGAAGGCGCCGCGGGCCTCGAGCACTTCGCAGCAGAATTCATGGCCGAAAACGGTGTCGGCGCCCTTCTGCATCTGGCTGATGCCGCCGAAGCGCTCGGTCAGGTCGATCATGTGGTCGTAATGGTCGAGGGCGTGCAGGTCCGACCCGCAGATGCCGCAGACGAGGGTCTTGACCAGCACCTGGCCGGGACCTGGCGTCGGGACCGCCATCTCGTCGACCACGAGCCTGCCCGACCTGCGGATGACCGCGCGCATCGCCGTCTACTCCGCCGCTTCCGGCTTCTGATCCAGGCCCATCATCGCGGCGATCATCGGATTGATGTCCTGCGCGCCCTTCTCCTGGGCGTGCTGGGCGATGCGCGCCCCCACCGCGGCGCGCGCCTGCATGGTGAAATCCTGCTTGTTTTCCTTCACCCAGGCCATCGAAGCCTCGCGCCCGACGTTGAGGCCCTGGAATTTCGGCGCGACGTAGCGGGCGAACAGCTCATATGAGCGCCGGGTGTCGGCCCACGGTGCCCAGTTGTGGGCCATGAAGAGGAAGCACCCGAAGCCGCCGGACTGATCGATCAGCGCCTGGATCTTGGCCTCCGCGTCCGCCGGCGTTCCCACCACCGCCATCGGCATGCTGAGAAACGCCTCGACCGGATCGCCGGCGGTCTCGGGCACGATGGGCAGGTTGGCGACCTCGCGGAAATAGAACAGCCACTTCTCCAGGCCGAAGCGCACGTCGGCCATGGCTTTTTCCCTGGTCTCGGCGATGTGCATGGGTCCGACCAGGCGCCAGGCGGATCGGTCCATGGTCTGGCCGTTGTCGCGCGCCAGCGCCTCGGCGATGGCCCAGTTGGAGGCGAGCGCATTGAAGCCGCCGTCCGAGGTGGCGCCGATGGAGAGCAGGCCGAGCCCATGCCGGCCGGCGGCTCTGGCCCCGGTGGGCGAGACCTGGCTCGCCACGGCGATCTCGACGCTGGGGCGCGAATAGGGGCTCATCTGCAGACGGGCGCGGTCGAGCTTGAACCAGTCGCTCTGGTGCGTGACCTCTTCGCCGCGCAGCAGGCGCACCAGCACGTCCAGCGCCTCGTCCATCATGTCGCGCTGGCGGGCGATGGGAATGCCCATCATGTAGGCGTCGGACGAGAGCGCCCCTGGCCCGACGCCGAACATGGCGCGGCCGCGGGTCATGTGGTCGAGCTGGTTGATCCGATCGGCCAGCATGAACGGGTGGTGGTAGGGAAGCGAAGAGACTCCGGTGCCCAGCCGGATGTGCCGCGTGCGCTCGGCCGCCGCGGCGATGAATACCTCGGGGCTGGCGATCAGCTCGTAGGCGGCGGAGTGGTGCTCGCCGATCCAGGCTTCCTCGTAGCCGAGTTCGTCCATCCACTCGACCAGCTCCAGGTCGCGCTGGATCGCCAGGGTGGGGTTCTCGTCCAGGGGATGAAACGGGGCGATGAAAGCGCCGAACCTGAGCCGCGGACCGAGCATGTCGCCTCCGAACATCTGTTCGAACGCAATTCCTAGCCCGCCGCTCTGCGGTGCGCCAGGGTGACGTTGGGGAGCGCGAAAGCGGCTCAGCAGGCGCCGGATTCGTGCAGCAGCCGCAGCAGCGCGGTCTCGGCGCCGCGGTTCTCGCCGGCCAGCGCCGGCGACAGGGCGCCGGCCGCGAAGGCGTCGAAGACGCAAGGATGGATGTAGCAGGCCCTGCAGACCGCTGGGGTATTGCCGAGCAGCCCGGCGACGGCCTTGACGCAGGTTGCGACGGTCTTCTTCGCCTGGGCCGGGCTGGCCGCCGGATCGCTCAGCCGCAGCGCCCTGGCGGCGGCGAGGGTGCCGGCCCAGGTGCGGAAATCCTTGGCCGAGAAGTCGTCGCCGGCCGCGCCGCGCAGATAGGCGTTGACGTCGGCGCTCTCCACATGCCGCCGCGTTCCATCGGCGTCGAGGTACTGGAACAGCCTCTGGCCCGGAAGATCCTGGCACCGCCTCAAGACCCGCGCCAGGCGCCGGTCGCGAAAGCCGGTGCGGCGCGCCACGCCCGCCTTGCCGCGGAACTCGAAGATCGCCCCGACGCCCGACAAGGTGACGTGCCGCTTGCGCAAGGTGGTCAGTCCGAAGCTTCGGTTGGCCCTGGCGTACTCGTCGTTGCCGATGCGGATCAGGGTGATCTCCAGGAGCCGCACCACCGCCGCCACCACCTTCTCGCGCGGCAGGCCCGGGCGGGCGAGGTCGGCCTCGACGCGGGCGCGCAAGGCGGGCAGCGCGCGGCCGAAGGCGCAGACCCTTTCGAACTTGTGCCGGTCGCGCTCGGCGCGCCAATCGGGATGATAGCGATACTGCAGCCGGCCGCGCGCATCGCGCCCCACGGCCTGGACATGGCCGCGCGGGTCGGCGCAGATCCACACCTCGGTCCAGGCGGGCGGGATCGCCAGCCGATGGATGCGCTCCAGCGTCGCCGCGCAGTGCGCTGGACGCCCCTCGGGGTCGAGATAGCCGACCATGCCCTGCTCGGCGACGCGCCGCAGGCCGGTGTCGTGGCGATCGACATAGACGAGACCGGCGGACGTCGCCGCGTCGAGTCCGAGATCTGCCACGTCGCGCGCCATCCTGGTCTCCGTGGCCGCTGAACGCGTCGCCCGCGCCCGCCGTTCCTGCCCCGGAGCGGGCGTGACAGCGCCCCTGGCGCGGCCGACGTCGAGCGCGCGGATTAAGCCTCCCGCAATGTTCCTCCGCGCCTGATGGCGGCATGGACGCCTGGGTGGATCCGGCCAAGCTGAAGCAGCGTGAACTGGTGGTGCGGGTGGCCACGCTCGAGCTGCTCGTCGCCGACCTCGTGCATCTGTTGCGCCAGGTTGCGCCGGAGGCGGTGGACGAGAGCGCCGCCGAAGCCGCGCGCGACCTGACCAGCCAGGTCGGCCATGACATGCCCTCGGACGCCGAGCATCAGCGCTTTCGCCTGCAGCAGGTCCTGTCCGGCCGCGCCCGCGCCCTGGCGTCGCGCCGTTTTTCCCAGCGCCTGGCGGCGCAGCGCTTCGCGCCGACCGACTGAGGAAGTCTCGGGGCGCGTCCGAGCCGACGGCGCGCCGGAACCGCAATGGCGTGCCGCAAATTAGCCTTTGCGGCCGAGCGGCGGCGCGTCGCCCATGGCGGCGCCGGCGCGGCGTGCTATGCTGCAGCGCAATATCGTCCGGCCGGCGTGAAGGAGCGAAGATCATGGCTTTGTTCGAGGAGCTTCCGGGCGCGGCGGCGGTGCGCGAGGGCGCCGAGCGCGCCTGGCGATTGCCCCTGGGCGCGGCCTCGCCGCTGTGGGCCGCCTTCGGCGCCGCAGCGAGCCTTGGCGTGGCCTACTGGTGGCTGACGCGCTGGAGGAAAGCGGTGAACCTCGAGGGGTGGGGCGCGCTTGGCGCCGCGGCGGCGCCCGTCAGGGTGGAGATCCGCTCCGAGCCCGAGCCCGCCCCCGCCGCGGCGGATCTCGAGCCGGCCGCAGCGGACCTGCCGCTAGCCGCGCGGGCGGCGGCCGACGACCTGACGCGGATGGTCGGGATCGGGCCGAAGCTCGCCGAGGCCCTTGCCGCCCGCGGCGTGACGCGGTTCGCCCAGATCGCCGCCTGGACCGAGGCGGATCTGGCCGAGGTCAACGCCGCGCTGGCGCTGAAGGGCCGCGCCGGGCGCGATGCCTGGGTCGAGCAGGCGAAACGGCTCGCGAAAGCCGGCTGAGGCGCCGCAGCCGCGCCGCGGCTACCAACGCTTCACCCCGCCCGTGCTTGAACGGCGCGGCGCCGCGCCCATTTCGCGAGAAGGGGCGCCTCCAGAGAGCAGGTCATGCCGATCACCGCCCGCCAGGCGCACCGCGCCTGGATCACCGCGGAGAAGATCAAGCGCGTCTCCGACCGCCTGTTGGGGCTCGGGCCCTTCAGCGTCGGGCTCGACGGGCTGCTGGCCTTCGTCCCTGTCGCGGGCACGCTCTACAGTCTGGGCGCCGGCGCCTGGCTGCTGGCCGAAGCGGTCCGGATCCGGGCCTCGGCGTGGACGCTGGCGCGCATGAGCTTCTACGTCGGCTTCCGCACCCTGGTCTCCATCGTGCCCCTGGAAGGCTGGCTGGTGGATTTCCTCTTCCGCGGCCACATGATGGCGGCCAATGCGCTGCAGAAGGACATCGCCCGGCGCCATGGCCGGCCCACACCCGCGGCCGTCGCCGAGGCGCGCCGGCGCCCCTTTGCGCTGCGCTCGGGATTGGCAAGGCCCCTCAACGCCGCGTGACCTCGCCGCGCCGCGAAGCTAGGGTGCAGCGCAACCAGGGACGAGGAGGCCGGCCGCAATGGCGCGGGCGCCCTATTTCGATCGCAGCCAGGCCACGGGGCGCGCCGCCAGGGCCTATGAGCGGCTGCCCCGGCTCAACATCTTCGCCATGCTCGGGCATTCGGGCGAGCTGATCGACGGCTTCACCAGGCTCGGAACCCAGATCCTCAACTTCTCCAGCCTCGATCCGGTGCTGCGCGAGATCGCCATCATCCGGGTGGGCGTGCTCTCCAGGGCTGGCTACGAGGTCTTCCAGCATGAGCGCATCGCCCGCGGCATCGGCATGTCGGACGCGCTGATCACGGCCATCCATGAAGGCCCGGGCGCGCCGGCTCTGGACGAGGCGCAAGCCCTGGTGATCGCCTTCACCGACGACGTGGTCGCCAACGTGCGCGCCGGCGACGCCACCTTCGAACCTCTGAAGGCGCGCCTCTCTCTGAAGGCGCTTCAGGAACTGACCATCACCATCGGCTACTACATGCTCGTCAGCCGCTTCCTCGAGACCTTCGACGTCGACATCGAGGACGATCCGCCGCCGGTGAGCGTCAGGAGCTGAGGAGGACGAGGCGAGGGCGCGTCGTTCCGGGCGCGGCGACGCTTGCGCGTGAAACCGCCAGCCCTCAGCGCGCGCGCGACAACGGTCTGCGTGCGGCGGCCTGCTCCGAAGTCCCTGCAAGCCGCGCGGGCGCCGAGCGCCTTTCGCCCTGGGGCGTCATGGCGGGGAAGTCGCGAGGGTGCACGAATTCCTTGCGGAACCACGGCTGCTCGGTGGGGTCGAACACACGCTGGATCCACTCGATGACCCGCTTGATCCGGCCCTGTCGAGCGGCCGACGAGTGGTAGCGGAGCCAGAGCACGAGGTGAGCGGCCGGCTCGAAATCAAGCATGACCAGGCTTGGCTCCACGGCGATGCAGGCAGTGGGCAAGGAGCCGATTCCTGCGCCGTTCGTGATCGCCTGCAGCATCACAGCGCTCGAGTTGGTGACGAGGTGCCTTCCGGCCAGGTCTCCGACTGCCTGGGCCTTCGGATGCCATGTGTGTCGTTGCTCGGCGTATGCGCTGTGGCGCACCAGACGATGCTGGGTAACCTCGGCTAACGTCTGTGGGGCGCCGTAGGTATTCAGGTAATCCCGAGAGGCGTGGAGCGCGTAATGCAGCACGGCGACGGGCGTGGAGGTCAGATCGGAACCACCCGTGACGCCGAAATCCATGGAGAGGTCAACCTCGCCGGCCAGCGGATGGTCGGGCCAGAGACCGCAATCGACACTCAGCTCAATCTGGGGATTGGCTCTGAGAAATTCCGGCAGCGCGGGGGCGAGGATGAAGCTCGCCATCCCGTCCGGCGCCGCCAGTCGCACGCGCCCGACGTCGTTGCGGTCGGAACCGGCAACGTCCCTGACAATGGACTCGCCGACCCGCGCCATGCTGGCGGCGAGCTCCCGCATGGTTTCACCGGCCTGGGTGAGCGAGACGCCCCGTGGCGATCGCTCGAAGAGGCGGGCCGCGAGTCTGATCTCCAGATCCTCGATCCGTCGGCTGATGGTTGGCTGACTCATCCCCAGCAGCGGCGCGGCGGCGTTCAGGCTGCCGGCGTCGGCGACCGCGAGGAAGACTCTCACGTCGTCCCAATTGAGGCGACGCCAAGAGTTCTCCTCTGGATGGGCATTTCCCTGCATGACGCTTATTCAGCCCTGAAAATCCGCTCCGAGGCGACGCAACTTAGCGCGGCCGCAACAAAAGTCATTCGACTGCGACCATTTGGCGATCGCTTGGCCCTTGGCTTGCACCGGGACCGCCACGAGTTGGCCCATTGGTGGGTAACGGCTCTGTCAACTTCGCCCAAGCCAGCGGCCGCGGAGACATCTATCCGTAGAGGCTGCTGGTCACACATCGCCGCGTTTGATGCCATGGTCCCTCCCCAAACTGTCACGCTGCAATCGCAACCGCCGCTAGTGAGCGAGCGAATCCTGCAAATCGCCGCCGCAAGGGGTTGCGCGCCCCCGGATGCCGCGGGGCTCGCGGAGGCGCGCGCCTTGGCCGAGAGGCTGATGGGCCATGCGGTTGCGCCGATCGACACCTACGTGAATGTGCGCGAGATTCAGCCCGCGGCCGTGCTGATCTTCAGAGAGGCGGGGGTCGTCACCGGCGTGATTAGCGCTCTGTTTCTGGGCGCCCTCGCGCTTCCCGACCTTCTGGAGGGCCGGTTCGACGGCATTACGCCCGATCTTGCCCTGTTGACGACGGAAGGCGGGTCGCCGGCCCTGTTATATTCCTGGGGCATCGCGGCGCAGACGAAGTTGGCGGCCACATCGATCTTGGGCGTTGCCGCGGATGTACCTGCGCAGCTGTATCCAACAATCACGGCTTTCACGCGCGCAGTTACGGCCGCTGGTCGCCGAACCGCGACGGGCAGGTACGGCTACCGGCCGATGCGGCCCGACGACGACGAGTGGCTCATTCGCACTCCGGCGACCGCGGAGCTGGCGGCGTGAACGCGCGCGTCGCCCTCACCGAGCCGATCCGGCCGATCGGCTTCGACCCGTGCCTGAAGATCACGGTGGCGCGTAGCCTCGACGACCTGCTGCAGATGGCGGCGATCCGGGCGGTCGTCTATATGGGCGAGCAGCAGTGCCCCTTCGACGAGGAGTTCGACGGTAACGATTTCAGTGGCGCAACCCATCTGATCGCCCGCTATGAGAGCCGCCCGGTGGGCGTGATGCGGCTGCGCTGGTTCGCCGAGTTCGCCAAGATCGAACGCTTCGCGGTCGTCAGGGACCACAGGGGCGGTGATACGGCGCGGGCGCTGTTCCAGGCCGGCTATGACCTTGCCGCCCGCAAGGGCTACCGCCGCGTGCTCGGCCATATCCAGGCGAGGCTCGCGCCCTTCATGCGCCGCGTCGGTGGAGTGACCGTGCGCCCGGGGCGCCCGCGGTTCGTCTTCTCCGATCATGAATACGTCGAAGTCGAGCGCATCCTGCCGCCGCGGGCCGACGCTCTTGGCATCGATGCCGACCCCCTGGTGCTGTTGCGTCCGGAAGGGGCGTGGGATTGGGCGGGTGTTCTCGACCGCTCCACCGTCAGGCCCGCAACCAACCCGCATTGACGCCATGCCGATGTCCCTCGTCCACCATGAGCAGCGCTGTTCTTCCTCCACGGCGCCATGGCTGATCTGCCTGGACCTGCAACGCGAGTTCGTCGTCCCGGGGCGTCCCCACTATGACCCATCGGCGGACCAGGTGGCGGGCGCCTGCGCGCGGGTGATCGACCACGCCCGGGCGGCGCGCTGGCGCATCGTCCACTCGCAGCGCCGCAGACTTGGCGGCCTCTTCTGCGGCGAGACGCTCTTCGGCGCTCCCATCGAAGGATTGCGCCCGCTGATCAGCGAGCCGGTCTTCCTGCGCACCGGACTCTCGGCGTTCTCGAGCCCGGAGTTCGCGTCCCGAGTCGAAGATGCACGCAACTGCGAAGTCTGCCTGATCGGCTTTTCGGTGGCGGATAGCTGTCTCGCCACGGCGTTCTCGGCGATCGACGCCGGCCTGTCGCTCACCGTCGTCGAGGACGCCATCGGCGGCGACGCGCCCGGCGCGGCGGCCGAAGTCGCCCGATCCATCCTGGGTCGGCTCGTGCGCCTGATCTCGGTCCCGGAGTTCATCTCCGAGGCGCGCGGCTGGGTGGAGTATGCATCGTGACCGCCGACAGACGCCCGAACCCGACGCCGCACTCTGGGATCGTGCGAGCTGCGCCGGCCAGCCTGCCGGAGGATGGCTCATGATCGAGGTCGCCCAGTTCGGGGAGTTGCGGCCGAGGCTGCGCTTGCTGCTGGAACTGCACGGCCGCGCCGCGAGCGAGGCGGCGCGCGCGGCGATCGCGCGCGAGTTCGAGCAGCTCTTCCTGACGACCGCGTGGCACGTTGCGCGCGACCTGATCGACAATGGCTACGAGCCGGTCGCGGCCCCCCGATCGACCGCTCGGTCGGATGCCCCGGGCGGCCTGAGGCTGGTCGACAGCGCCGACGCAGCCTGACGCCGGTCAGGGCGTCGCAACCAGGCGCGTGCTCGCCGCCCAGGTCCGCCGGGTCAACTGCTGGCGGCGCGCGAAGACGCGCATGGCCTCGGTGGCGGGATCGCGCGAGGCCTCCCAGACTCCGTGATCGCCGTAACGCGTAACCAGCAGCAGCCGCGCCTCGCCCCGGGCGAGGTCGCGTTCGCTGGGCTCGGCGCGAAAGAGGCCGAAGATGGCGGCGTCGAAGCGCGCTTCGAAATCGGCCCAGCCTTGGCGCGAGAGGGCGATGAATTCCTCCTCGTCGGCCGCGCCGATCTCGAACCAGCGGTGCACGTGCACGCCGCCGGCCCCAAGGACGTCGCGATCCGACGGCCGCAGGGTGGCGCGCAGGGGCTCGGGTCGGGCCTGGGAGACGATCGCAGCCCCGGCGAGCACCGCGTCGGCGAGCGGCGCCCCGGCGTCGGCGCGCCGCACCGCGTCCGGCCAGCGCACCAGCACCGCCGCCTCGTCCGCCGCCCAGCCTAGCTGCGGGGCGAACTGGCCGAGGATCTCGCCGCCGCCCGCCGCCAGGGCCGGCCCGACTCCGTCGCGCAGCTGCTTGGCCAGCGTCCGATGCGCGGCGGCAGCGCGCCGCAGCGTCAGGAAGACATAATCGTAGGCCCGGCTCACGCGGCTTCTCCCTGGGCGTAGCCGAGTTCCCGGTTCAGCGCCTCCAGGATGGCGATGGCGGCGTCGGCGACCACCGTCCCGGGCGGGAAGATCAGCCGGGCGCCGGCGCGCCCCAGGGCCTCGAAGTCGCCTGGGGGAACCACGCCGCCGACGACGATCATGATGTCGGCGCGGCCAAGCCTCTCGAGCTCGGCCTTCAGCTCAGGGATGAGCGTCAAGTGCCCGGCGGCCAGCGAACTCGCCCCTACCACGTGCGCGCCCCGGGCCACCGCTTCGCGGGCGGTCTCGGCGGGCGTCGCGAACAGGGGTCCGACATCGACGGCGAAGCCCAGGTCGCCGAGACCGCTGGCCACGATCTTCTGGCCGCGGTCATGGCCGTCCTGGCCCATCTTGGCGACGAGGATGACCGGCGCGCGGCCGTCGGCTTCGGCGAAGGCGGCGACCATGGCGCGGGCGCGGCCGATCGAGGGCGTCGGCCCGGCCTCCGCGGCATAGACGCCGCGCACGATCTCGGGGCGATCCTGGAACCGGCCGAAGGCGTGCTCCAGCGCCAGGCTGATCTCGCCCACGGTCGCCTTGGCCCTGGCCGCCTCGACCGAGAGATCGAGAAGGTTGGCGCCCTGGCGCGCGCCGTTGGTCAGGGCCTGCAGCCGCCGCTCGACCTCGCCGGCGTCCCGCTCCGATTTCAGGCGCTTCAGCTTCTCCAGCTGGCTGGCGAGCACGGCGGAGTTGTCCACCTTGAGGATCGGGATGGCGTCGGGCCTCTCGGGGACGAAGCGATTGACGCCGACGATCACCTGCCGGCCGGAATCGATGCGCGCCTGGGTTCGCGCCGCGGTCTCCTCGATGCGCAGCTTCGGCAGTCCCTGGCCGATCGCCTTGGCCATGCCGCCCGCCGCCTCCACCTCGGCGATGTGCGCCAGTGCGCGCTGGGCCAGATCGTGGGTCAGCCGCTCGATGCACCAGCTGCCGCCCCACGGATCGATGGTGCGGGTGACGCCCGCCTCCATTTGCAGGAAGATCTGGGTGTTGCGGCTGATCCGCGCCGAGAAATCCGTCGGCAGGGCGATGGCTTCGTCGAGCGAATTGGTGTGCAGGCTCTGGGTCTGACCGGCGACCGCGGCCATGGCCTCTAGGGTGGTGCGCGCGACGTTGTTGAACACGTCCTGCGCCGCCAGGCTCCAGCCGCTGGTCTGGGTGTGGGCGCGAAGCGCCAGCGAGCGCGGGTCGGCCGGGGCGAACTCATCGCGCAGCAGCTTGGCCCAGAGCAGGCGGGCGGCGCGCTGCTTGGCCACTTCCATGAAATAGTTCATGCCGGCGTTCCAGAAGAACGAGAGGCGCGGCGCGAAGGCGTCGACGCTCATGCCGGCGGCGATGCCGGCGCGGACGTATTCGATGCCGTCGGCAAGGGTGTAGCCGAGTTCCAGGTCGAGCGAGGCGCCGGCCTCCTGCATGTGATAGCCGGAAATCGAGATCGAGTTGAACTTCGGCATTTCGCGAGAAGTGTATGAAATAATGTCAGAAACTATCCGAAGAGACGGTGCGGGCGGGTAGATGTAGGTGTTGCGGACCAGGAATTCCTTCAGGATGTCGTTCTGGATGGTGCCGGAGAGCTGCCCGCGGGAAACGCCCTGCTCCTCGGCGGCGACGATGTAGAGCGCCAGCACCGGCAGCACCGCGCCGTTCATGGTCATCGAGACGCTCATCTTCTCCAGAGGAATCCCGGAGAACAGCGTGCGCATGTCGAGGATCGAATCGATGGCCACTCCGGCCATGCCGACGTCGCCCTTCACCCGCTCGTTGTCGGAATCGTAGCCGCGGTGGGTGGCGAGGTCGAAGGCTATGGAGAGGCCCATCTGACCGGCGGCCAGATTGCGCCGATAGAAGGCGTTGGAGTCCTCGGCGGTGGAGAAGCCCGCGTACTGGCGGATCGTCCACGGGTTGGTGGCGTACATGGTGGCGTGCAGGCCGCGCAGGAACGGCGCGAAGCCGGGATAGCCGCCGGTGAAGTCCAGTCCGTCGAGATCGCTGGCCAGGTAGCGCGGCTTCACGGTCACGCCCTCGGCAGTCAGCCAGGCGTCGCCGGTCCCGGCTAGAGGTTGCGCCGGCGTCTCCACGGCGTCGAAGTCGATCTTCGTCAGGTCGGGAAAGCGGGCGCTCACGCGAGGCTCTCCAGGCGAATCGGCGCGAGGGTCGGGCAGCGGCTCTCCGGTCCCGGCAGGTGCAGTTCAGGCGGATGCGGCTCAGATGGGCGCCAGCTGGTGGCGGCCAGCTCCGGGGCGCTGTCGTCCGCGGCCAGGAAATCGGTGACGCCCAGGACCTTCAGCTCGCGCGCCGCGATGCGGCGGGCCAGTTCGGTGCGACCGAGCTCGGCCCAGGTTGCGACCAGGCCGCCCTCCAGCGCCCTCGACACGCCGCCCGCGGCTTCGATGGTCTGCAGGCGCGTCCAGGCTTCGCGCGCCAGCTGGTCGGTGAGCGTCTCGATGTACGCCGAGCCGGCGGCGGGATCGATGATGCGGCCGAGGCTCGCCTCCTCCTCGAGCACCAGCTGGGCGTTGCGCGCCTGGCGGCGGGCGAAAGCGGTCGGCGCGCCCAGAGGATCGGTGAAGGCGCCCAGCACCACGGCGTCCGCGCCGCCGACCGCCGCAGCGAAACCGGCGCAGGTGAGGCGGATCATGTTGTTCCATGGATCGGCGCTCGTCAGCATGCGCGCCGACGAACGCGCCTCGATCCGCGCGGCGGCTGCGACGCCGCAGGCGCCGGTGAGCTTGCTCCAGAGGATGCGGGCGGCGCGCAGCTTGGCGATCACGAGGAAACAGTCGGCGTCGGCGGCGAGGCCGAGCACGATGCGCGCGAAGGCGCCTTGCGCCGTCAGCCCGGCCCGCGCCAGCGCCTTGGCGTAGGCGAGGGCGCTCGCGCAGGCCAGCGCCAGCTCGGCCGCTTCCCCGGCGCCCGCCTCGTGCGCCGTCCGCCCGCTGGCGAGGAAGAAGGTGGCCTCGGGGTAGGGTTCGGCCAGACGCGCGCCGACGCCCGCGCACGCAGCGAGGTGCGCCTCGAGGGGGCCTGGACTGACCCCGGTCGCGGCGAAGGCGCCGAGCGGGTCCATGTGCAGGGCCAGCCGCGCCGCCGGCGCTCCTCTGGCGGCGGCGGCCAGCCAGTCGGCGGCCTGGGCGGCGAGAAATCCGGCGTCGAGCGCCACCTGGGCGACCTCGAGCACGACCCCATCCAGCACCCGCGCCAGCGCCTCGGGCGACGCCGCCGCGACGCCGTGCGCCCCCGTCGGATCGAGCCTCAACAGCACGGACTGCGCGCCGCCCGCGAGGTCCTCGAGCACTTCGCGATTGGCCTCGTCCGGATCGGACGCTCGCACGAGGGTGCGCACGTCCCAGCCCCGGCGCGACCGCGCCGGCGCCGGGGCCGGGCGCGAAGGCTCGTAGAGCGGTGCGATCTCCAGGCCCTCGAGGGTGCGCCGCGTCAGCGAGGCGAGGGGGGCGCCCTTCAGCGTCCGCTCCACCAGCGCCAGCCATTCGCCGCGCTCAGGCGCCTCGAAGGCGGCGGCGAGGGGGAATTCCGTGGAGGCTGCGGGGCCGTTCATGGCGGCCTGTTCCATCGCATGCCGCTGGGGGCGTCAAGCGCCGCGGACGGCCGCGGCCCGGCCAATGAACCGCCGCTGAATGCGACCGCGGCTACGCCGTTCAGGCCAGCGGCTCTAGGGTGCGGCCATCGTCGATCTCGGCGATTGGCAGCAAAGACCTCGAAGGGACTTGGATCCGATGAAACTCCGTAACCTCCTGATCGCGGCCATGAGCGTCGCGATCGTCGGCGGCGGCGCCACCGCGACCTTCGCCGCGACGCCCTGGCAACAGCACCACGGCCGCCGCGAGCAGGTGAACGCCCGCGCCAACCATCTCAACCGCTCAATCCGCCACGAGCGGCGCGAAGGCGACATCTCCGGCGCGAAGGCCGCCCGGCTGCACGCCCGCGTGCGCAGGATCCGCATGCATGAACGGTGGGTCGCCAGCCACCGCGGCAGCCACATCACCCGCGGCGAGCAGATGCGGCTCAACCACCAGGAAAACGGCGTGCGCCGTCACCTTCCCAGTTAGGGCGCCCGCGAATCGCGCTTCTCCGCGCCGGCTTTTCGGCCAGAATGGCCCGATGAGTCGCGCGCGGAGGGGGCGAGGCTCCGAAGACCCCTCGACGCGGGACGGACCCAGCTGCGAGGAACGACGCCCATGGCCAAGGCCGCCACGGCAGCCGCCGCGACTGCGAGGGCGGCGACGCCCACTTCGCTGGCGGAAGTGCGCAAGCGCCGCAAGCCGCTGCGCAACGTGCATCACGAAGTCCGCGAACGGCTGAGCCCGCTCAATCGGGCGGCCCTGTTCATCACCGAGCGGGTGGGGACCATGGGTTTCTTCCTGATCATCTTCGGCTGGACGGTGATCTGGCTGGGCTGGAACACCCTGCTGCCGAGGTCGTGGCGCTTCGATCCGGCCATGGGGTTCGTGCTCTATCTGTTCCTCTGCAACGTGGTGCAGATCCTGCTGATGCCGCTCATCATGGTCGGCCAGAACCTGCAGGGGATGCATTCGGAAATCCGCGCCGAGCACGACCTGGAGGTGAACGTGAAGGCCGAGCACGAGATCGAGGTGATCCTGCAGCACCTGGAATATCAGAATCAGATCCTGATGAAGATGGTCGAGAAGCTCGGCGTCGACCTGAGGGAAGGCCTCGCCCCTCGCGAGGCGTGACGGACGCTGCGAGACTCCGAGGCGCGTAGCGCACGCGTGCGGCTCGATTTCCTGGCTGCGAGATATTACCACGAGCCCCATGCAGGAGCGTATTGCCAAGGCCTGGGCGTTCGCGCGCCGCAACGCCGTTCATTCCGGCCTCGAGGTCGGCGTCAATTTCGTCGCGCCGCTGGTGATCTACAGCCTCGCCAAGCCGCGGCTGGGCGACGCCGGCGGGCTGATGGCGTCGTCGGCGGCGCCGATCGCCTGGTCGATCGTCGAGTTCGCCCGGCGCAGGCGCGTCGACGCCCTGTCGATGCTCGTGCTTGCCGGCATCGCGCTCTCGCTGCTGGCCTTCCTGGGCGGCGGCGGGGTGCGCTTCCTGCAGCTGCGCGAGCGCCTCGTCACCGGGCTGATCGGCCTCGTCTTCCTGGGCTCGGCGGCGATCGGCCGGCCGCTGATCTATCAGCTCGCCCGCGCCACCAGCCTGCGCCGCTCGCCCGAGGAGGCCGCGTCCCTGGAGGGCCTGCGCGACAACGTCTATTTCCGGCGCACCATGCTGATCATGACGCTGGTGTGGGGCGTCGGGCTGCTGCTCGACTGCGCCGTCTGTTCGGCGCTGGTCTTCATGGTCTCGGTGCGGACCTTCCTCGTGATCAGCCCGGTGATCGGCTACGCGACCACCGGCTCGCTGGCGCTCTGGACCTTCCTCTACGCCCGCCGCCAGCGTCGGCTCGGGGCCGAACGGCGCGCGGCGGACGAGGCGGGCGCCGCCGATCCGGCGCCGGCCGCCTGAGCCGGTCGCCGCCCGAGAGGGCTCTGGACGGCGCGACCGCGCCCGGCTTGAACGGGCCGGTGACCGCCGACGCCAATCGACGCGTCGAAGACAGCGCCGCTCTCGCCGCCCTGGTGGTGGGCGCGCTGGTGATCGGCGCCACGCCGATTCTGGTGCGCCTGGCCGCGTGCGGACCTGCGGCCGCCGGGTTCTGGCGCCTTTTTCTGGCCGCGCCCCTGCTCGTCGGGCTCGCAAATGCCAGCGGGCGCAAGGGGCTTGGCTCGCCCTCGAGAGCCATGCTGCTCGCCGGCGTCTTTTTTGCCCTTGACCTCGGCTGCTGGCATTACGGCATCCGCTACACCAGCGTCGCCAACGCCACGGTGCTGCCGAACCTGACCCCCGTGGTCGTCACCCTGGCGGGCTGGATCGCCTTCAGAGAAAGGCCGCGTCGGGTTTTCGTCGTGGGGATGGCGGCGGCGATCGGCGGCGCCGTCCTGATGGCCGAGGCCGGGCGCGCGGCGCGGCCGGGTCCCTGGGCACACCTGGGGGATGCGCTCTCGGCATCGACCGCGGTCTGGTACGGACTCTATTTCCTGGCCGTGCGCAGCGCTCGCAAAGGTCACTCGGCGCTGCGGGTGATGGCATGGTCGAGCCTCGTCGGCGCGCCGTTGCTCCTGATCGCGGCCCTGGCTCTGCGCGAACCCATCGTTCCGGCGACCGAACCGGGCTGGGCCGCCGTGGCCGGTCTGGCGCTGGCGCACGTGCTGGGGCAGGGGTCCATCGCCTGGGCGCTGGGCCGCCTTGCGGCCTCGCGCGCCTCTCTCGTCGTGCTCGTGCAGCCGGTCGCCGCGGCGGCCCTGGCCTATTTCGTCTTCGGCGAGATCCTGACGCCGCTCCAGTCCGTCGGCGCGGCGATCGCGCTGGCCGGCGTGGTGATCGCTCAGCGCGGCGGAGCCGGACCGCCTACGCCGGCGCGGAGCCGAGCCTGACTTCGGCGCCTTCGCTGTCGAGAATGCGCGCGAGCAGGGCGCCGTGCTCGCTTCTGGGCGCCGCCGAGAAGGTGACGCCCTCGGCGTCGCGGGCGGCGTAGCGTTCGGCGAGCTCGGGGGTGGTGAAGCCGAGCTGCACCCCGCCGGCCGGGTTGCGCTCGGAGGCGGGGTGCAGGGCGAGGGTCACCGGGCCGGTGTCGAACTCGCTCCAGATAGGCGTGGCGAACTTCAGCTTCAGGCCGAACGTGTCGCGGTAGAAGCTCACCGCCCTGTCCATGTCGGCCACGTACTTGATGGCGTAGGCGAAGGCCGCGCGCATGGCATTTCCTCTCATCTCCGTTTTGGCGCCCATCCTACCACGTTGCCGCAGCCTCGCCCGCTCAAGCGTACGTCAACAGCGTCGTGAGCGGGCGGCGCACCGCACCCGGCGCACCGGCGCCGTTGCATCTTTCGCCCGAATGGATAGTTAGGCAGCCTAACTAAATGGTGTCGGAATCGATGCACCGGATCGAACCCTCCACGCGCAGCGTGCTGGCGCTTGCCGACGCGCTGAGGCCGGCGCTGCTGCGCGCCTCCCGGGCGCTGCGGCGCGAAGCCCTGCGCGCGGGAGTCTCGGCGCTCGACGCCCAGCTGCTCGGCGCCGTCAAGAACAACCCTGGCATCGGCGTCTGCGCCCTGGCCGATCGCGAGCAGATGACCCGCGCTTCGATGAGCGGGCATGTGAAGCGGCTGGCGCAGGCCGGCTGGATCGCTCGCGCCACGGCGGCCGGCGACGATCGGCGGCGCTCCGGCCTGACGCTCACCGAGCGCGGGACTCGGGCGCTGGAGGCGATCCGGCGCGGTCGCAATGACTGGCTCGCCGCGCGCTTGACGCGCCTTGCGCCCGCCGAGCGCGAAATGCTCGCCCGGGCGGCCGGACCGCTGCTGTCGCTGGCCGAGGAGCGGCCGTGAGCGCGCTGCAAAGTCCTTCGCTGGAGGAACGGCGCAAGGCGGAGGCGCAGGCCGCCGCGGCGATCGCCGGCGAGCCCGAGACCGTCGCCCGGCCGGTGGCCGACGCCGCCGACAAGCCCTTCTCCAGCCTGGTGCCGGCGATCATCGGCTCGGCGCTGCTGATGCAGACGCTCAGCGCCACCGTGATCGCCAATGCGCTGCCGACCATGGCGCGCGCGCTGCACGAAGATCCGGTGCGCCTCAACACGGCGATCACCTTCTATCTGCTGGCTGCGGCGGTGTTTCTGCCGGTGAGCGGCTGGGCGGCCGACAAGTTCGGGGCCAAGCGCGTCTTCCTCGTCGCCATCGGTCTCTACGCGCTCTCCAACGCGGCCTGCGGATTCACCCAGAACCTGCCCGAACTGCTGCTGGCGCGGGCGGCGGAGGGCGCGTCGGGAGCGATGATGGGTCCGGTGGGACGTCTCGTCCTGCTGCGCTCGACGCCCAAGCACGATCTGGTGCGCGCGATGTCGGTCCTGACCATGCCGTCGCTGCTCGGGCCGGTGGTCGGGCCGGCGATCGGCGGCTTCATCATCACCTACATCTCCTGGCGATGGATCTTCTTTCTCAACCTGCCGATCGCCGCCCTGGGCCTGTTCCTGGTCTCCAAGTTCATCGCCGACATCAAGGAGGAGGATGCGCCCCGCCTCGACTGGACCGGCCTGGTTCTGACCGGCGTCGGCATGGCGGCCGTCGTCTATGGCTTCGAGAACCTCGGCCGCGGCGTCTTCCCGCCGCTCGCAGTGGCGGCGATGCTGGGGGGCGGGGCGCTCTGCCTGGGGCTCTACACCTGGCACGCCAGCCATACGCCCGACGCCATCCTCGATCTGAAGCTGCTGAAGATCGGGACGTTCTTCGCCTCGGTGGTGGGCGGGGCCTTCATGCGCATGGGCACGGGCGCGATCCCCTTCCTGCTGGCCATGCTGTTGCAGGTCGCATTCGGCCTCTCGGCGCTTCAGGCGGGCCTGATGACCTTCGCCAGCGCGGCGGCGGCTCTGGTGATGAAGAGCTGGGCGCCGCCGATCCTCGCCCGCTTTGGCTTCAGGCGCACGCTGGTGATCAACTCCATGATCGTCGCGGTGGCGTTCATGGCCTACGCCCTCTTCACCAGGGCGACGCCCGAGTGGGTGCTCTACGCGGTGCTGCTGTTCGGCGGCTTCTTCCGCTCGCTGCAGTTCACCGCCCTCAATGGACTGGCCTACGCCGACGTGGAGCAGCCGCAGATGAGCCGCGCCTCGACCATGTCGACGATGGGCCAGCAGCTGGCGCAGAGCGTCGGCATCGGCATGGCGGCGACGCTGCTGCACCTGATCCAGGTGCACCAGCACAGCCGCTCGCTGACGAGCCACACCATCGCTCCGGCCTGGATCGTCATCGGGCTGGTCAGCCTGGCTTCGACCCTGTTCTTCCTGAAGCTGCCTGCGAACGCCGGCGCCGAGTTGCACGGCAGGCCGCGCCGCGCCCGGGCGTGATCGCGCCCGCCGCGATCTCGGCCGCGGAAGGAGTTCGAGCATGACCGAATGGTGGCGGGGCGCGGTGGTCTACCAGGTCTATCCGCGCAGCTTCCTCGACAGCGACGGCGACGGCGTCGGCGATCTGCCGGGGGTTGCCGAGAAGCTCGACTACATCGCGCGGCTGGGCGTCGACGCCATCTGGCTCTCGCCGTTCTTCCCGTCGCCGATGAAGGACTTCGGCTACGACGTCAGCAACTACCGCGACGTCGATCCCAGATTCGGTCGGCTGGCCGATTTCGACCGTCTGCTCGCCAAGGCCCATGCCCTGGGGCTGAAGGTGATCATCGACCAGGTCTGGTCGCATACCTCGGACCAGCACCCCTGGTTCGTGGAAAGCGCCGGTTCGCGCGAGGGCGCGAGGGCGGATTGGTATGTATGGGCCGATCCCCGACCGGACGGGACCGCGCCCAACAACTGGCTCGCTTCCTTTGGGGGTCCGGCGTGGAGCTGGAGCGCGAGGCGGCGGCAGTACTATCTGCACAACTTCCTGCCCGAGCAGCCCGATCTCGACTATTGGACCGCCGATGTCCAGGACGCGATCCTGGACGTGGCGCGGTTCTGGCTGGATCGCGGCGTGGACGGCCTGCGGCTCGACGTCATCAACTACATCGTCCACGATCGGGAGCTGCGCGACAATCCACCGGCGGTGCGGACGCGCGTCCCGGCGACGCCAACGCAGATGCAGCGCCACGTCCACGACCGCTCGCGCCCCGAGGCGCTGGCGTTTGTCGGACGGCTGAGATCGCTGGTCGACAGCTACGCAGGGCGCATGACCGTCGGCGAGGTGGTCGACGAGCCCGCGCTTCCGCGCCAGCTCGAGTATACGGCCGGGCCGGATCGGCTGCACACCGCCTACAGCTTCTACCTGCTCGCGGCGCGCACGCCATCGCCCGCCCTCTTCGCGCAGGCTCTGACCTCCTGGGGCGAGGCGGACGGCTGGCCGTCATGGTCGCTGGGCAACCACGACGTGGCGCGCTTTGCTACCCGGCTCGCCCACGATGACGCACGCCTGGCGCGGACGCTGACGGCGATCCTGTTGACCCTGCGCGGGACCATCTTCCTGTTCCAGGGCGAGGAGCTTGCGCTTCCCGACGCCAAGGTGCCGTTCGAGCGCCTGCAGGACCCGTTCGCCATCGCGAGCTACGACGGCGGCGCCGGCCGCGACGGGGCGCGCACGCCGATGCCGTGGGCCAGCGACGCGCCCATGGCGGGGTTCTCGAGCGCGGCGGATACCTGGCTGCCGATCGACCCCCGCCACCTGCCGCTGGCGGTGGACCGGCAGGAGGCCGACGCCGAGTCCCACCTGGCGTTCACCCGCGCCCTCGTCGCCATGCGGCGCGCTTCGCGGGCGCTGCGCCTGGGCAGGGCCGATCTCGTCGAGGCGCCCGACGGGGTGCTCGCCTTCGAGCGGGCGGCCGAGGGCGAAAGGGTGCTGTGCGTGTTCGAACTTTCCGGCCGTCCGGCCCGCGTCGACGGGCGGGGCGAAATCCTGGCCGCATGGCGCGCCGAACTCCAGGACGGCGCGGTCTCGCTGGACGCCTACGGCGGCGCCATCCTGCGCCTCGGGAGCCGGACCCTCTAGCCCATGCCGCCGGTCGTTGCGTACATGCCCATGCGCACGGTGAACTCGAGGGCGCCGAAGAGCGCCAGGGCGATCAGCACGATGAACACGTAGTTGGCGAGGGGGCGCGGCGGCTTCTCGGCCATGTTGGTTCCTCCAAAGTGCCTGAACGAAGAACAATCGGCGAGGGTTCATCATGTCAATGATATTCGGCAGGGCCGCGCCGTCGCTTCGGCCGCGCAAGACGGCTGACGCCGCTTGCGACTCCGGCCACCCTGGGCCATGCGGGGGTCGTGGGACGCGCAGGATGAAGAATGTGGCGATCGCGCTGAAGGCGGCGGTGTTGCTGGCGAGCGCCGGCTTGGCGGCCGTCGGCATCGCGGGCTCCGGCGCGCGCGCAGCGGGCACGGATCTGGAGTTCTACACCGGCGCCGATCTCATGGCCCAGTGCGCGGCCGCTCCGCCCGGCGCCGGCCCGGAGCTGAACCAGGCCCGCTGCACGGGCTACGTCATGGGCGTGAGCGACGCGATCCAGGCGGCTCAGGGCGCGGGCGGCCCGGGGCGCATCTGCATTGCGCCCAGCGTCGGCGCACCCGTGCTCGTGGCTTCGGTGCGGCGCTTCCTGAAGGCCCATCCGCAGAAGCGCGAGTTCGCCGCGCAGGATCTCGTGCGCGAGGCGCTGTCGGCGACCTATCCCTGCCGGTGAGCGAGGCGCCCTCGCCGCGGCAGCTGTTCGTCACCTTCCTCGGCATCGCCCTGTCCGGATTCGGCGGCGTGCTGCCGTTCGCGCGTCGCACCCTGGTGGAGCGGCGCGGCTGGATCGGCGCCGACGACTTCAACGAAACCCTCGCCCTTTGCCAGAGCCTGCCCGGCCCCAACGTGGTGAACCTCTCCATCGTGGTCGGCGCGCGCGCCGCCGGATGGCGCGGATCGGTCGCCGCGGTGACCGGGCTCGTCGCTGCGCCCGCAGTGATCGTGACGGCGCTGGCGATGCTCTACGCCCGCTTCGGCGGCATCGCCCAGACCCAAGGGGCGCTGGCCGGCCTGGCGGCGGCGGCCGCCGGTCTCGTCGTCGCCACCGCCTCGCGCATGGCCGCGCCGCTGCTGCGCCGCCGCTGGCGGCTCACGGCCCCGTTCATGCTCGCCGCCTTCGCTGCGGTGGGGGTGCTGCAGCTGCCGCTGCCCTATGTGATGGCCGCGCTCGCCCCGGCGAGCGTCGCCCTGGTCTGGAGGCGCCCCGGTTGAAGCCGCTCGGGGATACGCTGAGCGTGCTGGCGGTGCAGTTCGCCCTGCTTTCCCTGATGGCCTTCGGCGGGGCCAACGCGGTGGTGCCGGAAATCCATCGCCAGGCCGTCGATATCCGACACTGGATGAGCGATCGGGAGTTCGCGGCGCTCTTCGCCATCGCCCAGGCCGCTCCGGGGCCGAACTTCCTGGTCTCGACCCTGATCGGCTGGAAGGCGGCCGGCATCGCCGGAGCGCTGGTGGCGACGCTCGGCATGTGCGCGCCGTCCTGCGTGCTCACCTACTGGATCTCCAAGCTCTGGGACCGGCGGCGCGAGGCGCCCTGGCGCGTGGCGATCGGCGCCGGCCTCGCTCCGGTTGCGGTGGGGCTCGTCTGCTCCAGCGCCTTCGTGCTGGCGCGCGCCGCCGACAGGAATTGGCGGCTGGCGGCGGTGACGGGCCTCTGCGCCGCGGCGCTCTCCTTTTCCAGGATCAGTCCACTCTGGTGCCTGGCGGCCGCCGCCGCGCTCGGCTTCGCGGGCGCCCTTGCGTGAGCGGCGGCTCAGGCGACCGGCTCGCCAGCCGCGCCGGGCGGCGCTGCGGGGCTGGGCGAGATGCGCGCGGAGGCGGGGCCGGTCAGCCGGCGCAGACGCACCAGAACGAACGCCACCGTCCCTCCCAGCGCCGCCAGCGCGGCGCCCGTGAGTTCGAGCCACAGCGCCAGCTGCTTCTGGCGCGCGGCGGCGTTGTCCAGCGCCGTCTGCGTCCTGCCGATGAGTTCCTTCTGCAGTGCGATGGCCGCCTCGTCCCCCGAAAGCCGATCTTCGAGCGTCTGCAACGCGGCCGGCACGCACGTACTCGTGGCCAGCTTGACGCTTACCTGGGCCTCGTCGAGGAAACGGGCCAGGACGTCGGACCGCGTGGCGATGAACTGTCCCTGAGGCATGGAAAGCTCGCCGTTGTCGGCCAGCTCGGTGCCCGCGCTCCAGGTGTTGACGCCGATCACGCGGCCGCAGGCGTCGATGAGCGGGCCGCCGGAATTCCCCGGATTGATGGGCGCGGTATGAAAGATGGTGTCGATCGGCCGACCACCCGGCGCGACCGAGGAGAACAGCGCGATCGAGCCAGGCGTGACGTACACCTGCTGCGGCTCGAGGATCTGCGACAGCGGCAGGTTCCGCAATTCGTCGGTGACGCCCGGATAGCCGAGGGCGTGGACGGTGGCCGACTTGCTGGGCGCGACGGTGGCGATCACGATCGGGGGCGAGCCCAATCCGGGCGCGTTCAGCAGCGCCAGGTCGGCGTCGCTCCACGTCTGGGCCACGCTGACGCGCTGCGGCGCGCCGCCGGCGTCGAGGTCGGGAATCACGAAGGTTTCGACCGTTGCGGCCGCCGGCGCGCCCTCGACCACATGGTGATTGGTGACCACCTTGCCGGGGGCGACGACGAAGCCGCTGCCCGTCTCCAGCGCAATGGGACTGTTGGTTGCATCGAGCGAGACCGTGACGACGCGGACCACCGACCGCTCCGCCTGGCCCAGCGGATCGGCGTTCGCCGCCGCCTGCGCTCGCGCCGGGGGAGCAAGCGCGATCCAGCCTGCGATCAGAGCCAAAACGCCAAGGCCGATGAAAGCCCGAACCCTCGTCATGCGCCGCGCCGCCCGCTCCTCCGTTCGCCTTTCACTCTACCACCGCACCGAGCCGCCCGCGCCGACATTTTCGCCAGCGGCCGAAGCCGCGGCCGCGTCGCCGCCGCTGGCGCTTCAGGCCGGCTCCAGCCCAGCGAAGAGCGGCGCCAGAAGCTCGGCGAACGGGCGCCAGCGGCCGATCGAGCGGTCATAGATCGGCTCGCGCACCTGGGCCATGCTGGCCGACTTGACCTGACGCTTGGAGTCCCAGAAGCGCAGCGCCTGCTCGTCCCACTCCAGGCCGCAATGCGCGAGGATGGCGCGGGTCCCCGCTTCCGGCTCGGCCACCAGCCGCTCGTAGCGCACCTCCAGCATGGACTGGCTCGGCAGCACGTCGCGCCAGTGCGCCATCAGGCCCTGGTAGGCGCGATGAAAGCGGCGCAGTTCGGCGATGTCGTAGGCGTACTCCTGGTTCTGCGAGAACAGCAGCGACCAGCACGAGAAGAGCTGGTCCCGGGGATCGCGATGGCAGTGGATGATCTTTGCGTTGGGCAGGCAGACGCGGATGAGGCCGAGACTTTCGAAATTGTCGAGCCATTTGTCGGTGGTGCGTGGGCGGGCCGGCCGCCCGGCGGGAAGCAGCTTCAGATAGGCCTCGGCGATCGCGGCGCAGTCGATCTCGTTCATGGTCCGCGCCCACTGCGGATAGGACGCGCCGCCCAGCCCGCGCGAGCCTTCCAGGATGCCCGGCAGGTGATAGGCCTCGCCGGCCCCATGCACGTCGGGATGGGCGCAGAGGATCTGTTCGATCAGGGTCGATCCCGACCTCGGCATGCCGACGATGAAGATCGGCCGCGCTGAAGCCGAGCCCTGGCGCGCCAGGCGATCGAGCAGCGGACGATCGAAGATCTCCGCAAGCTGGCGCATGCGCGATTCGGCCGCGCCAATGTCGTAGGCCACGGTGGCGCGCTTGACCGCGTTTGCCTGCTCCATCGCCCGCGCGGCCTGCGCGTGCTCGCTGCGGTCCTCGTAGGCCTTGGCCAGGGCGAATAGCACCTGGGCGCGCTCGGCGCTGGGCAGATCGTCGGGCCGCGCGCTCAGATCGCCGACAATGTCGAAGAGGCGCTGGGTCCGCGCCGAGCCGTCGTTCATCCGGCATAGCCGCACCAGGGTGTAGAGCACCTCGTTGGCGTGCACATCGAGGTCGATGGTCCTGAACAGCCGCTCGCGGCCGCCGGCGACGTCGCCGAGGAATATCTGCGTCACGCCCAGATCCCGCTGATGCGCGGCCACCTCGGGCGCCCATTCGGCGGCCGCCTGCAGGAACGGCAGGGCCTCGGCGGAGCGATCCGTCTCCACCAGAAGCGCGCCGAGGTAGTGCGCCGCCTCGGCGAAGCTGGGATCGGCCTCCAGCGCCGCCCGGGCGCTGCGCTCGGCCTGCGGCCATTGCCCGAGATTGCGCGTGGCCCTGGAGTGGCCCAGGTGCGCCGGCGCGTGATCGGGGCGCAGCGCGACGGCGCTCCCGAAGGCCTGCGCCGCCGCCAGCCACGCTCGCTGCTGGAGGTGCGCGACGCCCGCCTCGAACGAGGCCTGAGCGCGCTCACGCCGGCTCGAGGAAGGGTTCATGACGACTCACCACGCATCGTTCGCGCCCGGCGCGCGACTCCGCCGACTTCCCCGGCGCGCGCCCGGGCTGGATTGGCCCGCCCGCAACTTGCAAATCCGCAGAACTGCCGCGCGGCGTCAAGTCGGCAGGCCCACTCGGCAGGCCACCGTTCCGGAGCGGCGGGACTGTCGCCGGGACTGGCGCGGTCGGATCGGTTGGGCCAGTGTGCCGGGCGAAGACACCGTCCCGCAAGGAGGCGCCCGCCATGAGCACGACCGCGGCTGAGGCGACATTCCGCGACACCGGGGCGCCGGCGGAGGCGCGCGCCCAGGATCTCGCCTCGCGCCTCACGCTCGAGGATAAGGTCGCGCTGATGGCCGGGGCGGCCTCGTTCACCCTGCACGGCGTCGAGCGATTGGGCGTACCGGCGATCAAGGTGACGGACGGGCCGACCGGCGTGCGCTCCAACGAGGGAGAACCGGCCACGGTGTTTCCCGTCGGCGTCGCCATGGCCTCGACCTGGAACCCTGAGCTGGTGCGCGAAACCGCCGCGGCGACCGCCCGCGAGGCCTTGGCGATGGGCGCGCGCGTGGTGCTCGCACCCACCATCAACATCGCCCGCACGCCGCTCTGGGGCCGCAACTTCGAGACCTATTCCGAAGACCCGTTCCTGGCCGGCGAACTCGGCGTCGCCTATGTCGAGGGGCTGCAGGGCGAAGGCGTGGGCGCTTCGCTCAAGCACTATGCGGTGAACAACCAGGAGGAAAACCGCATGACCGTCAGCGTCGAGCTCGACGAGCGGACGCTGCGGGAGATCTACCTGGCCGGCTTCGAGACGGTGGTGAAGCGGGCGGACCCCTGGACGGTGATGGCCTCGTACAACAAGGTGGACGGCGTCTACGCCACCGAGAACGCGAAGCTGCTCGTCGACATCCTCAAGGGCGAATGGGGCTATGACGGCGTGGTGGTTTCCGACTGGGGGGCGGTGCACGCGACGGCGGCTGCGGCCAATGGCGGCACGGACCTGGAGATGCCCGGCCCGGCGCGATGGTTCGGCGAGCGCCTGCTGGCCGCGGTCCGGGCCGGCGAGGTGGCCCCCGAGCGCGTCGACGACGCCGCGCTCCGCATGTGCCGCCTCATCGTGCGCTGCGGCGGGCTCGACGGCGGGCCGGCGCCCGCGGGCGAGCTGCGCTCGGCGCGTCACCGCCAGATCGCCGAGCGCGCCGCGGGCGAGGCCGTGGTGCTGCTCAGGAACGAGGGCGACCTGCTGCCGTTGCAGGGGATCGCCACATTGGCGGTGGTCGGGCCGAACGCGGCGGTGCGCCGCATCCAGGGCGGCGGGTCGTCCCAGGTGCGCACGGACCGGCAGGTCTCGGTGCTGGCGGCGCTGCGCGAGCGGCTCGCGGGCAGGGCCGAGGTTCTGCACGCCGAGGGCGGCGACAACGAGCCGGTTCCGCCGGCCGCGAGGGCCGCGATGTTCAGCCCCGACGAGGCCCGCGGCGTTGCGGGCGTCACCTGTGAATATTTTGCGGCGCGGGGCTTCGATGCGCCGCCGATGCAGAGCCGCGTCGAGCGCCAGCTCGGCAAGCTGGTCAGCCACGATCTCGGCGCTGGTCAGCCGGCGGCTTATGGCGCGCTGCGCTGGTCGGGCTGGTTCTGGCCGGCGCGCGACGGGCGCCATGAGTTCTCGTTGCGCGGACCGGGCGAAATGCGGATGTGGCTGGATGGGGCGCCCCTGATCGACGCGGCGACGCCGGCGCGCGCGGACAAGCTCGACCTCGGCGGCGGCCTCGCGCCGCGAAAGCTCGCCGTGGCCACGCTCGCCGCCGGCCGCGGCTATCCGGTGCGCGTCGAATACGTCCGCGCCCTCCCGAGCCGTGACGAGCAGCGTCGATCCGGCGACGAGGCCGACCGCCTCTCCTGGGAGTATTTCAACGTGGGCGTGCGCCAGCCCACCGGGACCGTCGCCGAGGCCGCGGCGCTGGCGTCGCGATGCGACGCCGCCGTGGTGGTGGTTGGCTCGGCCTCGGTCAGCGAGGGCGAGGGCTACGACCGCGCCGACCTCGACCTGCCGGGCGACCAGAACGCCCTGGTCGAGGCGGTGCTGGCCGCCAATCCGCGCACCGTCGTGGTGCTGACCAACGGGGCGCCCTACGTCCTGCCCTGGATCGATCACGCGCCGGCGGTGCTCGAGGCCTGGCTGGGGGGCGAAGCGGGGCCGGACGCGGTCGCGCGCATCCTTCTGGGCGAAATCGAACCGTCCGGTCGCTTGCCGGTGACCTTGCCGATGCGGCTCGAGGACACCCCCGCCCATCCCTATTATCCGGGCGGCGCCAGCGTGCGCTACGGCGAGGGGCTGGCGGTGGGCTACCGGCATTTCGACCGCTCGGGCGAGCGGCCGCTGTTCCCGTTCGGCTTCGGCCTCACCTACACCCGCTTCCGCTATTCCGGGCTGGCCGCCCCCGAGGAGGTGCGCATCGGCGAGGCCGTGCGGGTCGTCTTCACCTTGCGCAACGTCGGCGAGCGGCCCGGCAAGGAGACGGCCCAGCTCTACGTGCGCCCACGCGGACCGTCGCGCGAGCGGCCGGTGAAGGAGCTGAAGGGCTTCGCCAAGGTCGCGCTCGAACCGGGCGAAAGCCGCCAGGTCGAGATCGTGCTCGACGAGCGCGCCTTCGCCTTCTGGGATCCCGATCGCGGTCGCTGGACCTGCGAGCCCGGCGCCTACGACCTGCTCGTCGGCGGCTCCGCCGCCGACATCGAACTGCAGGCGACCGTCCGGCTCGAGGCGTAACCTGGAAATACCAAGGCGACGTTGAAACGGCTGCCGGCTCGCAGGTGTTCGGATGACGGACGCGTGCGGTTTCCCGCCGGACGCCCAGGAGCAAAGTCAATGAACGTCAGTGGCTGCATGAGCAGCGATATTCGGCTCGCCAGGCCCGACGACGCCATCAGGGAAGCGGCGAGGACGATGCGGGAAGTCGACACCGGCTGGCTGCCCGTTCAGCGCGACGACCGTCTGGTCGGCATGATCACCGACCGCGACATAGCCGTGCGCGCCGTCGCCGAAGGCAAGGGACCCGAGACGCCGGTGCGCGAGGTGATGACCGACGAGGTCAGATACTGTTTCGAGGACGAGGACGTGGAAGACGTCGCCCTCAACATGAGCGAGCTGCAGGTGCGGCGCCTGCCGGTGCTCAATCGCGACAAGCGCCTCGTCGGGATCATCTCGCTGAGCGACATCGCCCAGGCCGATGGCGGCGACCATCTCGCCGGTCAGGCCCTCGCCGGCATCGCCCAGCCGGGCGGCGCCCACGCCAGCGCCTGAGGCGGCGGCATCGGCGCCGTCAGCCGACGCGCAGGTTGTTGCGCACCTGCACGACGCCGCGGGCAGACTCGGCGATGTCCTCGGCCAGGCGCTTGTCGGCCTTGGTGGTCACCTGGCCTTCCAGCGTCGCCTCGCCCGAGGCCACGGCGACTTCGATGTTCGAGGCGTCCAGGTCGGGATCGTCCGTCAGGCGCTCGTTGATTTCGTCGAGGATGCGCGCGTCGGTGCGCACATAGTCCTTCGGGCCCTTGCCGCGGTGGTCGCCGACGGCCTCGTCCCACTGGCGCCGGCGCAGGGCGTCGCGATCGCCGAACCAGGCGGAGACCTCGTCTCCGGTTCGATTCCACCAGCTGCGCCTCTCGGCGAAGCGGCCGTCGGGCGCGGCCTCGGACTCGCCTGCGGCGCGCCTGCGTCCATAGCGCCGCTCGAAGTCGCGCTCGGCCAGATAGTCTTCGTACCGCGGGTCGCGCTCGCGGTCGTTGCGCGGATCTTCAGCCATGAAATCTGTCCGTAAGCTTGGGCGATGTAAAGCAGCGCCATGGAAACCGCGTGCAGCCGTGGCGGGTTCCCGGCCACGCCCCTTGCGAGCGCTCGGGCGAACGCCTTAATTGCGCCCTTGCGCAGTTCGATTCGGCGACGCGAAGGCGCGGGCGAAACAAGCCGCGCGGGGAGATGGACGGCGTGAGTGCTCAGGTCCGGTCAGACGCCATCCGGCGCGGCGGCCATTCCGCATCGAAGCCGGCGGACGCGCCCGTGCGGGTGGGCGGCGAGGCCGCTCCGCTGGGCGATCTGCGCATGCCGCTGGAGCGCGAAGGCGTCCTCGTCATCGACACCTCGCCCTTCCGGCTCACCGAGGCGGAGCTTCGGCTGACGGGGCGGCGCTGGGGCGACGGGCGCTCCAAGAACGTCAGCTACGACCCTCGCAGCCGCCGCGTCGACGGCACCTTCGGCGGCGGCGATACGGTGGACGAGCTGCGCGCGCTGATGGCGCGGTACGCCCAATGGTGCCAGGATCTGATCGCGCGGCTGTTCCCCGGCTATGAGGCGGCGGCCGAGCTGGGCCGCACCAGCTTCAGACCTAGGTCGGTGCTCGAACGGCCGCGCAGCCGTCGCAAGGATGATCGGCGGCTGCACGTCGACGCCTTCACCTCGCAGCCGGTGGCGGGTCGACGGATCCTGCGCGTGTTCAGCAATGTCGATCCCTCCGGCGCCAGCCGCGACTGGGCGGTCGGCGACGGATTCGAGGATTATGCTCGCCGCTTCCTGCGGCGCGCCCGCCGGCTGCTGCCCGGCGAAGCGGCGCTGCTGCATGCGCTGACGCTGACGAAGGAGCGCCGCACCGACTACGATCAGATCATGCTCAGCATGCACGACGCCGCCAAGGGCGATCGGACCTACCAGCGTACGGCGCCTCGGCGCGCGGTGTCATTCCCGCCAGGCGCCACCTGGGTCGCCTTCACCGACCAGTCGCCGCACGCGGTGACCGGCGGCCAATGCGCTCTCGAGCAGACCTTCTACCTGCCGATCGAGGCGCTCGCCGATCCCGACGCCTCGCCGTTGCGGGTCCTGGAAAGGCTCTGCGGCGCGCCGCTGATCTGACACCCGTCGCGGCCGCCTCGCGCGGTGGCTTGACCGTGGGCGCCCCGCCGGTCACAGGACGCGCCGGGGAGAGACGAGCACATGGCGATGGACCTCTTTACGCTGCAAGGGCGCACCGCCCTGGTCACCGGCGGCTCGCGCGGCATCGGCAGGATGATCGCCGCCGGCTTCGTCGCGCAGGGCGCGAAGGTCTACATCTCCTCGCGCAAGGCCGAACAGTGCGACGCGACGGCGAAGGCGCTGTCGGCAGGCGGCGGGACGTGCATTTCGCTGCCGCAGGACATCTCCAGCGTCGAGGGCTGCCGCGCCCTGGCCGCGCGTCTGGGCGAGCGCGAGGCAAAGCTCGACATCCTGGTGAACAACGCCGGCGCCGCCTGGGGGGCCGAGTTCGACGACTTTCCCGAAAGCGGCTGGGACAAGGTGCTGAACCTCAACCTGAAGTCGCCATTCTTCCTGACCCAGGCCCTGCACGCCAGGCTCGCGGCGGCGGGGTCGCCCGAGCGGCCGGCCAAGGTGATCATGATCGCCTCGATCGACGGCATCCGTCTCAACCCGCAGGAGACCTATTCGTACCACGCCTCGAAATCGGGCCTCATCTATCTGACGCGACGCATGGCGATGCGGCTGATCCGGGACTGGATCGTGGTCAGCGGCATCGCGCCGGGCGCCTTCGCTTCGGACATGAACCGCGACGCGCGCGACCGTGGCGACGAGGTCGCCCGGCGCATCCCGATGCGCCGCATCGGCCACGACGACGACATGGCCGGGGCGGCGATCTTCCTGGCGTCGCGCGCCGGAGATTACGTGGTCGGCGAGACCATCGCCGTGGACGGCGGCGTCGCCCTGGCGATGTGACGGGGGCGGGCGGACGAGCGGCGGGTCCGCAACGGGCTGGGGCGACAAGCCGCGGCGAGCCGGCTAAAAGGCGCTCCCGCTTCGAGAGGTCGCCATGCCGGACGCCGAGGACACGCTCATCATGACGCTGGAGGGGGGGCCGGTGACGATCCGGCTGCGCCCGGATCTCGCCCCGGGACACGTGCAGCGGCTGAAGCAGCTGGCGCGCGAAGGCTTCTACGACGGCGTCGTCTTCCATCGGGTGATCGCCGGATTCATGGCCCAGGGCGGCGATCCCACCGGATCCGGAAGCGGCGGTTCGGAAAAGCCGGACCTGAAGGCCGAGTTCTCCACGGCGTCGCATCAGCGCGGGGTGTGCTCGATGGCGCGCACGGACGCGCCGAACTCGGCCAACAGCCAGTTCTTCATCTGCCTGGACGACGCCAGTTTCCTGGACGGCAAGTACAGCGTCTGGGGCGAAGTCATCCAGGGCATGGAGCACGTCGACGCCCTGCCCAAGGGCGAGCCGCCGGCGCATCCGGGGCGGATCGTCTCGATGAAGGTGGCTGAGGGCGCGTGACGCCGGCGCTCGAGAAGGCTTACGCCCAGCCGCACCGGCGCTATCACACGCGCCGACACATAGAGGTTTGTCTGGAGTTGCTGGCGACGGTCGACGGGCTGGGCGGGGGCGATCACCGCGCCCTGGAGCGGGCCATCTGGTGGCACGATGCGGTCTACGATCCCCGCAGGAGCGACAACGAGGCCATGAGCGCCGCCCTGGCGGAGCGCGACCTCGCCGCCGTGGGCGTCCCGGCGCCGCAGATCGCCGAGGTGGCGCGCCTGATCCGGCTGACGGCCGCTCACCACGCCGAACCCGGCGACCGGCTGGGGGCGCTGATGATCTCGATCGATCTGGCGATCCTGGGCGCCGCCGATTCGGACTATGACGCCTATGCGCGTGCGGTGCGCGCCGAATATGCGCATCTGCCGCCCCAGCAATATCGCGCGGGGCGCCGGCGCGTGCTCGAGGCGCTGCTGGCGAGCGATCCGCTCTTCCCGGACGAGGCGTTTCACGCCCGCTTCGAGGCCGCCGCACGCGCGAACCTCGTGCGGGAGCTGAAGGGCCTGGGCTGATCCTCGCCGCGGCCGCCGCGCCAGGACGCGGAGGTGGTTGCAACCTCGAGCGCGGCCTTTCGTTGTCATCGTGACGCGAAGGACAGGACAGAGAGAGTTTCGGAGACATCGATGCGCACCCACATCGCGTTGGCGGCCGGCGCCGCCCTGCTGTTGTCGAGCACGGCGGCGGCGGCCCAGCCGCTGGCGGCCGGTTCCGCCGACGCCCTGCTGGCCAGCCAGGCCATCGGCATCTATTTCTGGGGCGGTCACCGCTACTGCTGGTACGATGGCGGCTGGCGCGGACCCGGCTGGTACTGGTGCGGCTTCGCCTGGCGGCGCGGCTATGGCTGGGGCGGCGGGTTCGGCTGGCACGGCTGGAGGGGCGGCTTCCGTGGGCCCTATCGCGGCGGCTACGAACATTACGGTTATCGAGGCGGCTACCAACATTACCGCGGCGGCTATGAGCATCACGGCTACCGCGGCGCTTACGAGCATCACGGCTTCCATGCCTACCAACGCAGCGGCGCCCAGGTCCAACACGGACATGGCGCCTTCCAGGGTGGTCACCCGCATGGCGGGTTCCACGCCCAAGGCGCCCAGCATGGCGCTTTTCAGGGCGGTCAGCCGCATGGCGGCTTCCATGGCCAGGGCGCCGGCCACGCCGCGCCGCAGGGTGGAGGACACGGCGGTCATCCCGGCGGCGGTCCTCACCACCACTAGGTTGCACCGGTCCGGCCGGCGCGCCGGATAGCCGCCGAAGCGCTTTCGCTCGGCGGTCGCCATGTCCTAAAGCGTGCGCATGCGCCTCGCCGACTTCGACTTCGAGCTGCCGCCCGATCGGATCGCGCTGCGGCCGGTCGCACCGCGCGATGCGGCGCGGCTGCTCGTGGTGCGGAAGGAAGGGGAGCTTTCCGATCGTGTCGTGCGCGATCTGCCGCAGCTGCTGCGGCCCGGTGACGCGCTGGTCTTCAACGATACGCGCGTGATCGCCGCCCGCCTCAAGGGCGTGCGCGAGCGCCAGGGGGGGCGCGTCGCGGTGGAGGCGACGCTGCTGGAGCGTCTCGACGCATGGCGCTGGACAGCCTTCGCCAGGCCCGGCCGACGGCTGGCGCTGGGCGACCGCATTGAGTTCGGCGAACCTGGCGATCGCGCCTGCCTGCTGACGAGCCTCGCCGCCGAGGTCGCCGCAAAGGGCGACGACGGCGAACTGACGCTGGCTTTCGAGCTCGCCGGCCCCGATCTCGACCTCGCCATCGCCGAGCGCGGCGTCATGCCGCTGCCGCCCTATATCGCCAGCCGCCGGCCCGAGGACGAGCGCGACCGGATCGACTATCAGACCATCTATGCGCGCCAGGACGGCTCGGTGGCCGCGCCGACGGCGGGGCTGCATTTCACGGCCGAGCTGATGCAGGCGCTGAGCGCGCGCGGCGTATCCTTGCATTTCGTCACCCTGCACGTCGGTGCGGGCACCTTTGCGCCGGTGAAGAGCGAGGCGGTGCTCGATCACCACATGCATGCCGAGACCGGCCAGGTGTCGGCCGCGGCGGCGCAGGCGCTGAACTCTGTCCGCGCCGCCGGCGGCCGGATCGTCGCCGTGGGCACCACCGCGCTGCGCCTGCTGGAGAGCGCCGCCGACGAGGCGGGACGGCTGCGGCCCTTCGACGGCGAAACCTCGCTCTTCATCACCCCCGGCTATCGGTTCCGGATGGCTGACGGCCTCGTCACCAATTTCCACCTGCCGCGCTCGACGCTGTTCATGCTGGTTTCGGCGTTCAGCGGGCTGACGGGGATGCGCTTTGCCTACGCCCATGCCATCGACGCAGGCTATCGCTTCTACTCCTACGGCGACGCCAGCCTGTTGTGGCGCGCCGGCGCATGAGCGCCTTTGGGTTCCGCATCGAGGCTGCGGACGGGCGCGCGCGCACCGGCGTGATCGAGACGCCGCGGGGGTCGATCCGCACGCCGGCGTTCATGCCGCTGGGAACCGCCGGCACGGTGAAGGCCCTGACCACCGACCAGGTGCGCCAGGCCGGCGCGGACGTCATCCTCGGCAATACCTATCATCTGATGCTGCGCCCCACCGCCGAGCGCGTGGCAAGGCTGGGCGGCCTGCACGCGTTCATGCGCTGGCCAGGCCCCATCCTCACCGATTCCGGCGGCTTCCAGGTGATGAGCCTGGCCAGGCTCAATCGCGTGACCGAGGAGGCGGTGAGCTTTCGCAGCCACGTCGACGGCGCCACGCACCTGCTCTCGCCCGAACGGTCGGTGGAGATCCAGGCCGACCTGCTCGGCTCGGACATTGTGATGCAACTGGACGAATGCGTGGCTTGGCCGGCGCCGGAGGCGCGGGCGGGCGAGGCGATGCGGCTGTCGGCGCGCTGGGCGGGGCGGTGCAGGGCCGCGTTCGGCCAGCGCGAGGGTCAGGCGCTCTTCGGGATCCAGCAGGGCTCGACCTTCGAGGCGCTGCGGCGTGAGTCCGCCGAGCGGCTCGTGGAGATCGGCTTCGACGGCTACGCCATCGGCGGGCTCGGCGTCGGGGAGGGGCATGGCGCCATGTGCGAGGCGCTCGACTTCGCCCCCGCCCAGTTGCCCAGGGATCGGCCCCGCTATCTGATGGGCGTGGGCAAGCCGGTCGACATCGTCGAAGCGGCGGCGCGCGGCATCGACATGTTCGACTGCGTCCTGCCGACGCGATCGGGCCGGCACGGCCAGGCCTGGACCTGGAACGGCGCCGTCAACCTGAAGAACGCCCGCTTCGCCGACGACGCCGAGCCGCTCGATGCGGAGAGCGACTGTCCGGCAAGCCGTGACTATTCCAGGGCCTATCTGCACCATCTGGTGAAGTCGGGCGAGATACTCGGCCAGGTGCTGCTCTCCTGGCACAACGTCGCCTTCTTCGAAGCCCTGATGGCCCGGCTGAGGACGGCGATCGCTCGAGGTCGGCTGGAGGCGTTCCGGGCGGCGTTCGCGTCGCCGCTTCAGAACGGACCGTAGCCAGGCTGGGTGTCGGCGACCGTGGCTGGGTGGGCCAGGTGGCGCGGAACCGCGGGCGGGGCGCAGCCGCGGGCTTCGCCAAGCCCCTTCAGATACGCGCGCCGCACCGCCCCGGCCTGGATCGCGGCCAGCACCGCCTGATCGTGCCTCTGGGCGCCGGAGAGCAGGCGGATGAAGCCGTCGAACGGAATGTAGGCCTCCTCGCCCGAACGCATGGCGTCGAGGGCCCCGGCCCTGGCCGCGCCCTCGCCGCGCGCGACCAGCCCGGGATGCTCGGTGGTGGCCGGCTCGTCGTAGTCGGGCCCGAGCGCTCGGGAGAGTTGGCGCACCTCGGCGGCCAGGCCCTCACAGGTGGCCGGCAAGGGCCGCTCGTAGGGATCGGCGACGGCGCGCTGCAGCACCGGCGGGATCTTGCTGCGGATGACGTTGAGGTCGCGAAAGGGCTGTTCGGCGACGCCCTTCACCACGCCCTGACGTCCCTCCTGCTGGGGCGTCAGCAGTCTTGCCGTCGAATGGGGCGTCGCGTGGGGCGCGCCCGGACCGGCGCGTGCGGCCCGGTTTGCCGCGCAGGACGCCATCGCCGGGACCAGGATCACGGCGGCCGCGAGACCCGCGAGGCGGCGAGGGCGCATGCAGGTGTGTCTAGCCCAGACCCTCGACCCTGGCTATGCGCGCCCGCTCGACGGCGGCTGACCAAACGCAGTCGGTCCTTGCCGCCACCCTGAAGACTCCCTATCCGCTGAGGCGTTGCGAGCTCCGGGGCCGGTAGCTCAGAGGTAGAGCGTCCGACTTTTAATCGGGCGGTCGTGGGTTCGATCCCCACCCGGCCTACCACGCGCGCCGATCGATGCGGGCGGTTTCAGCGCCGGGGCGGCAGCGCCAAGATCGCATGGCCGGGGCAGGTCGCTTCGCCGTGCTGGTTCATGACGTTGGTCGCGAGCGTCACCCGCCCCTCGCCGTCCACGACCTCCTTGCCCGTCACCTTGCCGACCACGGTCAGGGTGTCGTGCTTCTGGTTGATGGCCCGGTACTGGCAGCCGATCTCGCGGATCTGCGCTTCGTCGCCGGCCCAGTCGGCGAGAGCGTTGGCGATGTAGGCATAGCGCAGATTGCCCATCCCGAATGCGCCATCCGTGTTGCCGGCTCGCCGGCCGGCCTCGTCGTCCATGTGGAACGGCACGAACTCGTCGTTCACGGCCGCATAGCGGTTCCAGTGCATGAAATCGGTCTGGCGCGACCAGGCCGGCAACTCGTCGCCGATCTCGACATCCTCGAAGCAGAGCTTGGGCGTCACGGACACCTCCTAGTAGCGGATGCTGGTGGCGATGCGGCGGCGGACGAACTCGTCGTTCTGGTTGGTCCAGAGGATCTCGGTGTAAGAATAGAGCATCAGGCCGAAGCGGCCCTGGCGCTCGTTGAAATCCGAGAGGCGCGAACGTGCGAAGATCACGTCGCCGGCGCGCATCGGAACGCCGAAGCTGTCGGTCTGGCCGCCGTTCATGGCGGTGAGCCGCACGCCGCCCGCGGGCGGGGCGGCGGCCGGCGGCGGCGTCCGTCGCACCGGCCACGCGAAGGGGTTGAAGTCGGGCGGAGCGATGATCGCGCCCCACCGCGTCGTCTGCGCATAGGCCTCGTCCCAGTAGAGCGGCGGCGGCGTCTGGGGCCAATAGGTGGCGATGGCCCATCTGCGGATGTCGGACGGCGAGATCGGCGGCGAGACGCGCACCTCGCTCCATCGGCCCTTGGCTTCGACCATCGCCGGGCTGATCAGGGTGTCGATGCCGGTGGCCATGGCTCGCCTCCAAAAGCTGGGTGCGCCCAGTCTCGCAGGTCGCGCCCTGATCTTCGAGCCCCGGGAGCCGGGGCTCGAAGTCCAATCGCCAGCCTCGATCCGGCCGCGCTTCGCCGTTCCACCCTCAACGACGGGCGCGGCGCCGGGTCAATAGTTGCTGTGGTGGTGGTGATGGTGGTGGTGATGATGAGGGACGGGTCGGAACAGCCAGCCGCGGCCACTCCAGTAGTAGCCATTCCGCCGATACCACCAGCTGCTGTGATGATGATGATGGTGGTGGTGGTGGCTGCGGCCAAACCACTGCGCCGGAATCAGGCGCGCGGACCCTGCCGCCTCGGCGTCGGCCATCTTCAGCCGTTCGACGGCATTGGGGATCGGCTGCAGGAGATCGGCGTAGGACGCAGCGACCAGCCGGGCCGGGGCCTCGGCCGCCGATGGCGCGGCCAGCGCCGGACCGGCGGCCAGCGCGGCCGCCGCCCCGACCATCATTGCAGTTTTGGAATCCATCAGACGTCTCCTTCCAGTCTCAGTGGTCGCGCCCCATCCGACGCCCGGTCTCGAAGCTCGCGACGGCGCCGGCCCGCCGCTTCGAGAATGACGATCCCGCGGCTCGCCCGGCGCCACGTCCGTGACCGAGCCGTCGCAGCATGGGCGGCGGCTTCTGAAGCGCCGATGAACGGTTCGGACAACGACAGTTCATGGTCGGGTCGCCGCCGCCAGGGCCAGCAGGGCCGTCGGCGCCGGCCTTGCCGCGATGGGCGCCCGCTGCTAAACCGCCATCCCTGGCGGCGATGAGCCGAACGCGCCGGCGGGCAAGGAGCTCTCCGGCGCGTTCGGCATTGCCGGGCGCCTGGAGGAGTGTAGCTCAGCTGGTAGAGCATCGGTCTCCAAAACCGAGGGCCGGGGGTTCGAGTCCCTCCACTCCTGCCACTATATGATGGCCAGGCGGAGCGGACGGCGCCCGACCTCGACAGTCCCCGACCTCGACCGCCGCGACCTCGACAGCATGGCAAGGAAAGTTCGACGACGACCGATGGCCAAGGATCAAGGCATCATTCCCACCACCTTGCGACCGCGCACGCCATTGCGCGCCGCCCAGAGCGGCGATGGCGCGCCAAAGAAGCGCACCAGCCTCACCCAGTTCGCCCGCGAGGTGCGCGCCGAGGCCCGCAGGGTCACCTGGACCAGCTGGAAGGAGACCTGGATCACTTCGGTGATGGTTGGGATCATGGTGGTTCTGGCGGCGCTGTTCTTCTTCGGAGTCGACCAGGTGTTCGGCTTCGCCATGGACCATCTGCTCAAGATCGGGGCCGGCCAGTGACGATGAGCGAGACGCAGACCCAATCGCGGCACAAGTGGTACATCGTGCACGCCTATTCCAACTTCGAGAAGAAGGTGGCCGAGTCGATCCGCGAGCAGGCTCACGCCCAGGGGCTGGATGACGCCTTCGCCGAGATCCTGGTGCCCACCGAGGACGTGGTCGAGATCAGGCGCGGTCGCAAGGTGAACGCCGAACGCAAGTTCTTTCCCGGCTACGTGCTGGTGAAGATGGACCTGAGCGACGAGGCCTATCACTTGGTCAAGAACACGCCCAAGGTCACCGGCTTCCTCGGCAGCGGCAACAAGCCGATGCCGGTTTCCGAACGCGAGGTGGCGCGCATCATCGGCGCCATCGAGGAGGGCGTCGAGCGGCCCAAGCCGACCATCAGCTTCGAGATCGGCGAGACCGTCCGCGTCACCGACGGCCCGTTCGCCAGCTTCAATGGCTCGGTCGAACAGGTCGACGAGGAGCGCGCCCGGCTGCGGGTGACCGTTTCGATCTTCGGCCGCGCCACGCCGGTGGAACTGGAATATGCGCAGGTCGAGAAGGTGGGCTGAAGCCCCGGAGCCGCGACCGCCGGCGCAACTGTGCGGTTGAGGCGGGCGCCTTAGACTGCTAAAGGCCCGCCCTTCGCGCTTGCGGGCGAACGTCAAAATCCGTGGGAGGGGCGCCACCCCGGACCACGGCTCTTCGTGTCGAGGGCCGGTCCGCCCTTTCTGAGAGGAACCGATGGCCAAGAAGATACTGGGCTACATCAAGCTGCAGGTGCCCGCCGGCGCCGCGACGCCCTCGCCCCCGATCGGGCCGGCGCTGGGCCAGCGCGGCGTCAACATCATGAGCTTTTGCAAGGAATTCAACGCCCGAACCGAAGCCATGCCCAAGGGCACGCCGCTGCCGACGGTGATCACCGTCTATCAGGACAAGAGCTTCACCTTCGTCACCAAGACCCCGCCCGCGAGCTACTTCCTCAAGGAGGCGGCCAAGGTGCAGAAGGGCTCTGGAACCACCGGTCGAGAGACCGTCGGCCAGGTGAGCCGCGCCCAATTGCACGAGATCGCCGAGAAGAAGATGAAGGATCTCAACGCCAACGACCTCGACGCCGCGGCGCGGATCATCGAAGGTTCGGCGCGCGCCATGGGCCTTCGCGTGGTGGAGGGCTGAACCGATGCCGAAGCAAGCCAAGCGCATCGCCGCCTGGAGCGGCGACCGGAACGCGGTCCACCAGCTGAGCGAAGCGGTGAAGCTGGTCAAGGCCAACGCCACGGCCAAGTTCGACGAGACTGTGGAGATCGCGGTGAACCTCGGCGTCGATCCGCGTCACGCCGACCAGAACGTGCGCGGCGTCGTCTCGCTGCCCTCGGGCACCGGCCGCGACGTGCGCGTCGCGGTCTTCGCCAAGGACGCCAAGGCCGAGGAAGCGAGGGCCGCCGGCGCCGAGATCGTCGGGGCCGAGGATCTGGTGGAGCGGATCCAGGGCGGCTTCATGGCCTTCGATCGGGTGATCGCCAGCCCCGACATGATGGCGCTGGTCGGACGCCTGGGCAAGGTGCTGGGTCCGCGCGGCCTGATGCCCAATCCGCGGGTCGGCACGGTGACGCCCAATGTCGGCCAGGCGGTGAAGGACGCCAAGGGCGGCGCCATCGAGTTCCGGGTCGAGAAAGAGGGCATCGTCCACGCCGGCGTCGGCAAGGCGAGCTTCACCGACGACGCCCTGGTGGCCAACGTCCGCGCCCTGATGGACGCCCTCAACCGCGCCAAGCCCTCCGGCGCCAAGGGGACGTACGTGCAGCGCATCAGCCTCTCGTCCACGATGGGCCCGGGCTTCAAGGTCGAGCTGGGCAGCATCGGCGCGTAGGCGCAGCCTCGTCGAGACGGATAGCTGCGTCGATCCATCCGACTTGCCGAGGCTCGCGGTCAGAGCCACTCCTCGGCCAGCACGGCGTAGAGGTAGGTGTCGCGCCACTCGCCCTTGATCTGGCGGTCCTGGCGGAAGCAGGCTTCGCGGCGCATCCCGAGTTTCTCCATGACGCCGAACGAAGCGGCGTTGCGCACGTCGCAGGTGGCGGCGATGCGATGCAGCCCAAGCTTGCGAAAGCCAGCGTCGATCAAGGCGCGCGCCGCCTCGCTGATCAGGCCCTGTCGCCAGAACCCGCGGTGCAGGCAGTAGCCGATCTCCACCGAGAGGCTTTGCGCGTCGCGCAGGTGCAGGGCGATCGAACCGATCACCCGGCCGACGGCGGCATGCTCGAGGGCGAAGCCGAAGTCGAGGCGCGGCCAGGCGGCCTGGGCGACCGCCGAGCGCGCCAGGAATTTGCGGGTCTCCCCTGGCGTGTTGGGTCCCCACGGCATGTAGCGCGCCACCTCGGGATCGCGTGCGTAGGCATGCACATCGTCGAAGTCGGTCTCGCGGAAGTCGCGCAGCAGCAGACGCTCGGTGCGGATCGGGAACCAGGGCTCGGGCGGGCTCGTCATGGGCATCTCCTCGGGGGTCTTGGGGCCGCCGGCGGAGACGTAGACCCCGCCACGGCGGGGTCGGTGCGATGATCGGGCGCCTAGGTCTGCAAGCGCGACATCCCACGAGCCCCGGAGGGAGCGTACGAGCGGCGGCAATTCTCGGCGGCGTGGGATTTCATCGTCAAGCCTCGTAGCGCGAACCGCGGGCCATGGCCAGCGGCCGCGGCTCATGCCCGTCCGGTTCCGCGGCGCGGTGGTGGCGTCTCCGGAAGGGCGGCGGCATACTGGCCGCTCCCGCAGGAGGGACCTGGCGTGACCGAGACCCTCGTCGGCGCCAACGACAGCGAAATCGTGCTGACGGGCGCCCTCGGCCGCTCCGATCACGAGACCTATGTGGAACTGCCGTTCGACGTGCCGGCGGGCGTGCGCCGGTTGACGGTGGAGTTCAGCTACACCGGCCGCGAGCAGCGCACCACGATCGATCTTGGTCTCTTCGATCCGCAGCGCTTCCGCGGCTGGAGCGGCGGCGACAAGGCGAGCTTCACGCTTTCGGCCATCGACGCGACGCCTTCCTACCTGCCCGGTCCCATAGACCCCGGCCGATGGACCCTCGTCCTCGGCGTGCCCAACATCCGCCCGGGCGTCACCGCCAGCTATCAGGCGAGGATCCGCTTCGGGCGCGGCGAGGCGACGGCGGTCTCTGCGTTTTCGGACGCGCCGCTCGAGGCGGCGCCGCGCTGGTACCGCGGCGATCTGCACATGCACACCTGCCACTCCGATGGCTCGGTGGCGCGCCAGAGCGGCGACGGCCGCTCGCCCGGTCCGGTCTATCGCACCGTGGAAGCGGCGGCGGCGCGCGGCGTCGATTTCATCGCGGTTACCGACCACAACGCCGTCTCTCACCATCACGCTCTGCGCGAGCTGCAGCCGGCGTTCGATCGGCTGCTGCTGATTCCCGGCGTGGAGATCACCACCTTCCGCGGCCACGCCGGGGTGCTGGGCGCGGTCGGCTTCGTGGAGTTCCGCCTCGGGAGCCGCCATCTGCCGAGCATGCGAGAGTTGCAGGACGCCGTGGCCCGCCAGCACGGGCTGTTCATCATCAACCATCCGTGCCTGCCCTCCAACGAGCACTGCATGGGCTGCGGCTGGACCGCGGAGGCGACCGAATACGCCCGCATCGACGCGGTGGAGGTGGTCAACGGCGGCGCCGTGCGCGCCCAGGGCGGCGTTGCGGACGGCCCGTTCTCGGGCATTCCGTTCTGGGAGGCGCGGCTGAACCAGGGCCATCGGATCACCGCCGTCGGCGGCAGCGACAATCACCAGCCGGATGGACCGGTTCGCGCGGCGTCGGCGGTCGGCTCGCCGAACACCGTCGTCTTCGCCGGGAACCTCTCGGAGCGGGCGATCCTGGACGCCATCCGCGCCGGGCGCGTCTTCATCGACGTCGAAGGCGTGGCCGGACGGACGCTCGAGCTGACGGCGACATGCGACGGTTCGACGGCGGCGATGGGCCAAGGGCTCGCCGCGCCGGCGGGCGCGCCGTTGGAGTTCGCCGTAAGGATCCGTGGCGCGGCCGGCGCGCGCCTCGACGTGGTCATGGACGGGCGCCATGACGCGGCGCTGCCGCGAGCCATGATCGGCGACGGGGATGCCTTGCTGAGGTTTTCCCTCGTCGGCGACGGCGCGCGCCATTGGATCAGGGCCGACGTGCGGGCGGCCGACAGTGCGCGGACGCTGATGATCGGCAATCCGATCTACCTCGAGCCGTGACGCTCGGGTCGGGCGGCCCTGGCGGCCATCGGTTCGTCGTGGCTTCCCTGCTCGACGACGCCAGCTTCCCGGCGCTTGACAGGGGCGCGGCCGGACATCATAAGCCGCGCCTTCCGCGCTGGAGCCGCTCTCCGGCGCGGAGCGTCTGTCCGAGAACCGCGGCCCCCGGCGCGACAGGGGGTTAAACGTCCGAAACCGCGGGGAGACAGGTCCGGAAAGCTCGTCGCGCCCCCGCGGGGGCGGCGCGGCCTTCCGCCTTCTCCGCCTCTGGATGGACTCGTGCCGGCCGCGGATCGTCCGCGGCCCGGAGCGTCAGCGACGGAGTGCGTCATGGACCGGGCCCAGAAGGCGGAGGCCATCGAGGATCTGGCGGGCGTATTCGCCGGCGCCGGCTCGGTGATCGTCACCCATTACCTCGGCCTGTCGGTCGCCAATCTCTCCGATCTGCGCGGCCGTCTGCGCAAGGAGGGCGCGGCCTTCAAGGTGGTCAAGAATCGTCTTGCCCAGAAAGCGCTGAACGGCGCCGGCGACGGGGCCGCCGCCCTCTTCAAGGGACCGGTGGGGATCGCCTACGCGCCGGACGCGGTCTCTGCGGCCAGGATCACGGCCCAGTACGCCAAGGAAAACGACAAGCTGAAGATCGTCGGCGGCCTGATGGGCGCGGCCGTGCTCGACGCCAAGGGCGTCGACGTGCTCGCCAAGCTGCCCTCGCTCGACCAGCTTCGCGCCCAGATCGTCGGACTGGTCCAGGCGCCCGCCACCCGCATCGCCGGCGTGGTCCAGGCCCCGGCCGCCCAGCTCGCCCGCGTCTTCGCAGCTTATGGGGCCAAGGACGCGGCTTAGCCGCCGCCCCCTTCGCTCCAGGCTCACTCCATTCACTGAAGGATCTGCACCCATGGCCAATCTCGAAAAGATCGTCGACGATCTCTCGTCGCTCACCGTGCTGGAGGCCGCAGAGCTCTCCAAGCTGCTGGAGGAAAAGTGGGGCGTCTCGGCGGCGGCCCCCATCGCCATGGCCGCCATGCCGGGCGCGGCCGCGGCGCCGGCCGAAGCGGTCGAGGAGCAGACCGAGTTCACCGTGGTGCTGACCGGCGGCGGCGACAAGAAGATCAACGTCATCAAGGAAGTGCGGACCATCCGGCCCGATCTCGGCCTGAAGGAGGCCAAGGATCTGGTGGAGGGCGCGCCGCAGAACGTGAAGGAAAACGTCTCCAAGCAGGAGGCCGAGGAGATCCGCAAGAAGCTGGAAGCGGTGG
>DATKRO010000036.1:0-16567 GCA_035532115.1 Caulobacteraceae bacterium | reverse complement strand
CCGGCCGCGTCACGTCGAGGTGCAGGTGGTCGCCGACAGCTTCGGCGCAGTGTGTCATCTGGGCGAGCGCGACTGCTCGCTGCAGCGGCGTCACCAGAAGCTCATGGAAGAAGCCCCCTCGCCCGCCGTGCCGCCCGCGGTTCGCGCCGCGATCGGCCAGACGGTCACCCGCGCCATCGCCGCGCTCGGCTACCTCGGCGTGGGCACCGTGGAGTTCCTCTACGAAGACGGCGAGTTCTTCTTCATCGAGATGAACACGCGTCTGCAGGTGGAGCATCCGGTCACCGAGGCGATCACCGGCATCGACCTGGTGCGCGAGCAGATACGGATCGCCGCCGGGCTGCCGCTCTCGTTCACCCAGGCCGAGGTGACGTTCGAAGGCCACGCCATCGAATGCCGCATCAATGCCGAGAACCCGCGCACCTTCCTGCCCTCGCCTGGCCTGGTGACCGATTTCCATGCGCCGGGCGGTCTTGGGGTGAGGCTCGATTCGGCCCTTTACGCCGGCTATTCGATCTCGCCCTATTACGACAGCCTGGCGGGCAAGCTGATCGTCCACGGCCGGGACCGCACCGAGTGCATCGCGCGGCTGAGGCGTTGCCTCGGCGAGATGGTGGTGGGCGGCGTCGAGACCACCATTCCGCTGTTCCAGGAACTGCTGACCCAGCCCGACATCCTCGAGGGCCGCTATCATATCCATTGGCTGGAGGAGTGGCTGAGAGGCGCCGGCGTCAGTTGATCGAGATCGGGCTTTAGACGCCTAGCCTCCTGGAAGGTCTCCTTGGAGCGATTTTCCACCGACGATCTCATCGCCTGCTACCGGCGCGGCGTCTTTCCCATGGCCGACGCAAGGCACGACGCCAGAGTGTTCCTCGTGGATCCGGCCCGGCGCGGCGTGCTGCCGCTGGAGCGGTTCCATGTTCCCCGACGGCTCGCGCGCACCATCCGATCCGACCGGTTCGCCATCCGCATCGACTGCGCCTTCGCCGCCGTGGTGGAAGGCTGCGCCGCGCCCAGGGCCGGCCGGCTGGAAACCTGGATCAATGCGCCGATCCAGCACCTCTGCGAGGAACTCTTCGCCCGCGGCCTTGCCCACAGCGTCGAGGCGTGGCTCGGACAGCATCTCGTCGGCGGCCTCTACGGGGTCGCCATAGGAGGCGCATTTTTCGGCGAGAGCATGTTCTCGATCGAACGCGACGCCAGCAAGGTCGCCCTCGCGCATCTGGTCGGGCGGCTGCGCGTCGGCGGCTATCGGCTCCTCGACACGCAGTTCATCACCGAGCATCTGTCGCTGTTCGGCGCCGAGGAGATCTCGCGCGCCGAGTACGTCGACCGTCTGGCCCAGGCGATGAAGGCGCGGGCCGACTTTGGCCGGATGAGCGCTCAGGCCGGCGGCGCCGAGGCCATGCAGGCGATCAGCCAGGCGTCGTAGACCGGATGCTGCAGCGGGTTCAGGCTGGGCGAATCCGAGAACATCCAGCCGCGGAACACCCGCTTGGCCGGCACTCGCCCGAGGGTGGCGAGTGGTTCGGACTCGATGACGACATAGGCCGAGGCGCGCGGCGCCGGTCCGTCCAGGCCGCTGGTCTCGCAGGCCTTCACCGTGAAGACGAGATTCTTGTAGCGGATGCGCTGGCCCACGGGCGCGGCGAAGCGCAGCGTCCCGGCGGTCACCTTGTCGAGCGCCTGCAGAATCGCCGCGGGGCTGCGGACCGGGAGCACCGGCCCGGGCGGCGGCGCCGGCGCCTGACGCCGCGGCGGCGCAGGCGCGCTGGTCACGCTCGCCTCGTCCGCGCTCGCCGCCGCATTGGCCGGTGGAACCGCCAAGAGGCTCGGCGCCGTCTGGGGCGGCAGGATGATGGGCGGGGCGGCTGACTTTGCCGACGCCGAGGCGGCGTTGGAGAGGAGAGGAGGCGCGGCCGACTTGGCGAACACCATCAATCCAGCCGCGAGCGCCAGGGCGGTCCCGGTCGCAACGGCCGCGAAGGCGCGCCGCCTCTTCATCACTCAGGCTTCCAGGCCTCGTAATCCCCGGTGGCCTTGGCGCGCTCGCCGCCGCGGGCGATCGCGCCCTTCGGCCGCCATGCCCAGGTAGTCCCCGAAAGGTTCGGCTGATGATCCTTCTCCCAGACCCTGCGCGCCAGCGGCGCCGTCGTCGGCGGATCCTGGAAGGTGTGGTGCAGCCAGCCGTGCCATTCGGCCGGCACCTTGGACGCCTCGGCGTAGCCCTTGAAGATCACCCAGCGGCGCAAGCGCCCGTCGTAACTGTCGCGGGCGTCCTTGGCTTCGTAGTAGCGGTTCGCGTAATCGTCCTCTCCGACGAAAATGCCGCGTCGCGCTACGGTGAAGCGCGTGCCCAGGGTGGCCGAGTGCCACCAGGTGAAGATCGACTTGAGCAAGCGCCCGCGCTCTGAATGGGTCCAACCCTCGCCTTATAGGTCCGGGCTCCACCACCGTCCAGCCGCGGCCGTCGCCGTCCGCCTGCGATCGCCGCGCAGATATTGTGGATAGCCGGAACTTCGACCCCAACATCTGTTGGCGCCGAGCTGCGACGCGCCCTAGCCTGCCGCCCATTCCGGGTTCGCCCCTCCGCCGGGTCCTGCATGCGCCACGACCGCCCTTCGCCCTCCCCCACGCCGCCCTGCGCGGCCGAGCTTCGCTGGATCGAGCGACCGGGCGGCCTCGCCGAGGTGCTGGCGCCGAGCTCCTGGACCACCACCCGGGTCGAGGCCTGGCTCGACTGGGCCGACGGCTCGCCGCGGGATCTTCCCACCGACGCGCCGCCAGCTTTCGGCGATGCGGTCGCGCCGGACCCTCTGCTCTTCGGCGGCCCGGATCGCCACGCCCGGCGACTTGCGGCCTGGGGCCTAGCGCTCGGCGTCTTCGGCTCGCAGGAAGAGGCGCAGGGCTTCCGGGGCGAGCTGTTCGCGGCGCTGGCGCGCGGCCACATCGCCCCTGGCCCTCAGCTTGCCTTCGGCGCCCGGGTCCATCCCCTGGCTGGCGACACGGCTGAGGCGCCGCCGCTGAACATTGCCGAACTGGGGTCGCGCGCTTTCGAGACCGCCGCCGACGCCCTGCGCGCCGTGCGCGGTCCTTTCGCCGGTCTGTCCCAGGTCCAGGCCGCGTGGCTCGTCGCCGTGGGCGACGCCGTGGCGCGCTGCGAAGGCGAGGCGGCCGATTGCGCCAGCTTCGTCGTCAATCAGGCCCTGGGCCGCGCCGCGGCGGCGGCGCGCGACGCCGGGATCGCCGACAGCGCCATCGCCGACGCCCTCGCCCTGGCGCGCTGCGGACGCGGGCCGGCGGCGCCCGCGGCGCAGGGACAAGGGCCGCCGCGCACGCCCGCGACCGGTCTCGTGGCGCTCGCCGATCGGGGCGAACTGGCGCAAGGCGGGGCAGCGGCGATGCGCGCCGCCGATGTCGGCTGGGAGACGTCGGGGCTTACGCTGACCTTCGCGGCCCCGGACGCCGAAGCGCTGCACCTCGGCGCGGTCGCGCCACGGGCGGCGCTGAACCTGCTGGCCCTGGAGACCGCGGACGGATTCGATTTCGACGGCCTGGAGGCGACGGTTCGGCTGGCGATTCTGGCTTTGCATATCGAAGGCGCCGCGGGCTTCTGCGCCGAACCCGCCGCGGCCTACCGGCGTCACGCGGCCCGGCCGCTGGCGCTGGGCCTCGCCGGCCTCGCGGAACTGATCGTGGCGCGGGGCCTCGTCTTCGGCGAGCCGCCGGCCAGAGACCTGGCGCGCGAGCTCTACGGTCGAACCGCCGCCGCGGCTGGCGCCATGTCGGAGAAGCTCGGCGCCCCGGGCCGTATGGCGGTGGCGGCCATCGTCGATCCGGAGATGACGCTGCGCCTGGGCGGCCTGACCCTCGCCGCCGAGCCCTGGAGCGGACCGGTGACGCTCGCCGAGACCGCGGATGGCGCGCTGGTGCGCACGCTGGCCGAGCCGGCGCTGGGCGCCCTGCTGCGATCCGGCGTCGACCTCGACGAGGCGCGGGCGGCCCTGCTCGGGCGCCGGACGCTCCAGGGCGCGCCGCAGGTGAACCCGCAAGCGCTCGAGGCCAGGGGTTTCACCAGCTTCGAGATCGCCGCCGCCGAACAGGCGCTGCAGCGTTCGGAGCGGCTGCGCGAGGCCTTTGCGCCGGCGGTGATCGGTCCGGGCTTCCTGCGCGACGTGCTCGGCGTCCCGGGCGAGGCCCTCGCCGACCCGGATTTCGATACGCTGGCCTTCGCCGGCTTCGCCGCCGAGCAGATCGCCGAGGCCGAGGCCTACGCCCTGGGCGCAACGAACCCAGGACGCCTGCCCACGCCGGTCGAGGCGGTGCTGAGGCCGGGCTCGACCATCGGCGCGGCCGCGAGGCTGGCCATGGCCGCTGCGATCGAAACGCCGGGCGGCGCGCCGGTCACGGCGGTCCTCGCCTTGCCCTTCGAGGCTTCGCCCGACGAGGCGCTGGCCCTGCAGAGCGCGGCGGTCCGCGCCGGAGCGAGGGCTCTGAGGCTCGAACGGGCCGCGCCCGCCAAGGACTTCGCCCTCGCCCTGCCGCCGCACCGGGGCGAACGGACGCCATCGTCGCCGCCAGCGACGGAGCGCGTCATCGAACGTTTCGTCGAGGTCGAGCGCTCGCGCCGCAAGCTGCCCGACCGCCGCAAGGGCTACATCCAGAAGGCCTCCGTCGGCGGGCACAAGGTCTATCTGCACACGGGAGAATACGACGAGGGCGAACTCGGCGAGATCTTCCTGGACATGCACAAGGAAGGCGCCGCCTTCAGATCGCTGATGAACAATTTCGCCGTCGCCGTCTCCATCGGCCTCCAGTATGGCGTGCCCCTGGAGGAGTTCGTCGACGCCTTCGTCTTCACCCGCTTCGAACCGGCCGGCGAGGTGGAGGGCAACGAGGCGATCCGGTCGGCGACCTCGATCCTCGACTACGTGTTCCGCGAACTCGGCGTCAGCTATCTGGGACGAAGCGATCTGGCCAGCATCGATCCCCAGGCTCTCGACGCCGACGGACTGGGACGGGGCAAGGCCGATGGTTCACCCGAACCGCAGCCGGCCTCCCGCCTCATCTCCAAGGGTTTCTCGCGCGGCGGCGCACCGGACAATCTCGTCTTCCTGCCGATCGGCGGGCGCGACGGCGGCCCCGCGCCCGGGCGCGGGGCGCAGATCTGCGCGGCCTGCGGCGATCTTGCGCTCGTCCGCAAGGGCCAGGCCCTGATCTGCGCCACCTGCGGGGCGCGCTCGCCGCGAGCCGGAGAACGCGACTCCTGACATGGCCCGATGCTTGCCAGGGCGGCCACGTCCGGCTTGCAACTCAAGGGGTCCGTGCCGAAATGAAACCGCTCACCGCGATCGCTGCAGCCATCGTCCTGGCGATGACGCTGGGATTCGTCGCCTTCTCCGCTCGGCCAGCCGAAGCGCAGAACATGCGGGAGATCGACCGCGCCCGCGACGGCGCCAGCTGCCCGCATTGCAATCTCTTCCAGGCCGACTTCTCCGACCTGAACCTGAAGAGCCGCGACTTCGCCGGGGCTCGGCTGCGCCAGGCGGACCTCTCCGCCTCGGTGATGAACCGCACCGACTTCGCCGGCGCGGATCTGCGCGACGTCAACGCCTATGGCGCAGTGTTCTCGGACGCCAGCTTCGCCGGCGCCAACCTCACCAACGCATCGTTCGTCGGCGCCTATCTGGAGGGCGCGGATTTCCGCGGCGCCCGCCTGGCCGGCGTCAACTTCTCCGGCGCCGAGATGCAGCGCGCGCGGGGGCTGCGCCAGGCGCAGCTCGAGCGCGCCTGCGGCGATGGATCGACACGGCTGCCGCCGGGCCTGCGCCTGCGTCGCTGCGATTAGATCATGTGTTACCGCGATTTAAGTAGCGCCCCCGGGCGCCGCGGGAGAGAAACGCAAGATTGGTGGGCGCCGTCCGCGCCTTGAGGAACCCTGGTCTATTGGCCAAGTCCGCCGTCGCGCTTTCTGCTCGGGCCGCGGCCGCCCTGATCCTGGCGAGCTTCGTCGCCATACTGGCCGCGCCTCCCACCTACGCCCGGGACGAGGGCCTCGATACGCCCCGGCTGTTCTCGTTCGGCGGCATGTGCCTCAATTGCGAACTCTCGGGACGCAAGCTTCCGGCCGCCAGGTTCATCGGCGCCAACTTCTCCGGCGCGGCCCTGGTGGGCGCCGATCTGCGCGGGGCCTCGTTCTTCGGCTCCGATTTCGCCGGCGCCGACCTCGCCCACTCCGACCTGACCGGCGCCAGCCTGTTCGGCTCGAACTTCGCCGGCGCCAATTTCACCCTCGCCAACCTCTCCGGCATCCAGGGCCACGGCGTCACCTTCACCGGCGCGACCGCCCTGCGGGCCAGCTTCGTCAGGGCCAACCTCCTGGGCGCGGACCTGATCAGGGTCGATGCGCGCGATGCGCAGTTCACCGGCGCGGAGATGGTGGGGGTGGCGCTGACCGGCGGCCGCTTCGACGGCGCCAGCTTCGCCAGGGCCAATCTCGACGCAGCCACGCTCTCGGGCGCGAGCTTTGCCGGCGCGGACTTCACCGGCGCGACCCTCATCCACGCCAACATCGGCGGCGCCGACCTCGTCGGCGCCCGCGGCCTCACCCAGGAGCAGCTAGACCAGGCCTGCGGCGCCTCGACGACCCGCCTGCCTCCCGGGCTGATCGCCAGGACCTGCAAGGCCGGCGCCCACGTGATCATCATGAGCCACGGCGTCTCGCCGCGATACGTCGTACGCTATTAGGCGTTCGCCTACGGCCTGGACGGCGCCGCCAGCCGGATGTGGAGTTCCTCGAGCTGCCGCTCGCTCACCGGCGCGGGCGCGTTCATCATCAGATCCTCGGCCTGCTGGTTGAGCGGAAAGGCGATCACTTCACGGATGTTCTGCGCTCCCGCCAGCAACATGACGATGCGGTCGATGCCCGGCGCCATGCCGGCATGCGGCGGCGCGCCATAGCGGAACGCGTTCAGCATGCCACCGAACTGCCGCTCGACCTCCGAGGCCGAATAGCCGGCGATCTCGAACGCCTCGAGCATGATCTCCGGCTTGTGGTTGCGCACCGCGCCCGAGCACAGCTCCACGCCGTTGACGACGATGTCGTACTGGTAGGCGAGCACGTCCAGCGGATCCTGATTCTGCAGCGCCGCCAGTTCGCCCTGGGGCATGGAGAAGGGGTTGTGCGAGAAATCCAGGTGATTGGCGTCCTCATTGAACTCGAACATCGGGAAGTCGACGATCCAGCAGAAATCGAACCGGCCCTCCGCGATGAGGCCAAGTTCGGCGCCCGCCTTCATGCGGGCCAGACCGGCGAAGCGGAAGAACGCCTTCGGGTCGCCGGCGATGAAGAAGGCGGCGTCGCCGGGCGAAAGGCCGAGCTGGGCGCGGATCGCCTCGGCGCGCTCGGGGCCGATGTTGCGCGCGATCGGGCCGGCGGCGCCGGCCTCGCCTGCCGCGTCCTCCTCGGCGGCCCGCCAGAAGATGTAGCCGAGGCCGGGCTGGCCCTCGCCCTGCGCCCAGCCGTTCATCCGGTCGCAGAAGGCGCGCGCGCCGCCGCCCGGCGCCGGCAGCGCCCAGACGGCGTTCTTCGCGTCCTCCAGCATCCGCGCGAACAGGCCGAAGCCGCCGCCGCGGAAGTGTTCGGAGACGTCCTGGAGGACGAGCGGGTTGCGCAGGTCCGGCTTGTCCGTCCCATAGCGGGCGATCGCGTCGCGGTAGCCGATGCGCGGGAACGGGAACGGCGTCACCTCTCTGCCCGCGGCGAATTCCTCGAAGAGGCCATGCAGGATCGGCTCCATGACGGCGAAGACGTCGTCCTGGGTCGCGAAGCTCATCTCGAGATCGAGCTGGTAGAACTCCCCCGGCGAGCGGTCGGCCCTCGCATCCTCGTCGCGAAAGCAGGGCGCGATCTGGAAGTAGCGATCAAAGCCTGCGACCATCAGCAGCTGCTTGAACTGCTGCGGCGCCTGCGGCAGGGCATAGAAGGTTCCCGGATGCAGTCGCGACGGCACCAGATAGTCGCGCGCGCCTTCCGGCGACGAGGCCGTCAGCACCGGGGTCTGGAACTCGGTGAAGCCGGCGCCCACCATCCGCCGGCGGATCGAATCGATGACGGCCGACCGAAGCACGATGTTGCGATGCAGCGTCTCGCGGCGAAGGTCCAGATAGCGGTACTTCAGCCGGATCTCCTCTGGATAGTCCGGCTCGCCGAAGACGGGCAGCGGCAGCTCGGCGGCTTCGGAGAGCACCTGCGCGTCCCGGACCCGGATCTCCACTGCGCCGGTCGCGAGGTTGGGATTGACGGTCTCGGGCGTGCGCGCCACCACCTCGCCCTCGATGCGCACGACGCTCTCGGCGCGCAGCCGATCCAGCACCGCGAACGCCGGCGAGGCTGGCCCCGCCACCAGCTGGGTCAGGCCGTGGTGGTCGCGCAGGTCGACGAAGAGCAGGCCGCCGTGATCGCGCTTGCGATGCATCCAGCCCGACAGACGCACATCGGCCCCCACGTCCTCGGCCCGCAGAGCGCCGCAGGTGTGGGTGCGATAGGGGTGCATCGGAAGGTCTCTGAAGCGCGGTTTCGCGAAAGGCGCGGAAGGGCGCATGCGCCCCCGCCGATGTCAAGGAACACCAGCGCCGCTTTCGCATCGCGCCGGCCCGAGACCCGGACGAACTCACCGCCGCCGCGGCGCGGCGGCGTCTGATGCGCCGGCCGCGCGATCCGAACGCCGCCTCCCCGCCGAGGCGCCCGGACTACTCCAAGGAGGTTCTCGACGAGATCGCGATCACGCTTGGCGCGACGCCACCCGGAGAGTGGGCGGAGCTGGCGCTTTGCCCCGGACCGTTCGGATGTCCGTACGCCACCGCCGAGGAAGCCGTCGCCGCCGGCGTCGAGGACCACTTCTGCCCTGGCTGCCGCGTCATCCACCTCTACCGGCCCGCGTAAAGGCCCGAGGATGGAGGCCCTGGCGGCCCACGCGGTCCCGGGCTACGAACCTGACCCGGAAGGATGTCGCCATGCCGTTCGCACCTGAAGACGCCGCCCGCCTCGGCAACGCCGCCAGCAAGGCGTTGAAGGCGCTCGAGCCCGCCGGCTTTGCGGTGGGAGTGGTCGAGGGCGCGGACCTGGTGTTCGCCGAGGGCTTCGGCTTCGCCGACATCGAGAGTGGCCGCCCGCAGCATCCCGAGCTTCGCCAGCGCATCGGCTCGATCACCAAGACCATGGTGGGGCTTTGCACGATGGCGCTGGTGGACGAAGGCCGTCTCGGCCTCGACGACCGGCTGGTCGACCACATTCCCGAATTGACCATCGACGGCGACTCCGAGGCGGTGACGCTGCGCCACCTCCTCACCCACACCGCCGGCATCGGCGAGGTTCCCACCGCCGCCGATGCGCGGCGCGCCGACGACAGCCTCTGGTCGGATCAGCCCGACGACGATCTGCTCGGCCTCTTCCCCGACGGCCTGACCCTGGAAGCGCCGCCGGGGACCAAGTGGTCGTACGCCAATCTTGGTTTCGCGCTGGTGGGCGAGATCGTCGCCCGCTTGGAGGGCGCGCCGATCGCCGAGGTGGTGCGCCGCCGCGTGTTCGAGCCCCTCGGCATGGCCAACTCCGACCTGCTGGACCGTCCGCATCCGGACCTGACCACCTGCTATCACCACCGCCCGACCGCAGAGGCGCTGAGGCTGGCGGAGCGGGCGGGCGTGACCTTGCCGGTGGAGCCCACCGTGGACGGAACCAACATCCGGGGAACCTATCGCTATATCCGCGGTGGCGGCGCGGCCGGGGCGGTGCAGTCGACCATCCCCGACATGGCGCGCTACGCCTCGGCCCTGCTCGCCCGCGGGGCCGGGATCGTAAGGCCCGGGACCTTCGACCAGATGATTGCGCCGCAATGGCGCCCCGACGAGCGGCTGGAGAGCTGGGGCCTGACCTTCCAGCGGATGCGCTGCTTCGGCGAGGGGTTCTTCGGCCACGGCGGCGGCGTGCTCGGAGGCTGGAACACGATGCTGATCGTCTCCCAGCCTCGCAACCTCGCCCTGCTCGTCCATGCGAACACGGCGTTCGAGGGCATGGGTCCGCTGACGTCGCAGCTCCTCGCCGCGCTCATCGGCGCCGAGCCCCGCGCCTTGACCGGCGCGCCCGCCGCCCAGGTCATCGCCGCGGCGCCCGGCGTCTATGAATCGCCGGGCGGCGTGCTCACCAACTTTCGCATCATGGCCTCGATGGGGCGGCTGATGATCAAGGCCGAGGATAGCGGTCTGACGCTCTACGCCCGGCGCGGCGCCTGGCGGGACGGCAAGCGGCTCTATCCCGGTGATCCGAACGATCCCGACTTCCTGATCATCGACGACCACCCGCTCCAGCCCAGCCCGCTGGTCCTGGTTCGCGACATCGCGGGCGCGGTCGTCGGCCTGCGTTGCGACCGTCTGGTCGAGATGGTGCGGACCGAGGCGGTCGAGCCCTGGGCCTGAGCATCGGCCGGTCGGGCCGCGGCGGTCATGAGCGCCAGGGGTCGGCTACCCGGGGCCAGTAGTTGAGGTCGCGGCGCTGGTAGGCGATGGCGCCGTAGTCTTCCAGCAGGGTTCCGGGCCCGACGGTGGTGACGATCAGGCTGGCGATCGGGGCAAAGCCGGCGCGGAAATGCGCGGTCGACTTCACCACCGCGATCCGCATCCGCTCCAGCGGCACGCCGGCGTTGGTGAAGAGGTCGGGCGAGAACGCCTGGGCGCGCCGGTCCACCAGCACCACGTGCACGCCGCCGCACTCCACCCAGGCCGCGCGGCCGAGGTGGCTGGGCGCGCCGAGCCCACGCTGCACCAGCTCCTCGGCGAGGCCCCGCACCGTGACGCTCAGGTCCATGGGATCGCCCGACTCCGGCCCGCACTTGCCGCCGATCCTCAGGTCGAACCGGGCGCCCACGCCCGCGTCCCGACAGAACCGCACCGCGACCGGATCCCATAGAGGCCCGATGGCGATGTCGCGCAGGCCCCGTTCCACCGCCCGGCGAAGCACGAAGGTGGAATCGCCCGGCGCGCCACCGCCGGTGTTGTCGGCCTTGTCTGCGATCACGGCGAGGCCCGGCGGTGCGTCCAGCGCCGCGTCGAACGCCGCATCGATGGTCAGGCCCGGCCCGGTCACCGCTTCGCGCAATGACCAGAACCGCTCGCCGAACCGGCGCGCCACGTCCGACGCCGCGGCCGCGTCGCCATCGACGACGGCCAGCATGCGCACGCCCGAATCGGCGGTGTCGCCCCAGGGAAAGCCATGGCCCAGGCTCCGCGAGAGCACGCCGTCCCGGCCCTCCTGCGCCTTCATCTCGGCCACGAACTCGGCCATCGGCCCCTCGGTGGTCGGGAACATATTGACCATCCGGCAGTCGAACAGGCCCATCGCCGGCCTGGTCCGCCCGGCCGCGGCATCCACGCAGAGGCCGAACAGCTCGCGCGCCCGGCGTCCGGCGTCGACGTGCGGATATTCCTTGAACGTCACGATCACGTTGCTGGCCGCCAGCATGGCCGCCGTCAGATGGCAGTGCAGGTCCAGCTCCACGCCGATGATCGCCTCCGCGCCGAGGATGGCGCGCAGCCGGGCGAGCAGATCGCCCTCGCAGTCGTCGTAGCCCTCGGCGACCATGGCGCCGTGCAGGAAGAGCAGCGCCACGTCGAAGCGCCCCTGCCGGCGCGCCTCCTCCAGGATTTCGTCGCGCAGGCTCTCGTAGACGGCGCGGACGGTGCGGCCGGCCGGGGCCGCGGTGGCGGCGAGGCTGTGGACCACCTCATGCCCCTCGCCAGCGGCCAGGGCGCCCCAGAGGTGCATCAGCCCGCCGGCGCCGTCGCGGGTGACGCCCGCCCCGCGTTCGACGCCATTCTCCTCGAAGCAGCTCCAGCCGGTCGGAATGGCGGAAAAGGTGTTGGTTTCGGTGGAGAGGGAGGCCGTGAAGATCCGCATGATGTGGCCGTTCGCCCTTGCGACTGCCGGCGATAAGAGCGCGATGGCGCGCCCAGGCGCAAGGCCCTGGCGCAGCGCCCGCGAAGGCTGCATTGACGGGCGATGAGCGCCTGCGATTTCCTCGTCTGCGGCGCCGGCATCGCCGGGGTCTCGATCGCCGCGGAGTTGGCGCAGGCGGCGAGCGTCGTCGTGGCCGAGCGCGAGAGCGCCGCCGGCCATCACACCACCGGCCGCTCGGCGGCGCTCTACGTCGCCTCCTACGGCAACGCCGACATCCGCGCGCTGACCGCCGCCAGCCGGCCCTTCTTCGACGCCCCGCCGCCGGGGTTTGCCGACCATCCGCTGTTGACGCCCCGAGGCTGCCTTCACGTCGGCGACAGCTCGCAGAGCGATGCGCTCGACGCCCTCGAAGCCGAGATCGCCGCCGCCGGCGCCGACGTCCGCCGCATCGGCGGCCAGGCGGCCTGCGCCATGGTGGAGGTGCTTCGCCCCGAGGCGGTGGCCGGCGGCGTGCTCGAACCCGGGGCTGCGGATATCGATGTCGCTGCTCTGCATGGCGGCTATCTTCGCCTCGCCCGCCAGCGCGGCGCCCGCATCGCGCTCGGCGCCGGCATCGTCGCCCTCGAGCGAGCCGACGCCGGCTGGCGGGCGCGCCTCGCGAACGCAGAGACCCTGGACGCCCGGGTGGTGGTGAACGCCGCCGGCGCCTGGGGCGATGAACTGGCCGCCCTCGCCGGCGTGGCGCCGGTGGGCCTCGCCCCGCTGCGGCGCACCGCAATCATCCTGGAGGCGCCGGCGAACCTCGCGATCGGCGGCTGGCCGGCGGTGATCGACGTCGACGAAGGGTTCTATTTCAAGCCCGAGGCCGGCCGGATCCTCGCCTCGCCTGCCGACGAAACCCCGAGCCCGCCGACCGACGCCGCCCCGGACGAGCTCGACATCGCCCTTTGCATCGAGCGGCTGCAGGCGGTCGCCGACATTCCCGTGCGCCGCGTCCTGCGCGCCTGGGCCGGCCTTCGCACCTTCGCCCCCGATCGCAGCCCGGTGATCGGCTACGCGCCCGGCAGGGCGGACTTCTTCTGGTTCGCAGGTCAGGGCGGCTACGGCATGCAGATCGCCCCGGCGGCGGCGCGCCTGGGGTCGGCCCTGGCCCGGGGCGATCGCGCGCCGGCCGACATCGGCGCCGCGGGCCTCGGGATCGTCGCCTCGCCGGAGCGCTTTTCCTGACCCGCCGCCTACGCGGGCTTGCTGAAGCGCAGGGTCATGCGGTCGCTCTCGCCGATCGCATCGTACTTTGCGTGGTCGAAGGCCGGATTCGGAGGCTGGCCGAACGGCGAACTGCGGCGCGTCGGCGGCAGGGTCCAGACGCCGAAGGGATAGTTCTTGGTGTCCTTCGGGTTGGCGTTGATCTCCGAGGAGGCCTCGAAGGCGAAGCCGGCCTTGCGGGCCTGGTCGATGACGAAGGCGGTGGAGACATAGCCGTCGTGGGCGTCGTCGATCATCGGGCGCGGATCGGCGCGGTGCTCCTCGACGGCGAGGATGCCGCCGCCCTTGAGGGCGGCGTGGAAGCCGCCGAGCGCCCGCTGCAGCGCGCCGGGCGTCCACATCAGGTCGTGGACGTAGCGGCAGTAGAGGATGAGATCGATGGAGGCGGCCGGCGCGACGAATCCCACGGCGGCGCCGAAGGGCGCATAGCCAATCGTTCCATAGACGGAGCGGTCGGCGTACCTGGCCGCGAACGCCGCGTGCGCCCGCGCGGCGGCTTGCGAAGCGGCCGGGTCGGCCATCCCGGCGATGTAGCGCCCGCCCGTCCGGGCAAGGTAGGGCGCGACGATCTCGGTCCAGTAGCCGCCGCCCGGATCGATGTCGGCGACGACCATGCCGGGGCGCAGCCCCCAGAAGGCGAGGCTCGGCAGCGGATGGCGCCACGGATCGCGCGCCCGGTTGGCCGCCGAGCGCTGCGGGCCGGCGACGAGGGCGACCAGCCGCGGATCGTAGGCCGCAGCCGCGGCGGCGCGTCCGAGCGGAGTGGCGAGCAGAGCCGGAGCGAGGGCGCGGAGCACCGCCTGTCTTCGAGTTATCATGGCCTGAGCTTCGCCGCTGGCGCCCGCCGCCGCAAGCGCTTTCGCGACAGCGCCTTCGCGCCGGCGCGGCAAGAGGCGTTTGCGCGGCGGGGCGAAGCGGCCCATATTGGCGTCTCCTGTTCAACAGCTGAAAGGAGGTGATCCAGTGTCTTTCAAGACGGTCGGATTTGTCGTGTTGGATCAACTGGTTAGCCGAACATCGATGCAAATCGGCGTCGGCGGCGGCGCTGGCGGCGACGCCTAGCCCGCAACCTTGATCACGCACGACCACGGGTTGCCTCCCGTGGTCTAGTCGACACGGCAGGTCGAAGACTGCCGGGACCCCCGACGCCTCGAACGCCGGGGGTCCTTTCATTTCCGGACTCCGATTGGAGGGGCGAGCGATAGCCGTGGCCGGCGCGGTATCCAGCATCGCCACCAGCGCGGCGCTCCACCTTGCCGAACCCACGCAGCCAGGTGCTCCTTGTCTCTGGCGGACGTGGCCGACGCGAATGTTGCGAAACCCGGTCGCGGCGAATTCGCCAGCACCTCCGGTTCACTGAAGCAACTCGCTATAGGGGTACTCCAACACTACACTGAAGAAGCCCCACCAGATCGCCAGCAATCGAGTCGCGCCGCTGGGCATCGCGGCAACGCCGTAGCGACCGCGCAGCCTCATCAAGGCAAGGTTCCTTTTGGCGAAGAGATGCCCCAGCTCCGCCGCCCGCTCCCATAGCGCCTTTGCCCGGTCTTCGTCCCTCGGCACACCTTGGCCTTCATAGTACAATCTACGTATTCGATATATCGATGCTGGGTGATCCTTGAGCGCACCGCCTTCGAACGCCCTGAGCGCCTCGGGATATCGTCTTTGCGAAGCGTATAGATTCCCCAACATCAACCCGGCGAGCGGCGTTTCCGTCTCGGCTGCGCGTCGATACCAATGTTCTGCTCGAGCGAGATCCCTGGGCACGTCCCTCCCTTTCGCAAAAGCCCAGCCGATGTAGATCATGGCGAGCATCGAACCCCGGTCCGCCAGGGCGGCGAGGTCCCTGATCGCTTCCTCGGAATGCTTTCCAAGCGTCGAATAGGCCCGTTGGAGCTCGCGGATATCCGGTTCAGCGAACCATCCACAGTGGAGTGTCCGCTGCGTTTGGTGCCGCGCTGGGAAATCGGCACGTTACGGACGTCCGTGACTGCTGGGCGCTCGGAAAGCGGCGCCGGTTCTTCGTACGGCATCGCTGCCTGGAGGCGGCGCCTGCCGGCCCGGATGATGTGATCGCAGAAGTCTCAAGACGGTCCCTGAGGGTTGCCGAATGCGGCTCGAACGACCGGCGCCACAGGATGATCCGAATCGAGCCATTCAAGCGCAATTCGTTTTACGAATGACGTAATATCGACGCTCCAACCGCTTCGATATAATATATTTCTGTTTTTCTCCAGTAACAACGCCAGAGTCTTGGCGTCGTATACAAATATCGCTCCCGATTTTATGCAGCACGCGTCGGGCGTCGCCACCAGATGGTGCAACCCCCGCGCATCCGCTAACTTCATAAACTCCTGCCGATCCATCCCCAGTATGACCTCGACGGTCTCAATTGGAAGGTAGCTGACAGGTTTTTGTTTGCCGAGATTTAGAGTGTCATCAATGATACGACGGTGTATATCACAAACATTGCCACTCATATAGAGGCCCAACGTGCAATATATTCTGCATATTTTTGGCAACTATCCACGAGCAATCCCCGCGCAAGCGCAGATCTTGTAATATCTGGCGCCCGACCAGCCGCTGGCGGGGTCCAGCAGGCCGAAGGGATCATAGCCATGTTGGGCGCCGGCGTCGCCGCTCGCGTCCGACCATGCGATGATCGAGCCAGTCGATCCGGGCGGACCATTGGCAATGGCGGCAATCGCTTCCGCTGACAGCGCACTTCTGAGGAACCCTTCCAACGACCTTCATCATGGCGCGCAGACGCCATCCACGCCATCCTGCCGCCGCATCACCAGTATTCCCCCGGCCCATGCGCCGAGGATTTCCAGACCACCTGCGGCTGAGCAGTCGCGGCCGGCGGCGCCGTTGTTTCCACCGTTGTATCGGTGGCGAGGCCCGATGGGCCGCGGGGGCGCGGCGCCTCGACCGCCACTATTTCCACCGTTGTATCGGTGGCGGCGGAGGCTGGCGCGCCATCGTCGTCCGCCTCGGGAGCCACCGTTATTTCCACCGTTGTATCGGTGGCGAGGTCCGGCGGATCGCCTTGGCGCGAAGCTTCCGTCGCCGAAATCTGCGCCGCTGCATCGGCCGCGGCCTGCGCCGCCGCCCAATCGCCGCGCGCCTTGTCCGGCGCCGATATTTCCACCGTTGTATCGGTGGCGGCGGGCGCTTCGGGGACCGGTTCGCCGGCCTCGTCCCAGGCCGCGCCCTCGGCCTCCGGCATCTGGCCGGCGGGCGCCTTGGGCAGGAGGCGCGAGAGCAGCCGCACGTAGTCGGGGAAGAAGAACCTGTAGAGCTTTTCCAGCGCCTCGTCCTGGTGGGCTTCGAAGTGGTCGAGCAGGGCCT
>DATKRO010000035.1:0-49167 GCA_035532115.1 Caulobacteraceae bacterium | reverse complement strand
TTCCTGCTGCATCCCTTCGCCATCGCCGCGACCTTGGCCGACATCCGCAAGGCGCACGGCGGCAAGCTGGGGAGCCTGGACATGCTGACGGCGCTGCTCGGCCAGCATACGGCCGGCGACCTGAAGTTCATCTCGACAGCGCCGCTCGAGGTGTTCTTCGCAAAGGTGAGGCTCGCCGGCTTCGGCGCGATCGTGGTCAGCTTCCCGGTGCTGGCGTGGCAGATCTACGGGTTCGTCGGGCCTGGACTCTACCGGCGCGAGCGACGCGCCTTCCTGCCCTTCCTGATCGCTTCGCCGGTGCTCTTCTGCATGGGCGCGTCGCTGGTCTACTTCGTCATGCTGCCGTTCGTGCTGTGGTTTTCGCTCAACCAGCAGATCCTCGGCGGCGGACCCGGCGATGTGTCGGTCGAGCTGCTTCCCAAGATCTCCGACTACATGTCGCTGGTGACCACCCTGGTGCTGGCCTTCGGACTGTGCTTCCAGCTGCCGGTGGTGGTCTCGTTGCTGGGCATGGCCGGGCTCGTCAACGCCAGGATGCTGCGCGCCGGCTGGCGCTACGCCATCGTCGGCGTGTTCCTGTTGGCGGCCGTGGTCACGCCGCCCGATCCGATCAGCATGCTCTCGCTCGCCCTGCCCATCTGCCTCCTCTATGGGGCCTCGATCCTCTGCGTCGACATCATCGAATGGCGGCGCAGGCGCGAAGAGGCGGCCGCGGCCTAGAGTCTCAATCCACCTTGGCGGTGGCCAACAGCTCCAGCCCGTCGGCGGCGACGGCGGCCAGCGAACGCAGCCCGGACTCGGCGAAAACCTCGAGCGCCGCCCGGAATGCGAGGGCGGCCGAGGCGCGCTCGCCGGCGTTCTCGCCGGCCAGCTTCAGGCGCGCGGCGTAGACCTGGCCAAGCTGGACCTGCAGCATGGCCCAGGCCACGGGATCGGTCCGATGCGGCGCCGCGGCGAGCTCGGCCTTGAAGGCTGCCTCGGCTCTGTCGAGACAGTTCAGGTCGCCGGTGAGTTCGGCGCAGCGAGCGAACGCGAGTCCCCGGCCGCTCGCGACCTCGGCGCGGAGCAGCACGCCGTTCGCGCCCTGGAGCACGAGGTCGGCGCGGTCGTAGCAGGCGATCGACTTGGCGAACGCCGCCTCGCTGGCGGTGACCTCGCCGAGCTGGGAAAGGGCTTGGCCGAGTGCGGCCTGGCCGCGGGCCCAGTCGAGCGGGCTGTGGTCGCGACCGAGCCCGTCGAGTTCGCCGGCAAGCTCGCCGACCGCTTCCGCCAGGCCCGCGATATCGCCGCGCAGTTCGGCCAGGGCCGCTTTGGCCGCGCCGCGGGCGAGGGCGACGCGAGACAGCGTCAGCGGTTCGTAGGCGCCGTCCAGCCGCTCGGCTGCGGCGCTGAGATCGCCGGCGGCGGCGCGCAACAGGCCCTCGTCGTGGAGCCGAAGGCCCGCGCCGGCAAACAGCTGGGCGCGCGCGAGCCGCGCTTCGGCCCCGGCGAGCTTCAGCATGGCTTCGCGCCGGCCCGCCGTTTCCAGCAGGGCGATAGGTTCGTTGAAGGCGGTGGCGGCGATGCGCACCTGGTTGATCTCGCCGGCGGTCGTGGACCGACGCGCCGCGACTTCGGCGAGCATGGCCCCGGCCAGCACGGCGGCGACGCCGCCGGCGCGCCCGGCCTCCTGCGCCGCGCGTTCCGCCGCCGCTTCCAGGCCGCGGTCCCCGAAGAGCTCGGCCCCGACCAGGGCGGCCCGACCCTGCTCGAGGCGCGCCCGCGCCCAGCCTTGCTGGCGATGGCAGCCGCGATAGGCCTCGGCGGCGCGCTCGGCATCGGCGGCGGCCTTTCGCAAGGCGGCGGCGTCGGCGCTGCGCCGGGCATACTCGCGCCACACGATCGCCGCCTCTAGCAGCCGACGGGGCCGATCCTTGGCGCTGATCCGGCCGGCGGCCACGTCGGCCGCCTGGGCTTCGGCCCTCAGCATGCGAAGATCGATCAGCTCGAGAAGCGGGGCATCTCCGCCGGTGAGTCCGTCCTTGATCGTCGAGACGCCCCGGGGGGCGCCCAAGAGGCGGCGAAGTTCTCGGCCGAACTCGAACATGGGGCCTCCCACGCAGAGGCCGCGCGCCGGATTGGCGCAACCCGGTGGGCCTCCAAGGCCCGCACAGCAAACCCGGCGCCGAATGGTTTGCAAGAGGTTAATGGCGCGAACCGGGCGGCGGTCGCCCGGATGCATGTCCGGCGGCGCCGCTCCGCCGGCCGCCGATCAGGGCATGTTCAGTATATCAGAGAAGTATTCGGCCAAGGCGGATGGCATGCGGGCGTCCACGCCGCAAGCGTCAGGTCATGAAATGAATATCGTACCAATGCCTGATCCGGGCAGATGATCTATGGGGGGAATTGCTCTCACGATCCCATCACGCAATCGTGTGCCTCCAGCGTTGCAAGCGCGTGCTGAGACTACATTTCACATTTAGCTTTGCGTTCATCGCTATGGCGGCTATGGACTGTCGATTGTCGGCTCGCCCTCGGGGTCACGGGAGGGGCGCGCCAGGTTGGGACCGTGACAGGACGTGGACTTCGGCGGGACGTTTTTGCGTCTCACTCCTCATCGAGCCGGGTCGGCGCATGCGACGGGGTTCCTGTTGTCCGATTTGTGGCGTTGGGCCGCCGCTGCGGCGAGCGGCGTCGTTGCGGTCGCGATCACCTCGAGCGCGGCCTCGCAGAACGGGCGCGACGCCGTTCCAATCCGCGTCGCCACGGCGACTGCGCCGGCCGTGGCGACGCCAGTGCTCCAGCGCCCGGGACTTGCCGGCCCATCCTCGATCGCCCAGCTCGTTCGTCTCGTCGAGACCCGCCCTTACCGGCTGCGTGCAGTCGACGCCAACACGCGCTGCATGGCCAAGGTCGTCCGCCACGAGGCCGGCAATCAGCCGCTGCGCGGTCAGCTCGCCGTGGCCGAAGTCATCGTCAACCGCATGAAATCGGCGACGTTTCCCGACAGCGCCTGCGCAGTCGCCAGCCAGCCGGGGCAGTTCGCCGCCATCGCCGGATATCACGCCGTCGAGGACGGCAACACGTGGCGCACGGCGGTGGCCGTGTCGCGCCTGGCGCAGTCAGCGCATGCGCCTCGCGTGGTTCCGGGCGCACTCTTCTTTCACGCCGCCTATGTGCGCCCGGGTTGGGGACGCAGGCACACCAGAATCGCGCGGATCGGCGATCAGATCTTCTATCGCTGAGACGCCGCCGCAGCCGCGCCGCCAACAGGTCGGTGGCGCGCCTATCGCCACGCCTCGAAGACCTTGTAGCGCGGGTCCTGCCCGATCGGTCGCACCGTAGCGAAGCGCGCGCGTAGCGTCTGTTCGTAAGGCAGGCCGACGTTCGCGACCATGCGACAGACGCCGCCCGGCTTCAGGGCTCGGGCGGCGGCGGCGATGAACGCCTGGCCCAGACGGCGGTCCTCGTCGCCGCCAAGGTGGAACGGCGGATTCATCACCACGAAATCGAGATTGCCCGGCGGCGGTGCGGCGGTGACGTCGGCTTGGATGAAATGCACCCGCGCATCGGCGACGTTGCGCCGGGCCGCTTCGATGGCCCTTCGATCGAGGTCGACGAGGGCCAGGCTGGCCACCTCGGGCGAAGTCAGTACGGCGAGCGAAAGCACGCCGACGCCGCAGCCGAGATCTGCGCCGTCGCCGGCCAGATCGTGCACGTGCTGGGAGAGCAGCCCACTACCTGGATCGATCCTGTCCCAGCTGAAGAGGCCCGGTTGCGACCACAGCCCGAGCGCGGCGGGTCGCTGCGGACCTCCGTCCGCGAGCGGCGCCGCGAGCGCGAGTGGTCCGCTCGGACGGCGGCAGAGGCAGACGCGGTGGTGGCGCCGCGCCGTCTCGCGGACCGTCACGCCCATCGATTCGAGTTCCTTGCGCAACCGGCCGCCGCCTCTGTTGCGCGGCGCCAGCGCCACCAGTTCGCCGCCTGGCTTCAGCGTCCTCAGCGCCTGAGCCAGTACATAGCGCCGCTCCAACGCCCCCGCAGGGGCGGCGACGACGATGCCGTCCAGAGCCCCGTCGGCCAACTCCTCCAGCAGGTCGGCGCCCGGCGTGAACGGCGACAGCTGGCGCGCATCCGCGGGCGCGCTGGCCAATCCCGGCGGCGGAGCGCCATAGATGGCGCAGCCCATGGCTAGGCCCGCTCCCGGGCCCGCTCGAAGACGAGCTTCGGAAAACGCTCGGCGACGTAGCCGATCTCCCAGCCGGACTTGGCAAGGAACACTGGCGAGCGGTCGATGTCCTCGGCCATCGCGGTGCGGTGCCGGTCCGAGAAATCCTCGATGTCGGCGCGCTCGCCGGCGAGCCAGCGCGCCTCGGCGTAGGGCGCCGGTTCGAAAACGACGTCGAGGCCGTATTCGCTGGCCAGACGGTCGGCCATCACCTCGAACTGCAGCTGGCCAACGGCGCCGACGATGAAATCGGCGCCCAGGATCGGCCGGAAGAGCTGCGTCACGCCCTCCTCGGCGAGGCTTTCCAGCGCCTTCTTCAGGTGCTTGGCCTTGAGCGGGTCGGTCACCCGCACCCGGCGCAGAATTTCCGGCGCGAAATTGGGCAGCCCGGCGAACCGCAATGCGCCGGCTTGCGAGAGACTGTCGCCGACACGCAATGTCCCGTGGTTGGGGATGCCGATGACGTCGCCTGCATAGGCCTCCTCGGCGAGTTCGCGCTCGGAGGCGAAGAACAGCACCGGCGAATTGACGCTGATCTGGCGTCCGCTGCCTTCAACCTTCAGTTTCATGCCTCGGCAAAAGCCGCCCGAAACCAGGCGCAGGAAGGCGATACGGTCGCGATGGCCCGGATCGATATTGGCCTGAACCTTGAAGACGAAGCCCGCCACTTCCGGATCGCCCGGCGCCAAATGGGTCTCCCGCCCGGCTCGCCGCGCCGCGACCCGCCCAGGCGGCGGGGCGTAGGCGCCCAGGGCTTCGAGCAGTTCGGCGACGCCGAAATGGCGCAGCGCCGAGCCGAATAACACCGGGGTCATGTGCCCCTCCAGGAAGCTTTGCGGGTCGAATGGCTTGGCGGCCTCCTTCACCAGCATGGCGCCTTCCTCGAGTTCGCCCTGCTCGTCCGGATCAAGGGCGCGGGCGATGGCGCCGGAGTGCAGCGGAATTGGCGCGGGCGGACTGTCGGCTTGGCGCTCGAACGGCAGGAAGCGCTCGTTGCGGAGATCGAGCACGCCCTTGAAGCGGCCGCCCGACCCCGCTGGCCAATAGAGCGGCGCTGGGTCGAGAGCGAGCTTGGTGGCGATCTCGTCCAGCAGGGCGAACGGATCCTGGGCCTCGCGGTCCATCTTGTTGATGAAGGTGACGATGGGAATGTCGCGCAGGCGGCAGACCTCGAACAGCTTCAACGTCTGGGGCTCTATTCCCCGAGCGGCGTCGAGCACCATCACCGCCGCATCTGCGGCCGTCAGCGTCCGATAGGTGTCCTCGGAGAAGTCCTCGTGGCCGGGCGTGTCCAGGAGGTTGAACATCAGGCCGGCGTGGTCGAAGGTCATGACGCTGGCGGTGACCGAGATGCCGCGCTCGCGCTCGATCTTCATCCAGTCCGAGCGAGTCCGCCGTTGTTCGCCTCTGGCGCGCACCGCGCCGGCGGCCCGGATGGCGCCAGCTGCGAGCAGCAGATGCTCCGTCAGCGTCGTCTTGCCGGCGTCGGGATGGCTGATGATCGCAAAGGTGCGCCGGCGCGCGGCTTCGGCGGCTGGAGATGTGGGCATGCGCGCGAGGTAGATGAATTCAGAGGTTCGGGAAAGCGGCGATGGCTATCGGCGCTCACCCCGTCGGGGGCGCGGCCTCGTCGTAGAAGCGGACCAGGTCGGCCTTCATCTCCTTCAGCGCCTCGGGATTGAGATAGACCATGTGGCCCGAGGGAAAATAGGCGAAACGGACGTTTTGCGCGAGCTTGGGGCTCAGCTGCATGTGGCCGAGGTCGTACTCGGTGCCGAAGAACGGCGTGGCGAGATCGTAGATGCCGTTCAGCGAATACAGCAGCAGGTGGGGGTTCTCGCGCATCGCCTGGGAGAGGTCGAGGGCCACGTCGGCCTGGTCGGTCCCGCCGCCGGCGCCGCCGGGCGCCCGGTGGCGGTAGTCCCAGGCGACGCCCGGCGCCGAATAGGCGACGCGGTAGGCGAGGTCGGTTTGATACTGGAGATCTCGGCTGAGGTAGTCGTGGAACGCCGCCACGAACGCGCCGGTGATGCCGGAGTCGGAGGGATCGTAGCCGGGGGTGGCGCCGGCGGCGTCCATGTCCACGCCGGTGAAGCGATCGTCGAAGCGTCCGATGGTGAGGCGCCGGTCGCGTAGCAGCTCCTTGCGGAATCGTCCCGGCGTGACGCGCAGATCGCTCTGCAGCAGGTAATCGACCGGAAGGCCTATGTAGCCGGAGAGCTGCTGCGCGATCCGGCGCCGCTCGGCCTGGCTCAGGGTCTGGCCTTCCGCGAGCGCTTCGGCGTAGGGCCCGCGCGCGAAGTCACGCACCTGGGCGAGGAAGTTGGAGAGGTCCGCCGGCGGGTTCGCGAGCTTGTGGTGGTAGGCGGCGGCGGCGGCGTAGCTGGGCAGGTAGTTGATCATCTCCTGATCGAAGCCGGGTTGACGGCGGCCATAGTTGAGGATGGAGGAGAGCAGGATCACGCCGTTGAGCTGCACGCCGTCCTGCTGCAGGCGGTAGGAGAGCCCCGCTGAACGCGTGGTGCCGTAGGATTCACCGAAGAGGAACTTCGGGGCATTCCAGCGGCCGTTGATGGTCAGCCACCGCTCGATGGCGCGCGCGAAGGCGTCGATGTCCTGGTCGGTGCCCCAGAATGCCGCCAGCGGGGTGTCGCCGAGCGGGCGCGAGAAGCCGGCCCCGACCGCGTCGAGAAACACCAGATCCGACTTGTCGAGCAGGCTCTGGTCGTTGTTCACGATCTGATACGGCGGCCCGTGGGTCGGCGCGGGACTGTCGGTCAGCACGCGCACCGGTCCCAGCGAGCCCATGTGCAGCCAGACCGAAGACGAGCCAGGACCGCCGTTGTAGAGGAAGGTCACCGGCCGGTGCGGATCGCCCGTGGTGTAGGCGACGTAGAACATGCTGGCCGTAGGCTTGCCCTGGTCGTCGCGGATGGTGAGGGTGCCGGCGGTGGCGACATAGGCGAGTTTCTTGCCGTCGATGACGACATCGTGGCGCGTGACGCGACGCACCTCGGTGATCGGCGCGGTGACGATGTCGGCGTCGGTGAGCTTGCGGCAACGCGCCAGTTCGGCGCGTGGATCGCGTTTCGGCGCGGCGCCCGTCTCGCCTGGCTGCGGGCTGGCGCCGCCACCGGGGCCCAAGTCGCAATCGCGGCCCGCACGTTCGCCGCGGCTCCTCGACTGCTCCAGGGTCTCGGACCAGGTCGGTGCGTGCGAGCGCTCTGGCTGCCGATGCTGGGCGGACGCGGCGGGCGCCTGCCGGGAGAGCACGCGGTCCGGTCCGGCATCGGCGGTCCGGGCGGCCCCGGCGGCGGGCAGCGCCAGCCCCAACATCAAGACGCCGACGAGCGCGCCGAGGCGCATGCCGATGCTCCCACTGCAACCTTGGCGGCGGCTATATCACCGCCGGCTCATCCGGGAAGCGCCAATCTGGGCGCTGCGGCTCAAACCCCGCCGGGGCGGCCCTGCAACGCCTGTCGCACCGCAGGATAGGGATCCTCGACCAGGCGGCTCTCCAGGTTGAACACCATGGTGGAGCGCCGGTCGGCGGCATAGGCGGGCCAGGCGCCGAGGGCCGGCGTTCGCGGATCGCCCGATCTGGCGAACGCGAGCCAGGCCTGCGACATCTGCTCGGCCAAGGCCTGCGGAGCCTCGCCGCGGCCGACGAAGCTCCTCGCCGCCTCGACGTTGTCGAACACCAGCGGGATTTCCAGCGCGTGCGGGCAGCGTAGCTTGCCCCGACCGGCCGGCGTTTCCCAGGCCAGCAGATACATGTAAACTGGCGCTCGATCTTGCGCCGCCTTGCGTTCGGCCAGGGTGATCGATCCCAGCCACATCCCCGTCGCGGTCTGCGCCGCCGCCGCCAGATGGCTTGGGGAATAATCGGGAAATGCCTCGCGCAGCGCCGCCAGCAACGCGCCGGCCCTGTCGCCGGCGGCCTGCTCGACGCGGCGCTGAAGCGTCGCCTCGTCATAGTCGCCGAACTTGGGATCGGAGAACAGGAACAGCGTCGCTTCGTCCTTGTTGGTGCCGATCATCACCGGAATGTCGGCCGAGAGCGGCGGCGCGTCGGGGTGGAAGGGGTCGCGCGGCAGGGCGATTCCGTCGATGCAGGGGCTGAAGCCCTGCATTGGATTGGCCGGAACGACCTTGGCGGCGGCCGCCTGGATTTCGGCGCTGCTGAAGCTGGCCAAACTCGAAAGCTCGCCCGGTTCGACACCCAGTTCACGCAGGAACTTCCGCGCGTTCTCACTCGCCGCGTCGGCCCTGACCGCTCTGAGTCCAGGGCCGCTCTGGATGATGACCTTGTGGAAGAGGCCGTGCGCCGGCGGCATCGCCTGGAGCATGGAGACCTTGGCGCCGCCGCCGCTCTCGCCAAAGATGGTGACGTTGCCCGCATCGCCGCCGAAGCCTGAGATGTTGTCCCTGACCCACTGCAGCGCCTGGACGATGTCCAGCATGCCGGCTTGGCCGGAAGACGGATGGCCGCCGAGTTCGGCGAGGTTGAGATAGCCGAAGACGTTGAGGCGATGGTTCACCGTCACGACGACGACGTCGCCGCGGCGCGCCAGGGCGGCGCCGTCGTACATGGCCGCTCCGCCCGAGCCGTTGGCGAAACCGCCGCCGTGCAGCCAGACCATCACCGGCCGCTTGCCGCTGGAGCCCGGTGTCCAGACGTTGAGGAAGAGGCAATCCTCGCTGGTGCCGGGCTGGCCGGGCGCAGGCGGATCGCCGGCGCTGCGGCCGCCGGTGGTCTCGCCGGGGGCGACGCCCACCTGAATCGCCGGCGCGCCGAGGCAGGTCGCATCGGCCGGCGCCGACCAGGCTTGGGGCTTGGCCGGCGGACGGAAGCGCTGCGCGCCCACCGGCGGCGCGCCATATCGAAGTCCCTTGAAGATCGAGAGCGCGCCTTCCGCATAGCCGCGCACCGGCCCGTTGCTGGTGTGGACGATCCCGGTGCGCTCGAGTTCGCGCACGGATGCTTCGACGTCGCTCATGGTCTCATTCTCCCATCATCGCCTGCGCCCTCTCGTCGGGGCGTTCGAAATCGAGCAAAGGAAATTCGAGGGCATTCCGACACGACGACGGCGGTCGGGCAAGCCGGTTTGTTCCGTTGCGGCCGCCGTGCAGTCAGGCGTCCGGCGAGGTCCGGTCGGCGGCGAGCGCCGGGCGAAGCCGTAGCGGCGAGTCCGGCCCCAGCGCCGGCGGCGCGCGCTCGGCGATGCGCACCTCGGCGGCGGCTTCGTCGGGCGTCGGCGCCAGGCCGAACGGCGTCTTCATCGGATCGAGCCTCACGCCGTCGAAGCTGACTTCGTAATGCAGGTGGGGGCCGGTCGCGAGGCCGGTGCGGCCGACGAAGCCGATGACTTCGCCTCTCAGCACCTTCGCACCCGGGACGATGCCCGGCGCAAAGGCCATCAGGTGCGCATAGCCGGTGGCCCAGCCGCCGGCGTGGCGGATGCGAATGAGATTGCCGTAGCCGCCGTCCGGCCCCGCCCGGGTGACGACGCCGTCGGCCGCCGCCAGCACTGGCGCGCCCTCGGGGGCGGCGAAGTCGACCCCCTGGTGCATGCGCGAGAAGCCGAGGATGGGATGGCGGCGCATGCCAAAGGGCGAGGTGATGCGCAGCCGGTCCAAGGGCGCGCTCAGAACGGGCTCGGGCGCTGGCGCCGAGGCGAGTGGATCGGAGGCTGGCGGTCCCCAATCAGAGTCGTCGCCGAGCGGCACGTAGTCGAGCGGGATCACCTCGCCCGCCTGGGCGGCGCCGTCCGCCGGCCGGGCGGCGGTGAAACGCCAGCCGAGCCCCAGCACGGCCAGTCCTGCCGCGGCGACCGCGAGGCGCAGGAATGGACGCTGACGGGATGGGGCGGGGCGGCGGCGCATCGGAGTTCGCGGCCGAGCTTCGGGGAAGAGGGTTAATGGCCGGTGAGGAGCCGGCTCCCGACTAGAGCAGCGCCGCGATCTTCTCGGCCGGGCGGCATAGCGCGACGCCCTTGTCCGAGACCACGATAGGGCGTTCCACCAGGATGGGATGCTCGACCATGGCGCGCAGGATCTCGGCGTCGCTGACCGTGGGGGCTGTCAGGCCCAAATCCGCGGCCTGCGTGCCGCGCACGCGCAGCAGATCGCGCGGGCGTGCGCCCATCCTGGCGAACAACGCCTTGAGCTGCGCCTCGCTCCAGCCGGCTTTCTGGTAGTCGACGACGGTGGGCTCTACGCCGGCCGAGCGGATCGCCTGCAGTACGGCGCGCGACGTGCCGCACGCCGGATTATGGAAGATCATGACCTCGGGCGCCGTCGTCACTTCGGCCGCCCTCCTCAAAGCGCCAGACGATAGAAGCGTGTCGCCGACCCCGAAAAGAGCTGGGCCTTCTCGTCCGCGGAATAGCCCTTGGCGAACACCTTGAACGAGTTCCAGAGCGTCGCGTAGGTGCAGCTCCCGAGGTCGACGGGGAAATTGCTCTCGAACATCGAGCGATTGGCGCCGAAGGCTTCGATGCAGGTCTCGAGATAGGGTTTCCATTCGGCGGCGAGCTGCGTCGAGGACGCCGGCGGGCTCGAGCAGAACGAAGAGAAGCCGGCGAACGGCATCGCGAGCCCGCCAAGCTTGACGAACGCATTGGGCGCGCGGGCGAGTTCGCCGATGGCGTCGCGCCAGACGCCGAAGCGTTCCTCGCGCCGGCCGGCGTAGCTGCCGATGCCCAGCGGCGTACCGACGTGGTCGAGCACGATGGGCGTCTCGGGAAAGGCGCGCGCCAGGTCGACGAGGTCCGGGAGCTGCGGCTCGACCAGCCAGGCGTCGAAAGAAAGGCCGAGCGGCGCCAGGCGTGCGAACCCTTTCCTGAACGCGTCGGACCGATAGAGCCCCGCCGGGGTGCGCGAGAGCGGCCCCAGCACCGCCGGGTCGGGGTCGGACGAGGCGCTGTGACGGATGCCGCGGAACCGGCCGCCGCCGGCGGCGACGTGGGCCTCGAGCACCGGCGTGACCGCCTCGCCCAAGGCGAGGTCGGCATGGCCGACGATGCCGGCGCAGGCGCGCGCGTCGCCATAGAGGCCGCTGGCGCTCATCGCCGCGACGCCATTGACGAACTCGGTCTCGCCGACCGGCCGCAGCGAGGGTGGGCCATCGGCCCTGTACATCGAGCCGCACTGGAGGAAGACGGTGGCGCGCACGTCGTGCCCGCTGGTCATGTCGGCCAGCAGATCGTGAAACAGATAGCGCGGCGCCAGCCTGAGCAGGCGCTCGAAGGGGTGGCGCGCCAGCGCGGGCGCGCTCGCCGCGGCGCCGGCCGGCCGGTCCCACAGGTGATGATGCGGATCAACGATCGGCAGCTCCGGCTCGAGGATCGGCTCGGGCGTGGTCGGCGTCTCGGTCTGGCTGGGCATGGGCTCCTCCGGCAGGCGTCTTTGCACCGCTCCAGTGCGACTTAGGCCGACGCGCGGCCAAGGTCGAGCCGGCGATCAGGTCGGGATGCGCACCGGCAGATGGACGTAGCCCTTGACGAAATTCGAGCGCAGCCGCACCGGCTCGCCGACGACCTCGATCACCGGATAGCGCTTCAGGATCTCCTCCCAGACGACGCGCAGTTGCATCTCCGCGAGCCGCTGGCCCAGGCACCGGTGGATGCCGAAGCCAAAGGCGGCATGCTGGCGCGGTCGCGGCCGGTCGAGAATGAACTCGTTCGCCCGCTCGATGGCGCGCTCGTCGCGATTGGCCGAGACGTACCACATGGCGAGCTTTTCGCCTCGGCGGATGGTCTTGCCGCCGATCTCGACATCCTCGACGGCGGTGCGCCGCATGTAGGCGACCGGGCACTGCCAGCGGATGATTTCGGGCACTGCGCTGGTCAGCAGGCCCGGGTCGTCCCTGAGCTTGGCGTACTCGGCCGGGTGCTGGTTCAGCGCCAGCAAGCCGCCCGTGATCGAGTGGCGCGTGGTGTCGCTGCCGGCCACGATCAAGAGCACGATATTGCCCATGTAACGTTGCGGATCGCCATCGGCGCGCGTGGCCGGGTCGTGCGCAAGCAGCGAAATCAGGTCGCCGCCGGCCGCCTTGGCCGCGCGCTCCTCCCAGAGGGGCACGAAGCGGTTCATCGTCTCGAACATCTGGAACTGGCGCTGCGTCTCCGCCTCGGGGGTCTCGGCCGGCCCCGAAAGCAGCATGTCGGAGAAGCGCGGCAGCAGGCGCCGTTCCTCGAACGGGAAGTCGAACAGCGTCGCCAGCATCTGGCTGGTGAGTTCGATCGCGACCTTGTCGACGAAATCGAAGGTCTCGCCGCGCGGCAGCTCGTCGAGAATCCGGGCCGCGCGTTCGCGAATCAGGGGCTCGAGTTCGGCCAGCGACGGGGTCGAGAACAGCGGCGCCACCGCCTTGCGCTGGGCGTCGTGGCGCGGCGCATCGAGCGAGATGAAGCTGGTGCGGTCCTCCGAGAACTGCTCCGCCGGGGTGTCCGCGGGCGGAATGAAGAGGGTGATGCCGCCGTGCACGGACGAGGAGGACAGCCGCGCGGCGTCGCCTTCGGCCGCGACGATGTCGGAATAGAGCGTCAGCGACCAGTAGGGGCCGTATTCGCTGTCCGCCGTGTAGTGGACCGGATCCTCGCGGCGCAGGCGCTCGAACCACGGCCAGAGCGTGTCCGAGGTGAAATGCGCGATGTCGTGCACCTGGAACTCGTCCAGCGGCGTGGCGTAGGCCCGCGCGCGCGCCTCCTGAGCGAGCGTCATTACGGTGTCGGCCATCGCGATCCTCCCTGACGCTAGCCAGAATGCCCCTTCGGGTCTTGCGCCGCCATGCCAATTTGCGCTTCAGCTTGGCCCGCGATGAACGGCCTCGCCCGGGTAAGCGACCTGCTTCGCGCGCGACGGCGCGATCGACCGCCGTTGGTGCTGGGGGTCACCGGCGCGGTCGCGGCTGGCAAGAGCACCTTCGCAGGCCAGCTCCAGGCGGCGATCTCGGCCTGGCCGGCCGCGCCTGCTGTCGAGGTGGTCGGCACCGACGGGTTCCTCTTCGACAACGCCACCCTCCAGGCGCGCGGGCTCTCGATGCGCAAGGGTTTCCCCGAAAGCTATGACATGGCGGCCCTCGGCGCCGCCATGGCGGCGGCCCGCGACGGAGCCGCCAGCTTTCCGGGGTATTCGCACCTCACCTACGATGTCGATCCGGCCCTGGCGCGGCGCATCGAACGGCCGGACGTGCTCATCGTCGAAGGGCTCGCCCTGCACGAGCCAGCGGCCGCGGGACTCGACGCCCTCGTTTACCTCGACGCCGAGGAGGCGCACCTCGAGGCCTGGTTCTGCCGTCGGTTCATGGATCTGTGGCGCGCGGCCGAGACCGATCCGACTTCGTTCTACGCCCGCTTTCGCAGGATGGACGCCGCGGCGGCCCGCCGCTTCGCCGGAGAAGTCTGGCGCTCGATCAACCTGCCGAACCTGCGCGAGCACATCGTCGGAGCGCGGGACGCAGCCGATATCGTGGTGAGGAAGGGGCCCGCCCATGAGATCGTCGCGGTGCTAGAGCGCGTCACGCCGGCTTGACAGCTCGCGCCTTTGCGCCTCACCATCCTTGCGTCTTGTAGGGCGCAACGGCGGCTCGTCCGCCGGAAGGGCGATGCCCGCCTACGAACCTGAAACCGCAACGCGCCCATGCCCAATCTCGAGAACCTGAGGAAGCAGGCCAAGCTCTATCTGCGCTGGCATCGCGCCGGGCGCCATCCGGTGGCGGCGGCGATCCGCGCCGCCCTGCCGAGGTACGCCGCCCTGAACGACGCCGAGATCATGGCCAAGCCCTTCAAGCTGGCCCAAGCGCAGGAGCTCGTCGCCCGGCGGCAGGGATTCGAGAGCTGGCGGGCCATGAACGAAAGCCCTCGAACCATGAGCGATGCTCCAGCGGGCGCGCCGGCGCGCCAGACCTATCCCGGCCGGCCAGTGATCACGACCGTCGAGCCGCAGATCTTCGTCACCGACTTCGCGCGCGCGCTCGACTTCTACACCGAGAAGCTCGGATTCTCGGTCGGCTTCACCTATGGCGAGCCGGCGTTCTATGGCCAGGTGGTGCGCGACGCCGCCATGCTGAACCTGCGCTGGGTCTCCGCGCCGGTGATTGACCGCAGCCGCAACCGCGACCTGGCCTCGGCCGCCTTCAACGTCTCCAGCGCCAAGCAGCTCTTCCTGGAGCTGCAGCAGCGCGGCGTGTCGTTCCGCGAGCCGCTGCACCGCGAGCCGTGGCACGGGCAGGGCTCGTTCATCGTCGAGGATCCCGACGGCAACCTGCTGATCTTCGGCGGGCGGACGGACTGAGGGCGCTCAACGTCTGAGCGCCCTCGCCACGGCGGCGTCGAGCGCCTGCAGGAAGCGCGAGCGGTCGGAGCGGGCAAACGGCTTCGGGCCGGCGGTGATCTGGCCGAACGATCTCAGGTGCTCGCCGATGCCGCGCGCGGCCAGCGCCGCGCCGATGTTGTCGGTGGTGAACGCTCGTCCGGCCGGACCCAGCGCTTGCGCGCCGGCCTCGAGGGCGCGAGCGGCCAGGGGCAGGTCGGCGGTGATCACCACATCGCCCGGTCCGGCGCGCGCGGCGATCCAATCGTCGGCGGCGTCCGGCCCCTCGTCCACCACGATGGCGGTGATCCGCGCGTCGTCGGGCGTGCGGATCCAGCTGTTGGAGACCACGAAGACGGCGAGGCGATAGCGGCCAGCCACCCGATAGACCTCGTCCCTCACCGGGCAGGCGTCGGCGTCGATGTATAGGCTGGTCATGCGTCTGGCTCAGCCGATGTGCGCCGCGCCTCGAAGCCGATGGGCGAGGTCGATGGCTGGCGAGGGAGCGGCGGTTGGGCGTAGCCTGCCTGCTTCGGCGCAGGAGCAGCGAGCATGGCCGGCCTGAAGGACAAGCGCGGCTTCATCGACAAGGACCGGCTCGATCTGTCGGAGCGCAAGGCGGTGGAATACTGGATGAAGCGCTGGGGCGTCACCCGCGATCAGCTCACCGCCGCCCACCGCAAGGTGGGCCGCCTGACGAAGGACATCGCCGCCGAACTGGGGCGCAAACGGTGAGCGACGACCGCGGCGCGACATAGGCGGGCGCGGCGAGGGCGGCTCTCAGGCCGCCGCCTGGTTCTCCTGAGGGTCGCGCAGCACGTAGCCGCGGCCCCAGACGGTCTCGATGTGGTGCTTGCCGTTGGCCGCGGCGGCGAGCTTTTTCCTCAGCTTGCAGATGAAGACGTCGATGATCTTGAGCTCCGGCTCATCCATGCCTCCATAGAGGTGGTTGAGGAACATCTCCTTGGTGAGCGTCGTGCCCTTTCGAAGCGAGAGCAGCTCCAGCATCTGGTATTCCTTGCCGGTCAGATGCACCCGGATGCCGTTCACCTCCACCGTCTTGGCGTCGAGGTTGACGGTGATGTCGCCGGTGCGGATCACCGACTGGGCGTGGCCTTTCGAGCGGCGCACCACCGCGTGGATGCGCGCGACCAGCTCCTCCTTGTGGAACGGCTTGGTCATGTAATCGTCGGCGCCGCCGCCGAGAGTCTTGACCTTGGTGTCGATCTCGGAGGAACCGGAGAGGATCATGATCGGGGTGTTGATCTTGCCGATCCGCAAGGTCCGCAGCACCTCCATGCCGCTCATGTCAGGCAGGTTGAGGTCCAGGAGGATCAGGTCATAATCGTAGATCTTGCCCAGATCGATGCCTTCCTCGCCGAGGTCTGTCGTGTAGATGTTGAAGCCTTCCGACTTCAGCATCAGCTCGATGCCCTGCGCCGTGGCGCTGTCGTCCTCGATCAGAAGCACACGCATTCGCCCCTCCCCGCACTGGCCACGGTCCCGTCCCGCGGCCGAGCGCACTTCGCCCCCGAAGCTCGCTCGCCAGATTGCCGACCAGTTAATTTAAGACCGGTTAATCCTGAAAAGGTCTGGCAGGCGAATCGTTAAGCTGATTTGCGAATCGGCGACAAGGCGAGCGCGGCCCAGCCGGCGGCCCCGAGATGAATCTTTCGTGATCTGGCGCATGGCCCGGCGTCGCGCCCCGTGCGGCGCCGTCAGGAACCCGCGTTCGGCCACGATGTTGTTCACAGAGGCGCCGCCGCCTCGACGATTTCGTCAAGGAGCAGAGCATGATAGTCGAAAACTCGACCAGAGGCGGCCGCACCCTGGCCGGTGTTGGCGCGGCGTTGGCCGGACTGACCCTCCTCGCGGGGACCGCACAGGCCCAGCCATACAGTCCCTACGACCAGGGCGGAATCGCCGCCGCGCCTGGGGTCACGGTGCAGGCGCCCCGGCGCTATGCCCGGCAGCCGACCACGGGCGCCTGGGTGAGGCTGGATTCGGTGTCGCGCGTCGTGCCGCTGGGCGATCTCGATCTTGCGACGCGCTACGGCGCGCACGCGGCCAGATACCGGATCGAGCGGGCGGCCCGAAGGGTATGCGCCGAGACCCGGCGGCTCTATCCCTTCGACGTGAGCACGAACCGCGGCTGCTACCAGAGCGCCGTGCAGAACGGGCTTGCCCAGGCTCAGGACGTCGCGGGCTATCCGATCCTGGCCTGGGGTTACTAGCTCAGTAGGCCCGACGGGCGAACAGCCCTGCGAAGGGCCGCATGACGGCGCTCCTGTAGGGTAGGCGCTGCGCCAGACGCGCGCACCAGGCCCGTACGGCCGGGGCGCCCGGCGGGTCGATCCCCATGCCGAAATAGCGGTGCATTAGCGCGCCGGCCGGGATGTCGGCCATGGAGAACGCCACGCCCGCGACGAAGGCGCGGCGAGCGAGCCAGCTGTCGAGACGCAGGACGAGTTCGCGGCAATCGTGCTCGAGCCTCGCGTTGGCGGCGAGATCGCGCCGCGCCGCCGGGGTGCGATAGAAGCCCCAGAAGAGGCCCATGATCGCCGGTTGGAGGGCCGTCGCGGTCCAGTCCATCCACTGATCGCAGAGCGCGCGCTCGAGCGGAGCGGTCGGTGAGAGCACGCCTGGCGAATAGGCGGCGCAGAGATACCGGACGATGGCGTTGGATTCCCAGACCCGCACCCCTTGGTCCTCGATGACCGGCACGCGTCCATGGGGGTTCATGGCTCGAAACCAGGGCTCGTCCAGGCCGCCCGCATCGCCGCCGGCATCGACATGGCGGTGCTCACGGTCAAGCTCGGCGAGTGTCCAGAGCACCTTCTGGACGTTGATGGAGTCGGGCCGTCCCCAAAGCGTGATCATGCGTCATTCCGCCGCTCGGATTAGGCAATGCTTAAGCCGGCGCCCCGAGCATCGCGAGGCCTAGTTCGGCCAGGGACGCGAAACCCGTGCGCAATCTCATCGATGCCGTCGAGCGGGTGGATCCGCTGATCGTCTCCGGCCGCGTCGCCGCGGTGAACGGGCTCCTGATCGAGGCGCGCGGCGGGCTGACGCGGCTCGCCATCGGCGCTCGGGCTCAGGTGGTGCGCCGCGGCGGCCAGCTGCTTGCCGCCGAGGTGGTGGGGTTTCGCGAGACCCGGGCTCTGCTGATGCCGTTCGGGACGCTGGAGGGCGTCGCCCCCGGCGCCGAGATCCGCATTCAGCCTGAGGGGGCGGTGGTGCGGCCGACGCGCGGCTGGCTCAGCCGGGTCGTGGACGCCTTCGGCGCGCCCGTCGACGGCAAGGGACCGCTGCCCCAGGGCCTTGCAGCCTATCCGCTGCGCGCGGCGCCGCCGCCGGCGCACGGCCGCGGCCGCGTCGGCGAGCGCCTGGAGCTGGGCCTGCGCGCCATGGACGTCTTCACCACCTGCTGCCGCGGCCAGCGCCTGGGCGTCTTCGCCGGTTCCGGCGTCGGCAAGTCGGTGCTGCTCTCGATGCTGGCGCGCCAGGCCCAATGCGACGCCGTGGTCGTCGGCCTGATCGGCGAGCGCGGCCGCGAGGTGCGCGAGTTCATCGAGGAGACCCTGGGCGAGTCCGGCTTGGCGCGCGCCGTGGTGGTGGTGGCCACCTCGGACGAGCCGGCGCTGAAGCGCCGCCAGGCGGCCTACATGACCCTCGCCATAGCCGAGTACCTGCGCGACCAGGATCTCGAGGTGCTCTGCCTCATGGACAGCGTCACCCGTTTCGCCATGGCCCAGCGCGAGATCGGTCTGGCCGCCGGCGAGCCACCGACGACCAAGGGCTACACCCCGACGGTGTTTTCCGAGCTGCCGAAGCTGCTGGAGCGCGCTGGCCCGGGTCCGGTGCGGCCCGATGGCGCCGTGGCCGGACCGATCACCGGAATCTTCACCGTGTTGGTCGACGCCGACGACCACAACGAGCCGATCGCCGACGCCGTGCGCGGCATCCTCGACGGCCATGTCGTCATGGAGCGCGCCATCGCCGAGCGCGGTCGCTTCCCGGCGATCAACGTGCTGAAGTCCATCAGCCGCACCATGCCTGGTTGCCAGACGCCGCTGGAGCGCGAGATCGTGGCGAGGGCCAGGACCAGTCTTTCTGCCTACGCCAATATGGAGGAGCTGATCCGCATCGGGGCCTACCGGCCCGGTTCGGACGCCGGGTTGGACCGCGCCATCGCCCTGAACCCGGCGTTGGAGTCGTTTCTGGCCCAGGACAAGGACGACTACACCAGCCTCTGCGATGCCTTCGAGCGCCTCGACGCCCTTCTGGAAAGCGCCGCCGCGTGAGGTGGGCCGAACAGCTGATCCGGCTCGCCAGCTTCGAGGTGGAGGTGTTGCAGGTCAGGCTCGGCGCGGTGGTCGAACGCCGCACGGCGGCCGAGCTGCGCCTGGCGGTGCTGACCGCAGAGGGCGAGGCGGAGCTGGCGGTGGCGCGTGCAGACCCGCAGTGCGCCTGGCGCCTGCCCGCGTTCAACGAAGCTCTGAGATCGCGCAAGGTCAAGGTCCAGGGCGAGATCGACCTGACCGTGGCCGAGGAGTCCGGCGCCCGCGACGCGCTCGCTCACGCCTTCGAGTCGCTGAAGAAATACGAACAGATCGCCGAGCAAGCCCGCACCGCCACGATCCGCGAGGCGGCCAAGCGCGAAACCGCGGTTCTGGACGAGCTGGGTCTGCGCCGCGCCGCCGGGCGGCGATGATCAGGCGCCGCGCCTGGATCCCGGGAGAGGCTGGGCGAGCTGTTCGGACTCGGCGGCGTGGCGCAGGGCCGAGAGGTCGTCGCCGATGCGGAAGATGACGACGTAGAACTCGCAGAACGCGCGCCAGACGATCGCGCCGGCGACCGCGATCAGCAGACCCGCCACCAACGCTGCGACCGCCCCAAGCGCCGTTTCCAGGCTGCGCTCGCGGATGGCGATGCCGAGCGAGGCGCCGACGACGCCGAAGGCGCCGATGGCGATCACGCCGAGACCCGACCAATAGACCAGATGGATCACCGGCCCGGTGATCATGCGCTCGAAAGTCAGCATGTCCCAGAGCCAACCGCGGCCGCGGCGCGCCGCGCGATCGCCGAGGCTACGACCAGCACCCATGACGAAGCATTCCCGCGCGGCCCGGCCGCTGACTGGCGGGCATGGCTAGCAGCGCCTGGGCTACGCCGCAATGGCGCCCGCGCCGCGGCTGCGCGGGCGATGGCGCCGCGGCCAAGGACGCGCCGGCGATGCGGATCGCCCGATCGCCGGCCGTGCGTGGCGTCAGCCGCCGGCGCCGCCGCCGGACCCGCCCATCGAGCCAGCGCCGCCGCTCATCGAGCCGCCGCCGCTCATCGAGCCGCCGCCGCCCATCGAGCCGCCGCCGCCCATCGAGCCGGTCCCGCCCGTGGCGGCGCCCGGGCCGCCCATCGAGCCGCTCTCGCCCGGGGTTGTTCCCGTCGCGCCCGACGTCGCGCCCGCGCCGGTCGTCGAGCCGCCCAGCATGCTGCCGATCTGGGTCTTGCTGAGGTTGATCGTCGCCGCGCCCTCGCCCGAGCCAAGGCTGGAGGTCGGCACCTGGAACACGCGCGAACCCATGCTGATGTAGGCCATCTGCTGGCCGTTGGCGCCGGTCGTCAGATTGGTGATCTGACCAATGTCTGCGCCGGTGTTGTCCTTGACGCTTTCGCCGACCTGAAAGCCGCCGGTCGTGGCGCTGGTGTTGGCGCTGGTCCCGGTCGCTGCATGAGGCGCGCTAGTCGGAGACGATGCGCCAGGCGAAGTCGAGGAGGACATGCCGGATGCGCCTGCGGACGAGCCGGCGTAGGGCGCGGCGAGCGCTGCGCCCGCGAAGAGCAACAGGCTGGAAGTGGCGATGAGAAGGGGCGCTGAGCGCATGAAGGTCTCCCTAAGAGCTATCCCCCTCGCCATTCGAAACGGCGCCCTGCCGGCTTCGTTCCAAGCAGAGAACGGCGCGGCGCTCAAATCGATCCGACCGTCTTCAGCCGCGCTTTCGGGTGGATTTCGTTCTGGCTCATCACCACGGTCTGGCCGCGGAAACGCTCGATGATGGAGCGCAGGTACGGCCGCACGGCGGGGCTGGTCAGCAGCACCGGTGTCTCGCCGGCGAGGGCCGCGCGCTCGAAGGCGTCGCGGACCCCGCGAATGAGTTCCTGGAGCTTAGATGGCGCCAGCGCCAACTGCCTGTCCTCGCCCGGGCCGATCAGCGCCTCTGCGAAAGCCGTCTCCCAGTCGGGCGAAAGGGTGATGATCGGCAAGCTCCCGTCGTCGGCCTGGTTGGCCCAGCAGATCTGCCGGCCGAGGCGGCCGCGCACCTGCTCGACGAGGCTGACGATCGAGCCGGTGTGGGGCGCGGCTTCGGCGACGCCCTCGAGGATGGTCGGCAGATCGCGGATCGAGACGCGCTCGCGCAGCAGCGCCTGCAGCACGCGCTGCACCGTGCTCGCGGTGGCCACGGAGGGAATGAGGTCGTCGACCAGCTTCTTCTCCTCGGCCGAGAGCTCCTTCAGCAGCTTCTGCACCTCGCCATAGGAGAGCAGGTCGGCCATGTTCTCCTTCAGGATCTCGGTGAGATGCGTGGTCACCACCGTCGCCGGATCGACGGTGGTGTAGCCGCGGAAGGCGGCCTCGTCGCGCAGGCCCTCCTCGATCCAGGTGGCGGGCAGGCCGAAGGCCGGCTCGCGCACGTGCTCGCCAGGCAGCTCGACCTGGCCGCCGCGCGGATCCATGGCCATCAGCCGCCCCAGCCGCACCTCCCCGGCGCCGGCCTCCATCTCCTTGATGCGGATCGCATAGCCCTGGTTCGCCAGGCGCATGTTGTCGAGAATGCGCACCGGCGGCATGACGAAGCCGTACTCGGCCGCCAGCGTCTTGCGCAGCGCCTTGATCTGATCGGTGAGGCGGCGGCCCTCGAGATCGTTGATGAGATTGAGCAGTCCATAGCCCAGCTCGATCTTGACGTCGTCGATGGCGAGGCTCGCGGAGATCGGCTCCTCCGCCGCCTCGGCGGACGGCTTGAGGATCGCGGCCGGCGGCGCGAGGGCCGCCTGGGAGCGCCGCCAGGCCAGCACGCCGGCGCCGAGGGAGAGCCCGGCGAACGGCAGGATGGGCATGCCCGGGATCAGGGCGATCACCCCGGAGGTCGCCGAGACCATGCCGAGGCTGACCGGATTCATGGCCAGCTGCGCCACCAGCGCCTTGTCCGCCGATCCCTCGACGCCGGACTTCGACACCAGGAGGCCGGCGGCGATGGAGATGATCAGCGCCGGTATTTGGCTCACCAGGCCGTCGCCGATGGTCATGATGGTGTAGGTCGAGAACGCCTGCGACAGCGGCAGCTTGTGCTGCACCACGCCGATCAGGATGCCGCCGACGATGTTGATGGCGACGATCATCAGCCCGGCCATGGCGTCGCCGCGCACGAACTTGGAGGCGCCGTCCATGGCGCCGAAGAAGGTGGATTCCTGCTCCAGATCCTTGCGCCGCCGCTTGGCCTCCTCCTGATCGATCAGCCCCGAAGACAGGTCCGCGTCGATGGCCATCTGCTTGCCGGGCATGGAGTCCAAGGTGAAACGGGCGGCCACCTCGGCGATGCGCGACGAACCGCGGGTGATCACCACGAAATTCACGATCACCAGGATCGAAAAGACGATGAGCCCGATCACGAAGTTGCCGTGCATCATCAGCTCGCCGAACGCCTGGATGATGTGGCCGGCCCCGTCGGTGCCTTCGTGGCCGTGGCCCAGGATGAGGCGGGTGGAGGCGACGTTGAGGCCGAGGCGATAGAGCGTCGCCATGAGCAGCACGGTCGGGAACGCCGTGAACTCCAGCGGCCGCTTGATGAGCAGCGAGGTCATCAGGATCAGGATGGCGCTGGTGATCGACAGCGCCAGCAGCACGTCCAGCAGGAAGGCCGGGATCGGCAGGATGAGCAGGACGACGATGCCGACGATGCCGACGGCCAGCGCCACCTCGCCGCGCGCCACCCACCCCCAGACGTCGCGAGGGCTGGGCGCCCGGCCCATGGACGGCAGCGAGAACTCAGCCACGGGCGGCCCGCGGGCGGAAGGTCTCGGCGATGACCTGGCGCCGGCGTCCAGCGCCCGCCGGCTCGCGCGCCCCCGAACTATGCGGCACTGGCCGCGCCCTGCTGCGGACGCGGCACCGCGACGCCAGCCTCGGAATACTCCTTGAGCTTGTTCCTCAAGGTCCGGATCGAGATTCCGAGGATCGTGGCGGCATGGGTGCGGTTGCCCAGGCAGTGGCCGAGCGTGTCCAGGATCAGCTGCTGCTCCACGGCGGCCACCGTCTGGCCCACGAAGGCGCGGCTGGCGGCCTCGGCGGCGATCGAGGCGGCGCGCGCCGTCTCGGCGCCGGCAGGCGCGGTCATCGGCGCTCCGTCCGGAAGCCGGATCGCGAACTCCTCGATCTCCGATCCGGCCGAGAGAAGCACGGCCCGATGGATGGCGTTCTCCAGCTCGCGCACGTTGCCTGGCCAGGGATGGGCCAGCAGGCGCTGGCGCGCGGTTGCCGACAGCGGCCGCTCCGGGACGCCGTTGGCGGCGGCGTAGCGTCGCGCGAAGTGCTCGGCGAGCGCGGCGATGTCGCCTGGCCGCTCGCGCAAGGGCGGCAGGCGCAGGTTCACCACGTTGAGCCGATAGAGCAGGTCTTCGCGGAAGACGCCTTGGCGGACGGCCTGGGCGAGGTCGCGATTGGTGGTGGCGATGACGCGGATGTCCACCTTCACCGGCCGCGCGCCGCCGAGGCGGTCGATCTCGCGCTCCTGGAGGGCGCGCAGCAGCTTGGCCTGCAGCCGGGCGTCCATTTCCGAGATCTCGTCCAGCAGCAGCGTCCCGCCGCTGGCCTCCTCGAACTTGCCGATCCGGCGCGCGACCGCGCCGGTGAACGCGCCCTTCTCGTGACCGAAGAGTTCGCTCTCCAGGAGATTCTCGGGGATGGCCGCACAGTTGACGCAGATGAACGGCCGCTGCGCCCGGCGCGACTTGGCGTGCAGGTGGCGCGCCATCACCTCCTTGCCGACGCCGCTCTCGCCGGTGATCAGGATCGAGGCGTCCGAGGCGGCCACCTGGTCGGCGAGCGCGACGACCGCCTGCATGGCCGGATCGCGCGCGATCATCGGGCGCTCGTCGTCGGCCACCGCGGCGAGCACCGCGGCGATCAGATCGGCGTCCGGCGGCAGCGGGATGAACTCCTTGGCGCCGGCGCGGATCGCATCGGCGGCGCGCCTGGCGTCGGCGCCGACGCCGCAGGCGACCACCGGCACGCGGATTCGCTCGGCCTCGTTGGCGGCGATGAGCGCGGCGATGTCGAGTTCGTAGTCCACCATGAGAAGGTCCGCGCCCTGGCCGGCGCGCAGCGCCCAGGTCGCCGCCGCGCAGGTCTCGACGTGCGCGACCCGCGCGCCGGCGGCCATGGCGAGCTTGACCGCCCCGGCGAGCTGCCCGCTCAGGCGTCCGACGACGAGTAACCGCATGGCTTCAGTCTCCCTTCGACGGCGCTCAGGGCGCCGTGTCGCCGTCCTTGATGATTTCGGTCATGGTGACGCCGAGCCGGTCCTCGACCACGACCACTTCGCCGCGCGCCACCAGGCGATTGTTCACGTAGATATCGATCGCCTCGCCCACCTTGCGGTCGAGTTCGAGCACGCTGCCCTGGCCGAGCTGCAGCAGCTGGGCGACGGAGAGGTGCGCCCGGCCGAGCACGGCCGAAATGCCCACCGGCACGTCGAATACCGGGGCGAGGTCCGAGGCCGTCTTTTCGGCGGGATCGGGCGCCGCGACGGCGACGATGTCGCCGCCGCCGAGTTCGTCGAGCTTCAGCTCGGTCGGGTCAGCCATCTGCCTCTGGTGCCTCCTTCGTGGATTGCGCGTTCGCGACGGGCGCAAGCGCTTCGGCGTGCAGTCCCTCGGCCGCCAGTGCGCCTTCCAGCGCCTCGGCGACGCGGGCGGCGGCGGCGGCCGGATCGAAGGCGGCCGAGCCGTCGCCCCAATCGAGGACGAAGGCCGCGCCCGGCAGCGCCGGATCGGCGCGGGCGATGATCTGGCCGGGATGGCCGACGGCCAGCGCGGTTTCGGCGAGCGCGGCCTGCAGGCGCTCCAGGAGCTCGGGCGCGCATCTCAGGATCAGTTTGGGCGAGGCCTCGACCTCGCGCGCCAGCGCCTCCAGCGCCGCCTGCAGCGGCGCCTCGGGAAAGCGCTCCAAGGCGGCGTCGGCGATCTGGCGCGCGCACGCCAGCGCCAGCGCGGCGGCCCCGGTGCGGTGCGCATGCGCGGCGGCCGCGAGGGTTGGGAAGGCGGCCTTGGCGGCGCCGGCGAGCTGCGCCAGCGCTGCGGCGGCCTGCGCCTCGGCGCATCGCAGCGCGTCGGCCGCGCCCTCTGCCCTGGCGGCCTCCATCCGCCGCTCGACTTCCTCGGCGGTGTAGAGGCGGCGATAGCCGCCGCCGCCGACGGCGTCGCGGCCCTCGAATACTGTGTCGAAGGTGAACTTCTGCGCCATCAGTAGATCAGCTCGTCGTCGCCGCCCGCGCCGGCGAGCATGATCTCGCCCTTGGCCGCCAGATCCTTGGCGACCTGGACCATCGCCGTCTGGGCGGCGTCCACGTCGCGCAGGCGCACCGGGCCCATGCTCTCCATGTCCTCGCGCATGATCTTGGCCGCGCGCTCCGACATGTTGGAGAAGAACATTTCCCGCAAAGCGTCGGAGGCGCCTTTGAGGGCCAGGCCCAGCTGGTCCTTCTCGACCGCGCGCAGCAGCGTCTGGACCCCACCCGGATCGAGCTTGGACAGATCCTCGAAGACGAACATCAGCGCCCGGATGCGCTCGGCGGATTCGCGGTTGCGCTCCTCCAGGGCGGCGATGAAGCGGCTCTCGGTCTGGCGGTCGAAGCTGTTGAAGATCTCGGCCATCATCTCGTGGCTGTCGCGCTTGGAGGTGCGCGCCAGGTTGGACATGAACTCGGTGCGCAGGGTCTGCTCGATCTTGTCGAGGATTTCGCGCTGCACCGGCTCCATGCGCAGCATGCGCATCACGCACTCGAGCGCGAAGTCCTCCGGCAGGGCCGAAAGCACCCGCGCCGCGTGCTCGGATTTGATCTTCGAGAGGATGACGGCGACGGTCTGCGGATACTCGTTCTTCAGGTAGTTGGCGAGCACCGCCTCGTTGACGTTGGCGAGCTTGTCCCACATCGTCCGGCCGGCGGGTCCGCGGATCTCCTCCATCAGGGTGTCGACCTTCTCGGGGGCCATGAAGCCGGCGAGGAGTTTCTGGGTCTGCTCAAAGGACCCCATGATCGCGCCCCCGCCGGTCATGCCCGAGACGAACTCCACCAGAAGCTCCTCGACCACCGCGGCGGTGACGTTGCCGAGCCCGGCCATGGCCTGGGAGACCTCCTTGATCTCCTCCTCGTCGAGCATGCGCCAGATCGCTCCGTGGTCCTCGCCCAGGGAGAGCAGGATCACCGCCGCCTTCTCGGGTCCGGACAGACGCGAGGAGTCGGTGATGGACTTGGTCTTGCCGAGGCGCGGCGCCAGACTCATGCGGTCTCATGCAGCCAGCTGCGCAGGATCGAGACCGATTCCTCCGGATGCTTGTCGACGAACTCGGCGACGCGCTTGACCGAGGAGGCCTTCACCTGGCCCTCGATCCGGGCGATGTCGATCTTCTGGTCGATGTCCGGTCCTGGGAGGGCGAGGGGGCGGCCCGTGGCCGTCTCGATGGCCACGACCTGGCCGTCCGACCCGCCGACGAGCCGGGCGCCCGCGCCGCCCTGACCGCCGGGCGAGATCAGGGCCGGCAGGCTCGAGAGGCCGCCGCCGGCGGTCGCGCCGCGGATCAGCGGGCGCACCACGAGGAAGAGGGTCAGCACGGCCACCAGTCCCAGCACCCCCAGCTCGGCCGCGCGCATGATGTCGTCCTTGTCGAAGTCGGTCAGCGGGTTGGCGACGCTGACCCCTTCGCCATCCTCGGCGTTCGGGAACCGGACGTTGACGACCTGGACCTGATCGCCCCTGGCCGCGGAATAGCCGATCGCCGCCTTTACGAGGGTGTCGAGCCGCTGCATCTGGCTGGCCGAGCGGGGCGTATAGGCGCCCGGCCTGCCGCCCTTGCCGGGGGCGGTGACGCCATCGACCGCGACCGCGACGGAGAGCCGCTTGATGGTTCCCGGCTGCTGCACCTGAGTGGTGACGGTCTTGGAGATCTCGTAGTTGGTGGTCGATTCCGCGCCGGTCGTCTGGTCGCCGCCCTGGGTCGGGGCGCTGGTGACCGCGGCGCCGGGGATGTTGTTGGACGCCGAGGCGGCCGCGACCGGCGCCCCCCCGGCGCCCTGGCTGTCCTTGGAGCTGGTGTCGTTGGTCTCCTCGGAGCGCACCACCTGGCCATCCGGATCGTATTTCTCTTCCTGGGTGGTGACCTGACTCGTGTCGACGTCGGCGCTCACCTGCACCCGCACCTTGCCCTGACCGACGACGCCTTCGATGAGGCGCTTGACGCGGCGACGGATGGTGTCCTCGATGGCCGACTTCTCGTCCTGGGCCTGCGTGCTCGGATCGCTCGGGGCCGACAAGGTCTTGCCGTGCTGGTCGATGACCACGACGTCCTCGGGCTTCAGGTTGGGCACCGCGCCGGAGATGAGGTTCTGCACCGCGCGCACCTGATCGCTGGAAGGGTCGCGCGCTCCCACGCCGATGGTGACCGCCGCCGACGACTTCTGGGTTCCGTCCTGGAAGAGCTGGCGCTGGGGCATGACGAGGTGGACGCGCGCGAAGGTGACGCCGTCCAGGGCCAGCAGGGTCCGGGCGAGCTCGCCCTCGGTTGCACGCTTCAGGTTGAGCTGCTGGACGAAATCGGTCTGGCCGAGGGCGTTCTGGGTGTCGAAGATCTCGTAGCCGACCGAGCTGGAGGTCGGCAGGCCCTTGCCGGCGAGCATCAGGCGCGTCGAGGCGACCTTGTCGCGCGGCACCAGGATGGTCGAACCGTCGCCCTTGGCCTCGTACTTGATCCCGGCCTGGTCGAGCGTCTGCGCGATCGAGCCGGCCTCGCGCAGGTCGAGATTGGAATAGAGCAGCGCCATCGGCTGCGCGGCGAGATTCATGACGATGGCGGCCAGCAGCGCCGTCGCGCCCGCGCCGACCCCGGCCATCACGGCCAGGCGTCCGAGCCCATAGCGTTGCAGGAGATTGAGGAACGCGTTCACGTCCTGACGCCCGAAGTGCTGCCCCAAGTACGCGGCTCGGCCTTCTAGGCGCCCGTCGCTAGGCAGGATTTACCCAGTGCAAGGTAAACGACGCGTTTAAGGATGTGGCGACCGCTCCCGATCGGCGCCCGATCGGCGCCTTGGCGCTCTGCCTTCGACGCGACGCCCGAAGTCTGACGCCGCATCGTGTTCCTGCTCGACACCAATGTGGTTTCGCAGTTGCGCCGACGGCGGCCCCACGGCGCAGTGCTTGCGTGGCTCGAGGGACTTGATGACTCGCAGCTTCACCTCTCGGCGGGCACGCTCGGCGAGATTCAAGCCGGCATCGAGCGCGCCAGGTCTGGCGATGGCGCCAAGGCCGCCGAGCTGGAGGCCTGGGCGGACGAAGTCGCCGGAGTCTGCAACGTGCTCTCCATGGACAGCCGCGCGTTTCGGCTGTGGGCGCGACTGATGCATCGCAAGCCGGACGGGCTGTACGAAGACGCTATGATCGCCGCCACGGCGCTGCTCCACGACCTGACGGTCGCAACGCGCAACGTCGGCGATTTCAAGATCTTTGCGGTTCCGACCGTAAACCCGTTCGAGTTCAGGCTGGGCAAATAGGAATCGGCGCTCGCCCCTGACGGGAGGCGCGGCCGGTTCTGTCGCCGCAAGCTTGGCCGGCGCGTCAGCGGTACTGCTGCAGGCGGGTGGTGCGCAGTCCGGCCAGGCCGTGACGCTCGATCGACTGCTGCCAGCCGAGAAACTCCTCGTTGGTCAGGCAATAGCGCTCGCAGGCGTCGTCCAGCGTCAGGAGACCGCCGCGAACCGCGGCGACCACCTCCGCCTTGCGGCGGATCACCCAGCGCTGGGTGTTCGGCGGCGGCAAGTCCGCGAGCGTCAACGGCGCGCCGGTCGGACCGATCACGTATTTCTCACCCCGGCTGTTCGTGCGCTGCTGCTGCAACATGGCTTTGCGCCCTTCTCACCCTCACCGTAGGCTGCGCAGCATAGGGCGCGGGCGATAACGGCGGCTTAATCGCGATAGTAAAAAGTCGCTTAACAACCGCGATCCCCTTAAGGAATAGTGATAGTGAGGTCTCGTACACTTTAATTAACTGCCGGTGAATCGGAGATTCTACTGGATGACGTTGAGCAACGCTTGCATCATCTGGTTGGCCGTCGTGATGATCTTGGACGACGCCGAGTAGGCGCTCTGGCTGGTGATCAGGTCGGTGAGTTGCGACGACAGGTCCACCGTGGACGCCTCCAGGGTGGAGGGGTCGATCTGGCCGGCGCCGCCGGTTCCGGGCTGCTCGAGGGTGAAGGTGCCGCTGTTCTGCGAAACCTGAAACGCATCGCCGCTCATCGGGGTCAGCCCGTCCGGGTTGGGGAAGGTCGCGATGGCCACCTGGGCGATCGGGCGGGTGACGCCGTTGGAGAATACCGCCGTGACAATGCCGCTTGCGTCGATCTGGACGTTGGTGAGGTTGCCGAAGGCGGTGCCGTTGGTGGAGATCGACTGGGTGACCGACTGGCTGTCGAGCTGCGTCAGCCCGCCGGTGGTGCCGGCGCCGCCGCCGAGGTTCAAGGTGATGGTCTGGGCGGCGATGCCGAGCGCCGGCGCCCAGTTCACCTTGCCCGCGGCCGGCGCGGCGCCGCTGGAGGCGCCGAAGGCGATGCTGGGATTGGTCGCGCTGAGCAGGGTGGTGCCGGTCGGATCGATCTGGCCGGTCGCGGTGAAGGCCACGGTCCCGGTGGCGATCTGGCCGTTGGCGAGACCGGCGCCGTCGGTCACGTCGCTGGGCGGCACGGCGACGATCTCGGCGTACCACTGGTCGGGCGTGGGGCTCTTCAGGAAGTCGATCTGGACGGTGTGCTGGCCCCCGAGCGAGTCCGAGATCGGAACCTGGATGCTGTAGTCGGGCTTCACGCCGGTGGCGCTGTTGGAATCGAACATCGCCATGCTGTTGGTGGTGGGGCTATAGGCGCCGGCGCCGGGCGGGCTGAGGCCGGCCGCCGCGGCCGCGGCCGAGACCGCCTGGCTGGATTCGAGGTTGGCGTTGATCCCGATGGTGGTGGTGGGCTCGACCGCGCCGCCCACCTGGGCGACGTTGATCGATTGCAGGCTGCTGAGGTTGGAAGGATTGGTGGCGATGGTCCCGGCCGAGTTGGCGAGCCATCCCTGCAACACCAGGCCGGCGCTGTTGACCAGGAAGCCCTGGTTGTCGACCGTGAACGAACCGGCCCGGGTGAAGGAGCGCGGATCGGTGGGCGAGACGTTCGACGGCTGGGTGGTGGTGACGAAGAAGCCCTGGCCGGAGATCGCCAGATCGAGCGGCGAACTCGTCTGCGTCAACTGGCCCTGCTGGCTCACCAGCTGAAGAGTGCTCGCCATCACGCCGCCGGAACTTTGCGTGGAGGCGTCGGCCGAGGAGGTGATCAGGCTCTCGAACTCGGTCTCGCTCTGCTTGTAGCCGACCGTGTTCACGTTGGCGATGTTGTTGGAAATCGTCGACAGGGCGGCTGAATTGGCTTCCAGGCCGGAGACGCCGGCCTGCATTGCGCTGTTGAGGCTCATGGCCTTTCCTCTCTCTCTCTTTGACCGAAGTCGTGTTCTGGTTAGCCGCCGAGCAGGGCGGCGAGGGGGTTGGAGGGGTTCTGGGCGATGCCGGTGACCGAGTTCAGCGGCACCTGGTTCGATCCGACCGTGAGCATGGTCTGGCCCTTCACCTGCTGGACGGCGGTGACGACGCCGGTGATCGCCGGGTCGGATGCGCTGGCGCCGGGCGCGGTCACCTGTTTGCCGATGAGGTTGGCGCCCGTGGTCAGACCGCCTTGCTGGCTTACGAGCTGTTGCAGCAGCTGATTGGAGAGCAGTTGCTGCTCGACGCCGGTCATCTGAGTGATCTGCTGGGTGAACTGGGTGGTGTCGGTGGGATTGAGCGGATCCTGGTTCTTCAGCTGCGTGGTGAGCAGCGTCAGGAAGCTCTGGAAATTGTTGGCGAGCGAGGCGACGCCGTTGTCGAGGCTGAGCTGGGTCGAGCCGGCCGTGGACGTCGTCCCCGAACTCGGCGTGGTGAGGTTGGCCGGCAGCGAGGCGAGGATCGGATTGGTGGAGTTGACGCCGTTGGTCATCTGACCGCCTTCTCAAATGGTGATGTCGAGGCCGCCGGCGGCGGCGCCGAGGCGCACCGCGGCCAGCGACGCGGCGAGCGGGGGCTCGGCGGGGATGGATATCGGCGCGTAGGCGGGGGGCGGACTGGCGCGCCACGCCGCGCCTTCGCCGCCCTGGCCGCCGCTGGTGAAGCTGAGGCCGCCCTGGGAAACCTCGACGCCGGCTTGCTGCAAGGCGTGCTGCAGGTCTGCGGCGCGCGCCTTGGCCTCGGCCGCGGCGGCGGGATTGTCGAACGACAGCAGCGCCGAAAGCTGGCCCTGGGTATCGATCTTCAGGCTGACGTCGACCCGGCCGAGACCTCGCGGATCCAGCGTGAACCCGAAAGTGGACGGGCCTGGGTTCGGCCGCGCCACGATCTGGGCGGCGATCTGGGCGGAGATCTGCGCGCCGTGCGCGGCGGCCAGCGCGGCGGCGGCGGGCGCAGCGCCGGACGCGACGAACGCGGAGCCCGCCGCCGCGGCCTCGGCCGTCGCCGCGGCGGTCGCCGGATCGGGCGATGCGCCGCCCCCGCCAGGCTGTGCGCCCGCGAGCTGGGGGCCGGCGAGCTGCGGACGGGCGTCGGCGCCCGAGCGCGGCCCGGGCACGGACTGGGCAATCGGCGCCGCGGCCCAGACCGGGGCCGCCGGCTTCGCGGCGACGACGGCGGTCGGGGAAGTGGACGCGGGATCGGCGGTGGACCGGGCGGCGCTGTCGCCGCCGGCGCGTACGGTGGTCGGTGCGGCCGTGATCGGCCGTATCGGCGCCGCGCCGGGCTGGGCGACGGCCACCAGGGCGATCACCGGCGCGGCCGGGAGGCTCGCCGGCGGCGCGGGCTGTGCGGTGGCGGAATCGGCCGCGGCCGGTGCGCCGGATTGGGGCGAAGCTGCCGCAGCGGGCGCGCCCGCCACCGGCTCGGCGACGGGCGCAGCCGGTGTCGCAGCCGGCATCGCCGCCGCTCCCGGCGGGTTCGCCGATGCGACGAAGCGCACCAGACGCGGATCGATCGGAACCGGGGTCGGCGGCGCGCCCCCGCCCGCAGGCGCCTGGCCCGGGACGGCGCCCTGGCCAGCGGGGCTCCGGCCTGGCGAGCTGGCGGCCGCCGCGCCCGGCGCAACCAGCAGCGTTGCGCCGGCCTGGTCCAGCAGGGCTTGGATGAGCGACGCCGCAGCGGACTGCGCCGTAGCCGCCGGCGCCGCCGGAGCGGGTCCCGCCGGAGCGGGTCCGGCCGGAGCGGGCGTCGCCGCAACGGACCCGGTCGGAACCGGCGCAGCGGCCGAGGGCGCGATGGCCGCCGCCCCTGGCGTCGCCGCAGCGGAGGCAGAGGCCGCGGACCGCGACGGGCTGCCCGGACCGCCGGCGACGGGAAGCGTCTGCGGCGGGCTCGCCTGGGATGGGTTCGCCGCGGCCGGCCCGGCGATGCTCAGCGCCGACAGCTCGGCGAGCGCGTCGGCGAGTTCTGCGGCCACCGCGGCGGCGCCCTGGGCAGCGGGTGTGCCGAGCGCGGCCGGCGCGTTCGCCATCGTCTGCTTCCTGGCGACGTCGGCGCCGCGCGAACCGATGGCGCCGGCCGCGCCGGCGGCCGGGCTGGTCGGCGCGGCCGTCGAGGCGGTGCTTTCCACGGCCGCCGCGGCCGGCCCGAGGATCGCCATCAGCGCGGCGAGCGCCAGGCTGAACGCGTCCGCGCCAGAGCCCGCGCCAGAGCCCGCAGCGGGCGCATCGGCGCCATCGCCGCCAGGCGCGGGACTTGCGGTGGTGATCTGGGCCGGAGCAGCCAGCATGGCGCGCGTTGGCTCGCATTGTCGGGACGGGGCGCCTGCTGCGCCGGACATTCGGCCACTCCAAGCAACGCTTGCGCCAAGGCGGCGGCGAGCGATTAACCTTCTGAAACATAATAGCTTGCCCCGGAGGCCGACTTAGCGCCGCCTAGCCGGCGCGGCGGATTTTGCCGAGGCGCCATAGGCAAGGTCGTCCGCTCCCAGCGGCGCGGCCGCCTTGGCGCCGGACTTGCGGCGAATTCAGTTCAGGCGTCCGGGCGCGGAGGTGAATTCATTGTGCTTCAATAGATTAGGATCGCGGGACGGAGCGCGGGCCTGGCGCGGTGGGCAATTGTTGCCCGGCGTCGAAACGCGGCTCGCCGGCGGGAGATAGGCGCCGGTGTCGTCCATCAACTCCATGACCAGCATCGCCCTTTCGGGGATGCAGACGGCGCAGACGGCGCTCACCACGGTCTCGGACAACATCACCAACCTCAACACGCCCGGCTATGCGCGCAAGGTGGTGGACCAGAGTTCGGCGGTGGCGGGCGGCGCCGGCGCGGGCGTCATGGTCGACGGCATCCGCCGCGTCACCAACGCCTTTCTGGAGTCGGCCAGCCTGCAGGCGTCGGCGGCGGCCGGCTCGTCCGGCGTAATCGCCAACCTGCTCGATCAGGCCCAGGCGGCGTTCGGCGATCCGACCCAGGCGACCAGCTATCTCAATCAGCTCAACACGGTGTTCAGCGATTTCTCCGCCGCGGCCCAGGATCCGGCGTCGAGCCTGCCGCGCAGCCAGACGCTCGACGACCTCACCACCTTCCTCGACAGCACCCGGAACGTCTCGGGCACGCTCAGCGGCCTCAACACCCAGGCCGACACCCAGATCAACAGCGACGTCGCCCAGGTCAATCAGCTGCTCTCGCAGATCAATGGGCTCAACGGCGCCATCACCACGACCCAGGCCGAGGGCGGCGACGCCACCGGCTCGCAGGACAACCAGAGCCAGCTGATCGATCAGCTCTCGTCGCTGATCGCCATCAACGTATCGACCCAATCCAACGGCACCGTGGTGGTGCGCTCCTCGACCGGGCAGCTCCTCGCCGGCGAGGGTGGCGCGGCAAGCCTCGCCTACACGCCCTCGGTCAGCGCCGCGGGCTCGATCTCGATCATCCCGCCGGGGAACACTCAGCCCAGAGCCCTGCAGCTGGGCGACGGCGAGCTGCAGGGGCTGCTGTCGCTGCGCAACGATCTGATCCCGGGCATCCAGGCGCAGCTTTCGGAATACGTCAGCGGCGCGGTGAGCGCGATCAACGCCGTCCACGACGCCAACACCGCCGTCCCGCCGCCGCAGACGCTCGCCGGGCGCAACACCGGCCTCGACCTGCCGACCGTCGTCGGCGACTTCAGCGGCGCGACCAACATCGCCGTGGTGAACGCCAGCGGCATGGTGCAGCAGCAGGTGGCCGTCGACTTCAGCGCCGGGACCATGAGCGTGAACGGGGGCGCGCCCGGCGCCTTCACGCCGGCCAGCTTCCTTGCCTCGCTCAACACCGCGCTCGGCGGAGCGGCGAGCGCCAGCTTTTCCAACGGCGCCCTGACCTTGAGCGCCTCGGCGGCCGGCTCGGGGATCGCCATCGCCGACGACGCGACGACGCCCGCCAGGGACGGCGGCCAGGGCTTCAGCCAGTTCTTCGGCCTCAACGACCTCGTCACCTCCAGCGAGATCGCCAGCTACGACACCGGGCTGAAGGCCGCGGACGCCAGCGGCTTCACGCCGGGTGGAACGATCGTGCTGCAGGTCGCCAGTTCCAGCGGCGCTCCGCCCACCGACGTCACCGTGGCGATCCCGCCTGCGACCCAGCCGAGCATGCAGAACCTGCTCGATGCGCTCAATGCGCCGCTGGGTGGGGTCGGCCAGTACGGCGCGTTCAGCCTCGACGCCAAGGGCGCGCTTGCGTTCACCCCGACGACGCCCGGCGCGGCGACGATCTCGGTGGCGAGCGACACCACCCAGCGCGGTCCCGGCGGGGTATCGCTCAGCCAGCTCTTCGGCCTCGGCGGCGCGCAGCAGGCGAGCCGGGCGACCAGCTTCCAGATCCGCCCGGACATCGCCGCCAATCCGATGACGATGGCGCTGGCCCAGCTCGACCTGGGCGTCGCGACCGGCCAGCCGGTGGTGGCGGTGGGCGACGGTTCGGGAGCGACGAACCTCGCCGGCGTCGCCAATGCCCAGACCAGCTTCGCCGCGGCCGGCGCGCTTGCGGCCACCACCACCAGCGTCACCCAGTACGGCGCCCAGCTCGCCGGCGACATCGGCCAGCAGGCCAGCGCCGCCGACGAGGCCGGCAAGGCGGCCGCGGCGGTTCAGACGCAGGCGCAGACGCGGCTGCAGTCGGTCGAAGGGGTCAACCTCGACGAGGAGCTGGTCAACCTGACCACCTATCAACAGGCCTACAGCGCCTCCGCCCGGCTCATCCAGGCGAGCCAGGCCATGATCAACACCCTGCTGAACATGATACCCTGATGGACCGGATCTCCACCGCCAGCGCCTATGGCGCCATCCTGACCAGCCTGATGCAGGCGGAAATCAACCAGTCGAATGCGGGCGCCCAGCTCTCGTCGACGGAAAAGGCGACCAGTCTCGAGGGCTACGGCGCCAGCGCCGAGACCCTGGGCGCCATGCAGGCGGCCAGCACCCAGGTCACCGGCTACCTCGACAACACCCAGACCGTGGCGGCGAAGCTCTCCATGCAGAACACCGCGCTGGGCGAGGTGGCCACTTCGGCGGGGGGCGCCGTCCAGGCGATCACCAATGCGCTCGCCACCGGCAATGGCGCGTCGCTGATGCAGTCGCTGCAGAACGCCTTCGACGGCGCCGTCGGGGGGCTCAACAGCACCTTCAACGGCGAATATCTGTTTGCCGGCGGCCAGGTGACCACGCCGCCGGTGAGCGCATCGAGCCTCGGCGATCTCACCTCCGGGCCGCCGCTCTCCAGCTTCTTCCACAACGACCAGCGCCAGATCAGCAGCCAGATCGACCAGAACACCAGCATCAATTCCGGCTTCCGGGCCGACCAGGTCGGCACGCCGCTGTTCGCCGCCTTCCAGGCGGTGGAAGCCTATGCGCAAGGGCCGAACGGACCGTTCAGCGGTACGCTGACCACGGCCCAGCAGACCTTCCTCACCCAGCAGCTGGCCGGCTTCAAGACCGTGCAGACCAGCCTCAACGAGGTGGTGGCGCAGAATGGCCTCATGCAGGGCCAGGTGACCAACGCCCAATCCGACCTCGGTCAGCGCCAGACCATGCTGCAGGGCCTGATTGGCGGCGCCACCGCCGCCGACCTCGCCCAGGCCAGCACCAACCTCCAACAGGCCCAGCTCTCGGTGCAGGCGGCCGGCCAGGTGTTCCAGACCCTCAAGGCCTCGTCGCTGCTGAACTTCCTGTCGTCCTCGGCCAGCGTCGGCTAGAGCACGATGCGACCGGACGAAATCGTCTGATCGCTGAATCGTGCTTGAGATCCAGAGCGCTGGAGCGTGTTCGGGTCGCAAACGGGCTCCACTTTTGCGGAACCCGCTCTAGGCGGCCGCCGCCGCGTCGAAGCTGAACCGCCAGAGCCCGTCGTCGGCGTGGACGAAGCCGTTGTCGCGATAGAGGTTGCGCGCCGGGATGTTGCGCGCGCTCTCGACGATGCGGCCGCAAACGCCGGCGCAGACCGGGCGGAGCGCCTCGAGGACGCCCTGCAGAAAGGCGTGCTCCACCCCCATGCCGAGCACGCGGCAGCTGACTGCAAAGCCGACGATCTCCCCGTCCAGCACCGCCGCCGCGCCGACCAGGCCATGATCGCCGAAGCGGTCGCGGACGTGCAGTTGGAAGAGGCCGGCGCGGGGGTCCCTGGCCAGAGCGTCCAGTTCGCCGGCCGCAAACCTGCGCCCGGTGGTGTTGAACTGGGTGGTCCGCTGGAAGATCTCGGCGATGCGTTCGAGGGGCTCGCCCGGCGCGACCGGCTCGATGCGGCTCACCAGGTCCAGGGAGGCCAGGTAGTCGCGCTCGCTCAGCGTCTCGGCGCTCTCCCGCCGACGGGCGAGCTGCGCCTTCACCAGATCGGTCCGCCGGGCGGACTCGCCGGTCAGGCGCGGCGTCTGCAGCCGCGGGTCCTCGAGCAGGCGCCGGCGCAGCGAAAACAGATCCTCGCCCCACACCTCGACCTCGGGCAGCCGCCGACGCACCCGATCGCGCTCCACCGGATGATCATCGATGAAGACGAAGCTCTCCAGCGCCAGGCCGAGTTCGTCGGCGATCGAGCGGATGTTTTCCACCTTGCCGGTCCAGTCGATGCGCCAGGCGACGAAGTCGTCCGGCGTCAGCAGCCGCTCGCGCGGATAATGCTCCGGCCATTTCCAAAGCTCGCGCACCGTGGCCTCGTCGTTCTTGCTGACGCAGGCGAGGAGCACGCCGCGGCGCTTCAGGCAGAGCAGCGCCTCGTGGATGCCGAAATAGAGGCCGACGTAGGAGAACGGACCGCTGATCTCCGGCGTCCAGGCGAAAGGCGCCCCGGTCTCGGCGAGCACGCCCGGCCAGAGCACGCCGTCGAGGTCGACGACGACGCACTTCTTGCGATCCAGTCCCAGCGCCGTCGCCAGCGCATCGGCGTGCGCCTTCGCCATGATCTTCTCGCGGCCATAGGGATCGCCGCCGACGAGTTCGGCCAGGGGCGCGAGGTCGGGAAAGACGCCGTGCGTCGCCGCCAGCTCGCTGGGCGGGCGCTGCAGCATCCAGCCCGGCGAGCCGAAATGGGTGAAGCCGACCTGGGCGTCGTCCAGCATCCGCGCCGCCCCGACCTGCGCCAGGGCCGCGGCGACGTCGATGACGTGGACGTCGGCGAAGCGCTCGGCCAGATCCGAGAGCGAGACGTTGGCGAGGCGGAAGCGGTTGCGGTGGGCGTGCAGGCCGCGATCGGCCATGCCCAGCGGCTGCACGGTGGGTTCGGGCAGGTTGTCGATCAGGATCGGCGCGGCGCTCGCCCGCCGCAGCGCCGTCAGCAGTTCGTTCGCCTCGGCGATGTAGGCGCCGTGCGGCGCCGCGCCGCCGACGCTGGCCGGATCGATGGTCATGAGGTGGCGCGCCCGCAGGGCGCCGACGAAGATCACGTCGTGGGCGTGCTCGGCGGCGAAGCGCACGTCGTCGGGAAAGGTCGCAGCCACCCGCAGGTCGAGCCCGCGGCGCGCCGCCTCGCGGCTCAGGAACTCCGATTCCATCTGCAGGTCGCAGTCGCCGAAGAGGATCGCGTCGATGCGCCGCCCGCCCGCGCCGAGATCGGCGGGGCTGGCCGCGGCCCCCGCCGCCCAGTAGGCCTCGCCGCCGGCGCGAGCCTGGCGGCGATGGCGCTCCAGGAGTTCGCCCGGGTCGCGGCCGTGGGTGGCGGCGAGTTCGGCGGACCAGTGGGCGAGTTCGGCCTCGGCGCCCTGGTCCACCAGCACGCCGCGCTCGCCGAGCGCCGCCACGCAGGCGGCCACGATCCCGGGCGGCTGGCCGAGTTCGCCGGCGAGGCCGGCGAGGCCGTCCGGCCAGGCGCGCGGCGCGGCGAAATGATCGAGGAGGCGCGCCGTGTCGGCGTCGACCACCAGCCGCAGATGGCTGAGGGCGTGGACCAGCAGCACCCGGTCCGGCCCGACGTCGATGCGATGGAGGAAGCGGGACTGGGTGAGCGGCATCGAGGGTTTCGCGGCGCGGCCGAATCGGGCGTCGATCCGGATGTCGCATCATAGCGTGCACGCAGGGTTACCAAGGTCGGCCTCGTATTCGCCGCCCCGCGGCGCTACATGCCCCCGCCATGGCCCTCGATGTCCCGCCCGCCAGCCTCGCCGAGAGCGCCGCCCGCGCGGCGATGGCGCTGCCCGCCGGGGCGCGGGTGCTGGCGGCGATGTCGGGGGGTGTCGATTCGACCGTCGCCGCGGCGCTGCTGAGGCGCGCCGGTCACGAGGTGGTCGGCGTCACGCTGCAGCTCTACGACCATGGCGCGGCGACCTCGCGCAAGGGGGCCTGCTGCGCCGGCCAGGACATCCACGACGCCCGCGCCGCCGCCGCGGCGCTGGGCATCGCTCATTACGTCCTCGACTTCGAGCGCCGCTTCGCCGCGGCGGTGATCGACGACTTCGCCGACGCCTACCTGCGTGGCGAGACCCCGGTGCCCTGCATCCGCTGCAATCAGACGGTGAAGTTCCGCGACCTCGCCGAGATCGCCCGCGACCTCGGCTGCGCCGCCCTGGCCACCGGCCACTACGTGCGCCGCCTCGAAGGCGCCGGCGGTCCCGAGCTGCATCGCGCCGTCGATCCGGGCCGCGACCAGAGCTATTTCCTCTTCGCCACCACGGCCGAGCAGCTCGGCTTCCTGCGCTTTCCGCTGGGCGGGCTGGAGAAGCCGGCGGTGCGGACCCTCGCCGCCGGGCTGGGCCTCGAGGTCGCCGCCAAGCCCGACAGTCAGGACATCTGTTTCGTGCCGCAGGGCCGCTACACCACGGTCATCGATCGGCTGCGCCCCAGGGGCGCTGCGCCGGGGGAGATCGTCCACCTCGACGGGCGCGTGCTCGGCGCCCACGCCGGCGTCGGCGGCTTCACCGTGGGCCAGAGGCGAAGGCTCGGCGTCGCCGCGGGCGAGCCGCTGTTCGTGGTCGGCATCGACGCGGAGCGCCGCGAGGTGATCGTCGGCCCGCGCCAGGCGCTGGCGACCGCCGCCCTGACGCTGAAGGAAACCAACTGGCTGGGCGCGGCCGCGAGCCTCGAGGCCGCCGCCGCGTCCGGCGTCCGCGTGCTCGCCCGCGTCCGCTCCACCCGCGAGCCCGCCGCCGGCCGTCTGGCGCTGGCGGACGGCGCCGCGCGCCTCGTCTTCGATGCGCCCGAGGAAGGCGTCGCCCCCGGTCAGGCCTGCGTGCTCTACGATCCCGTGCGCCCGAGCCGCGTGCTCGGCGGCGGCTTCATCGCCACTACCGCGCCGGCGCGGGCGGAGCGCCGATCGGCCGCGACCGCCGCGAGCGCTTGTCGATGATGATGGGCGCGGTCCTGATCAGGGTGCGGCGCGAGATGCGCGGGCGCCGCTTCAGCCACAGAGCCTGGATTTCGGCCAGGTGCGGCGGCGCGGGCCGGCGCAGGTCGCGGCTGGAGAGGAACTGAACCCCGACCTCGTCGCCGGCGCGCCAGCGCGTCAGCGCCTCGAAGGCGACGCCGCTGGACCAGACCACCAGGATGACGCGCTCGCCGATCTGCGGCAGCGATCCGAAGCGCAGGCAGGCGCCGTGGCGGGTGAAGTTGGCGACGACGCAGTCATCGGCGCCGGGGAAGAGCTTGCCGCGCAAGGTGGTGGGCAGGCGCTCGATGGCCCGCCGGTCCTTGAGCGCAGGGGGCGCCGCGACTGCACGCATGGCGCCGACCCTAGCGGGCAATCGTTAATCGGCGGCGAAAGACACGCTCCGCGCGTGGCTCGCCGGCGCCAGCACCTCGCCCACCCGGGCCGCGCCGCGCCGCCGGGGCGTCAGGTCGGCGCCCAGCACCGGTTCGCCGCAGGCCTCGCAGACCAGCCGCGGCGCCAGCGCCGCGCCGCAGCCATGCACGAAGTCGAGCGGCTGCGCGCCGGCGCCATAGACGTGCCTGTCGCCCCAGGCCTTCAGGGTCAGCAGCACCGGCGCGAGGTCGCGGCCCTTGGGCGTCAGCACGTATTCGTTGCGCGGCGGGTGGTCGCTGTAGCGCCGGGTCTCGAGCACGCCCTGGGCGACGAGACCCTTCAGCCGCGCGGCCAGCACGTTGCGGGCGACGCCCAGGCGCTGGCGCCAGTCGTCGAAGCGGCGCACGCCGGCAAAGCCGTCGCGCAGGATCAGCAAGGTCCAGGGATCGCCCACCACCGCGAGCGCGGCGGCGACCGAGCAGCTCTCTTTCGAATAGTCGGCGGTGCGGCCCATGGCGAGTGAAGATCGGGCGTGCGGCGCGCGAAGGCAAGCGTTGCGTTTGCAGACCAAGACCGGCGAGCCGCCGCTTGCGCCGGCGCGGCGCAGGACGCACATGCTGCCCATCCCCTCTCCGGAGCGCCTCCATGTCCGCCGACCCCGTCGTCATCGTTTCCTGCGCCAGGACGCCCATGGGGGCGTTCCAGGGCTCGCTCGCCGGCGCTTCGGCGACCGAGCTGGGCGCGGCCTCGGTGAAGGCGGCGGTCGAGCGCTCGGGGCTCGCCGCCGGCGAGATCGACCAGATCCTGATGGGCTGCGTACTGGCGGCCGGGCTCGGCCAGGCGCCGGCGCGCCAGGCGGCGCTGAAGGCCGGACTGCCGCAGTCGGTCCAGGCTGCCACCGTCAACAAGATGTGCGGCTCGGGGATGCAGGCGGCGATCCTGGCGCACGACGCCATCGCCGCCGGCTCGGCGAGGATCGTCGTGGCCGGCGGCATGGAGAGCATGAGCAACGCGCCCTATCTGCTGGCCAAGCACCGCGGCGGGGCGCGCATCGGCCACGACCGGGTGATGGACTCCATGTATCTGGACGGACTCGAAGACGCCTACGAGGGCGGCAAGCTGATGGGCGCCTTCGCCGAGGAGACCGCGGCGGCCTATCAGATCGGCCGCGCCGAGATGGACGCCTATGCGGTGGAAAGCCTGACGCGGGCGCGCCGGGCGGTGCAGACGGGAGCGTTCAGCCGCGAGATCGTCGCCGTCGAGGTGGCGGGGCGCGGCGGCGCGCAGATAGTCGCCGAGGACGAGCAGCCGCTGAAGGCCGATCCGGCGCGCATCGCGACGCTGAAGCCCGCCTTCGCCAAGGACGGCGCCATCACCGCCGCCAACGCCTCGTCCATCTCCGACGGCGCCGCGGCGCTGGTCCTGATGCGCGCTTCCACCGCAGAGGCGCTGGGGCTGGCGCCGATCGCCCGCATCGCCGGCCACGGCGCCCACGCGCACGAACCGGCGAAGTTCTCCACCGCCCCCGCCCCGGCGATGCGCCAGGCGCTCGGGCGCGCCGGCTGGAGCGTCGCCGAGGTCGACCTCTTCGAGGTCAACGAAGCCTTCGCCGTCGTCGCCATGGTGGCGATGCGCGAACTCGGGATCGACGCGGAGCGGCTGAACGTCAACGGCGGCGCCTGCGCCCTCGGCCACCCCATCGGCGCTTCCGGTGCACGCATCCTCGCCACCCTGCTGGCGGCGCTGGAGGCGCGCGGCGAGCGCCGTGGCCTGGCCTCGCTGTGCATCGGCGGCGGCGAGGCCGTCGCGATGGCGGTGGAGCGGGTCTGAGGCGTCAGGAGGGCGCGGCCAGATCGGTCAGGCGCAGGCGCTGACCGTCCGCGAGCACTGTGTCGCCGGGGCGCATGTTCGCGGGGCAGGCGCCCTGCCAGGTCACGTCGGCGCGCAGGCGCCGGACGACGCCCGCGCCGACGGCCGTGGCTTCGACGACGTAGCCGCGGGCGAAGTCGCCGTGGGCGACGCCCTGGGTGGCGACCTTTCCGGCCCCGCCGCCGCAGACCGTGGCGAAGCGCCAGTCGCCGTTGGCCGCCTCGGCCATCAGGTCGCGCCGGCAGCGCCCGGCGAGCTGGCGGCCGAAGTCGGCGAGCCGGACCGCGGCGGCCGCGTCGAGACAGTAGCGGGTGACGCCGACGCCTTGGCCATCGGCGACGCGCTGGGTCCAGAGCCCGCTCGCGGGTTGCGCAGGGCCGGCGTGCGGAATGGCGACCACGGCGGAGGCCGGCGCGCGGGCGGCCAGGTGGCGCTGGCACGCCCCCAGGGCGGCGAGCGCGGCCAGCGGGGCGATCAGGGACGCGGCGCGCATGGCGGCAGGCTCCGTGAGACTTTATGTTGTGCGAGGATAGCCGCGAACGACGCGCATCGAAACACTCGCGCCAGGAGGACGACATGGCCGCGCTGCACGATGACCAGGCCCGCAGCCGCTACGAACTCGAGGAGCAGGGGCACGTGGTGTTCGCCGACTATCGGCGCGAGGGCAAGCGCCTCTTCATCGACCACGTGGAGGCGCCGGACGCCCTGAAGGGCACGGGCGCGGCAGGCCGCTTCATGGAGGCGCTGGTGGAGCAGGCGCGGCGCGACGGGGCCACCCTGACGCCCATCTGCAGCTACGCGGCGGCCTGGCTGAAGCGGCATCCGCAGGCCTGATCGCCGGGCGCCTAAAAGGTTCCTTAAAGCATCTCCGTTAAGCCTGCCCGCACCGGGGGCGCGCCCGCGCCGCGCCGCGCAAGCTGGAGAGGCGCCGCCCGGCCGTCGGACCTGAACCCATGGCTCTCGATCCCAATTCCCGCGCCCGTTTCAACCTGTCGCAGACCGTGGTGCTGCTGCTCGACGGCACGCCGCTGGGCATGACCATCCTGGGCCAGATCATCGCCGGGCTCGGCGCCCGGCAGATACACCGCTGCCGCACCGTCGACGAAGCCAAGGAGGTGGTGGGGGAATTCCGCCTCGACCTGATGATCGTCGACAGCATCGCCGAAGGCGGCGACGGCTATGAGTTCGTCCGCTGGCTGCGGCGCGAGGTCTCCGAGCCGAACAAGCACACGCCGGTGCTGCTCACCGCCGGCCACACCAAGACTTCCGACGTCGACAAGGCGCGCGATTGCGGCGCCCATTTCATCGTCGCCAAGCCGATCGCGCCCATCGTCATGCTGGAGCGCATCATCTGGATCGCCCGCGAAGGCCGCTCGTTCCTGTTCTCGGACGAATACGTCGGCCCCGACCGGCGGTTCGGGAAGGATGCTTCGCCCCACGATCACCCGCGCCGGCGGCGCGAGGACCAGACCGGCCCGGGCGAGGCGGAGGCTTCATGAGCGCCGTCCGCTATGCCTATCCCAAGCTGAGGCTGGCCGAGCAGCTGAAGGCGCCGGGAGGCCGTCCGGTGGTGGAGGCGCTGCAGGCGGCGCAGAAGAACCTCGACGAGATCCGGCCGCAGTGCCTGGACGAGCTTCGGGCGCTGACCGCCGAGGCGCTGGCTTGCTTTGCGGGCTTTACGCAGGCGTTCAGCGCCCAGCGGCTCGAGGCGCTCTACGCGATCGCCGCGGGCGGCGTGGGCCTCGGCAAGCTCTGCGGCACGCCCGAGGCCGACACGACGCTCGTCAGCCTCTGCGGCCTGCTCGACCACCTCTGCGCCAGCGGTCGCTGGGATCGCGAAGCGGTGGCGGTGCACGTGCAGACGCTGCAGCTGCTGGCGCTGGGGGCCGGCCGCCGCCTCGATCCGGCCGCGGCCGACCAGATCCTCTCGGGCCTGAAGAAGGTGAGCGCCCGCTACGCCCACCTCGCCGGCCTGCACGCTCCAGGAACCGGCGAGCCGGGCTGAAGCGCAGCGGCCGTCACGGGCGCACGATTATCCGGCTTGACGCACTGTTAGTGGCTGCTTACGGTAAGTGATGGCTTACTCGAACGCCTTCGCCGCTCTCGCCGATCCGACCCGGCGCCGCGTGTTCGAGCGGCTGGCCGGCGGACCGAGGGCGGTGGTCGACATCGCCGCGGGGCTGCCGGTGAGCCGGCCGGCGGTCTCGCAGCACCTGAAGGCGCTCAAGGAGGCCGGCCTCGTGAGCGACCATGCCGAGGGCGCACGCCGCGTCTACGCCATCGATCCGCGCGGCCTGGGCGCCATGCGCGCCTGGCTCGACCAGTTCTGGGACGTGGCGCTGGCGGCGTTCAAGGCCGAGGCGGAGCGCGGCGGCGGCGGCGATCCAGAAAACCCAGAGGACATGCGATGAACCATAGCATCACCCCGGCCCCGGTGAAGAAGAGCCTGGCCGTGGCGGCCACGCCCGAACGCGCCTTCGACGCCTTCACCCGCAGGTTCGACGCCTGGTGGCCGCGCAGCCATTCCATCGGCGCCTCGCCGCTGCAGACCGCGGTGCTGGAGCCCAGGGCCGGCGGCCGCTGGTTCGGGCGCCTGCAGGACGGAACCGAGGCCGACTGGGGCGAGGTGCTGGTCTGGGATGCGCCGCGCCGTCTGCTGCTCGCCTGGCGCATCGGCGCCGACTGGCGATACCGTCCCGACCTGCTGACCGAGGTCGAAGTCACCTTCACGCCCACCGCCGACGGAACCCAGGTGACGCTGGAGCACCGGCTGCTGGAGAACATGGGCGCGGCCGGCGAGGGCGCGCGCGCCGCGTTCGACAGCGAAGGCGGCTGGGGGCTGCTGCTGCGGCTCTACGGCGAACTCGTCGGATCACTCGAAGAGGAGAAGACCCCATGATCGTCATCCATACCGTCGTCGGCAGCCCCTACGGCCGCGCCGCGCTGATCGCCTGCAAGGAGAAAGGCGCGCCGCACCGTCTCGCGCCGCTCGCCCCCGGAGCATCGAAGCAGCCGCAGCATCTGGCGCGCCATCCGTTCGGCAAGATGCCGGCGATCGAGCACGACGGCTTCGCCCTCTACGAGACCCAGGCGATCGAGCGCTACATCGACCAGGCCTTCCCCGGCCCGGCGCTGACGCCGGCGGACGCCAAGGCGGCGGCGCGCATGAACCAGGTCATCGGCGTCATCGACTGCTACTTCTTCCAGCCGAACGCCGGTATTGGCCTGGTGTTCAACCGCGTCGTCGCGCCCAAGCTCGGCCTGCCGGTCAACGAGGCGGCGGTGCAGGCGGCGATCCCGGGCGCGCGCCAGTGCATGTCGGTGCTCGCCGGACTGATCGGCGAGGGGCCTTACGTCGCCGGCGAGGCGTTCTCGCTGGCCGACATCCATGCCGGCGCCCAGCTGGACATGTTCTGCGAGTGCGCCGAGGGCGAGGAGATGCTGCGCGGCACGCCGATCGCGCCCTGGCTGGAGCGGCTGCGCGCCCGCCCGAGCTTCGCCCAGACCACCTGGGAGCGGCTCGCCGAGGCGGCCTGACCGACGCTCCGGCCGGGGCGGCGTCGCCCGCCGCTGCCGCGCCGGACGCCACCCGCTTGCACGGGCGAGGAGGAAGGCGTCTTCACTCCTTCCCCGCGCGCGGGGGTGGAAGGGGCGCGACCGGCTGGTCGGACGGTTCAGCCAATCTGAAGCGATGGCGCTTCGTCCGGGCGCCTCAGGCCGTCTTGTGGAACTCGGCGTCGATGACGAGCCGGATCGGCGCGCCGAAGAAGGGCTGCGGCAGGCCGTAGGCGTTGGGCGCAATCTCGCTCTGGGCATGGATGCCGAGCGTCTGGCGGCCGAACTCGTTTCCGGCCCCCACCAGCGTCACGTCGAACACCGCCGGCCGGGTCACGCCCATGATGGTGAGGTCGCCGTCCACCTTGCCATGGGTCGCATCGATGGGCCGGAAGCGGCGCGAGACGAAGGTCGCGGTGGGGAACTTGGCGACATCGAGGAATTTCGCGCCGGCCAGTTCGCCGGAGAAGTCCATGCCCGCGTCCGCGGTGGCGATGGATTTCGGATCGACGCTGACCTGGAGGGCGTCGGCGGCGGGATCGGCCGGATTCCACCGCAGCTTGCCGCTGGCGGCCAGGAAACGGAACGCTTCGTAGGAGAAGCCCACGTGCGAGACGTAGACGATGATGGCGGTGTGCGACTGGTCGAGGGCGTAGGCGCCGGCCGGCGCGGCCCGGTAGTCCTTGCTGGGCGTCGGCATCTTCATCTGCGCCTGGGCGGCGCCCGCCGCGGCGACGCCGGCGAGAGCGCCGACGAGAGCGATCCTTGAAAGCAGGTTCATGCGCGGACTCCCCTGAGGTTGGCCGCCCCCTCTTAAGGCCGAGCTGGACCGGGCGGAAGGGGCGCTGGCCGAGCGGCAGAAGCTCGACGGCCTTTCCGGCCGCGCCTTCGACCGCGAGTTCGCCCGCTATATGGTCGAGGATCATCAGCAGGACATCGGCCAGTTCAGCACCCCCGCTCGCGGCAAAGGAGTGAGGACGCGTTCCTCCTCACCCGTGCAACGGCGGAGATGTCGCTCGGCGCGGCAGCGCCGGGCGACGGAGGGGGCCGCGCGCGGGGGGGCCGGGCGCACGCGCCGCATGGCCGCGCGCCGGTATCGCCAGCCGGTTGATCACGTCCGGATCGTCGTGCAGCTTGATGTAGAGGCGCCCGTCCGCCGGCCGCGGCGCCGCCAGCGTTTCGCCGGGGAAGCCCTCGGGGACCTGGGCGGCGTGGGCGAAGTCCGCGTCGCGCGAAACCTGGTCGATCAGGAAGAGGTCGGATCCCGTCAGATCGCAGGTCGCGGCGCGGCGCCGGCACGTCAGCCGCCGCAGCGTCGGCAGGCGCACCAGCGTGGCCAGCGGGCGCCAGTCGCCGGCGGCGCCGTCCGGACCGACGATGCGGAACCGCAGCGGCCCGAAGGCGGACGCCCCGAACGCCTTGCCCGGATCGAGCCTCGCCAGCACGACGTGCGAGTCCTCGAAGACGAGGCCGTTCGCCGCCGTCAGCCGTACGCGCGCTGCGCCCCCGGCGCTCGCCACCTCGATGGCCTCCTTGCCCGAAAAGCGCGTCGGCGGGCTGGCGCCCACCGAGAACGTCATCTGGGCGTGCTGCGGCAGCTCGTCCGCGGAGGCAAGTTCGATCGCGATCGCCCCGGCGGCGGGCGCCGGCTCGATGCTCGTGCCGATCAGCGAGCCCTGCGGGCGGGGCGCGGCGATCTCGACCTTCAGGCGCACCAGCCGCCCGTCCTGGAGCCGCACCTTGGCCACGCGGGTCTCGCCGGCCTTGAGCGCCGCGGCGGCGCCCGCCGCCGGCGCCGAGAGCGTCAGCTCGTCCACGCCGTCCGCCGAGGCGAGCGTCCCCGGCTTGAAGTCGGCCCCGGCCAGATCGAGGCTGGCGACCTCGTCCAGGCGGCTGCCCTTCAGCACGCCAAAGGCGTCGCCGGCGTGCAGCGTGAAGCTGTCCAGCCGGCCAGCCTGGGCGAAGGCCGCGATCGGGATCGCCTGCGGCCGGGCCGCGCCGTACTGCGTCACCAGCAGGGTCATGGCGCCGGGGGCGCGGCCCGTCAGCGGCAGGGTGACGGCGAGCCGCCCATCCGCCTGGACCTTCCAGGCGAGGCTCTCGGCCTCGCCGGAAGGCGGGCGCAACGTGACCTTCTCCACGCAAGCTGCGTCCGGGCCCTCGAGATGCACGGTGTCGGTGCGCCCGACGACCGGCGCGGCGCGGTCGGCCCCGGCGAGCCGCCAGTCGGCGCCGTGGGCGTTCTCGAGCCGGAACGACGGGCCTTCGAAGGCGGCGAACCCCCACTGGCCGTGCACCACGCCCACGAACGACGCGCCGAGCCCGGTGAAGTCCGCGCCGCGGGCGTCCACCACGAAGCCGCCGCGCTCAGGATCGGGCGTCAGCGGCAGCTCGAACGCAGCCCCGGCCGGGGTCTTCACGCGCAGGGCCAGGTCGCGGCCGTAGCCGGTCGAAAACGCCAGCGGCGCGCCTTCGAGCGGCAGGACGAGGTCGGGGTCCTGGGCGCAGTAGCTCGCCCCCGGATCGACGGGCAGCAGCGCCGGCGGCGGCGCCGGCTCGACCGGCGCGAGCGCGCTCACCAGCACCGACAGCGGGCTGTGGAACGACGGCGGCGTATTCAGCAGCAGCGCCAGCCGCTCGCCCCGCGCCGTCGCCAGCGCCGGGATGTACTGGTAGTGCGCGGTGCGGACCGAATCCAGGATGCGGGCGAAGTCCATCACCGCGGCGATGTAGGGGCTGTAGTAGCCGAACCCGGCCTTGGGCGTGGCGCTGAGCTCGAGGGCCAGTTCGGACGGACCGCCGCTGGTCAGGGTCTGCACCAGCGAGGCGCCGTGGCCGTCGTCGAGCACCAGCTCGTCGCCGCCCTGCATCAGGCAGGCGGCCTGCAGTTCGGGCATCTTCTGGAAGCAGGCGTCGTTGAGCTTGATGGTCAGGCTGCGCGCGAGGAGCGGCGTCACCGTCTTCAGCCGCGCCGCATCCGCCGGCCCGGTCTTGCGCACCGCGGCCAGGAACGCGTCCAGCCGCGAGCGGTCCAGCGAGGCCTGGTTCAGATCCTGCGAGGCGCGCACGAAGGCGCCGGGCCGTCCGCGCACCGCATTCTCGAGAGTGGCGAAATCGCCGCCGGTCCGCGGCGCCAGGAACACCATGGCCTGGCGCGCGCCGGCGGGCACGACGATGCTCAGGCCCTTGGCGCCCTCGGGGGTCCAGGTTTCCAGGCGGTGGAACCAGCGCTTCGGCGGCGGATCGGTCGCGCCCCTCAGGAAGGCGGCGACGAGGAGATAGCGCGCCGACTGCCCCGCCGGCAGGTCGGCCCTGATCCAGAGCCGGTCGCCGGCGGCGAGGCCGGGGACCTCGGCGATCGGCAAGGTGACGCCGGCGTGCGTCACCTTCACCTCCAGAGCCGGCCCGGCCAGGTCGAACGGCGCCGTCGCCGCGAGGGCCGCGCCCGGCGCGACCAGGCAAAGCAGCAGCGTGCAGAGAAGACGACGCAGAGACATGACCCGTCGGAGGCGCGAGTTTGCACCCCTCTATAGCGTGGTTGTGTCGACAAGACGCCAGCCCGCGCGACCCACAGCAAGGCGCCAGAGTCGACCAGACGTTCATCATCGCCGTCACCCCGGCCAAGCGAAGCGCGAGCCGGGGCCGGACGCGCCGCAGCCGAGCTGGAAGTCGT
>DATKRO010000034.1:0-4979 GCA_035532115.1 Caulobacteraceae bacterium | reverse complement strand
CTAGCTGCGCCAGGAGAGGGTCGTGGGCTCGACGGGATTGACGAAGGGGCGGCGCTCGGCGCGGCTCTCGCCCCACTCGCGCTTCAGCGCCACGTACCAGCGCGCCTGGCGGTCGGCGTCGTCGATCCACAGATAGGCGGGATTTCGCTTCAGGCCCTCGGCCTGCAGGCGGCACAGTTCGCGATCCTGCTCCAGGAAGCGTCGCGCGCCGTAACGGATGAAGGGCGCGGCGAGGCCGGCCATGGGGTGGTCCGACCAGATGATCTGGGTCATGCGCGTGCGCGTCTCACTGACGGGCGTCAGGAAGGCCAGCGAGAGCAGCTGGCGGGCGCCGACGCTGACGTGCTCCCAGCGCACGCCCGGCAGCCGGAAGGTGATCTCGGTCATGGGCGCGCCGCCGAAGAGCGCATAGGGCCGCGAGTTTCTCGACGGAGCGTGGCGCTCCATCACGAAGCCCGCCTCCACCGGCGCAAAGCGCTTGGATTTCAAGTGCTGCGAGCCGACAGAGCGCCACCACCACTGGGCATGCACGAAGGGAGCGTGGCTGGGGTCCACCAGCATGACGCAGGCGTGGTCGACGTGCACCTCGAAATCCATGCCGACCACCGCCTTGGGGGCGCCGCCGACGACGCCCTCGAAGCGCGGCGGCGGCTCGGGCGGGGCGACTTCAGAGCGTGGGTCGGCGGCGACCCAGACGAAGGCCATCCCCTGGCTCTCGGCCACCGGATAGCGGCGCACCCGGATGCGCGCGATGTCGAGATCGCCCGCGCTGGCCAGCGACGGGATGGCCCGGCAGGCGCCGTCGATGCCGAACCGCCAGCCGTGATAGGGGCATTCCAGGGCCTCGGCGCCGTCGGCCTCGGCGCGTAGGCGCCCGCCGGAGAGGAGCGCGGCGCGGTGCGGGCAGATGTCGCCGAGCGCGAACGCCTCGCCCGAGCGGGTGCGACCGACGACGACGCGCTCGCCCAGCAGTTCGCGCCCCTCGATCCGCCCCGGCCGCAGGTCGGCCGACAGCCCGACGAAGTACCAGATGTCGGTGAGGAAGCCGCGCCCGAAGCCGGCGCGGGCGGAGGATCGGACGCGGGCGTCGCCTTCGGCCATGCCGCTATTTCCGCCGCGCCGCGCCGGATGCAAAGCAAAAAGGGGCCTTGCCTTGACCGCTCGCCGGACCGGCCTAAAAGCTCGCGCAGCAGATCAGGCGAGCCTTCGAGGGAGTTTCGCACCCTAATGTCCGTCACCACCGCCCCCGAAGCTCGCGCCCGGATTCCCGAGCTTTTCGACCTGGCCGGCAAGGTCGCCATCGTCACCGGCTCGACCAAGGGCATCGGCAAGGCCATCGCCGAGCGCCTGGCCGAGCACGGCGCCAAGGTGGCGGTGTCGTCGCGCAAGGCGGCGGCCTGCGAGGCGGTGACTGCGCAGATCAACGCCGCCCACCCCGGCCACGCCATAGCCGTCCCCGCCAACATCTCGTCCAAGGACGATCTGCAGCGCCTGGTGGACGAGACCGTCCGGGCGTTCGGGCCGATTGACATCCTGGTCTGCAACGCCGCCTCCAACCCCTATTACGGGCCGATGAGCGGGCTTTCCGACGAGGCCTTCCGCAAGGTGCTCGACAACAACATCGTCTCCAACCACTGGCTGATCCACATGGTGGCGCCGCAGATGAAGGAGCGCCGCGACGGCGCCATCATCATCATCTCGTCGGTGGGCGGCCTGCGGGGCACCGGGGTGATCGGCGCCTACGCCATCTCCAAGGCGGCCGACATGCAGCTGGCGCGCAACCTCGCCCAGGAGCTGTCGCCGTCGAACATCCGCGTCAACTGCATCGCGCCGGGCCTGGTGAAGACCGACTTCGCCCGGGCGCTCTGGGACACCCCGGAGGCCGAGCGCCGCTCCTCCAGCGGCACGCCGCTGCGGCGCCTGGGCGATCCCGACGACATCGCCGGCGCCGCGGTGTTCCTCGCCGGCAAATCCGGCGCCTGGATCACCGGCCAGACCATCGTCGTCGATGGTGGAGCGACGTCTTAAGCGCCGTCTGGGCGCCGCCGAAGCTCAGCCCAGCTTCACCGTCATTTCGAAGCCGCCCTCGAACGGCAGGGTGATGGTGCGAAAGCCGTTGGCGGGATCATCGACGAACTCGAACCAGGCGCGGTAGCCGTCGCGCGCCCGCGCCGTATTGTCGGCGCAGACGACGGCGCCCGGGCGCAGCGCCGGGGCGATCAGCTCCAGCGCCGGGCGGGCCATCTCGGTCCAGATGTCGAAAAGGGCGAAATCGATCGGCCCGGCGAGGCGCCGCAGCGTCAGGCGCAGGTCGCCTTCGCGCAGGTCGATGAACCGCTCCAGGCCCGCCGCCGCGAAATTGGCCCGGGCCGCGGCCGCCTTCTTCGCCTCTTGCTCGGTGGCGACGACGAGGCCGCCGCCGGCGTCACGCACCGCGGCCGCCAGGTAGAGGGTCGAGACGCCGAACGAGGTCCCCACCTCGACGATCCGCCGCGCCCCGATGGCCCGGCACAGTCCGTGGCAGAACTGCGCCTTGTCGCGATCGAGGGCGACCAGCTTGTCGGCGAAGTGCGCATGGTCGGCATCGTCTATGGCGGTGAAGTCGGTGCGGCCGGCCGCGGCGCGCGCCCGGAAATAATCGCCGGTGGCGGCAGCGTCGGCCTCGCTCCTGGCGTGCAGGCGCTCGAGCAGCGCCTCCAGCGCCGGATCGTCCAGGAATCCCGTCACCGCCCGCCCTCCACCGTGATCGCGCCCGAGTTTAGCCGCGATGCGGCCGGCGCGCACCCGCCGCGAGCTCAGCCGGCGGCGCTCGCCAGTTCCGGCGCGCGCCACAGCGCCCGGGCGAGGGACTGGCGCTGGGCCTCGCTGAGCTGCTCGACGCCTTCGCGGCGCACCGCGGCCAGGCAGGTGGCGCGGCCGTCGAGTTCCACCGGGCTGTAGCGGGCGCCGCAGAAGCGCTCGGCGGCGAGCATTAACCGATGATGGAAGGCGCGCGCCGCGTCGGGCCGGGTGAGATCCCCCACCGGCACGCGAAACCCCGCGGCCACGGCGGGCGCGGCGAGGCAGAGGACGGCGGCGGCGGACAGCAGCACTGGCGTCAGGGTCGCACGCATGGTGGATCTCCAGTCATTGTTGGTCGCGAGACAGGAACATGTCTCATCCAACAATGTAACTACGGATATCCGCGACGATCAATTTAGAATACTGTAATGATGTAACCGAGACTTACTCGGGTGTAACCGCCGACTGATGTGTAGATACCTGCTTCAGTGACAGATCGCGGGCCCTGGCGAGGCGGCGCGCCCCCTCGTCGAGGGTCTCGTCCTGCTTGGCGAAGCAGAGGCGGATGAGGTGCGTCGGCGGCCGCTCCTCGTAGAAGGCCGAGATCGGGATGGCGGCGACGCCCGCGTCTTTCACCGCGCGCAGGCAGAAGCCGCGGTCGTCCTCGGCGACGCCCGAGGCGGCGAGATCGACGTTGAGGAAATAGCTGCCCTGGCTCTCCAGCACGGCGAAGCCTTCGCGGCGCAACGCCTCGCTCAGCCGGTCGCGCGAAGCCGCCAGCGCCGTGGGCATGGCGGCGAACCAGGCGTCGCTGGCGCCCAGGCCATAGGCGACGGCGGCCTGCAGGTTGGGCGCGGTGGTGAAGGTGAGGAACTGGTGCGCCTTGGCGATGGCGGCCGTCAGCTCCGGCGCGGCGCAGACGAAGCCCACCTTCCAGCCGGTGAGGGCGAACATCTTGCCGGCGGAGCCGATCTTGACCGAGCGCTCGCGCATGCCGGCGAACCCCATCAGCGGGCGATGGGCGTGGGGGGCGAACACCACCTGCTCCCAGACCTCGTCGCAGACCGCGATGGCGTCGTGACGCACGCACAGTTCGGCGACGAGAGCCAAATCCTCGGGCGGTGCGACGGTGGCCGAGGGATTCAAGGGGTTGTTGAGCACGACGAGGCGGGTGCGCTCGCCAAAGGCGCCCTCCAGGTCGGCGCGGCGCAGGCGAAAGCCCGGCGGCTCCAGGCGCACCAGCCTGGCCACGCCGCCGGCGCGGCGCACCATCGGCAGATAAGAATCGTAGAGCGGCTGGAACAGCACCACCTCGTCACCGGGGGTTATCAGAGCCAGGAAAGCGGCCGCGAGCGCCTCGGTGGCGCCGGAGGTGATGGTGATCTCGCTGCGCCAGTCGAGATCGAGGCCCTGGAAGCGGGCGTAGTGGCGCGCCACCGCCTGGCGCAGGCTCGGCAGGCCCGGCATCGGCGGATACTGGTTGTCGCCGCCGAGCGCCTCCTCGGCGGCGCGCCGGCGGATCGCCTCGGGACCCGCTTCGTCGGGGAACCCCTGGCCGAGGTTGATCGCGCCCAGCTCCTGGGCAAGGCCCGACATCACCGCGAAGATGGTCGTCGGCAGGGCTTCGTAGAGAGGGTTGGCCATCGCGGGCGAGCCTTTAGCATGCGGCCATGCAGATCATCGACTTCCGTCCCGATCTCGCGCCCGCGTTCCGGGCGCTGAACGAGGCCTGGATCACGGCGCTGTTCGAACTGGAGCCGAAGGACCGGCTGGTGCTCGGCGATCCGCAAGGCGCCGTCATCGCCCGCGGCGGCCATATCCTCTTCGCCGCCGAGGCCGGCGAGGTCGCCGGCTGCTGCGCGCTGCTGGCCATGGCGGACGGCGGCTTCGAAGTGGCCAAGATGGCGGTCGCCGAGGCCTTCAGGGGCCGGGGCCTGGGGCGGGCGCTGCTGGGCGCCTGCATCGAGCGGGCGAGATCGGCAGGCGCACGCCGGCTCTACCTGGAAACCAACAGCGCGCTCGCCCCCGCGCTCGGACTCTACCGCAGCGTCGGGTTCCGCGACCTGGAAGGCGCTGCGCGCCGCCCCGGCGATTATGCCCGCGTCGACGTCTGGATGGAGCTGAAGCTCTGAAGGGACGGGGAGCCTACCTCCTCACGCCTCTTCGCGCTGGCGCTTCTTGCGGAAGGTCGGGTTCAG
>DATKRO010000033.1:0-5069 GCA_035532115.1 Caulobacteraceae bacterium | reverse complement strand
TGCACGGGTGAGGAGGAAGCTCCCTCTGTCGCGCCGCCGCCAGGGCGAAGCCATCATCGCCGTCACCCCGGCCAAGCGCAGCGCGAGCCGGGGCCGGAGCCTGTCGGTTCCCGGACGAACTCCAGCCCGGCTGCGGCCCGTCCGGCCCCGGCTCTGCGCGGCCTGCGGTCGCTCCGGCCGGGGTGACGATGGTATGGAACGTCGCCCCGTTGCGCCGCCGGCTAATGCGCTTCGTCCCAGTTCGGCGCCGCGCGGGCCTCGACCACCAGGGGGGGCGAGAGGGCGACGGCGGGAAAGGCGGCGTGCTCCATGACGCGCCTCGCCAGGGCGCAGGTCGCCTCGGCCTCGGCGGCGGGGGCCTCGAAGACGAGTTCGTCGTGGACCTGCAGCAGCATCCTGGCCGCGAGCCCCTCGGCGGCGAGGGCGGCGGGCATGCGGATCATCGCCCGGCGGATCACGTCGGCCGCCGTGCCCTGGATCGGGGCGTTGATGGCCGCCCGTTCGGCGAAGGCGCGCTCGCCCGCCGACTTGGAGCGGATCATCGGCACGTTGATCCTGCGCCCGAACAGGGTGGTGACGAAGCCCTGCTGACGCACCAGGGCGCGCATGCCGTCCATGTAGGCGCGGATGCCGGGGAAGCGCTCGAAATAGGTCTTGATGTAGGCGCCGGCCTCGTCCTGGGGGATGCCGAGCTGGTTGGCGAGGCCGAACGCCGAGATGCCGTAGATGATGCCGAAGTTGATCGCCTTGGCGCGGCGGCGCGTCTCGGCCGGCATGCCCGCCACCGGCACGCCGAACATCTCCGAGGCGGTCGACGCGTGGATGTCGAGGCCGTCCAGGAACGCCCGCTTCAGCGGCGCTATGTCGCCGATGTGGGCGAGGAGCCGCAGCTCGATCTGGCTATAGTCGGCGCTGATCAGCAAGTTTCCCGGCTCGGCGACGAAGGCCTTGCGGATCTTGCGGCCCTCCTCGGTGCGCACCGGGATGTTCTGCAGGTTGGGATCGTTGGACGACAGCCGCCCGGTGGTGGTGGAGGCGAGCGCGAACGAGGTGTGCACCCGCCCGGTGCGCGGCGCCACCGCCTGCGCCAGGGCGTCCGTGTAGGTGCCCTTCAGCTTGGAGAGCTGGCGCCAGTCGAGCAGCACCCGCGGCAGGGCGTGGCCCTGGCCGGCGAGATCCTCGAGCACGCCGGCGTCGGTGCTCCACACCCCGGTGGCGGTCTTCCTGCCGCCGGCCAGCCCCAGCTCGCCGAACAGCACGTCGCCGATCTGCTTGGGGCTGCCGAGGTTGAAGGGCCGGCCCACCAGCCGCTGCGCCTCGGCCTCCAGCTCGGCCATGCGCAGCGAGAAGTCGTGCGAGAGCCGGCGCAGCTCGGCCGGGTCGATGCGGATGCCGGCGCCCTCCATGCGCGCCAGCACCGGCGGCAGCGGCCGCTCCAGGGTCTCGTAGACGGTGAGCAGATGCTCGCGCGCCAGGCGCGGGCGCAACAGCCGGTAGAGCCGCAAGGTCACGTCGGCGTCCTCGGCGGCGTAGCAGGTGGCTTCGGCCAGGGCGACGTGCCTGAAGCTCTTCTGCGCCTTGCCGGCGCCCGCCACCTGCTTGAAGCTGATCGGCTGATGGCCGAGCCACAGCGCCGACAGCTCGTCCATGCCGTGGTTGTGCAGGCCGGCCTCCAGCACGTAGGAGATCAGCATGGTGTCCTCGATCGGCGCCACCTCGACGCCGTGCCGCGACAGCACGCCCAGATCGTACTTGGCGTTGTGCGCCACCTTCAGCACTGCCGCGTCCTCCAGCAGCGGCTTCAGCCGGGCGATGGCGTCTTCGAGCCTTATCTGTTCGAGGTCGGCCGGCGCGCCCAGCTGCAGGCCATCCTCGGCGCAGTGGCCCAGGGGGATGTAGCAGGCCTCGCCCGGCGCCACCGCCAGCGAGACGCCGCAGAGCGCCGAATTGGACGAGGAGAGCGAATCCGTCTCGGTGTCGAAGGCGACGACGCCGGCCGCGCGGGCGCGGACGATCCAGGCGTCGAGGCTCGCCAGGTCGCGCACGCAGGCGTAGGCCGAGACGTCGATGGGCGCGGCCGGCGTCTCGGCTGTCGAAGGCGCCGGCGCGGGCGCCCCGCCCGAGCGCGCCTCGCTGACGCGGCGCGCCAGGGTCCGAAACTCCATCGCTTCCAGGAAGTCGGCGAGCGTCTTGGCGTCGGGCTCCTGCACCGCCAGATCCTCCAGCGGGGCGGGCAGCGGCGTCTCGCAGTCGAGCTGCACCAGCTGGCGCGACAGCCGGATCTGGGCGGCGAAGTCGATCAAGGTCTGGCGGCGCTTGTCCTGCTTGACCTCGCCGGCCCTGGCCAGCAGCGTCTCCAGGTCGCCATATTCGTTGATCAGCGCCGCGGCGGTCTTGACGCCGATCCCCGGCGCGCCGGGGACGTTGTCGACGGCGTCGCCGCATAGGGCCTGCACCTCGACCACCTTCTCCGGCGCGACGCCGAACTTCTCCATCACCTCGGCGGGACCGATGCGCAGGTTCTTCATGGTGTCGAGCATCGAGACGCGCTCGCCCACCAGCTGCATCAGGTCCTTGTCGGACGAGACGATCACCACCTCGCCGCCGAGGTCGCGCACCTGGCAGGCGTAGGCGGCGATGATGTCGTCGGCCTCGTAGCCGGCCAGCTCCAGCGAGGGCACGCCGAACGCCCGCGTCGCCTCGCGCACCAGCGGGAACTGCGGCGCCAGATCCGGCGGCGCCGGCGGCCGGTGCGCCTTGTAGTCGGCGTAGAGCCTGTTCCTGAACGTCACCTCCGAGGCGTCGAACACCACCGCCAGATGCGTCGGCGCGTCCGGCGCGGCCTTCATGTCGACCAGCAGCTTCCAGATCATGTTGCAGAAGCCGGCCACCGCCCCCACCGGCAGGCCGTCCGACTTGCGCGTCAGCGGCGGCAGGGCGTGGAAGGCGCGGAAGATGAAGCCGGAGCCGTCCACCAGATAGAGCCGCAGGGCGGGCCCGTCCTGGGTGGGGGCGCGGGGAATCTCGGCCAGGGTCGCGGGGGCTTCGAGCGTCTCGGTCATGGCGCCAGGATAGGCCCGTCGCGCCGCCGGGTCACGTCCCGGCCGCGCCCGGCCTCGCGCTTCAATGGCCGTGCGAGCCCTCGTAGACGCCGGGGGCGAGGCGTTCGCTCTCGGCGCCTTCCGCGCCCGGCGCGAGCACGAAGCGGCGGTCGCAGTAGGGGCATTGCACGAAGGCGGCCTCGCCCATCTCCAGCCAGACGCGGGGATGGCCGAGCGCGCCGCCGACGCCGTCGCAGGCGACCCGGCGCGAGCGCACCGCGACCTCCTCGGGCGGCGGCGGCGAGGTCGGCGTCAGGTCGGCGCGCGCCGGCGCCGGCTCTGGCCGCAGCTTCGAGGCGGGCGGGTGCTTCAGTTGTCGGGCCATGCTCGCGGCGACTCCCGCCGCCCCGCGGCTTGGCGAAGCGGCTCGTCCGGCCTAGGTAGGCGGCCAAGGCCCGCGCCGTCAATCGAGCCCGGGCCCAAAGGGACCCATGCAGCTTCCCGAGTTCGCCATCGAGGCGCGCGGCCTCGTCAAGACCTATCCGGCCCTGCGCGGCGCGCCGGCGATGCAGGCGCTGAAGCATATCGACCTCGCCATCCCGCGCGGCTCGATCTTCGGCCTGCTCGGCCCCAACGGCGCCGGCAAGTCGACCTTCATCAACATCCTTTCGGGCCTGACGAAGAAGACCGCCGGCCAGGTCTCGATCTGGGGCCGCGACCTCGACGCCCGGCCCCGGGACGCCCGCGCCGCCATCGGCGTGGTGCCCCAGGAGATCGCCGCCGACGTCTTCTTCACCCCGCGCGAATCCCTCGACGTGCAGGCCGCCATGTACGGCGTGCCGCGGCGCGAGCGCATCACCGGCGAGCTCCTGGCCGCGCTCGGCCTTTCCGACAAGGCCAACGCCTATGTGCGCCAGCTCTCGGGCGGCATGAAGCGGCGGCTGATGGTGGCCAAGGCCATGGTGCACAACCCGCCGGTGCTGATCCTCGACGAGCCCACCGCCGGCGTCGACGTCGAGCTGCGCCGCCAGCTCTGGGACTATGTGGTCGGCCTCAACCGCCGCGGCGTCACCATCCTGCTCACCACCCACTATCTGGAGGAGGCCGAGGAGCTGTGCGACCTCATCGCCATCATGAATCATGGCGAGGTGGTGGCCTGCGAGCCCAAGGCCCAGCTGCTCGCCCGCCTCGACACCCGCGCCGTGGTGCTGACGCCCTCCAGCCCGCTCGCCGGCGCCCCGGCCCTGCCGCCCTTCGAGACGCGGCTGCGCCCCGGCGGCGAACTCGCCATCAACTTCCGCGCCGCCGAGGCCGGCGTCGAGCAGGTGCTGGCCGCCGCCCGCGCCGCCGGCGTCCACTTCACCGACCTGCGCACCGAGGAGCCGGACCTCGAGGACGTCTTCCTCGCCCTCACCTATGGCGCCAAAGCCATGGCCGACGCGCCGTAGCGGCCACGCCAGGGGGCCGGTTTGCGCGGGCAGCGCCATTCGGCTAGACACCGCACCGCCTACAGCGCCGCACCCGTAGCTCAGCTGGATAGAGCGTTGCCCTCCGAAGGCAAAGGTCGCACGTTCGAATCGTGCCGGGTGCGCCAGCCCAGACTGCGCCAGGGGCGGCCGGCGCGCGACCGGCGCCGTCACCAGCCTTCCCCCGGCCCGTGCGCCGAGGCTTTCCAGACCCGCGGCGGCGGCGTTGCGGCCGGCGACGCCGTTATTTCCACCGTTCTATCGGTGGCGAGCCCCGGCGGATCGCCCGGGCGCGGCGCCTCCGACGCCGAAATCTGCGCCGCTGCGTCGGCGGCGGCCTGCGCCGCCGCCCAATCGCCGCGCGCCTTGGCCGGCGCCGCTATTTCCACCGTTGTATCGGTGGCGGCGGGCGCTTCGGACGCCGGTTCGCCGGCCTCGTCCCAGGCGCCGCCCTCGGCCTCCGGCATCTGGCCGGCGGGCGCCTTGGGCAGGAGGCGCGAGAGCAGCCGCACGTAGTCGGGGAAGAAGAACCTGTAGAGCTTTTCCAGCGCCTCGTCCTGGT
>DATKRO010000032.1:0-7898 GCA_035532115.1 Caulobacteraceae bacterium | reverse complement strand
CCGAGATCCAGAACAACATCGTCGCCAAGCGCATCCTCGGCCTGCCGGACACGACCCAGTCGAGCTGACGGCGTTCAGGGCCTCTCGTAGGCCCGCCGCCCGCCGATCAGGGTCGCGCGCACCAGCTGCGCATCCGCGGCGACCACGGCCTCGCGGAGCGGAACGGCCAGAAGGCAGAGGTCGGCGTCGGCGCCCACGCGCACGCGCCGCGGCGGTCCGCCGGGCGCGGCCGGATCGCCCAGATACATCGCCAGCGCCTGGAGGGGGGTCACCTGCTCGCCCGCTCCGAGGGTCAGGCCGCCACGGGTGCGCCGGTTCTGCGCCGTGGCCATCGCCGCCCACGGATCGGGCGAGGCGTAGGGGGCGTCGGAGCTGGCGGCGACGGGCACGCCGGCGGCCAGGAGGCTGGCGCAGCGATAGAGATCGGGCAGGTCGCGCGGCTCGACCTCGGCGGCGTAGCGGTCGCCGCGCTCGAAGACGAAGGCGGGCTGGGTGACCACCGTCAGGCCCAGGCGCCTCGAGGCCGCGATCGCCGCCGGCTCGATGACGCCGCCGTGCTCGATGCGATCGCCGACGCCGTCCTGGCCGCCTGCGGCCTCGAAGGCGGCCAGGGCGAGCCCCAGTTCGACCGCGGTGACGCAGTGGACGGCGAGCGGCCGCCCGGCGCGGCGCGCCTGCGCGATCGCCGCGACGAACTCCGAAAGCTCCGGCAGATCGTGGTCGTCCAGCAGCACCTTCACCGGTCCGACCGCGAAGGCCCCGTCCGGCGGCGCCTCCAGCGCGCCCCCGCTCATCAGCGTCAGCCGTTGCGGCAGCTCGCCCGAGCGATGCGCCCCGGCGAGCCGTTCGGCTGCGGCCGCGTCGGTGGTGACGCTGGCGTCGGTGAGGGCGGTGATGCCGAAGGCGGCGAGCCGCGCCCCCACGGGGCCGAGCGGCGGCGGCGGCGCGCCGATCCTCGCCCGCAGCCAGGCGTCGCCGCGCCAGATCCGGCCCGTCGGCCGTCCCTGCCGATCACGTTCCATCGCCGCGCCGCGGTCGTCGCGGACGGCGTCGATAGCCAGGCTGTTCAGCATCCAGAGCGCGCCGCTCTGATGCTGGATGCGCAGGGGATGGCGCGGGGCGAGGCCATCCAGCTCGGCGCGGCCGAGGGCGCCGGCCATGGTCTCGTGGTAGCCGGTGACCCGCAGCCAGGCTCCAGGCGGCCGCCGCCCGAGCGCCGCGGCGATCCTGGCCCTGAACGCCGCGGCGCCCTGGACCTCTGTAAGATCGAGGCTCTGCGCCTGGGCCGCGAGGGCGAAGAGGTGGAGGTGATGGTCGGCCAGGCCCGGGATCAGCGCCCCGCCGCGGCCGTCGATCTCGTCGGCCGCCGGCGCCAGTCCCGCTCCGATCGCGGCGATGCGGCCGGCCTCGATGCGCACGTCCAGCCCGGCGCGGGCCTCGACCTCGACATTGCGGATGACGAGAGCGCTCGTCATGGCGCCGACGGCAGGCCGCACGCCGCCGCCCCGGCCGCGCAAACCGCCATGGCCGCATCCACCAGCACCCCGCCGCCGCCAAGCAGGGCCCGGAGCGCGCCGATGGCCGCGGCCAGCCCGGTCACCGGATCGGCGAGCGCATCGCCGAGGAAGCGCGGCGCGCCCCCGGCCGTCCAGCGCACTAGGCCCCCGGCGGCCGCGGTATCGTCGCCGAAGCCGACGCGCTCGGCGGCCGCGCCCGTCCAGCCGTACCCGGTGACGGCGACCCAGACGAGCGACGGATTGGCGGCGAACAGATCTCCTGGCGCGAGGCCCAGCGAGACGAAGGCCCGCGGCCGCGCGCTGGTGACGAGGACGTCGGCGGCGAGGATCAGCTCGCGCAGGCGCGCTTGGCCATCGGCGGCGCCGAGATCGAGGGCGAGCTGGTCCTTGCGGCCGTTCAGGCGGCGGAAGAACCCCGGCGTCGAGGTCCGCGTCGGGTCGGGCCTGCGCAGGCTCTCCACCTTGACGACGCCGGCGCCGAGTTCGGCCAGGACCGCGGCGCACAGGGGTCCGGCCCAGAGCGCCGAGAGATCGACCACGCGCAGCTGAGTTCCACGTCGCCGCGCCGAGGGCGCGCCTGCCGGGACGAGCGGCGCCTTCAGGCCCGCCGAGCCGACCTCGCCCACCCGCGCCGCCGGAAGGCCCAGCAGGATGGCGTCGGCCAGGAGTCCGGCGCAGCCGCGCCGCGCCGCGGCGCGCGCGATCGCGGCCCAGGCGTCGCCGGCCGCGTCTCGGCCCAGCCAGGCGCCGACGAGGTCGCGATCCTCGTCGCGCGCCAGGTTGACGGCCAGCCAGCCGTCGGCGCAGCGAACCAGGCGGCAGGCGCGATTGGGGGAGCGCGCTGAGGGCCGGTCGAGGGGCAGCTGGCCGAGCCGGTCGGTGATCTCGAGCGCGGCCACGTCCACCGGGCGCCCCAGCGCCGCGGTCAGGGCGGCGATCTCGGCGCTCTGGCGGGCGAGAACCGGCGCGATCGGGCTCATCGGAGCGGCTCGACTGCATCGACGAGGCCCCAGTTCAGCGCCGTCGCGGCGTCCACCCCGGCGCCCGAGATCGCCATGTAGCAGGCGCGGCGGCGCCCGATGCGGCGGGCGATCGTGGCCGTGCCGCCGGCGCCGGGCACCAGGCCCATGGAAACCTCGGGGAGACGGAAGACGGCGCTCGCGCCGGCGCTGACCTCGCCAGCGGCGGCGGCGACCTCGATCCCAGCGCCCACGCAGGCGCCGTGCACGCGCGCCGTGATGCGATCGCCCAAGGCGTTCACGAGGCGCGCCGGCGAGCGCAGGGTGCGGATCAGGTGGGCGCGGCCGGCGTCGTCGGCGCGGCCGAATTCATCGAGATCGCCGCCGGCGCTGAAGGCGGGGCCTTCGCCCTCCAGCACCACCGCGGGCGCGTCGGGATGGTCGAGCGCGAACGCCAGCGCTTCGCATAGCTCGTCGCGCATGGCCGCATCGAAGGCGTTGCGGCGGTGCGGCCGGCTCAGCGTGATCCGCAGCGCCCCTGCGACGAGGTCGGTCGAGACCCTCGGCGCGGGCGCCTCGTCGCGACGGCGCGGCGGCGTCGCGCGGCGCCAGGCGGCGAAGCCCTCGGAGGCGAGCAGCATGGAATAGGCGATCGATTCCGTCGTCAGCGCCGCCTCGAAGCTCGAGCGCAAGGACATGCGCAGCAGTTGCGCGGCGACGGCGGCGGCGGCGGGCTGGCGGGCGATCTCGACCTGAAGCCCGGCGATCGTCGCCTCGAGCCGCTCCGGCGCCACCCCGACCCATGGACGCGGCGCGGCGGGATCGGCGCAAAGGAGAATGTCGAAGGCCCCGAGGCCGCGCCGCGGGAGCGGCCCGTCGCGGACGACGCCGATGCTGACGACGCCGGCGCCTGCGCCAGGGCGCCTCGCCCCGGCCTCGACCACCCGCGCGCCGGCGCCGCCCAGCTCGATCAGCTCCGCGAGGTCCCCGCTGGTCAATCTGCTACCTGCTAATCACCACGGCGGCGCTCACGCCGGGGCCGGCGCGGCCTCGGACATCTCCGCCCTGAGCTGGCGGCGCAGCAGCTTGCCGGTCTCGTTGTAGGGAAGCGCGTCCCTGAACGCCCAGGCCTCGGGAGTCTTGGTCGAGCGCAGCCGCGACCTTGCCCAGGCGGCGAGTTCCTCGACGGCCGGGCGCCGGCCCCTGGCCACCACGGCGCAGGCGACCTTCTCGCCCCAGTGGTCGTCGGGGATGCCGAACACGGCGACGTCGGCGACATCGGGATGCAGGCGCAGCACGTCCTCGACCTCGCCCGGCGAGATGTTCTCGCCGCCGCGTACGATGACGTCGTCGAGCCGCCCTTCCACGAAGAGATAGCCCTCCTCGTCCAGGAATCCGGCGTCCCGGGTGGCGAACCAGCCGTCCTCGGAGAGCGCCTTGCCGTGCTGATACTCGCCGGCGACCTGATCGCCGCGGACATGCACCTCGCCGCTGGCGCCCGGCGGCAGGCGCTCGCCCGCCGGGCCGCGGATCTCCAGTTCCAGCGAAGGCAGCGGCCGGCCCACCGAACCCAGCCGGCGCCGGACCGCCGGATCGGCCGAACTCATCGCCGCGCGATGATCCTGCGCGGTGAGCACCGCAATGGTGGAGCTGGTCTCGGTGAGGCCATAGCCGTTGACGAAATCCACCTGCGGCAGGAGGGCCATGGCCCGCTCGATCACCGGGGCCGGCATGCGCCCGCCGCCGTAGGAGAGCGACCTCAGCTGCGGTAGACGCTCGCCGCGCGCCTCCAGCTCCTCCACGATCCGCTGCAGCATGGTGGGCACGAGCATGGCGTGGGTGACGCCCTCGCGGCGCGCCGCGTCGACCCAGGCCCCGGCCGTGAACGCGGGCAGATAGACGCTGCGCCGCCCGGCGTAGACGCCGGTGAGGATCGCCGCGAGCCCGGCGATATGATACGGTGGTACGCTGACGAGCGCGGCCTCGTCCGCCTCCGCGCCCATGAATTCCACCGTCGATATGACGTAGGAAGCCAGGTGCCGATGGCGCAGCACCGCGACCTTGGGGTCCGCGGTGGTGCCGCTGGTGAAGAGCAGCACGGCGATGTCGCGCTCGGCGGCGGGCGGGGCCGCAGCCCGGCGCCCGGGATCGCGACAGACCGCCTCGAACTGGCTCGCAGACGCCAGCTCGACTCCCGCCACGCCGGCGAGGCGCGAGATCATGTCGTCGTCCACGATCGCCACGGACGGGGCGGTGCGCGCCAGCAGCCGGCGCAGCTCGAGATCCGGCAGGCGGTAGTTCAGCGGCGCGAACGGGCGGCCGATCTCGGCGCTGGCGAACAGCGCCACCGGCAGCGCCGGCCCGTTCAGACCGACGAAGACCACGCTGGCGGCTTCGCGGCCGTGCAGCCAGGCGCCGCCGGCGCGGGCGCGCGCCGCCAGCTCGGCATAGGTGAGACCGTCCGCCACCGGCCCGGTAGCCGTCCGCTCGGGGAAGGCCTCGGCCGCCATTTCCAGAATCAGCGCCGCGTGCATCGCCGGGGGAGATCCTTCAGTCGGACGCCGGCAGCTTCTTGGCTTCCTTCATGCCGATCGGCTTGCCGCCGACGGCGAGCGACCCGGCCCCGCCCTTGGTGCACAGAAGTTCTAGCCCGCTGGCCTCGTCGGCGAAACGCTTGCCCGCCTGGGTTCCGGCGGCGTGACCCTCGGCAAGAGCCAGTCCCGTCGGCTTGGCCTCCGCATGCGCGACCATCGCGTGCCCGCCGCATTCCAGCGAGACCGGCTGGCCGGGGGAGCGGACCACCACCACCTCGGTGTCGCAGACGGCGCTCTTCCAGCGCGATCCCGGCTTCAGATCCATCGCTTCACTCCAGTTCAGCGGTCGTCCGTCGCGCCGGGCGTCCGCGGAGTCAAGGACGCGGGCGCTGCCGCCACGGCGATGCGGTCGGATTGCGAAAGGGCTAATTCGCGGAGGTTTGACCATCATCGCCGTCTCCCCGGACGGCCTGAAAGGGCGATCCGGGGCCGGACGGGCCGCTTCCAAGACGCATTCCAGCTTGGCCGCGGCCCGTCCGGCCCCGGCTCGCGCTGCGCTTGGCCGGGGTGACGGCGATGATGAGCGTCTCGTCAACCCGAACTCTTTGCCGTGAGGCCGCCGTCAGCCAGGCTTGATTCGCCTGAGCGGCCGTCCAACTCATCACTGCTATCAACGGAGTCACTGATGGCCGCGATGACGATCCGGAATCTCGAGCCGGCCCTCGAGGCGCGATTGCGGGTGAAGGCGGCCGAGCACGGCCGCTCGATGGAGGAGGAGGCGCGCCAGATCCTGCGAGCCGCTCTGGCGCCGAAGCGAGGGGCTCCAGCGAGCCTGTTCGAGGAAATCCGCAGGCTCGTCGACCCCATCGGCGGAGTAGATCTCGGCATCCCGCCGCGCGAGCCGATGCCGGAACCGCCCGCTTTCGCCTGATGGTGATCCCTCGACGCGAACGTCATTTCCGAGACCCTGCGCGCTCGCCCGCATGAGCGGGTGCGACGATGGATGGACGCGCTCGCACCTGCCGACCTCTGCACCACCGCAACGACCGAGGCGCCGCTCTGGGGACGTGGCCGAGCTGCTGGGCCGCAAGGTCACCGGCGTCGCGCCGATCCGCAACGCCCTGATCACCAAGGGCATGCTCTACAGCCCCGCCAACGGCGACACGGCGTTCACCGTGCCGCTCTTCGACGGCTTCATGAAACGGATCATGCCGGCGCCTTGATCGCCCCGGTCACGCGCTCGAAGGCAGGCGGAAGCGCACCTCGTCGCGGGCGAAGTCGAGGCAGACGGTGGAGAAGCGCGACAGGATGTCGACGCCCACCAGGATCGCCGGGCGCTCGACCAGGTTCCACATCCGGAAGGTGTGCAGGTCGGCGAAGGCCACCGGCCAGTTCGGCAGATGCAAGCCGCCGATGCGCAGGGCCGGCAGGTCGGCCATCTCGGCCAGCACGCTCTGGCCGGTGACGCTGAGGATCGGCGTGGCGCTCCAGGGGGTGGTGGGATAGCGGCTGATGGCGAGCTGGCGCAGCGCCATGTTGCCGATGGTGTCCTGGGCGCCGGAATCCAGGAACGCGGTGAGCGGAATGCCGGCGAGGTCGGCATCGACCAGGGTGAGCTGGCCGTCGCGCCGATGCGCCCGCACCACGATGTCGCCGAAGGGCGCCCCGCCGCCGCGGCCCGGAGCGATACGCAGCGTCTGGCGCCGGAAATCCAGGGTCAGCCGGCCGCCGTCGAGCTGGTCGAGCCCCAGCATGCCCTGGCCGCCGATGGCCGCGGCCGGCAGCACCTGCAGCACCGCGTCGTCGGCCGGGCGCGAGCCGACCTTGATGCGGGCGAGCGCCGTCGGCGTGATCTCCACCCCGGCGACGCCGTTCAGCGCCCGCGGCGCCCCCGCCGTCAGGCCGAGCTGGGCGGCGATCTCGGCGGCGACCACCGACTGGTTGGCGCCGGTGTCCACCACGAATGCGAACGGGCCGTGGCCGTCGATGACGACCGGGGCGGTCATGCGCCGGTAGATGTCGATGATCAGCTTGAGGTCGGCGGGGGGGACGTAGTCGAGCTGGCGAGGGTTAAGCCGCGACGCCTGCGATTCGACTTCGACCGTCGCTTCGCCCCCGCTCGCGTCCACACGCCCCGGCAGGCAAAATCCCGCGCCCAGCAGAGCCGCCGCGAAGCTCCGGCGATCAAGGGTCCTGACCGACACGCCGCTGGCCTTCCTCGGATCGACGGCGAGAACCTTACACCCCCGATCGCCGCGAGCCGAGGGTCAGTTCTGCCGTTGCGCCCGGATTCCAGCCTGGCCGTCGATTTCCATCATGAAGCTGCCGAGCGCCGCGCGCTTGATCAGCGCCTTGGAGCCGGCATGGGGTCTGCGGCCGAGATCGGCGTCATCGGTCTGGCGCCAAACCGCACCATCCTGCATGCGCAATACCCAGCGGCCCTCGGGGCCGCGGCGGGCCGACGCAACGACCTCGGTGACGCGATTGACCTCGTCCGGCTTCTCGCCGCGATCGAAGATGGCGAGCGAGGGCAGCGAGAAGCCGAAGGCCTGGCGGCGGACGGCGCTGCGCTGGGCGCGGTCGTTGGAGACGAGGTCGCCCTTGTCCTCGGCCTCGACCATGGCGCCGACGGCGGCGTCTTAGCAGGCGAGCCGCGCGGCGTCCGCCGGCACCTGGCGGCACCGCGCCACCGCTTCGACCACCGGGGCGCTTGCCGGCGCCGGCGGTCGCGCCAGGGCGACCGACGCCGCGGCGACGCCGATCGCAGCCGCAATTCCCACCATCCAGCCGAACCGCAGATCCATGACTTTCCACCCCGATCGAAACCCGTCGCAATATTTAGCCCATCCTACCGGCCGTTCGTGGGCGGAAATGCTCGCCAGCCGTTT
>DATKRO010000031.1:0-25071 GCA_035532115.1 Caulobacteraceae bacterium | reverse complement strand
CAGCGTCGCGATGCCCGCCGTCAGGCAGAACCGCTCGAAGCTCTCCCCAACCCCTTGCCAAGCCTCTTGCACGATCGCCGTCGCGCCCGCGACCGGCGCTGTGATAGTCCTCTTCATGGCGTTGCCTTTCTTCGTGGAATCTGCACCCCGAGCCTACTGGCTCAAGGCGGGCAACGCCGACCCCCCTATTTCAACATCGGGCGGGACATCCCCCGGTCGGCGCGTCGTTGTTACGTTGCGCGAAGCGGAGTTCCTGCGGCAACAGGGTTGGCGGCTTCGCATGAGCAAAGATGACTTTCTCGAAGCCGTTCACCTTCAAGCTTGGTATTTTCAGGTACGCTTTTTTCCCAGATTGGCGTGGCTCATGCTCGGTGCCCCGCCGGGCCGCTCGTTCATTATCGGAGATCGCCCAGTCGTCTGGGGCTTCGCTGGGGGGACCGATTTACCGCCGAGCGTGCTACGGCACGCCAATGTTCAGCTGATTGCGCCGTTATCACGTGGGATCTGCCTCTTTGGGTACAATCCACTCAAAATCCATCCGGATGTCGTCACCACATCCGACGTAAACCAGGCTATAGCGGCAGCAGCTCATCACTGGATCGCTGGGTCAACCGAGGCGTCCGTGAAAGAAGCGCTTCAAATGCGCACGTACCATTAGTGCACGTAGCTAATACCGGCAGTTTGCTTGACTGCCGTTATAGTTAGCGTAGACGTAGTGCTCATCATCGTCGGTCGTGGCCCGCCACCCTACCGATTTTGCGCCATGAAGCGCCGTGCCATCCGGAAGCCGCCGATATTACGATCGATGGCGATTTTCGGCGCCCTTGAACGGATTGAGCACTGTCGCGCCCAGGCCGGCAACGTCACGGTCGTTGCGTGTCACCAGCGTCAGGCCATTGGTCAATGCGGTCGCCGCGAGTAGGCCATCGATAGCCGGGACGGGCCTGATGGCGCTCATACGCCCCCATTGATCGGACACGGCGTTGTCGATGCCGAGTACGCGTCCATCGAATGCGGCCTCCACCTCCCGCAACCAACGTTCGAGCGCCTCTGCCTTGGCGGCATCCCGAGGGCGTGCAAGTTCAACTCCCTTTCGGATTTCGCCAAGGACGAGCGTACTCAGAAAGAGTTCCCCATCAGCGATAGACGCATACCATGCGGATACATGTGCGTCGCAACGGGCGCCTTTTCGGACCTCGGAAATGATGTTGGTGTCAATCAGATAGCTCACAGATCGACTTCACGTCCGGGGTCGGGGCTGCGATCGAGGTCGATCCCGTCGAGTGGTGCGGATGCGAGGAGCGCCTTCAGGCTCACCTTCGGCGGCTCGACAAAGCGTTGCCGAAGAAGCCTGCGCGCTTCGGCCTGGCGCGAGGGATCGGACAAGGCCGAAGCAACGCGGCGGACAAGGCTCGCATCCTCCTTGCGCACATTGACCTCGACCCGAACGAAACCTCGGCGCCGCATTTGCGCGCGGTGAGTCGCGACGGATGATGTTGTTTTGCGGTTCATTCTTTACGGCCGCCGTATTTCCGGAAACAATACCGGAAAATGCGAAGAGGCGCAAGCGGCACGACGCCTATAGGGCTATGGCGTAGACATAGTGCTCATCATCGTCGGTCGTGGCCGGCCAGACCTACGCTACGGCACGCCAAACTGTCCGAGCTTTTCCGGCGATACGACGCGTTGGCGTCCGGGGGCCGAACGGGATTGAATGCAGGCTCCGAACCTCATATTGTGGTCACATGTAACTACGTTGGTGAGGAACTCCCGTGCCGACCGTCAATCTGAAACACGCCAAGGCGGGCTTTTCCGGGCTCGTTGACGAAGCGATCAAGGGCGAGTTCGTGACGATCACCCGCCACGGCAAGCCCGCCGCCGTGCTGGTTTCTGTCGAGGCGGCGGACATCGCGCGCAAGGCGCTCGAAAAGAAGCGTCCCGGCCTCGTCGCCTATCTGCGAACCTTTCCCGGCGGCGAGTTAGAACGCAACAACTCGCCTTCGCGAGATGTGGAACTTTGAGCGGCTTCCTGCTTGACACCAATGTTATCTCGATGCTCTCGCCGTCAGCGTCCGATGTCCCGACGCGCTTTCTCGGCTGGCTGGAGCGGATGGACGGTGAGGGCCGGATTTTCGTCTCATCCGTCACGGTCCACGAAATCGAAAAAGGTATCGCGCTGCTGGATCATAAGGGCGCGACAGCGAAGGCCACAGGCCTGCGAGTTTGGCTCTCCGGCCTTGTCGCGGGCTATGGCAACAAAATTCTCAGCCTCGACACGGATGCCGCCGCCGTTTCGGGACGGCTGGAAGCCGACGCGATCATCGGCGGCCAGGACCCAGGAATGGCCGACGCCATCATCGCCGGCATCGCGCGAGCGCATGACCTCGTTGTCGTCACCCGCAATATAAGGCACTTCCTGCCTTTTGGAGTCGATATGTCTTCGCCCGATGAGATCGGCGGAACGGACTGAGCGTAAAGCCGGAAATCTTCGACTTCACCAGTAACATTCGCGCCGACTGTTCCCGACCTTGGGCCTCGGACAGGGCGGGGCATGTCGGCATCCCATGATGCGGACGTCCTTGTCCGCGACTTCCGCGCGCTGGGCCGACCCGATCCTGGCCAGAAACACGAGGCCGGCCTCGTTGAGCCGCAGGACGTCTTCGCCGTCCAGCCTGCCGGCGCGCGCGCCGGACCTGATCTTGGGGACGGTGGTATTCTTGTCCATCATCAAACGGGCGCCTCTGGAACGATCCATGAACTCACGCTAGCGTCGCTGGATGAGCGACGATCTCTCGGCCCGCCAGGCGCGGCGCATCGCCCTGGCGGCGCAGGGACTGGCGGCGGCGCGGCCGGCGGCGCCGGGGTCGCGGCGGCGCCTGCGCGGCCTCGCCGGGCGGCTGGGCGCGATCCAGATCGACAGCGTCAACGTGCTGGTGCGCACGCACTATCTGCCGGCGTTCTCGCGCCTCGGCGCCTACCCGCGCGAATGGCTGGAGGCCGAGGCGTGGGGCCAGCGTCCCGGCCTCTTCGAATACTGGGGCCACGAGGCCTCGCTGATGCCGCTCGAGATCCAGCCGCTGCTGCGCTGGCGCATGCAGCGGGCGCGGGCCGGCGAGACCTGGTCGGGGCTGGCGCGGTTCGGACGCGAGCGGCGCGACTACATCGACCAGGTGCTGGCGCAGATCGAGCGGCGCGGCCCGGTCACCGGCGGCGACTTCGCCGACGGGCCGCGCCGGCCCGGCTGGTGGAACTGGTCCAACGGCAAGCGGGCGCTGGAGTGGCTGTTCTGGGGCGGGCTGATCGCGGTGAAGACGCGGCGCGGCTTCGAGCGCGTCTACGACCTTGCCGAGCGGGTGCTGCCGCGCCAGGTGGCCGCGGCGCCGACGCCGCCGCCCGACGAGGCGCAGCGCCGGCTGGTCATGATCGGCGCCCGCGCCATGGGCGTGGCCACCGAGGGCGACCTGCGCGACTATTTCCGGCTTGCGGTGGCGGACGCGCGCCAGCGCATCGCCGAACTGGTGGAGGCGGGCGAACTTCGCGCCGTCCGGGTCGAAGGCTGGCCCAAGCACGCCTATCTGGCCGAGGGCGCGGTCCTGCCGAGGCGGTTCGCAGCGGCCGCCCTCGTCTCGCCGTTCGACAACCTGATCTGGCGGCGCGAGCGCGCCGAGCGCATCTTCGGCGCGCGCATCCGCCTGGAGGTCTACACGCCGGCCGCCAGGCGCGAGCATGGCTACTATGTGCTGCCGTTCCTGCTGGGCGAGTCGATCGCCGCCCGCGTGGACCTCAAGTCCGAGCGCAAGAGCGGGCGCCTGCTGGTGCAGGCGGCGCATCTGGAGCCGGGAGCGGAGGCGGGCGCGACCGCGCCGGCGCTGGCCGCGGAGTTGCGCCGCCTCGCCGGCTGGCTGGGCCTGGGCGAGGTGGGCGTCGCCCGCAGAGGCGATCTGGCCGAGGCGCTCGGCCGCGAACTCGCCGGCGCCGAGGCTGGGTGAGCCACGAAAAAGGGCGGCCCGGGAGCCGCCCTTCGCGAGGTCCGATCCCGCCGCGCTCTAGAAGGGCGCGAACAGGCGGTTGAGGGCGCTGGGAGGCAGATCCCCCAGCAGTTCGAAGACCGGCGCGAACAGACGCTCGATCCAGCGGAAGACGAGGTTGAACATGGCGAGCCCCTTGTGCACTGCGGTATGTTGCGCTGCACATAAGAGCTTCACCGATGTCCGTCAAGGGACGGACGCGCCGGCGCGCAAATCTGAACGCCGATCATAGTGCGACGCAGCAGACGTTGACATCTCCCCTTCATGGGGAGGCGCCGCGCGGCGGCGGACGGGAGGGAGGCCCCATGAGGCGAAGGGTAGCGGGACCTCAGGCGCCCTGGGTCACGGCGTGCAGGCGCGCGTAGGCGCCGCCCCTCGCCACCAGTTCGCCGTGGCGGCCTTCCTCGACGACGCGGCCGGACTCGAAGACCAGGATGCGGTCGGCGCTGCGGATGGTGGAGAGCCGGTGGGCGATGACGATGGTGGTGCGGCCGGCCATGAGTTCCTCGGTGGCGGCCTGGATCATCACCTCGGTCTCGACGTCGAGGGACGAGGTGGCCTCGTCCAGCACCAGGATCGGCGCGTCGGCGAGGAAGGCTCTGGCGATGGCGACGCGCTGGCGCTCGCCGCCGGAGAGCTTGACGCCGCGCTCGCCGACGAGGGTGTGGTAGCCGTTGGGCAGCGCCGCGATGAACTCGTGGGCGCGGGCGCGCCGGGCGGCGAGCGCGATCTCCTCCTCGGTGGCCTCGGGGCGGGCATAGCCGATGTTCTCGGCGATGGTGCGGTGGAACAGCGCCGGATCCTGCGGCACCACCGCGATGGCGCGGCGCAGCGAGCCTTGGGCGACGTGGGCGATGTCCTGGCCGTCGATGAGGATGCGCCCGCCGTCGAGGTCGTAGAGGCGCTGGATCAGCTTCACGAAGCTCGACTTGCCCGATCCCGTCGGCCCCACCAGAGCGACGCGCTCGCCCGGCGCGATGGCGAGGCTGAAGTCGCGATAGAGCAGCCGTCCCTGGTTCTGGTAGCCGAAGCTCACCGCCTCGAAGGCGATCGCCCCCAGCTGGCCGGCGAAGGGCGCTGCGCCGGGGGCGTCGGCCAGCTGCGGCGGCGTCTCCATGTAGGCGGCGACGTCCAGGGTATCGTCGATGCCCTTCTGCAGCATGCGGGTGATCTCGCTGAAGTTGCGCATGTAGCCGGCGATGACGATGAAGGAGGTGATGGCGAAGGCGACGTCGCCGGGGCTGGCCTTGCCGCGGCTCCAGGCCGAGATCAGGATGCCGGTGAGCCCGGCCTGCAGCACGAACACGAACAGGTTCTGGCCGACGCCGGTGATGTTGAAGCGGTCCCAGGTGCGGTTCACCGCCCGGCGCCAGGCGTCGACCGTGCGCGAAAAGCGCGCCTCCTCGCGCGCCTCGGCGCCGAAGCCCTTGACCACGGCGTTGCCGCCGATGGCGTCGGCGAGCACGGCGCCGATCCTTGAATCGAGGGCGTTGGAGACGAGGTTCGCCGGACGGATGTAGCGCACCGAGACGACGATGTTGTAGGCGGCGAAGAGGCCCACCACGGTGGCGACGAAGAGGCCCGCCGCCGGCCAGCGCAGCCCCATGGAGATGGAGAGCCCGCCCATGACGATGATGGTGGGCCCCAGCATGCTGAGGATGGCGTCCGAGGCGGCGTCATAGCCCCACATCGCCCGCGACACCCGCCGCACCGTGGCCCCGGCGAAGTTCGAGGCGTGCCAGTCGGTGGAGAAGGCCTGCACCCGGGCGAAGCCTTCGCTGACCATGCGGGCCATGATGCGGCTGTAGAAGCCGTTCATGATCCGGAACATGCTCGAGCGCACCGCGTAGAAGAGGAAATAGAGGCCCGACAGCATGGCCCAGGCGCGCCAGGCCGCCGCGGTGACCCGCGCTGGATTGGCCACCGCGTTCATCAGGGCGCCGGTGGCCCAGGGGATGGTGAGGTCGCAGAGCGCGCCGCCGCTCATCAGGGTGACGATGAGGCCAAAGCGCACCGGCTCGCGCATCCAGTGGCGCGCGATGTAGCCCAGCACCTGACGGTTGCTCAGCAGCCGCGGGCGCTGCGCGTCGTCGTCCTCGTCGAGGAAAATCGCTCATCGCGCCGCTCCGCGCGCAATCGGCGCCGAAGCATGGCTGCGTTGGTTCGGAAACGGCACGGGAACAACGTCCTTCGGTCGGAGAGCCTTGGGAGGCGCCGGCCGAAGGGCGCTCTTAAGTCAAGCGATCCCTTGGGCGGCGCGGGCGGTGGGGCGCAGGCCCCGACGTCGCGCGGAGGCGACGAACGACATGATGGTTTGCATGCTTCGAACCCTCCTTTCCGCTGGCGCTTTGCTGGACTGAAGCGGACGGGAAGCTAGGCGCCCGGGCCGATCGGGTCAAGCGCGTCGCGCCGGAATCGACTTTCCCGCACGCCGGTTGATGCAATAAAGCCGCAGAGCCGGGCTCCCCCGGCTGCAGCTGGCGGAGAAAGGGAGTTCCCATGGCGCCGATCCCCAAGCGCGGCACGGTCGCCGTCACCGGCGCGGCCGGCTTTCTCGGCGGCTGGGTGGTGCGCGCCCTGCTCGACGAGGGCTACCGGGTGCGGGCCTGCGTGCGCGACGCCGACGATCCGGCGCGCACCGGCTTCCTGGCGCAGATGCCGGGGCATGCGTCCGGCCGGCTGACGCTGCATTCGGCCGACCTCGACCGCGCCGGCTGCTTCGACGAGATCTTCAAGGGCTGCCATGGGGTGGCGCACGTCTCGCACGTGAGCAACTACGACGATCAGGACTATGTGGCGAAGGTCTGCGGCCATGTGATCGCCAGCGTCGAGGCCTCGCGCAGCGTCACCCGCGTGGTGGTGACCTCGAGCGTCGCGGCGGTGATATCCGAGATGGACCTGCAGGAAGTGGTGCGCCGGCCGGTGTTCAACGAGGATCGCTACCCCGACGAGACCGACCCCAGGCGCACGCCGCAGCGGGGGCAGGGCTATTCGATGGCCAAGCTCGTGGCCGAGCGCGCCTTCGCCGAGGCCGCGGCGCGGCATGGCGGCTGGGACGCGATCACCTGCTGCCCGGGCGACAACGTCGGCCCGATCCAGTCGGCGCACCAGAAGGACGCCGGACCCTGGCAGCACATCATCGAAGGCATGCTGACCGGTCGCTATCCCCAGACGGGCGCCTACCGCCCCTGGATGACCGTCGACGTGCGCGACGACGCGCGCTGCCACGTCGGCCTCCTGCAGAGCGCCGCCGTGCGCAACGGCGAGCGCTACATCGCCTGGTCGACCGACACGCGCAACGCCGAGGACATCTGCGCCGACATCGACCGGCTTCTGCCCGAGCTGCGCCACGACGCGCCCGCCATCACCGACGAGTTCCCCGACCGCATCAAGGCGCGCGAAAAGGAGTTCCGCGCCATCTGGGCCGGGGCGGACCTGCGCAACGAACGCATCCGCGCCGTCACCGGGGTGCGCTTCCGGCCGCTGGACGATTCGATCCGCGACTGCGTCGAATCGCTCGTCGGCGTCGCCAAGGTCCGGCCGCGCGCGAGGGCCGCCACGCCCGAGCCGGCGGCGGGGTGAGCGCGGGGCCCCGGCCTCGCGGCTCTATCTGACCGTGACCAGATAGATCGCGCAGCCCACCAGCGCCCCCACCAGGGTTCCGTTCATGCGGATGTACTGAAGGTCGCTGCCGATGACGAGTTCGAGCCGCGCCGCGATGGTCTCGGCGTCCCAGCCGCCGATGACCTCGGCGATGAAGCCGGAGATTTCGCCGCGGAACCCGAGCAGGCGCCGCGTCAGCCGCTCCACCGCCGCGTCGATGCGCGCCTGCATCGCCGCATCGCCGGCGAGCGCGCGGCCGAAGGAGGCGATCAGCTTTTCCAGCACGGCCCGGGTGCGCGGGCGCGGCGCGGCCAGGTCGCGCCACAGCGCCCGCGACAGCTGCGCCCACACCGTGCTGATCCAGGCCTGGAGTTCGGGATCGCCGAGCAGCCGGTCGCGCAGCGCGTTCATCTCGGCGCCGGCCTCGGGCGCGTGCTTCATGCGCTCGATCAGCGCCGCCAGCGCGTCCTGGAACCTGCGCCGCGTCTCGCCGCCGCGATCGCCGAGGCCGGCCAGCAGGTCGTTCAGCCCGGCGAAGATCTGAGCGGCGATCTGGCGATTGACGATGCCGGGGATCCACCAGGCGCTGCGCTCGCGCACCAGGCGGTCGAGGTCGCGCCGGTTCGCCTGCAGCCAGGCGCGGGCGCTCTCCAGGGCGCGGTCGAAGAGGGCGTCGGCCTCGCCGCTCCGCGTCAGCACCTCGAGCCCGGCGCCGACCAGCGGCGCCAGATCGATCTGGCGCAGCTGGCGGCCCAGCACCGGGGTCAGGAATTCTCGCAATTCGGTATTGTCCGCGGCGCGCAGCACCTCGGGAAGGGCCGCGAGCACGGGCCGGACGACGAGGCGGGCGCTCTTGGGCGCAGCCAGCCACTGCGCCAGCCGCCTGCCCGGCCGCGCCGCCCGCAGACGCGGCAGCAGCTCCGCCTCGGTGAGGAAGCTGCGCTCGACGAAGCCGCCCAGGGCGCGGCCGATCCGCTCCTTGCTGCGCGGCAGCACCGCCGTGTGCGGGATCGGCAGGCCAAGCGGATGGCGGAAGATGGCGGTGACGGCGAACCAGTCGGCGAGGCCGCCGACGATCCCCGCCAGCGCCCCGGCGCGCAGCAGGCCGATCCAGAAGCCCGCGTGGCCAGGCAGCCAGCTTGCCGCGAAGGCGAGCGCCATGATCGCCAGCAGACCGTTGGCGAGAGCGCGGTTGCGGGCGAGGCGATGGCGCGCCTCGGCCTCGTCCGCCACGACCGGCGCCGGATCGCCCCGCGGCGCCGCGGCCGGCCGAGGGCTCAGCGCTTCCATCAAGACCTCGCATGCCGGCGCTCGGGGCTCGTCCGGCGCAGCGCCGGCGGACGCCCTGCGGTTCCCGCCAGCATGGAACATCGCCGCGGCAAATTCGATTCCCCGGAATGGCGCCAGGCAGCGCATCCTATCCAAGCGGCGTCCGGCTCGCCGAACTGCTGCTGGAGCGCGTGCACGAATTCGCGATCCTCGTGCTCGACCTCGAGGGCCGGATCGTCGGCTGGTCTCCCGGCGCCGAGCGCGTCACCGGCTGGCGCGAGTGCGAGGTGCTCGGCCAGCAGTTCGCGCTCTTCTTCGCGGACTCCGATCGCGCCGCCGGCGAGGACCGGCGCGAGCTGCGCCAGGCCATGCGCGACGGTCGCGCCGAGGATACCCGCTGGCACGTCAGGAAGAGCGGCGAGCGGTTCTGGGCCAACGGCGTCACCATTGCGGTGGCCGACGCCGCGCCGCCCTTCCTGATCAAGGTGCTCCGCGACGAGACGCCCGCGAGACTCGCCGAGGAACAGCGGGTGCTGCTGCTGCACGAGCTGAACCACCGGATCAACAACACCCTGGCGACTATCCAGGCGATGGTGGAGCAGACGTTGCGCGCCGGCGGCGTCGACGAGGCGCTGCGCGAGGACCTGAGCGAGCGGCTCATCGCACTTTCGGCGGCGCACGGCATGCTGGTGGAGAACAACTGGGCCGGAGCGGATCTGCACCAGATCATCCAGCGCACGCTTGCGCCCTACGACCAGGGCGTCTCCAGGATCCACGCCGACGGTCCGCCGGTGCGCCTGAGTCCACGCCAGGCCATGCTGATGACCCTGGTGCTGCACGAACTGGCGACCAATGCGGTGAAATACGGCGCGCTTTCCACGCCGCAGGGCGCGGTGCGGCTGGCGTGGAACATCCACCTCGGCGAGGTGGGCGGGCGGCATCTGACCTTCCTCTGGGAAGAGCGCGGCGGCCCGACGGTGTCGGCGCCGACCCGGCGCGGCTTCGGCTCGCGGCTCATCGCCCAGAGCTTCGCCGGCGACGGCCGCGCCCGGATCGACTATCCGCCGCAAGGGGTGAGCTGCTCGATCAGCGTGGCCCTGTCGGGGGTCGAGGAAACGCCCGCCGTGAATGCGGCTGACCGCAGCCGCCCCGCGGACTAGAGCGCGCTGCGCAAGCCCCGAACCGGTCCGGCGGCCCGGGCGCGCTCCAGCGTTTGGAATCTAGAGCAGGGATCAGCGATCAGACGATTCCGTCAGATCGCATCGCGCCCTGGCCGCCGCCAAGCGCCTCTATCACTGGACAGACCGGCGCCGCGCCGTCGCCGCAGCGGCGCACCGCCTGGCTGAGCACGACCTCGAGGCGGGTCAGGTCGGCGATCTTGGCCTGGATCTCGTCGAGGTGGTTCGACGCCAGCGCCTTCACCTCGGCGCAGGACTGGCGCCCCGGCTCGGCAAGCCCGATGAGCGCGCGCACCTCGTCCAGCCGAAAGCCCAGCTGGCGCGCCCGGCGGATGAACGCCAGCCGCACCCGGTGCTCGGGCAGATAGCTGCGATGGCCGGCGGCGGAGCGCTCCGGCTCGGGCATGAGTCCGATCCGTTCGTAGTAGCGCACCGTCTCCAGATTGACGCCGGCCTGCGCCGCAAGCCGGCCGATGGTCAGGGAAGGTCGCATGGGCGCCTGATGGCCGGTCCCGTAGCCTCTACGGGATGCAGATTAGCGGAGATGGTTCCCGGGCGCCAGCGGCGTGCAGCTCGCGGCGTGCAGCTCGCTACGGTCGGCTTCAGCGAGCCAAAGTGGCGGAAGAAACCGCTGCGACAATTGTCCGTTCACCCTCGGCGGTAGACGCTCGCGAACCGCTTGGCGACTCCATGAGGTTCGTGCCTTCTAACTCTCGCTCATGTAGGGTTTGCCTATGTCCGAAGCTGCAACCAAGCCCCGAAAACCCAAGCCGCGCATCCTGGGCACGAAAGCGTTCGCGGCCATCACCGCAGTGGAGGGGCTTCGGCTGAGCGCCGCGAGCCGCACGCGCCTGCAAACGCGTTGAACTGCGTCACCAGGATCGCGTCCGGCTTCAGCGCCGCGCGCACCGCCCGCGCCACGCGCTGGACGCCCATGATCAGCGTCTGGGCGAGGCCGCGGGCCAGACCATCTATCACCTGCACTTCCACGTGATCCCGCGCTGGGCGGGTGCGCCGCTGGGCCGCCACGCCGGCGGCGCCAGGGCCAGCGTCGTGGCGCCGCGGTTTCAGCCCGCGCCCGGTTTTGCTAGGAGACCGGTGGCAAGCGAGAGGGCAGGGCCATGAGCCTCGACGGCGACTATGATCCGGACAACCTCTTCGCCAGGATCGTGCGCGGCGAGGCGCCGGCGGCGAAGGTGTTCGAGGATCACGACGTGCTGGCGTTCATGGACGTGTTCCCGCAGGGCCGCGGCCATACGCTGGTGGTGCACAAGCGCGCGCCGGCCCGCAACCTCCTCGACATCGAGCCCGAGCCGCTGCAGACGCTGATCATGGGCGTCCAGCGCGTGGCGCGGGCGGTGCGCGCGGCGCTGAAGCCGGACGCGATCCTGGTGACGCAGTTCAACGGCGAGGCCGCGGGCCAGACCATCTATCACCTGCACTTCCACGTGATCCCGCGCTGGGCGGGCGCGCCGCTGGGCCGCCACGCCGGCGGCGCCAGGGCCGACCCGGCCGAACTCGACCGGCTCGCCAAGGCCATCGGCGACGAGATCGCCTGAGCCCGCGCCTTCGCGATCAGTCGGCCAGAGCCGGCTCCTGGGGCCTCGGCACGGCGCCGCGCCTGGGGGGCGCGGGCGGCGTCGGCGGCGCCGCGGCGGGATCGAACTCGAAGTCCAGCTTGCCCTCCTTCAGCACCACCTTGACGTGGCCGCCCTTGGCGAGCCGGCCGAACAGGATGTCGTCGGCGAGCGGCTTCTTGATCTGCTCCTGGATGGTGCGGGCGAGCGGCCGCGCCCCATAGAGTTCGTCGAAGCCGTTCTTGGCCAGCCAGTCCAGCGCCGCCTCGGTGGCCTCGATGGTGACGTGGCGGTCGGCGAGCTGGGCCTCGAGCTGCAGCACGAACTTCTGCACCACCATGCGGATCACCTCCGGGGTGAGCGACTTGAAGGTGACGATGGCGTCGAGGCGATTGCGGAACTCGGGCGTGAACAGGCGCTTGATCGCCTCGTCGTCGGCCCCCTCGATCTTGCCCTTGCCGAAGCCGATGGCGTTGCGCTGGGCGTCCGAGGCGCCGGCGTTGGTGGTCATGATCAGGACCACGTTGCGGAAGTCCACCTTCTTGCCGTTGGCGTCGGTGAGCGCGCCGTGGTCCATCACCTGCAGGAGGATGTTGTAGACGTCCTGGTGCGCCTTCTCGATCTCGTCGAGCAGCACCACCGCGTGCGGATGCTGATCGACGGCGTCGGTGAGGAGGCCGCCCTGGTCGAAGCCGACGTAGCCCGGCGGCGCGCCGATCAGCCGGCTGACGGTATGGCGCTCCATGTACTCCGACATGTCGAAGCGCAGCAGCTCGATCCCCAGGGTCGTGGCGAGCTGGCGAGCGGTCTCGGTCTTGCCGGTGCCGGTGGGGCCGGAGAAGAGATAGCAGCCGATCGGCTTGTCGCCGTCGCGTAGGCCCGCCCTGGCCATCTTCATGGCCGCGGCGAGCTGGCCGATCGCCTCCTCCTGGCCGAACACGGCGCTCTTCAGGTCGGTCTCGAGCTGCTTCAGGGCCTCGGTGTCGGACTTGGAGACCGACTTGGGCGGGATGCGCGCGATCTTGGCCACGACGGTCTCGATCTCCTTGAGGCCGATCACCTTCTTGCGCCGGCCCTCGGCCAGCAGCATCTGGCCGGCGCCGGCCTCGTCGATGATGTCGATGGCCTTGTCGGGGAGCTTGCGGTCGGTGATGTACTTGGCCGAGAGTTCCACCGCCGCGCGCAGGGCTTCGCTGGTGTACTTCAGCTTGTGGAACTCCTCGTAGTAGGTCTTCAGGCCCCTAAGGATCTTGATCGAATCGTCGATGGTCGGCTCGTTCACGTCGATCTTCTGGAACCGGCGCACCAGGGCGCGATCCTTCTCGAAGTGCTGGCGGAACTCCTTGTAGGTGGTCGAACCCATGCAGCGAAGGTTGCCCGAGGCCAGCGCCGGCTTCAGCAGGTTCGAGGCGTCCATGGCGCCGCCGCTGGTGGCTCCGGCCCCGATGACGGTGTGGATCTCGTCGATGAAGAGGATGGCGCTGGCGTGGTTCTCCAGCTCCTTGATCACCTGCTTGACGCGCTCCTCGAAGTCGCCGCGGTAGCGCGTTCCGGCCAGGAGCGCGCCCATGTCCAGGCAGAAGATGGTGGACTTCGCCAGCACCTCGGGCACCTGCTTGGAGATGATCTTGCGCGCCAGGCCCTCGGCGATGGCGGTCTTGCCGACGCCCGGATCGCCGACGAGCAGGGGGTTGTTCTTGGTGCGCCGGCAGAGGATCTGGATGCAGCGCTCGACCTCGTTCATCCGGCCGATCAGCGGGTCGACCTTGCCCTGGCGCGCCTTCTCGTTGAGGTTGACGCAATAGGCCTCGAGCGCTTCGCCGCCGGTCTTCACCGGAGGCTTCTCGTCGTCGGCGTCGGCGCCCGCGCCCTTGGCCGGACGCGGCTCGGAAGCGCCCGGCTTCTTGGCGATGCCATGGGCGATGAAGTTGACCGCATCGTAGCGGGTCATCTCCTGCTGCTGCAGAAAATAGGCGGCGTGGCTCTCGCGCTCGGAGAAGATCGCCACCAGCACATTGGCGCCGGAGACGTCGTCGTGCCCGGACGACTGCACGTGGATCACCGCCCGCTGGATCACCCGATGGAACCCCGCGGTGGGCTTGGCGTCCTCGCCGTCGTCGACCACGAGGCTCTTCAGCTCGTTGTCGACGTAGTGGGTCAGGTTCTTCTTCAGCTCGCCGAGGTCGACCTCGCAGGCGCGCATCACGCCGGCGGCGTCGGAATCGTCGATCAGGGCCAGCAGCAGGTGCTCGAGCGTGGTGTACTCGTGCTTACGCTGGTTGGCGTAGGCCACCGCCCTGTGCAGGGTCTCTTCCAGATTACGCGAGAAAGACGGCAAGCTCGGCCTCTCAATCCTTTTCCATGGTGCATTGGAGCGGATGCTGATGGCGGCGGGCGGTCTCGATCACTTGGGCGACTTTGGTTTCCGCCACCTCGTAGGTGAAGACGCCGCACACGCCGACGCCGTTCTGATGAACGTGCAGCATGATGCGAGTCGCAGCCTCCGGCGATTTGTTGAAGAACCTCTCGAGAATGTAGACCACGAATTCCATGGGCGTGTAATCATCGTTCAGGATCAGCACGCGGTACATGGACGGCTTCTGGGTCTTTGCCTTCGTCTGGGTGACGACGGCGGTGCCCGTGCCGATGACCTGGTCTCCCTGGTTCTTGTCCGCCACGACGGATCTCCAACGCGGGGGGACGCGGGATGCTCCCCCGAGAGATTAGATATGAAAACCACGGCCCTTTGGAAGGGTCCATTCAAGACCTGCGTTCTTTCAACGCGCTCCGCCGATTTTGGTGTCCCTGGGCGCCGAAGGTGCGGCCGCTGATCACCGCTTTCTGACCGAATCGCCGCCGTAGCGTGTCGACCGCCCTCTCGCCGACGAGGGCGCGCGCCTCGTCCGACCCGAAGAAATCGCCGCCGGCCTCGGCTTCGCCGGCGAGATCGCAGATGCCGACGCCGATCAGCCGGAAGCGCCGCCCGTCGGCTTCGGCCGCCAGCAGGGCGCGCGCCTGGGCGAACAGGGTGTGCGCGGTCTGGGTGGCGATGGCGAGCTTGCGCCGCCGCGTCAGGATGCGGAAGTCGGCGCCGCGCAGCTTCAGGGCGACGACCCGCCCGGCGATGGCCTCGGCCCGCGCCTGGCGCGCCACCTTTTCGCACAGCGGCCAGAGCGCGTCCTCCAGGTCGGCGAGGGCGGCGAGATCCTCGTCGAAGGTGGTCTCGGCCGAAAGGCTGCGGCGACCGCGGCCGGGGTCGACGGGACGGACGTCGCGGCCGTGGGCCATGTGGTGCAGCCCGAGCCCCTGAGCCCCGTAGCGGTCGGCGAGCGCCTTGGGCTCGGCGCGGGCGAGATCGGCGACCAGGCGCAAGCCGTCGCTCTCCAGGAGGCGCGCCAGCGCCGGGCCGACGCCCGGCAGGATGGAGACCGGGCGCGGCGCGAGGAACGAGCGGGCCTCCTGCGCGCCGATCACCGCAAAACCGCGCGGCTTGTCGAGGTCGGAGGCGATCTTGGCCAGGAACTTGTTGGCGGCCAGTCCGATGGAGACGGTGATCCCCAGCTCGGCCTCGATCGCCGCCTGCAGCCGCGCCAGACTGAGCGCCGGCGCCGCGTGATGCAGCCGCTCGGTGCCGGAGAGATCCATCCACGCCTCGTCGAGCGAGAGCGACTGCACCAGCGGCGTCAGCGCCCGCAGCCGCTCCATGATGCGGCGGCTCTCGGCGCGGTACTTGGCGAAATCGGGCTTGACCACCACGGCCTCGGGGCAGAGACGCCGCGCCTTGAACATCGGCATGGCCGAGCGCACCCCCGACATGCGCGCGATGTAGCAGCAGGTGGTGACGACGCCGCGCACCCCGCCGCCGACGATCACCGGCCGGTCGCGCAAGGAGGGATCGTCGCGCTTCTCCACCGAGGCGTAGAAGGCGTCGCAATCGAGGTGCGCGATCGTGAGCCGCGCCAGATCGGGATGGCTCAGCGTGCGGCGCGAGCCGCAGGCGGGGCACCGCGGCGAGGGCGTCTCGCCGGTCCAGAAGCAGTCGCGGCAGAGCCCGCTCATGTCTCCAGCGGCCAGAGCCAGGCCGCGCCGCGCACGCCCGAGGAATCGCCGAACATGGCCGGGCGGATGGCGGTGGCGAAGACGTCGGAGAAGGCGTAGCGCGCCGCGACCGGCGGGACCAGGCGATAGAGCTCCTCGGTGTTCGACATGCCGCCGCCCAGGACGATCACCTGCGGATCGAGGATGTCGCAGATCACCGCGAGCGCCCGGCCGAGCCGCTCGGCGTAGCGCTCCAGCGCCGCCGCGGCAGGCGCCTCGCCGGCGCGGGCCCGGGCCACGATGGCCTCGCCGTCGAGCCGTGCGCCGCCGGCGCGCTCGTAGTCGGCGCAGAAGCCGGAGCCGGAGACCCAGGTCTCCAGGCAGTTGGAGCGCCCGCACCAGCAGACGTGCGCCGCGCGCTCCGCCGCGGTGGGCCAGGGCAGGGGCGTATGGCCCCATTCGCCGCCGATGCGGTTGACGCCTTCGACGGTGCGGCCGCGCACGACCACGCCGCCGCCGCAGCCGGTGCCGAGGATGGCGCCGAACACCACCTCCGCGCCCGCCCCGGCGCCGCCGAGCGCCTCGGAAAGCGCAAAGCAGTTGGCGTCGTTCTCCAGCCGGATGGCGCGGCCGAGCGCGCGCTCCAGGTCTTCCTTGAAGGGCCGGTCGTTCAGCCAGACGCTGTTGGCGTTGCGCATCCGCCCGGTCCGCGGCGAAATCGAGCCGGGCACGCCGACGCCGACCTTGGCGCCGGCAACCCCGGACAGCGCCTCCGCCTCGGCCACCAGCTCGCGCACCGCGTCCAGCGCCTGGCCATAGTCTCCCGGATTGGGCCGCCGCACCCGCGCGACGAAGCCTGCGTCCGCATCGAGCGCCGCCGCCTCGATCTTGGTGCCGCCGAAATCGACTCCGATGCGGATCATGGCGCCGTTGTCCCGCGTCTCGGCGGCGAGAGTCCAGGGCGCGCGATCGCCGAAGCCGCGCCGGCCCGAACTACGCCCGCGCCGGAACCGGAATCGGCTTGGCCGGGGCGGTGCGCTCGAGCGGCGTATAGTCCTTCTGCGCCAGCGGGAAGAAGTCGGCGACGATGCCCTCGGCGTCCCAGCCGCCCTCGCGCGAATAGGCGTGGATCGGCCGCGGCTGCGAATAGACCGAGAGGTTGTAGCCGGCCGCCCCGAAGATCTGGCCGGAAATGCCCTTGGCCGCGTCCGAGCAGAGCGCCACCGCCAGTTCGGCGGGGCGGACCGGGCTCTGCACCTCGCGCATGGCGGCGCGCGCCTTGGCCGCCTCCTCGCTGCGCGGCACCGAGTCCGTCATCCGCGTCGCCGCGCCCGGCGCGATGGCGTTGGAGCGCACGTTGTTGCGCGCCCCTTCCAGGGCGACGATGCGCGACAGGGCGGCGATGCCCATCTTGGCGGCGCCGTAGTTGGTCTGGCCGACGTTGCCGACCAGTCCCGAGCCCGAACTCCACATGATGTAGGCGCCGTCCTGGCGCTCGCGGAAGTGCGCGATCGAGGCGCGGACCACGTTGAAATGGCCGCGCAGATGGACCTCGATGACCGCGTCCCACTCTTCCTCGGTCATGTTGTGGATCATGCGGTCGCGCAGGATGCCGGCGGGATTACAGACCGCATGCAGTTCGCCATAGGTGTCGAGCGCCTGCTGCACCATGCGGCCGACGGCGCGCAGGTCGGTGACGCTGTCGAAGTTGGCCACCGCCTCGCCGCCCTGCGCCCTGATGAGGTCGGCGACTTCCTGGGCGGGGCCCTTGTCGGCGCCCTCGCCATGCAGGCCGCCGCCCAGATCGTTCACCACCACCTTCGCGCCGGCCCTGGCCGCCAGCATCGAGCATTCGCGCCCGATCCCGCGCCCGCCGCCGGTGATCAGCACCACCCGTCCATCGAGCAGACCCATGTCGCATTCCCTTCCAAATCGGCTCTTGAAATGCCGCGACCTTACCGGTCCGGCGCCGCCGCCGACAAGTGAGGGGGCGAAGGGCGACGAAGGGCGATCGCAGCCGAGTGTCCGGCGCCCGGCAGCGGCGGAAAGCATCGACCACGAAGGACACGAAGAACACGAAGGCGCGCACGCCCACCACCGGCTCATCCCGGCGAGCGGAAGTGGAGGGGGGGCTCGGAGCGCCTTCGTGTCCTTGGTGCGCTTCGTGGTCGAGCGACCGCGTTCACGGCCTCGCCGGGGCGGCGGCGAGGTCAGGCGGCGATGGCGCGGGCGATCGCCCTGCCCAGCTCGCCCCAGTCGTCGATGCGCGGATGGCGCAGCGGGTCGGCGTAGGCGAGGGGGCGCAGGCGCTCGTCGGCGACGAGCTGAAAGCGGGCGACCGCCGGCGCCATCTCGGCGACCGAGTCGAGATTGGGCAGCAGGTCGTCGACGAAGGCCGCCTTGCCCGTCGTCTTCGCCGCCAGCGCCGCCACCGGCGGGCCTTTCAGTCCGGCGTTGATGATCAGGGGGTAGTCGAAGCCGTGCCGCTTCAGCCAGCGCGTCCGCGGCTCGCGGCTCTGGGGCGGCGCGTTGGTGAGGACGACGATGCTGGCCTCGCGGGCGAGCCCCCGCAGCGCCGCCGCCGCGCCCGGGGCGGGATCGATATCCTCCACGTCGGCTTCGAAGAAGAGTTCGAAGAGCACCCGCCCGGCCGCGACGTCCAGGTGTTCGGCCGCGCCGGGCCGGAAGATGCTCTGGAACAGGGCGAAGCGCTCGATGCGCATCTCCAGCCCGTGGCCGCCGAGGAACCTCTCGAATCCGCGCATGAACATGGCCAGCACCTCGTCGACGTCCACGACCACCAGCGGCCGGACGGGGTCGAGGCGCAGGGCGCCGATCTCTGGAGGCAGGGCGGGAGCGCTGGGCATGCGTCGCGGGGCTGAAGCCTCAAATAACGTGCGTTTAAGGATATTGATGTCTGACTGCCGAGGCGAGCGGTGCGCCGGCGAGTCGGCCGGCCGCACGGATTTTCTGATCCACCCGGAAGGCGAATGGCCAAGAAGATCCTCATCGTCGAGGATAATGAGCTGAACATGAAGCTGTTTCATGACCTGCTCGAAGCCCAGGGCTATGAGGTGCTGGAGACGCGCGAGGGGCTCCTGGCGCTCAGCCTGGCGCGCCAGCACCGCCCCGACCTCATCCTCATGGACATCCAGCTGCCGGAGATTTCCGGCCTGGAGGTGACCAAGTGGCTGAAGGACGACGAGACCCTGGCGGCGATCCCGGTGATCGCGGTGACCGCGTTCGCCATGAAGGGCGACGAGGAGCGCATCCGCGCCGGCGGTTGCGCCGCCTACATCGCCAAGCCCATCGCGGTGGCGCATTTCCTGGCGACGGTGAAGCGGTTCCTCGAACCGGCCGGGGACGCGGGGGCGCACGCATGACCGGCCGCATCCTGGTGGTGGACGACATCGAGGCCAACGTGCGCCTGCTGCAGGCCAAGCTGCAGGCGGAATACTATGACGTCCTCACCGCCAGCGACGGCATGAGCGCCCTGGCGATGGCGCTCGCCGAGCGGCCCGACCTGGTGCTGCTGGACGTGATGATGCCGGGCATGGACGGCTTCGAGGTCTGCCGCCGGCTCAAGGACGACGCCCAGACGCGCCACATCCCGGTGGTGCTGGTCACCGCCCTCGACGGCCGCGCCGACCGCATCACCGGGCTGGAAGCCGGCGCGGACGAGTTCCTGACCAAGCCCATCGACGACATCATGCTCTTCACCCGCGTCAAGAGCCTGGCGCGGCTGAAGCTGGTCATCGACGAGCTGCGCCAGCGCGAGGCGTCGGGGCGGCGTATGGGCGTGATCGCCGGCGCGGCGGCGCGGCTGGGCGGCGCCGGCGGGCGCATCCTGATCGTCGACGACCATGAGCGCCAGGCGCAGCGCATCTGCGGCGAACTGGCCATCGAGCACCGCCCCGTGGTCGAAGTCGATCCGGAGAAGGCGCACCTCACCGCGCGCGGCCCGGTCGACCTCGTCATCGTCAACACCACCGCGCGCGGCTTCGACGGGCTGCGCTTCGCCGCCCAGATCCGCGCCGACGAAGCGACGCGGCACCTGCCGGTGCTGGGCGTCGTCGACCCGGACGACCGGCCGCGCCTCGTCAAGGCGCTGGAGATCGGCTTCAGCGACATGCTGACGAGGCCCATCGATCCGCAGGAGCTGGCGGCGCGGGTCAGGAGCGCGGTGCGCGGCAAGCGCTATGCCGATTTCCTGCGCAACAACCTCGACCACTCCCTCGAGCTGGCGGTCACCGACCAGCTCACTGGGCTGCACAATCGCCGCTACATGGCCGGCCAGCTGGGCGCGCTCGCCAACCGCGCCGCGCGCGGCGGCGATCCGGTGGCGGCGCTGATGATCGACATCGACCACTTCAAGAAGATCAACGACGGCTTCGGCCACGACACCGGCGACGAGGTGCTGCGCGAATTCGCCGTGCGCCTGGCCTCCAACGTCCGCGCCGTCGATCTGCCCTGCCGCTATGGCGGCGAGGAGTTCGTCGTCATCATGCCCGGGACCCAGATCGCCGACGCCGAGCGGATCGCCGAGCGCATCCGCCGCCATGTCGCCGGCTCGCCGTTCCGCGTCGCCGGCGCGCCCGAGCCCCTGAGCGTCACCATCTCCATCGGCGTCGCCGCCACCCTCGGCGAGGGCGACAGCGCCGAGGCCCTGCTGAAGCGCGCCGACGAGGCCGTCTACGCCGCCAAGGCCGCCGGTCGCAACACGGTGATCGCCAAGGCGGCGTGAGCGGCGGGCGGCGCGGTCGCGGCGGCTATTTGATCTTGCCTTCGCGGAATTCCACGTGCTTGCGCGCCACCGGATCGTACTTCTTCAGCACCAGCTTCTCGGTCATGGTGCGGGCATTCTTCTTGGTGACATAGAAGAAGCCGGTGTCGGCCGAGGAATTGAGCCGGATCTTGATGGACGCCGGTTTGGCCATGGCCGCGATGAGCTTTCTGGGGTCGGGATTTCGAAGGCGCGGACAATACGAATCACCGCCCCGAAGTCAACCGCGCCCCGTCATCGCGCCCCGACACCGAGCTTCCACGGCAAAGAGCCCCAGTCGACGAGACGCTCATCATCGCCCGTCACCCCGGCCAAGCGAAGCGCGAGCCGGGGCCGGACGCGCCGCAGCCGGGCTGGAAGTCAGGCGCATGACGGACCGGCGATTCTGCCCTAAAGGCGCGCCATGACGGCGCCCGACCACGAACGAGTCCTGATCGTCGACTTCGGCAGCCAGGTGACCCAGCTGATCGCGCGGCGGGTGCGCGAGAGCGGCGTCTATTGCGAGATCCACCCCTACGACCGCATCGAGGCGATGCTGGATCGCTTTGCGCCGGCGGCGGTGATCCTCTCGGGCGGGCCGGCGAGCGTCCACGAGGCCCGCAGCCCGGCCGCCCCGGCGCGGCTCTACCGGCTCGGCGTGCCGGTGCTCGGCATCTGCTACGGCGAGATGACCATGTGCGAGCAGCTGGGCGGCATGGTCGAGGGCGGCCGCGCGCGCGAGTTCGGCCGCGCCACCATCCGCATCGAGCGCCCCTCGCCACTGCTGGCCGGCCTCGGCGACGTTGGCCACGAGGAGCCGGTGTGGATGAGCCATGGCGACAGGATCGCCGCCATTCCCCTCGGCTTCGAGGCGGTGGCGACCTCCGAGGGCTCGCCCTTCGCGGTGATCGCCGACGAGGGCCGGCGGCTCTATGGCGTACAGTTCCACCCGGAGGTGGCGCACACGCCGCGCGGGGGCCTGATCCTGCGCAACTTCACCCATGGCGTCGCCGGCCTGAAGGGCGACTGGACCATGGCGGCGTTCCGCCGCGAGGCGATCGCGGCCATCCGCGCCCAGGTCGGCCGCGGCCGGGTGATCTGCGGCCTCTCCGGCGGCGTCGATTCCTCGGTGGCCGCGGTGCTGATCCACGAAGCGGTGGGCGAGGCGCTCACCTGCGTCTTCGTCGACACCGGCCTGATGCGCCTGAACGAGGCCGACGAGGTGGTGAGCCTGTTTCGCGACCACTACAACATCCCGCTCCTGCACGTGGACGCCTCGCGCCAGTTCCTGGCGGCCCTGGCCGGCGTCTCCGACCCCGAAACCAAGCGCAAGACCATCGGGGCGCTGTTCGTCGAGGCGTTCGAGCGCGAGGCCGCCCGGATCGAGGGGGCGCAGTTCCTCGCCCAGGGCACCCTCTATCCCGACGTGATCGAGAGCGTTTCGGCGCGCGGCGGCCCCTCGGCGGTGATCAAGAGCCACCACAACGTCGGCGGCCTGCCCGAGGCGATGAAGCTGAAGCTGGTGGAGCCGCTGCGCGAGCTCTTCAAGGACGAGGTGCGCGCCCTCGGCGTCGAGTTCGGCCTGCCGCCCGCCTTCGTCGGGCGTCACCCGTTTCCCGGCCCCGGCCTCGCCATCCGCATCCCCGGCGAAGTCACCGCCGGGAAGGTCGAGACCCTGCAGAAGGCCGACGCCATCTTCCTCGCCGAGATCCGCAAGGCCGGCCTCTACGATGCCATCTGGCAGGCGTTCGCGGTGCTGCTGCCGGTGCGCAGCGTCGGCGTGATGGGCGATGCGCGCACCTACGAGAATGTCCTGGCCCTGCGCGCCGTCACCTCCACCGACGGCATGACCGCCGACTTCTTCGAATTCCCCTGGGAGGTGCTCGGCGCCGCCGCGACGCGCATCGTCAACGAGGTCAAGGGCGTCAACCGCGTCGTCTATGACGTCACCAGCAAACCGCCGGGGACGATCGAGTGGGAGTGACGGGAGCGTAGTCCCGGACAATGTAGGATACCTTGGAGTGCGATGGGGGGGTTCTGATCGAGGCCGATAGATACCGATAGGTGATAAAACGAGGGCTGAAAGGATTTTGCGGCACGCGATCGCGTAGAGCTTAGACGTGGTAGCCTCGATCCGGCTCTTCAACGCGGATACGATCGCCGAATTGCTCCCTCTTTCTCACAATGGTCCTACTTCCACTGGCAAAACTGAGACGAACGTAAGCGCCCCTTGCCGCGTTGTCAGCCGATGATACGGCGATCACTCGCGCAGCTTGGCCTGTGGCACGGTCAGCCGAATCTCCAGTCCATTGTTCGTGAAGTCCCGAGAAAAACTGCCGTTAAGGGCGGTGGTTGCTGCCCGTGCGAGGCGACTGCCGAAACCTTCGCGCGCCGATTCTCCCGCATGCGAGACCACTCCAGCTTCACGCCAAGTAATGCAAAAGCCATGCTCCCGTTCAAAGCATTCGATCCGCACTTGGCCGGAGGGATCTGCCAGAGCCCCATATTTGAGCGCGTTTGTCGCGAACTCGTGAAGGAGCAAAGCAAGGTTCGTAACCGCGCTGCGCCCGAGTTGAATGTCCGGGCCAGATACGACAATCCGGGGTTCAGACGTTCCCTCGTGATGATAAGGCTCTGTGACCTCGGCGATGAGCGTATGGAGGGTCGTGATCTGGTGAGGGTTGGTCTCTGTGCCTGACAACGTCAACGAATGGGCTCGACTAAGTGCCAAGAACTTGCCATGGAGGTCAGAGACCAGATCCGGAACGGACGCAGCGCCGCGGGCGCTCAGATTGACCAGGCCTCCAGCCAACGCGAAGAGGTTTTTCACGCGGTGATTCATCTCACCGAGCAACAAATCCTTCTGCTCCTCGGCGCGCCGCCGGTCCGAAATATCCCGTGCGATCTTCGAAGCGCCAACGACCCTCCCGCTCGAATCCAGAATAGGTGAGACTGACAGCGAGACGTCAACGAGACTGCCGTCCTTCCTCTGACGGATCGTCTCGTAGTGCTCAATGCGTTCACCCCGCCGAATGCGGCTGAGAATTACCGGCTCTTCGTCCTGCCGATCGCTCGGGATGAGGATCGTCACGGGGTTGCCGATGACTTCATGTTCACAATAGCCGAAGAGGCGTTGGGCGCCGCCATTCCAGCTGGTGATGATGCCATTTGTGTCCTTGGAGAGGATCGCATCGTCGGAAGATTCGACGATCGCAGCCAATCGCTTACTGGCAAGCTCAGCCGATTTGCGTCCACTGATGTTCACGAGCATGTTCACGGCGCCAGTCAGTTCGCCGACTTCGTCAAACAAGGGCGTCGGGTAGGCGAGGAACGGGATGCGTGTGCCATCGGGCCGCTCCGCCGCAGCCTCTTGGCCGTTAATTGCTCTTCGCTCCTTTAGGGCGATTGCCATGGGGCATTGGTCGTGCGGAAGGGGCGTTCCATCAGGCCAGTAGAGCTTCCACGAGCCACAGAACTTGCTTCGGCCGATTTCCGGCCGCATACCCCAGAGCTCGGCGACGGCTTCGTTGTAGAATGTGATCCTGCCTTCCAGGTCTGTCGTGTAGATCGCCGCCGGAAGAGACTGCAGGATCGCCTCGACGTCCACCACATGACCGTTGGCCCGTCGGCGCCCCTGGTCGGGGAATCCGCTGTCGCGGAAGACGTTCACCGCGCCGATGACTTGGCCGTGAGCGTTTTTTTGAACCTCGATATTCTCCAGTGCGACAATCCGGCTGCCATCGGGCCGTTCGATCTGTATGCGCTCGTCGCGGTAGCTTCGACCGGTTGCGAGGGCTGTGGCCATGGGACATTGCGCGGACGGGATATGCATGCCGCCCAAGTCGAACAGACGGTGGGAACCGCAGAACCGCTCGTCGGTCTCGCCCAGCCGCGGCTCGCGCCCCCACAAAGCGGCGGCCGCACGATTGTAGCGAAGGATTACTCCGTCGGCATCGCAAGCGTACACGCCGACGGGAAGGCTCTCCAACAGAAGGCTATCATCGAGGTCGTCGGGCAGCGCGCGCGCGACATTGGAGAAGCGCGTCATATCAAGCGCTGGCATTTCTTCCTCCGTATCTTCGGGCTAGCCGCCGCCCGTAGGAGACCTCTGGTCTCTCGAAAGGAACCAGAGGATCATCCGGCCAGGCAAAGGGGTGGCGTTCGGCATCAACGCAGTACATCATCAGTGCTCGTCACGAGAACGCAGGTGCAGCCGGTCTCGCTCCAGACGCGTTGATCGCTTGCTTCCGGAGCACCGTAGTTGTAGTCGCCCGGCGAGAGCTTGCGCTCGTCGATCCACAGCTCGCCATCGAGAAGATGCAGTTCTTCCACGCCGGCGTGGGTATGCGCCGGGTAGCTCGCACCGGGCGCGAGACGCACCAGCATGCTGACACGGTGTCTCTCAATGTCCGTCGCGAGCAGCTTGCATTCGATCCCTGGTGCGACCTGCTCCCATTCCGGCTCGAGCCACTGCCGTGGCGGCGGCGGCACGGGCTGCCTGCCGGTCTCCTCGGCGATGCGAAGCGCGAGGCGCGCCTGCAGCGATGTGGAGGGACGCAGCACATCGGTGGGCCAGGAGACGAAGCGGTCGACCACCGGACGCAGCGCCTCGAGTT
>DATKRO010000030.1:0-7447 GCA_035532115.1 Caulobacteraceae bacterium | reverse complement strand
TCCAGATAGACCGCGTCGTCGCCGAATGCGGCTCTGGCCTCCGCGCGCGCCATCGCCAGGGCTTCGGGCAGGTCGTCGGGCCCTCGCGCCACCTTCATGCCGCGTCCGCCTCCGCCCGCGGCCGCCTTGATCAGCACCGGAAAGCCGATCTCGCCGGCCGCTTGCATCGCCTCGGCCTCCGACGTCAGCGCTCCGTCCGAACCCGGCACCACGGGAATGCCCGCCGATCTGACCGCGACCTTGGCGGCGATCTTGTCGCCCATCATGCGGATGTGGTTCGGCTTGGGGCCGATGAAGGTGAAGCCGTGAGCCTCGACGATCTCGGCGAAGCGGGCATTCTCCGACAGGAACCCATAGCCCGGATGCACGGCCTGGGCGCCGGTGATCTCGCAGGCGGCGATGATGTTGGGAATGTTGAGGTAGCTCTTGGCCAGGGGCGCCGGGCCGATGCAGACGCTCTCGTCGGCCAGACGCACGTGCATCGCGCTGGTGTCGGCCTCGGAATGCACGGCGACGGTGGCGATGCCCATTTCCTTGCAGGCGCGGTGAATGCGCAAGGCGATCTCGCCACGGTTGGCGATGAGTATCTTGTCGAACACGAACTCTACTCGATCACCGCCAGCGGCTCGCCGAACTCTACCGGCTGGGAGTCGCCCACCAGCAGTTCGACGATCCGTCCGGCGCGCGGGGCGGGGATCGGATTCATGGTCTTCATCGCTTCGACGATGAAGAGCGTCTGACCCTCGCTCACCTGATCGCCGACGCGCACGAACGGCGCCGAACCCGGTTCCGGCTGCAGATAGACGGTGCCCACCATCGGCGATGTGATCACCTCGCCCTGCGCCGTCGGGGGAGCGTGGGCGGTCGCGGGCGGCGAGGACGCGGCGCCCGCGAGCACGGCGGGCGCGGCCAGCACCGCCGGGAGCGAGGCGGCGGGAGCGGGCGCCCTGGCGACCTTGATGCGAAGATCGCCCCGCTCCACCTCGATCTCGGTCAGGCCGGTGTCGTTCAGGATGGCCGCGAGCCGGCGCACCAGGCGCGCGTCGATCGGATCGGCGGAAGCCTTGCTGTCAGCCATTCGGTCGTTCGAACCTCGGGTTGCCGCGCCGGGATATGGTCAGTCGACGGCGAGGCCGCACGCGGCCTCGACCGCAAGCTCATAACTCATCGGGCCAAAGCCCGACACCACGCCAGCGGCCGCCATGGCCACAAAGGATCCATGGCGGAACGGCTCCCGCGCGGCCGGATTGGAAAGGTGGCAATCGATCACGGGCACGGCCAGCATCTTCAGGGCGTCGTGCAGCGCGACCGAGGTGTGGCCGTAGCCGGCCGCGTTGATCACCAGAGCCGCCGCCGCGAGCCTCGCCTCCTGCACCCAGTCGATGAGTTCGCCTTCCTGGTTGGTCTGGCGGAAGACGACGGCGCGGCCCCGCGCGGCCGCGCGCTGCTCGCAAAGCACCCTGATGTCGTCCAGGCTCGCCCGGCCATAGATGTGCGGCTCGCGCTCGCCAAGCAGGTTGAGGTTCGGGCCGCTCAAGACATAGATGGGTTTTGGCATTCGTCCCCGCCCGCATGCGCTGCTTGTAACCGGCGGCGGTCGGGGTCACAAGTTGGGGTCGGAGGCGCGGTCACGTGCGCGGCTGCGGCGGTGAAGGCAGGGGGGCGCACACCGGCGCAGCGATCGCCAGCGCCCCATAGACACCCGCGTAGCCGCCTGCGATCCCGCACGCTTGGCCGGCCACCATGGGCCAGGCGCGGGCGCTCGGCGTCTCCGGCGTCAGTATCTGAATGAACGCGGCCGAAGCCAGGCTCGGCGCAAGCCAGGCCTGGCCACTCCACACCGACAGCAGTCCGATCAACAGCAGCACGAGCGAGGCGAGCACTACCTGGGCCATCGCCTTGCGGAGCGCAGGGGGAAGCATCGGGGGCTCGAACTCCTGGCTGCGGCTGGTTTCGGGCAAACCCGCGCCGAGCCTTGAAGTTGCGCGGCAGGGCTGCCTCGATCGAGAGCGCACCGATGGGCGCGCCCGCCAGCCCCCACGCCAGGTCGAGGCCAGATCGACGCCTCGGCGACGCATCAGCCCCGGCGCGCGGTTGACGCCCGGCCGGCCGCGCGTAGAGTGCCGCCTTCTCCGGGGAGTCCCGCCAGGGGACTGAGAAACCGCTGCGCCGCGCGGTGACCCGCTGAACCTGATCCGGGTCATGCCGGCGAAGGGAGAGAGGGCGTGGATGCGAGACTCCTCGGCCTTCCTTCAGCCGCCGTCCGGCCGCGCTGGAGCCGTGCCGTGCGTTTGACCATCAATGGCGAAGCGACCGAGGTGGCCGCCCTGAGCATCGCTGATCTGATCGGCCGGCTCGGTCTCGACGGGCGCAAGCTCGCCATCGAACGCAACCTCGAGATCGTGCCGCGCTCGGCCTATGCGGCGACGCCGCTGGCCGAGGGTGACCGCATCGAGATCGTCGCCTTCGTGGGCGGCGGCTGAAAGGAGACGAAGATGGACGGCTCTCGCATCGCCCCCGAGGACGGCTGGAGCGTCGCGGGCCGCAGCTTCCGCTCGCGCCTCGTCGTCGGCACCGGCAAATACAAGGACTATGCCGTGAACGCCGCCGCGGCCGAGGCCGCAGGCGCCGAGATGGTCACGGTGGCGCTGCGACGCGTCAACCTTTCCGATCCCGCCCAGCCGATGCTCTCCGACTTCGTGCGGCCGGACCGGTTCACCTATGTGCCCAACACCGCCGGCTGCTTCACCGGCGAGGAGGCCGTGCGCACCCTGCGCCTGGCCCGCGAAGCCGGCGGCTGGGATTTGGTCAAGCTGGAAGTGCTCAGCCGCACCGCACACCTCTACCCCGACATGGAGGAGACGCTGCGGGCGCTGAAGCTGCTGATCGACGATGGATTTTCGGTGATGGTCTACGCCACCGACGATCCGGTGGCGTGCAAGAAGGCCGAGGATCTCGGCGCGGTCGCGATCATGCCGGCGGGCGCGCCCATCGGCTCGGGGCTCGGCGTGCAGAACCGGGTGAACATCGCGCTCATCGTCGAGCAGTCTCGCGTTCCGGTGCTGGTGGACGCCGGCGTCGGCACGGCCTCGGACGCGACGGTGGCTATGGAGCTCGGCTGCGACGCAGTGCTGATGAACACCGCGATCGCGGAGGCCAGGGACCCGGTGCGCATGGCCAGGGCGATGAAACACGCCGTGATCGCCGGCCGCGAGGCTTATCTGGCCGGACGCATGGCCAAGCGGATGTACGCCGAGCCGTCCTCGCCGCTGGCGGGGCTGATCTGATCCGGGCGGGGGCAGGGGGACGAAATGGCTTTCGCTCAGCTTTCCAAGGTGCGGCTCGAGTACTTCAAGCACGGCCATGGGCAAGAGCGGGTGGTGTTCATCCACGGCTTCCAGGCGTCGGCGGCGATCTGGCGGATGGTGCAGCAGGCCTTGCCGGAGGATCGGTATGTCTCGATCGCCATCAACAACCGCGGCGCCGGCGCATCGCAGTCCCCGCCGCAGGAAGCCGATTTCAGCATTCCGATCTTCGCCTCCGACGCATTCGAGCTGTTGGCTGGGCTCGGCTGGTCGGACTACACCCTGGTGGGTCATTCGCTGGGCGGTGCGACGGTCGCCCAGTTCGCCGTCGACCATCCCGAACCGGTGAGGGGCCTGGTGCTGCTCGATCCGGCCGATCCGGACGGGCGCGGCGCCAGCCCGACCAGCGGGGGGCACGCACCGGAGGAGCTGCTCGACCGGATGATGGAGGCGCGCCGGCGGCGTCAGAGCGGCGACGCGCCTAGCGACGGCATCGACGCCTCCGGCGCCGGCGCGCCCGCCGAGCTGATGCGCCAGCTCGCCGCCGACATGCGCGCGGCTCCTGAACGGCGGCTGCGCGGCTCGATGCGCTCGATGTTCAGCCTGCGGCTCGGCGAAAGGGTGAAGGCGTTGCCCATGCCGGTTCTGCTGGCCTGCGGCGATGCCGATGAGTTGATCCCGCTCTCCGCGATGCTCGCCACCTGGGCGAAGTGTCCGCCGGGGACGGGGCTGCACGTCTGGCACGGCGTCGGCCACTCCCCCAACCTCGACCGCCCCGCCGAACTGGCCGCGCTGCTGCGCCGCTTCATCGAGGCGGCGCCGGCGCGCGCCGGGGGCGGGGCGAGTCTCGGCAAACCTGGCTGACCGCGGCGGCTCAGCGCTCGACGATGAAGAGCCCGATGGTCAGGGCGACGCCGATGGCGATCACCATCAGGCGCAGGATGTTCTCGTTCACCCGCTTCAGCATCCACGCGCCGAAGAGGCCGCCGGCGATCGCGCCTGCGCCCAGGATCAGCGCCGCGACCCAGCGCACATGGCCGGCGAACAGGAACACGATTGCCGCGGTGAGGTTCATCGCCGCGGCCAGGACGTTCTTGGTGGCGCCGGCGTTGCGCACCGGCAGGGCCGCCATGGTGAGGACCGCCAGCATCAGGAACCCGATGCCGCCGCCGAAATAGCCGCCATAGATGGCGACGGCGAACTGCAGCGCTGCGGCGATGCGCGGCGACAGCCGTCCCTTACGCGCTTTGGCCCGGCGGCCGAACGAGCCCCAGGCGAAGGCCGTGGTGGCGAAGAGCACCAGCCATGGCACCATGCGGGCGAAGATGCTGGACGGCGTGACCAGCAGCAGCATCGCCCCCAGCGCCCCGCCGGCCAGGCTGATGACGGCCAGGGTGCGGAACGAGAGTCCTTCGGCGCCCATCGCCATCGAGCCGCCGCGCCAGCCGGTGGCCACCTGGCCTGGGAAGAGGGCGACGGTGGAGGTGATGTTGGCCGAACGCGCGTCCAGTCCGGTCAGCATCAGCGCCGGCAGGGTGACGAACGAGCCTCCGCCGGCGAGGGCGTTCTGCGTTCCGGCCCAGAGCCCCGCCACGACGAGAAGCGCGATGGCCGCAGGTCCGGCGACGTGTCCAAGCAAGCGGGGAGATCCTTCGGGTCTGCGGCGACGCCACATAGGCCCAGTCTGCGCTGCTGGCCAATCGTAGCGGCTTCACGCCGCTCGGCCTAAAGTGCGGTCGCGCCGCGAGTTGGGCCGCGCCAAGGGATGTGCGAGGGTGACGCTCTATCCGCCCATCGACCCATACGAGAATGGGCTGCTCGACGTCGGCGAGGGCCATCGCCTTTATTGCGAGACGTGCGGCGCCCCCGAGGGCAGGCCGGCCGTGGTGCTGCACGGCGGCCCCGGCTCGGGCTGCACGCCGGGCTGGCGTCGCTATTTCGATCCACGCGCCTACAAGGTGGTGCTCTTCGACCAGCGCGGCTGCGGTCGCAGCCTGCCACATGCCGCCGATCCGGCGACCGACCTCGGCGCCAACACCACCCACCACCTGGTCGCCGATATCGAGCGCCTGCGCAGGCGCCTGGGAATCGAGCGCTGGCTCGTCTTTGGCGGCTCGTGGGGAACGACGCTCGGTCTGGCCTATGCGCAGGCGCACCGCGAGCGCGTCAGCGAAATGGTCCTCTTCAGCGTCGGCACGACCAGCGCGCAAGGGGTGGACTGGATCACCCGCGGCGTCGGACGTTTCTTCCCCGAAGCCTGGGCGCGCTTTCGGGAAGGCGTTCCGCCGGCGGACCGCGACGGCGACCTGGCGCAGGCCTATGCCCGCCTTCTCGCCGATCCCGAAGGTGCAGTGCGCGAAAAGGCGGCCAAGGACTGGTGCGACTGGGAGGACAGCCACGTCGCGATCCATCCCGGCCGCGCCCGCGATCCGCGCTACCGGGACCCCCGCTTCCGGATGGCGTTCGCACGGCTCGTCACCCACTACTGGAGTCACGCCGCCTGGCTCGAGGATGGGGCGCTCATCGCCGGAGCGGCGGGCCTGGCCGGCGTGCCGGGCGTCCTCGTTCACGGGCGGCTCGACGTGAGCAGTCCGCCGCAAGACGCGTGGCGGCTGGCGCAGGCATTGCCGGGCGCCGAGCTAACCCTGGTCGACGACGCCGGCCACGGGGCGGGCCACCCCGAAGTCATGGACCTGCTGGTCGCCGCGACCGACAGGTTCGCGGGCGCTGGGACGGACGATGCAGCCTGCCGGCGGCATCCTTGAACGCCGCCCGCTGCGCGCCATCTATTCCGCCCATGGCGCGCGATTTGCCGCGCCGCGTCAGACGCAGGGACGAACATGGCTTCTTCGAGGAACGTCGCGGTCCTGGTCGGGAGCCTGCGCAAGGGCTCGTTCACGCGGCGCGCGGCCAAGGCGCTGGAGGCGTTGGCGCCCGAGGGGCTGCGCCTGACCGAAGTCGCGATCGGCGCCTTGGCCCTCTACGACGAGGATCTGGAGTCCAGTCCGCCGCCTGCCTGGATGGCCTTCCGCGATCAGGTGCGCCCTATGGATGCGGTGCTCTTCGCCACGCCCGAATACAATCGCTCTGTACCCGGCCCTTTGAAGAACGCCGTCGACGTAGGCTCGCGCCCCTATGGCAAGAGCGTCTGGTCGGGCAAGCCGGCCGCCGTGGTCAGCGTCTCGCCGGGCGCGATCGGCGGCTTTGGGGCGAACCATCACCTGCGCCAGTCGCTGGTGTTCCTCGACATGCCGGTGCTGCAGCAGCCCGAAGCCTATATCGGCCAGGCCGCGCAGCTCTTCACTGAGGACGGCCAAGTGACCAGCGACGGCTCGCGCGAATTCCTGCGCAAGCTCATGGCGGCCTTCGCCGCCTGGATCGAGAAGACCACCGCGCCCCGCTGATACGGCCGCGTCTCAGGCGCGCTTCTCGGCCTTGGCGATGGCGGCGAGGATGGCCGGATAATCCTCGCCTTCGATGATCTGGTCGCCGACGACGAACCCCGGCGTCCCGTCGATGGCGAGCTTGTTCGCGAGATCCGCGACGTCGGCGAGCCTCGCCTCGGCCTTGGCGCGGACAGCGGGCGCGCCGAGGGCCGCCACGTCGACGCCGCGTGCAGCCGCCAGCCGGTCGATGTCGGCGTCGGTAAGGGGATGGGTGCTCATGAAGTCCTGGTAGAGCCCGAGCACGTCCTTGCCCTGCGCCTTTGCCGCCATGGCGGCGAGCGCCGCATGTTCGGAGGTCGGCCCGAAGATCACCAGGTCCTTGAAGACGAAGCGCACGTCGGGGCGCGTGCGGATGAGGCCGATGAGCTTCGGGGCGATGTTGATGCAGTGCACGCACTGAAAGTCGTAGAACTCCGTCACCGTGACCTTGCCCATTGGATTGGCCACGAAGTCGCGCGGGTCGCGTTCCAGAGCCGCGCGAAGCTTGGGCAGCGCCAGCCTGGCTTTCGCGAGGGCGTCGGTCTCCTTCTTCTCGGCGGTCTGCTCTTCGCTCGATTGCATGTTTTCGAGCGCCGCGCGCAGCTCCTCAGGGTGGGCCATCAGATAGGCCTTCACCTTCTGGTCGAAGCTGCCGCCGCTAGAGGGCTGGCAGGCGGCCAGACCCGCCGCGAGCGTGACCGCAAGGGCAAGCGCGGC
>DATKRO010000029.1:0-21209 GCA_035532115.1 Caulobacteraceae bacterium | reverse complement strand
CCACCGCCTCATACCGCAAACGGATCGCTGCTTCGTCAATCACCAGCCGATTCTAGAAAGCTCCCCGCCCCAAGGGAATCCTCCATCGTCGGAAAATCGACCCTCCAGATTCACGTATTGTTCAACGGGCCCTAAGCTTGTCGCGTTCCATCGCCTGGACCATACCGAGGACGCCGTTAAGCGGGGTTCGGATCTCGTGGCTCATGATGGTCAGGAATTCGCTCTTGGCGCGGCTGCCTGCCTCGGCATGCGACAAGGCTTCGATGAGGTCGATCTCGCTGCGCTTCCGCTCGGTCACGTTCTGTATCGCGCCCACGAGGGTTATCGGCTTGCCTCTCTCATCTCGGATCAACTCTGCCGAGGCCGAGCCCCAGACCTCGCGGCCATCGCTGCGCTTGACGCGGTACTCCGCCTGATACGGCCCGTCGCCCACTTCATACTTCGCCCAGGCCGCCACGGCGGATTCCCGGTGCTCGGGAGCCACCGCGAAATACGGGTCTCGGTAGAGGTGTTCGTAGGTGAGAGGCTGTTCGAAGAAATCCTGTTCAGCGCCGAGGCTGGTGAGCGTGCGCCGCGCGTAGTCCATTTCATAGACGTGCAGTTTGGCGAGCCCGATCGCGATCCTTAGGCGCCGTTCCGCAGCCTCGGATCGATCCAGCGCGGACTTCATTTCAGCCATCACCTCGATGGTGCGCTTGTTCGCGCGGCTCCATCCGCCGACGGTTTTGTGCGTGCCGACGGCGAGCAGCACAAGCGTCGCGCCCACGCTCCCGAGACCGACCAATACGCCGGCGGAGGGCCCGAGCCCAAAGAGGGCGACTGTCGAGACGGCGACCGCTAGCGTCGCCGGGCCCGCCATGGCGGCGAAGATGCGCCACGAGGTCCAGCCGAGCGACACGCCAAGGGCGGTGACAGAAATTGCGGTAACGGCGACGAAGGCAAAGCCCGTCTGGCTGTGAGCCGCGACGGTATGGGCCAGGGGCGGCGCAAACCAGAGCGCCGTCCTCATGAGAACCACCCAGCTCAACCGCGCCAGACCCTTGGTGGAGTCCGTTTCGGCCGCTGCCGGCAGCCAGTTTCGATACAGTCTTTGTATAAGCCAATCGGCGAGGCATAGGCTCAGAGCCCAGATTGACCCGAGCAGCGGGGCCCCAACAAGGCCCAGTCCAAGTCCAGCGATAACGTTGAACACGGCGTGAGCACGCCACGGTAACACCATGGCCATCAGCGTCATCTGATAGGGCGTGAGATCCTGAATTATGTCGTCTTGCGACTGTTCAGACACCTGTGATGCCCCCGACACATGCGCTGCACCAACCGCGACCTGCGGGGATGCGGACGAATTTACCCTCCACCATTGACCGCGGTTCGTTAAGGTTCACCCAACCGAGGTACCAGTGAGCTTCATTGAAGGGTCCCCGCGAGATCAGGTCAGCTTACTTCCGCCCTGCGTTGACGACTATGTTGCGTCCGACGCGCTGGTCCGCGTGGTCGACGCTTTTGTCGCCAGCTTGAAGCTGACCGAGCTCGGCTTCGACCGCACCGTTGCCGCGGCGACCGGCCGTCCCGGCTACAATCCAGGTGACACGCTACGGCTCTACATCTGGGGCTACCTCAACCAAGTCCGCTCATCACGCCACCTGGAACGAGCTTGTGTCCGCTCGCCCTGCGCGCCCACTACGCCAGGCAGAACAGCCGGCTCGCCGACGAGATGCGCGGCCTCTTCGCCGTCGACGTCCGGGAAGCCGAGATCGGCGCCGTCCGCGTCCATGTAGTCGCCCCGCTCGAACCCAGGCCGCAAAACCGGCGCCGCGCCCTTCTGTGCCTGCACGGCGGCGCGTTCATGTGGGGCGCCGGCTCCGGCGCCCTCGTCGAAGCCATTCCCATCGCCGCCGAGATGGGCGTGGAGGTGATCGCGGTCGACTATCGCCTGGCGCCCGAGCACGTCTTTCCCGCGGCCTCCGAGGACGTCGCCGCCGTCTGGCGCGCTCTGCTGGAGCGTCATGCTCCCTCCGCCCTCGGCGTCTACGGCTGTTCCGCCGGCGCCATCCTCACCGCCCAGTCCACCGCCTGGATGTTGAGGCACGACCTGCCGGCGCCCGGCGCCTTGGCCATGCTCGGCGGCGGCGCCGGCGAACTCGGGGGCGACGCCCCCTGGCTGGGCTCGTCGCTGACCGGCGAGGACGCCTCGCCGGGCGAGCCGGTCAGTCTGGCCGCCCTGCCCTATTTCGCCGGCGCGGCCTGGGACGACGGCTGCGTGTCGCCCGCCGCCGATCCCGGCCTCCTGCGCCGGTTTCCGCCGACTTTGCTCATCGCCGGCGGTCGCGACTTCGCCGCCAGCAGCGTCACCGACCTGCACCTGCGCCTCGACCAGGCCGGCGTGGATGCGCGGCTCTATGTCTTCGACGGGCTCGGGCACGCGTTCCACATCTTTCCTCGCCTGCCCGAGTCGCGCCGCGTCTACCAGATCATGGCCCGGTTCTTTGACCGCACGCTGACGCGGTAGCGGTCACGCCGGCGTCGCCACCAGCCATCTGCGCCGTGAGGGTTCAGCGGCGGTTAGCCGAGCCCGGCGATGGCGTAGGATGGTCATCCCCGGCGGCATGTCCACCAAGCGGAGACCGGTCGTGAGCGTCACGCGCCCCCTCGTCCCTCAGCCTCGCCCCGCGCCCCCTCGCGCCGCAGCGCGCCCTGGCGCGCTTCGAACCAGGGCCGCCGTACACAACGGTGCGAATACGGTGCGCAGCGTCGCGCGCTCGGCGACGGCGAGCGACGCTTGCGTCCCGCCCGCGCCCGGGTGGCCACCGTACACAACGGTGCGAATACGGTGCGCAGCGCCTGGAGCGGCCCCCCGCGATGAGACAGGGAAGGCAGGGGCCCAGTTCCCGTCCCGGCCTGCCGCTGCGCCGGCGGCTTCGGCTACTCCGCCGTCTCGGGCGCGGCCGCGGGGATTTCCGCGAGGTAGCGCTCGATGGCGAGCGCCTGGCGGGCGAGGCCCAGCAGCGCCGGCGGGACGTCGTCGGGCGCTTCGGCCGCAAGCTCGAGGAGTTCGCGCGCCAGGCGCCGCAGCGCCGGGGCCGAGGCGATCAGGCGCGCCTGCTGTTCGATCTTCCTCGGGTCGCGATCGTATTCGGCGCCGGGCACGCGCCAGCCGCCCCAGTCGCCGGCGTCGGTGACCACGATCGGATAGGTGCCGGGATAGGGATGATGGGCGCACTCCTCGCTGGTCTGCCACTTGTTGCGCGCCCGCATCAGCCGCCAGCCGGGCGCGCCGTCGGCGGTCTCGTCCTGCGCCACCGGATCCTCGGCGCGCAGCTCGTGGGCGAGGAACGGGCGGCCGAGGCCCACCTCGTAGGTGACGCGCACCGGCTCGTCGAAGCCCTTGGCCCACACCGGCTCGATCTTCTCGATCAGCACCCAGGCCCCGACGCTCTCGACCCAGACCTTCTGGTTGCGCTGGAAGACCGCCTTGGCCATGGCGAAAGTCGCCTTTCTCGAAGCGTGGGAGCGGCCTCCAGCCTAGCCGGAAGTCATTGACGCGCGGTCAATCTTTCGCCGGGCGAAAAGCCGATTATGGTGGCCCTGGGCCCTGAAGGACGACCTGATGAATTTCGACTTCTCCGACGACCAGAAGCTGCTGAAATCGGAGGCGCGCCGGTTCCTGGACGCCCACTGCCCCACCTCGAAGGTCCGGGCCGTGCTCGACGATGCGGCCAGGTCCTACGACGCCGAGCTCTGGCGCGCCGTGGCGGCGCAGGGCTGGCTCGGAACCGCGATCCCGGAGCCATACGGCGGCCTCGGCCTCGGGCGGCTGGAGCTGTGCGTCATCGCCGAGGAGCTGGGCCGCGCCCTGGCGCCGATCCCCTTCGCCTCCACCGCCTATTTTCTCGCCGAGGCGCTGCTGCTGGCCGGATCGGAGGCGCAGAAGCGGGCCTGGCTGCCGAAGATCGCCCAGGGCGAGATCATCGGCGCCTTCGCGACCTCGGAGCGGCCGGGCGCCCTTGCCGAAGCGCAGGTGCAGGCCAGGGTCGACGGCGGCCGGCTCTCGGGCGCCAAGCTGCCGGTCACCGACGGCGACATCGCCGACCTCGCCGTGGTGCTGGCGCGCGAAGGGGCCGGGACCAGCCTCTTCCTCGTCGAGCTGAAGGGCGCGGGCGTGACGCGCGAGACCCTGAAGACCCTCGATCCGACGCGCAGCGCCGCGCGACTCGTGTTCGCGGGCGCGCCGGCCGAGCGGCTCGGCGAGGCGGGCGAGGGCATGACCCTGGCCGAGGCCCTGCTGGCGCGCGCCGCGGTGCTGCTGGCGTTCGAGCAGCTCGGCGGCGCCGACCGGGCGCTGGAGATGGCCAAGGACTACGCCATGCACCGCTACGCCTTCGGCCGCCCGATCGGCAGCTATCAGGCGATCAAGCACAAGCTCGCCGACATGTACGTGAAGAACGAGCTCGCCCGCTCCAACGCCTACTACGGGGCCTGGGCGCTGGAGGCGGGCGCCTCGGAGCTGCCGCTGGCGGCCGCCGCGGCGCGGGTCTCGGCCTGCGAGGCCTACTGGTACGCGGCCAAGGAGAACCTGCAGACCCACGGGGGCATCGGCTTCACCTGGGAGATGGACTGCCACCTCTTCTATCGCCGCGCCCAGCAGCTGGGCCTCGTCGCCGGAGGCGCCAAGGCCTGGAAGGAGCGCCTCGTCACCCAGCTCGAACGGCGCAACGCCGCCTGAAGGATCGCGCAAGCCATGGATTTCAACGACACCCCGGAAGAAGCCGCCTATCGCGCCGAGGCGCGGGCCTGGCTGGCCGCCAACGCTCCCCGGGACGCGGGCGGCGACGACGAGGAGGACAGCGCTGGACTGACGCGGGCCAAGGCCTGGCAGGCCAGGAAGGCGGCCGCCGGCTATTCCTGCATCACCTGGCCCAAGGAGTGGGGCGGGGTCGGCGGCGCCAACTGGCAGGCGCAGATCTTCGCCCAGGAGGAGGCGCGGCATTCGACGCCGGGCAACCCGTTCCAGATCGGCCTGGGCATGTGCCTGCCCACGATCATGACCGCCGGCGCCGAGGCCGACAAGCGGCGCTTCGTGGGTCCGGCCCTGCGCGGCGAGGAGATCTGGTGCCAGTTGTTCTCCGAGCCGTCCGGCGGCTCCGACGTGGCCGCTGCGCGCACCCGCGCCGTGCCGGCGCCGGACGGCTCCGGCGACTGGATCATCAACGGCCAGAAGGTCTGGACCTCCGGCGCCCAGTATTCCGACTTCGGCATCCTCGTCACCCGCACCGACCCGAACGCCCCCAAGCACAAGGGGCTGACGATGTTCTGGGTCGACATGCACGACCCCGCGATCGAGGTGCGCCCGATCCACCAGATGTCCGGCGCGTCGGGGTTCAACGAGGTCTATTTCACCGATCTGCGGGTCAAGGACAGCCAGAGGATCGGCGCGGTGGGCGACGGCTGGCGGGTCTCGCTGGTCACCTTGATGAACGAGCGCAACGCCATCGGCGGCGGCGTCAGCTATCACCGCCAGGTCATGCAGCTCGCCTCCAGCCTCGCCACCCTGGCGGGCTCGGGGATCAAGGACGTCGGCCTGCGCGAGAAGGTCGCCGACTGGTACGTGCAGGCCGAGGGGCTGAAGTACACGCGCCTGCGCACCCAGACGGCGCTGTCGCGCGGCCAGACGCCCGGCCCGGAAGCCTCGATCGGCAAGCTGGTGACGGCGCCCCTGATGCAGGACGTCGCGGCCACCGCCCTGGATCTGGAGGACCAGTTCGGCATCGTCGCCGACCCGGAGGTGGCGCCGCTCTCGGCGCTGTTCCAGGCGACCCTGATGAGCGCGCCCGGCATGCGCATTGCCGGCGGCACCGACGAGATCATGCGCAACATCATCGCCGAGCGGGTGCTGGGGCTGCCGCAGGACGTGCGGGTCGACAAGGACGTGGCGTTCAAGGACATCCCCAGCGGGCGCTGAGCATCGCACGCCGGCGCGGCGCAGTCCGCCCAGGCTTAACCTGTTCGCAAGCGCCTTGAGGCCATGGTGTGCGCCAGCTTAGGTATGCGCGGCCTCGATGCAGACAATCGGCCAAGCCATTGAACGACGGGCGGCGCTGCCCGCCGGCGCGCCTTGCGACGCGGCGCTGGCGATGTTCGCGCGCGAGCCCTCTTGCCGGTTCCTCGCCGTGGTCGATGGAGCCCGTCCGGTCGGCCTGGTCGGGCGCGCGGCCTTCATGGCGCGGATGCAGGCGCCGGGGGCGGGCGGTCGCGCCATCATCGAGGCGATGGAGCCCGAGCCCCTCGTCGCCGACGCCGCGGAGCCGCCGATCGCCTTCCTGAACCGCGTCCTGGCCGAGCGACCCGATGCGCTGCGGCAAGGGTTCATCGTCACCGAGGACGGCGCCTATGCCGGGGTCGCCGATCTGGTCGACCTGGCCCCGGCCCTCCTCGCCGGCGCCGGCGAGGCGAGCCTGGTGGAGCGCGTCTGCGCCGAGGTGCGCCAGCCCGTCGCCCATGCCCTCGCCGCCGCCGAGGCGCTGAGCCGGATGCGCCTGCCTGAGGACGCCGGCGCCCATCTCTGGACCATCGGCGACGCCGCCCGCGCCGCGCTGGCGCTGCTCGACACCGCCGCCGACCTGCAGCGCGCCGCCGCCGGGCGCCTGGTGATCGCGCCCGAGCCGCGACGGCTCCAGGAACTGGTCGACCAGATCGAGGCGCGCTGGCGCGGGCGCGCCGAGGAGAGCGGCGCCACCTTGCTGGTCTCCTACGCCGGCCAGCCCGACTGCGCCGCCATGATCGACCAGGACCGGCTGCTGCAGGTGTTCGACGCTCTGATCGGATACGCCATCGCCCGCTCCGGGCGCGGCGTCGTCGAGGCCAGTCTCCAGGCGCGCCCGTCCGACGCCGGCGTCGCCCTCACCGGACGGGTGCGCGACAATGGCGCCGCCTCCGCCGGCGTCCGATTCGACGACCCCTTCAGCGGCGATCTGGACGCGGCGCAGCCGCGGGACGCCGGTCTGCAACTTGGCCTGATGCTCGCCAGGCGCACCATCGCCGCCATGGCCGGGCGGATGGACATCACCGCCAACGCCGGGCCCGGCGCGACCCTCGCCTTCGAGTTCACGGCGCCCGGCGCCATGACCGGCGCCCAGGCGCCGGAGGTCCGGCCCGAAGCGGGGCGGCGCTCGGCCCATGTCCTCGTCGTCGACGACAACGCCACCAATCGCATGGTGGTCGAGGCTTTATGCGAAATGTTCAACTGCTCCACCGAGTCGGTGGCGGACGGCGTCGAGGCCGTGGAGGCCGCCCGGGCCGGCCGGTTCGACGTCATCCTGATGGACATCAAGATGCCCCGCATGGACGGCGTCACCGCCGCCCGCGCCATCCGCCAGCTTTCCGGCCCAGCCGGCCGGGCGCCGATCATCGCCCTGACCGCCAACGCCGACCCGGACGAAGCCGCCGAATACCTCGCCGCCGGCATGTGCTCGGTCGTGGAGAAGCCGATCAAGCCGGAGCGCCTGATGGAGGCCCTCGAAGCCGCCCTCGCCGCCGGCGCCGCCGCTCCCGGAGCCGTGGCGGCCTGACGGGGAGCTGGCACTCGAGGCAGCTCTGCGCCTTAAAGGGTCGGCGCCAAGCGAACACTTGGCTCGCCTCAAGCCATGCCAGAGAAGGCGGACCACGCCGCGGCGCTCGAGCTTCTCGAGCGCGCCATCGCCGCGGACCCCCAACCTCGGGCAGGCCCTGGCGCAGGTCGCCTATGTTCGCGGCGAGGAGGCTCTGACCACGGGGATGTCGCCCAACGCGGCAAGGGCGTCGAGTTCGCGCAGCGGGCGCTGAGGGCCGGCGGGGACGACGCCACGGTGCTCTCGTTGGTCGGCGGCGCGTTGCGGCTGCTTGGCCAGGATTTCGACGCCGCATCGGCGCTGGTCGACCGGGCGCTTGCCCTCAACCCTGGTCTCTCGCTCGCGTGGAGGATGAGTGGCCTGTTCCTCGCCGCCGCCGGCGAGGCCGAACTCGCCGTCGAGCGCGCTCACGTCCATTCGCCTCGAGCCGTTCTCGCCGGTGCGCTACGTCCAGATCGCCTGCATCGGTCACGCTCGGTTCGAACAGCGCCGCTTCGGCGAAGGGGCCGCTCTGTTGAAGGAAGCGCGCCAGTTGGCTCCGAGCTATTTCAACGGCGCCGCGCTGCTGGTCGCCTGCCTGAGTCATCTGGGCGAGGCAGCCGCCGCTCAGCCCGCGATCGCGGCGCTGCAGGCGCGGTTCGCCGCAAGCTCAGTTGGGTGGACCAGCGTCATGACCGAGTTCCTGTTCCGGTCTCCAGACCACCGCAGGCTGTTCACCGAGGGCGTCGCCTTGGCAGAGAGTCGCGCGGCCCGTCCGGGCCAAATTGGCCGACTGCAGGTGCAAAGCCTCTAATTGCACCTTCGATCCGAATAGCGCGCCCAAGCTTTCGAAGCCGCTTCGACTGGCTGGCGACCTGGCCGGCTTCCCGGATTCCCTCGCTCCGGCCGGCCGCGTTGGGACCCGGGTGGTAGCTGGGGGCGGGATCGAACCGCCGACCTGCGGGTTATGAATCCGCCGCTCTAACCATCTGAGCTACCCAGCCGAAGGCGAGCGCCGGGTATAAGGCCGGGGCCGGGCGCCTTCAAGGCGCGGCGGCCGGCCATGAAAACGGGCGCCTGGATGCGCATTGTCCTCGTCGGTCTCCTCGCCTTGGCCTTCGCCGGCCTCGATTGCGGGGCGGCCGGCGCCGGCGCGCCGGAGGCGCCCTGGCAGCACCCGGCGTTTCCCGGTCAGACCCGCGCGCCGTCGATGTCTGCGGGCGTGCGGTTCCAGGTGGCGACGCTCGCGCGCGGCCTCGACCATCCCTGGAGCCTCGCCTTCCTGCCAGGTGGCGCCATGCTGGTCACCGAGCGTGTCGGCAGACTGAGGCTCATCGGTCCGGGCGGGGCGCTCTCAGGCCCGATCGCCGGCGTGCCGAAGGTCCAGAGCGGCGGTCAGGGCGGCCTCTTCGACGTGGCCCTGGATCCGCATTTCACCGCCGACCACCTCGTCTATCTGGCCTATCTGGAGCCGCGCCGCGGCGGCGCCGGCCTGACGGTGGCGCGCGCCCGGCTGGTCCGCCAGGACGGCGGCGGATCGCTCGAAGGCCTGCAGGTGATCTTCCGCGCCCAGCCGGCAGCTGCGGGCAGCATCAACCTCGGCGGCCGGCTTGTCTTCCTCGGCGATGGAACCCTGATCGTCACCGTCGGCGATCGCTTCACCCTGGCCAGCCAGGCGCAGAGCCTCGCCAGCGATCTCGGCAAGCTGGTCCGCATCCGCCCCAACGGCAGCGTCCCGCCCGACAATCCGTTCGTCGGGCGGCCGGGCGCTCGTCCCGAGATCTGGGCGCTCGGCGTTCGCAATTCCGAAGGCGCGGCCATCGATCCTGCCGACGGCAAGCTCTGGCTCATCGACCACGGGGCGGCGGGCGGCGATCGGGTGATCGTCGCCGAGAAGGGCAGGAACTACGGCTGGCCGGTGATCGCCTATGGGGTCAACTACAACGGGAGCCGGATCGGCGTCGGCACGGCCCGGCGCGGCTTCACCCAACCCATATATTACTGGGATCCCGACATCGCCCCCTCCGGCATGGTCTTCTACGACGGCAGGCTCGCGCCCGCCTGGAGGGGCAGCCTCTTCATCGGGGCGCTGAGGGGCGAGGATCTGGTGCGGCTGACGCTGAACGGCGCGCGCGTCCTCGGCGAGGAGCGGCTGCTGGGAGGGCTGCACGAGCGACTGCGCGACGTGCGCGAGGGACCGGACGGGGCGCTCTACCTGCTGACCGACAGCTCGCGCGGGCGCCTCCTCAGACTGGCGCCAGTTCGCTGACGCCGAGCCGGTGGGCCACCTCCTCGCCGATGGCGAGCGACGCGGTGAGGCCCGGGCTTTCGATGCCGAAGAGGGCGACGAGGCCGGCGAGGCCGTGCGTCTCGGCGCCGTCGATGCGAAAATCGGGCTGGGCTTCGCCCGGTCCGTGCAACTTGGGCCGGATGCCGGCATAGTCGGGGCTCAGGGCGCCGTCCGGCAGGCTAGGCCAGAAGCGGCGGATGTAGCGGTAGAAGCCTTCGGCGCGCGCCGGGTCCACCGAATAGTCCTCGGCCTCCACATAGGCGAGGTCGGGCCCGAACACCGCCTGGCCGCCGAGATCCTTGCGGTAATGGACGCCCAGCGCCCCCTGGATCGGCGGCGGATAGATCAGATGTTCGAAAGGTGCGCGGCCTCGCAGGCGGAAGTAGACGCCCTTGCCATAGTGCAGCGGCGGCAGGCGCCCGGCCGGGAAACCCTCTATGCGCGCCGCGACGGCCCGGGCCTCCAGACCCGGAGCGGTGACGAGGCGCCGCACGCGAAGCCGGATCGGCGCCGCGCCGCCCGCCTCCACGCCAAAGCCGCCGCCGTCCAGCGCAGCCGCCGCCTCGAACGGCGCTCCCAGCGCCACGGCGCCGCCGCGCGCCTCGATCTCGCCGACGAGCGCCAGCATGTAGCCATGGCTGTCGAAGACGCCGCTCTCGGGCGACAGCAGGGCGGCGACGGCGCTCAGCCCCGGCTCGATCGCCTCGGCCTCGGCGCCCGACAGCTCGGCGAGGCCCTCGACGCCGTTGATCCTGGCCTGGGCGGCGATCGCCGCGAGGCGGCCGACCTCGGCCGGCTCGGTCGCCACCACCAGCTTGCCGCACTTGCGGTAGCCGACCTTGTGATCGTCGAGAAACCCATAGAGCGCGCGCCGCCCCGCCACGCACAGCCGGGCTTTCAGCGAGCCGGTCGGATAATAGAGGCCGGCGTGGATCACTTCGGAGTTGCGCGAGGAGACGCCCTGACCGACCGCGGGCTCTTTCTCCAGCACGACCACTTCGAGGCCGCGCCGCGCCAGCGCGTGGGCGCAGGCCAGTCCCACGGCGCCGGCGCCGACCACGCAGGCGTCGAAATCGAAGCCAGTCATGGCTGGGCTATAGCGGCGCGCCGCGGCGATCGTAAGGGCGCGCCGCGTCAGCGATCGGGTGCGAGCGTTTCCGCGACGGAGGCGGCTCTCTGGCCGGACAGGCCCCGGCCGATGGTCTGTAGAAGCGCCGCGATGAGACGGCGCGCGTCGCAGCCGTCGCCGAGCTTGCCCGACAATTCGAGCATGATCGGCCCATGCAGGGCGGCCCAGTACATGTGGCCGACGAGATTGGCGTCGCCGACGCCGGCCAGGGGCTCCAGATGCCGGGTCATGGTGCGGCGCGAGCGCTCCGCCGCGGCCACGAGTCGTGGATAGCGCGCCTCGCTCGGCTGGGAGATGTCGAACATCAGCCTATAGGCTTCGGGGCGGTCGAAGGCGAAGTCGACGTAGGCCCGCCCCACGGCTGCGGACGCCCGCGCCGGATCGGACCGCGACGCCTCGAACGCCGCCTCCAGCGCCTCGGCGTGGCGCTCGAAGGCGCGGGCGCGCACCGCGGCCAGGATCGCGTCCTTGTCGGCGAAATAGCGGTAGGGCGTCATCGGCGAGACGTCGAGCGCGGCGGCGAGCTGGCGCATCGTCACCGCTTCCAGCCCGCGCTGGGCGAACAGCCGCTCGGCGGCGTCGATCAGCCGTTCCCGGAACCCGGCAAGGTCTGCATCGGAGAGGGGGCGCGGCAACGGCGGCGGGACCTCGTGAAGTCGGCTCTTGCCAGGGATTATCACTTACGACATAAATTTACAATGTAAGACCTGGTGCTCGGAGGAGCCTCATGGACGGATCGCAGGCGGCCAATCCCTATCTCGCCGGCAACTTCGCGCCGGTTCGCAGCGAGGACGATTTCGACCTGGAGGTCACGGGCGAGATACCCCGCGGCTTGCGCGGCGCCTTCTACCGCAATGGTCCCAACCCGCAGTTCGCGCCGCGCGGCGAGTACCACTGGTTCTCCGGCGACGGAATGATCCACGCCTTCTTCATCGAGAACGGCGAGGTGCGCTACCGCAATCGATGGGCGAGAACGCCCAAGTGGGAGACGGAGCACGCCGCCGGCCGCGCGCTCTTCGGAACCTTCGGCAACCCGATGACGACCGATCCCTCGGTGATCGGCAGGGATTCCGGCGTCGCCAACACCAATATCGTCTGGCATGCCGGCAGGCTGCTGGCGCTCGAGGAGGGTCATCCGCCCTTCGAACTCGATCCGGCGACGCTGGAGGCGCGCGGCTACGCCGCCGACTACCGCGGCAGGGTGACCGCCCATCCCAAGCTCGATCCCGAGACCGGCGAGATGGTCTGGTTCGCCTATTCGGCCGGCGAAGGGCCGCTGAACGCCGGCATGGCCTACGGCGTCACCGACGCCTCGGGCAAGGTGACGCGCCGCGACGCCTTCCAGGCGCCGTTCGCCTCGATGGTGCACGACTTCCTGGTCACCCGCCGGCACGTGCTCTTCCCCATCCTGCCGCTGACCGCCAGCTTCGAGCGGGCCATGCAGGGCGCCCCGCCGCTCGCCTGGGAGCCGGACAAGGGCTCGCACGTGGGCGTGATGCGCCGCGACGCCGGCGTCGAGACCATGCGCTGGTTCACCACCGATCCCTGCTACGTCTTCCATCCGATGAACGCCTGGGAAGAGGGCGACAAGATCTTCGCCGACGTGATGGAATATCCGGTGGCGCCGCTGTTTCCGGCGCTGGACGGCTCGGCGCCCAAAAACGCCGTCGCGCGCATGGTGCGTTGGAGCTTCGACCTCGCCTCGCCATCCGACGCTATCGCCCGCGCGCCCCTCGACGATCTCGCCGGCGAGTTTCCGAGGTTCGACGAGCGCCGCGCCGGCTTCGCCTACCGTCACGGCTGGTTCGCCGGGATCAGCCGCAGGGGCGACGAGCGGTTGCGCTTCGACACCATCGCCCACGTCGATCTGGCCACCGGCCGGCGCGCCGATCACCTCTACCCGGCCGGCGATTCGCCTGGAGAGCCCGTCTTCGTGCCACGCGGCGAGGGCGCGCCGGAGGGTGACGGCTGGGTGATCGCCCTCGTCCATCGCGGCGCCGAGGATCGCAGCGATCTGGCCGTCTATGACGCCCAGGACATCCCCGCCGGCCCGATCGGCCTCGCCAAGCTCCCGCGCCGCGTGCCCTTCGGCTTCCACGGCAACTGGCGCCAGGCGTAGGCGCGCGCGTCGCGCCCCTCAGCGCACCCCGCCGCCCTGCGCCGTCGGCGGCTCGGCGTCGCGACTGTCAGCGTCGTCGGTAGCCTTGCGGTGGGCGGCCTCGGGCGGCGCTTCCACGTCGGAGGTCCCGCCGGGGCTCTGGGTCGGCTCCGGCTCATCTTCGAAGACGATGCGCCCTTCCTGGTCGTTGCGGCTGAAGGTGTCGGTCTGGTAGCCGTCCTCCTCGCCCGCTGCGAAGCTGCGCGGCGGCTCGGGGGGAACGAGCTTTTCGTCGGCCGGGGTTTTCGGGTGATCCGCCATGATGCGCCTCGCTGGCTGTTTCGCGAGGGCAACGCCGGGGGCGCCGGCGCGTTCCGGCCTCAGACCAGCGCGCCGTGGCAGTGCTTGAACTTCTTGCCGGAGCCGCAGGGGCACGGTGCGTTGCGGCCGGTGCGCTGCCAGCCGTCGGGCAGGCCGCCGAGCGCCGCGGCGCTGCGCCCGCGCCCCAGCGATCCGATGTCGCCGGCGAGGCTCAGGGCCGCGCGCTCGTTCTCGCCCGTGCTGGGATCGACGTGGACCTCGACGAGTTCGCGCGGCGCGAACTCCGGCGGCGCTTCAAAGCGGAACTCGACCGTCATCACCCAGCGGGTGGCGTTGGAGGCGAGCTCGCCCCTCAGCTTCTCGAACAGCGAATAGGCCTCGACCTTGTACTCGTTCAGCGGATCGCGCTGTCCGTAGCCGCGCAGGCCGATGACGTTCTTCAGATGGTCGAGATGGGTAAGGTGCTCGCGCCACTGGAAGTCGATCGTCTGCAGCAGGAAATTGCGTTCGATGCTGCGCATCTGGTCCGGCGAGATCTGTTGCTCGCGCTGGGCGGCCCGCTCCTCGGCGGCGGCGAAGATGCGCTCGAAGATCTCCTCGTTGCCGATGCCCTCCTCGGCGGCCCAGTCGGCGATCGGCAGCTGCAGGCCCAGGGTGTCGGTCACCTCCCAGGCGAGACCTTCGACGTTCCACTGATCGGCGTAGGCCTTCGGCGGCAGGTTGCGCATCACCATCTCGTGGATGGTGTCGATGCGGAAATCCTTGACGATCTCCGAGAGGTCCGTCGCCTGCATGAACTCGCTGCGCTGTTCGAAGACGGCCTTGCGCTGGTCGTTGACGACGTCGTCGTATTTCAGGAGGTTCTTGCGGATCTCGTAGTTGCGCTCCTCGACCCGCTTCTGCGCCGTGGCGATGGCCTTGTTCAGCCACTTGTGGGTGATCGCCTCGCCTTCCTGGACGCCGAAGGTGCGCATGATCGAATCGAGCCGCTCGCCCGCGAAGATGCGCAGGAGATCGTCCTCGCAGGAGAGATAGAACTTCGAGCGCCCCGGGTCGCCCTGCCGGCCGGTGCGGCCGCGTAGCTGGTTGTCGATCCGCCGCGCCTCGTGGCGCTCCGAGCCCAGCACGAAGAGGCCGCCTTCGGCCAGCGCCTTGGCCCTCTTGCTCTCGATCTCGGCGGCGACGGAATCGCGCTCCTCCTCCTCGGCCTCCGGCGTGATCTCGACGCCCAGCCCCTGCTGCTCCTGACGCCAGCGCTCCAGCCGCATCTCCAGGTTGCCGCCGAGCTGGATGTCGGTGCCGCGGCCGGCCATGTTGGTGGCGATCGTCACGGCCCCGGGCGCTCCGGCGTCCGCGACGATGAAGGCTTCCTGCTCATGGTAGCGGGCGTTGAGCACGCTGTGCGGGATGCCGATCCGCTTCTGATTGTCGTGCTCGAAGACGTGCGCCTTCAGCAGCTCGGAAAGCTGCTCCGATTTTTCGATCGAGACCGTGCCCACCAGCATCGGCTGGCCGCGTTTGAAGCAGTCCTCGATCTGGGAGATGATCGCCTGGTTCTTCTCGGCGGCGGTGCGATAGACCTCGTCGTCTTCGTCGATTCGCGCCACCCGGACGTTGGTGGGGATTTCGGCCACGTCCATCTGATAGATGTCGAGGAACTCCTGCGCCTCGGTGGCCGCGGTGCCGGTCATTCCGGAAAGCTTGGAGTAGAGCCGGAAGTAGTTCTGGATGGTGATCGAGGCCAGCGTCTGGTTCTCCGGCTGGACCTCGACGCCCTCCTTGGCCTCGATGGCCTGATGCAGCCCCTCCGAAAGGCGCCTGCCGTGCATCATGCGGCCGGTGAACTCGTCGATCAGGATCACCTCGCCGCCGCGCACGATGTAGTCGCGGTCGCGCAGGTAGAGCACGTTGGCCCTCAGCGCCTGATTGACGTGGTGGACCACCGAGACATTGGCGGCGTCGTAGAGGCCGGCGGTGTCCGGCGCGAGATGGCCAGCGGCCGACAGCATCTCCTCGACCTTCTCCGAGCCATACTCGGTGAGCAGCGCCTGGCGCTGCTTCTCGTCGTGGTCGAAGGTCTCGGCGTCCTGGATCAGCTCGCGGACGACGCCGTCGATGGTGCGGTAGAATTCCGAGCGGTCGTCGGTAGGCCCCGAGATGATCAGCGGCGTGCGCGCCTCGTCGATCAGGATCGAATCGACCTCGTCGACGATGGCGAAGTGGTGCCCGCGCTGCACCATCTCGCTCGCCTCGTAGACGAGATTGTCGCGCAGGTAGTCGAAGCCGTATTCGTTGTTGGTGCCGTAGGTGATGTCGCAGGCATAGGAGTGCTGGCGCTCGGCCTGGGACAGGCCATGCACGATCCGCCCGACGGAAAGCCCCAGGAACTTGTAGATCCGTCCCATCCAATCGGCGTCGCGGGTGGCCAGATAGTCGTTGACGGTGACGACGTGGACGCCCTTGCCGGCGAGCGCGTTGAGATAGACCGGCAGCGTGGCGACCAGGGTCTTGCCCTCGCCGGTGCGCATCTCGGCGATGCCGCCCTGATGCAGCACCATTGCGCCCACCATCTGCACGTCGAAGTGACGCTGGCCGAGGGTCCGCTTGGCCGCCTCGCGCACCACGGCGAAGGCCTCGTCCATCAGCGCCTCGAGGCTCGCACCCTGGGCGATGCGCCCCCGGAACTCCGAGGTCTTGGCCCTCAGCGCCTCGTCGGAGAGCCGCGCCATGGCCGGCTCCAGGGCGTTGATCTTGGCTACCTTCCCCAACATTATCTTGACCTTGCGGTCGTTGGAGGAGCCGAAAACTTTCTTCAGGTCGAGCATCGAGGGACCGGGATCCTGGGAACGGGTGGGCTGGGCGGCTCGTTCGGGCCGCGTCCGAAGAGCGGCCACGCCCCTTCGCCTGCTTGAAATCCCCGCGCCTTGAGCGCGCGTGACTTAAGCGGCGCCCCTCCTGAAGTCAACGCGGGGGCGCGGCGGTCGGTGTGCATGGCGCGAGGCGCTCTTCAGAACCGCCCGGCGCGCAAGTCCTGGAAGGCCTGGTGCAGCTCGGCCTCGGTATTCATCACGAACGGCCCTGCCTTGGCGATCGGCTCGCGCAACGGTCGGCCGGCGACGAAGATCAGGCGTCCGCCTGCCGCCGAACCAAGGTGCGTGACCTCGCCGGCCGAGAGCACCCCGAGGGCGCCGCGCGCCAGCGTCCGGGCCGGCTCGCCGACGCTCGCCTCGCCCTCGAACACATAGACGAACGCGGCGTGGCCGGCCGGCGTCGCGATGCGGGCGAGCCCCCCGGGCGCAAGGCTCACGTCGAAGAACATCGGCGCCGTCGCTCCCGGATCGACAGGACCGCGCACCCCGGCCAGTTCCCCGACCAGCACCCTGGCGCTGGCGCCCGCGCCCAAGCTCGCGATCGGCACGCGCTCGGCGGCGATGTCCTGGTAGCGCGGCGCCGTCAGCTTGTCCTTGGCCGGAAGGTTCACCCAGAGCTGGAACCCCTGCATGCGGCCCTCGGCCTGCTCGGGCATTTCCGAGTGGACGATGCCGCGCCCGGCGGTCATCCATTGCACCGAGCCCGGCCCCAGCAGACCCTCGTTGCCGGCGTTGTCGCGGTGGCGCATGCGCCCGGCGAGCATGTAGGTCACGGTCTCGAAGCCGCGGTGCGGGTGGCTGGGAAAGCCGGCGATGTAGGCGCCCGGATCGTCCGAGGCGAACTCGTCGAGCAACAGGAACGGATCGAGGTCCGGAAGGCGCGGCTGGCCGATGATGCGGTTGAGCTGGACGCCCGCGCCGTCCGAGACCGGCGCGCCTCCACCGCTCCAGACCACGCGCCGCTCTGCGCCCGCCGCGGCTTCGGCCGCCAGGATGTCATGTGTCGAGGTCATGGCGCTGATCTAGGAAGTCGCGGCGAAATTGACAGGGGCTGCGCCCAGCGCGAAGCTTCCCTCGCGTCGCCGGGCCGAACTCGCCGGCGCACGGCCAGGGAGGCTCGGCATGAAGACCATCACCCTCGTCGCCGTCTCGGCTCTGACGCTGGCGCTCTGCGGATCGGCCGCCGCGGCGGTCACGGTCGTGGGCGACACCTCCGCCAACGACTGCTCCAAGGCGGCGTTCGCGGGCCTCGCCAACAACGAAACCCTGGAGACCTGCAACAGCGCCCTGCAGATGGGCGAACTCGATCGGCGCGACGAGGCCGGCACCTACGTCAACCGCGGCGTGCTCTACATGCTGCTGCAGAACTACGGCGCGGCCCGGTCCGATTTTGAAGAGGCGACGCACGTCGAGCCCAAACTCGGCGAGAGCTGGGTCAATCTGGGCGCCGTGGAGATCGGCGAGAAGCGCTACCAGGCCGGCGTGACCGACATCGACAAGGCGCTCGCGCTCGGCATCGAGGAGCCGGCGAAGGCCTACTACAACCGTGCCATCGCCTATGAGGGGATGGACGACGAGAAGTCCGCCTACCTCGATTACCAGCAGGCCGTGACCCTCGCTCCCAACTGGAACCTGCCCAAACAGGAGCTGCTGCGCTTCACGGTGACGCGGCGCTGACCCTCCCCGCTAGGGCCTGTCGCGCCTGGGCAGGGCGGCGGCGGCCTCCGGGGTGAGCCGCGTCAGGCTGTCGGCGACGCACGCCTGGCCCGTTCGCCGCACCCTGACGTTCAGTTCGATGGCGCTGCAGATGACGCCGTTGTTGGCCACGGGATGCATGATCAGCGTCTCGTTGCGGGCGTCGGCGCAGGCGTTGGCGAAGCCGAGCCGCCAGATGCGCCCGCCTTCGCGCAGGTAGACGGTGTGGTCGTTCGCCACCCGCTGGCCCTGGATGTCGCCGAGGTTGAGGCAGGCGCCGCCCCGGTGCGGCGGCTGCGCCTCGGCGATGGGAAAGGCCGCGGCGAGGCTGGCGAGCGCGGCCGCGGTCGCGGCGGCGATGTGCGTCAGTTGGGGCATGGTGCGTCTCCGCAGGTGCGCATGTTCCGACAAGGCGGTGAAACCATGCACCGGAAGTTCCGGTTTGCGCCAGCGCCGCGTGAGAGGCGGCGCGTGAGAGGCGGCGCGTCTTGAACCCAAGGCGGCCCGCGCCTAGTGTGCCCGCCGTTCTCCGGGGTGTCCCGCGCGAGGGACTGAGAGGCGGCTGAAGCCGCGACCCGCCGAACCTGATCCGGGTCATGCCGGCGAAGGGAGGGAACGCGGGGCGCGCTCCGCAAACCGAACTAAGCCTGGGCTTGGCTCTCCGTGTCGAGGAGCCTGCCAGTGAACATCCAAACTCCCGTTTCGAAGGCCATCCCCACCGGCGAGCGGCCGGGCGCGCGGCGCGTCTGGGCCGAGGGCAGCCTGCACCCATGCGTGCGCGTGCCGTTCCGCGAGGTCGCCCTGCATCCCTCGGCGGGCGAGCCGCCGCTGACGCTCTACGACACCGCCGGACCCTATGCGGACCCGGCGGCGCTGATCGACATCGAAAAGGGTCTGCCGCGCCCGCGCGAGGCCTGGGTGCTCGCCCGCGGCGACGCCGAGGAGGTCAGCGCCCGCGCCGTCAGGCCCGAGGACAACGGCCACGCCCGCGGCAAGCATCTGGCGCGGCAGTTCCAGTCGGCGCGCCGCCCGTTGCGCGGCAGGGCCGGGCGGCTGGTGACGCAGCTCGAATACGCCAGGGCCGGCGTCATCACCCCGGAAATGGAGTTCGTCGCCATCCGCGAGAACCTGCGCCGCGAGGCGGGCGCGAGCGTGATCCGCGACGGCGAGGATTTCGGCGCCGCCATTCCCGACTACGTCACCCCTGGCTTCGTGATGGAGGAGGTGGCGCGCGGGCGCGCCATCATCCCCGCCAACATCAACCATGGCGAACTGGAGCCGATGGCGATCGGCCGCAACTTCCTCGTCAAGGTCAACGCCAACATCGGCAACTCCGCCGTGCTCAGCCAGGTGGAGGACGAGGTCGACAAGATGGTCTGGGCGATCCGCTGGGGCGCGGACACCATCATGGACCTCTCCACCGGCCGCAACATCCACAACATCCGCGAGTGGATCATCCGCAACTGCCCGACGCCGCTGGGCACCGTGCCGATCTATCAGGCGCTGGAGAAGGTCGGGGGCGTCGCCGAGGACCTGACCTGGGAGGTGTTCCGCGACACCCTGGTGGAGCAGGCCGAGCAGGGCGTCGACTACTTCACCATCCATGCGGGCGTGCGCCTCGCCTACATCCCGCTCACCGCGCGCCGCGTCACCGGCATCGTCTCGCGCGGCGGCTCGATCATGGCCAAGTGGTGCCTGGCCCACCATCGCGAGAGCTTCCTCTACGAGCGCTTCGAGGACATCTGCGAGATCATGCGCGCCTATGACGTCTCGTTCTCCCTGGGCGACGGCCTGCGCCCCGGCTCGATCGCCGACGCCAATGACGCGGCCCAGTTCGCCGAGCTGGAGACCCTGGGCGAACTCACCAAGGTGGCCTGGGCGCACGGAGTCCAGGTGATGATCGAAGGCCCGGGCCACGTGCCCATGCACAAGATCAAGGCCAACATGGAAAAGCAGCTGGCCGCTTGCCACGAGGCGCCGTTCTATACGCTCGGCCCGCTCACCACCGATATTGCGCCCGGCTACGACCACATCACCAGCGCCATCGGCGCGGCGATGATCGGCTGGTTCGGCACGGCCATGCTCTGCTACGTGACCCCCAAGGAGCACCTAGGCCTGCCCGACCGCGAGGACGTCAAGCAGGGCGTCATTGCCTACAAGATCGCCGCCCACGCCGCCGATCTCGCCAAGGGCCATCCCTCGGCCCGCTTCTGGGACGACGCCCTTTCCCGCGCCCGGTTCGAGTTCCGCTGGGAGGACCAGTTCAACCTCGGCCTCGACCCGGAGACCGCGCGCGCCTTCCACGACGAGACCCTGCCCAAGGACGCCCACAAGGTCGCCCACTTCTGCTCCATGTGCGGCCCCAAGTTCTGCTCGATGAAGATCAGCCAGGAAATCCGCGACGCCGCCGGCGCCCAGAACGACGTCGCGACGGGGCTCGCGCAGATGGCGCAGAAGTTCAAGGCCAGCGGCGGGGAGATCTACGTGGAGGCGAAGCGATAGGCCCGTCGTCCAGCGAGATCGGGGAGCCGCCACGGTGAACTACTTCGAACAGCTGGACCGGCTCGCAGCCGAACAGGGCGGGTACTTCTATCCGTGGCGCTCGGCGCTCGGCGAGGAGAACGGCGAGGACGCCTATACGGCTCTGGTGGAAGCGCATCTCGCGCCGGACAAGGTGGTGCTGGACGCGGGGTGCGGGCATGGCTCGGACATGCTGACGTTTGCGCCGAGAGTGGCCTGCTTCATCGGCTACGACGCGGTCGCGGCGTTCGTCGACATCGCCCGCCGCAGAGCCGCGGCGGCGGGGCTGGCGAACGTCGAGATGATCGCCGCCAACTCCAGCGCCCGCCACAACGCCGGGCGGGCGCGGCTGCCGGTCGCCGACCGCTCGCTCGATCTCGTGATCTCGCGCCGCGGGCCGAGCAACTGGATCGCCGACGTCCCGCGGGCCTGCCGGCCGGGCGCGCGGCTCATCCAGATCAACCCGCTCCCTTGCCCCGGTCCCGACTGGGCCGTCGAGCTGCCGGCCGAGCTTCGTCCGGCGGAGAACCCCGCCAACCCGAGCCACCCGGACCTTTTGGCCGAGATCGATCAGGCGCTGGCGACCGCCGGGCTGGCGCTCGGGGAAGGGCGCAATTTCGATGTGCCCGAGGTCTTCGACGACCCTCAGGAACTCTATCGCTATCTGACGTTCATGCGCTTCGAGCCTGACGCGCCCAGCTGGGAC
>DATKRO010000028.1:0-41928 GCA_035532115.1 Caulobacteraceae bacterium | reverse complement strand
GTCGTAGGCCTCCTGGGCCGTCTGCGTCGCGCCGGAGACATCCGCGCCGCAAGCACAGACGGCGGCGAAGACGTCGCGCCTCGCCGTCGGGCTCGGATGCAGCGCCCGGTGCGCCCCGCGGTGCGGCTTGGCCTTGGGCTTCGCGGCCGACGACCCGTAGGGCTTCTGCCCCCGCGACGGCGGGACGCTGGAGTTGCCCGGCCCCTTGGGCGCCAGGTCGAGCCTGGCCTCCAGTTCCGCCACCCGCGCCGTCAACACCTCGATCCGAGACAGCAGCGCCGCGATCAGGGCGTCCTTGTCAGCAAGATCGAGGGGCGGAGTCATCCATACGTTGACTCACACTCGGCGATCCCGCGCCAGCCCTTCGCGCCAGCCGAGTCAATCCGCCGCAGGGGGTGAGCAATTACAACGACAAAGTCTACGAAAGCCATTCTACCGGCACGTTCAACGCGTCCGCGAGCTTTGCGATCGTCTCGGGAGTTCCCGTCCGGCGCCCGCTTTCCAAGTCGGACAGATAGCCCTGACCGATACCTGTTTTGACCTCCAGATGCCGCTGCGTTTCGTCGCGCCACTTTCGAACGGCTTTCAGCCGACTGTCGCCTCGAAGAATTGCAGCACCGACCTCCGGCGGCAGTGCGCCGCCACCGGTGGCCAATTCGGCCTTCCGAGCATCATAGATAGCGACGTCGTCGACATCCCCGGCCTCATGATCGGCGCGTTCGAGGAGCGCCTCGTATTCGGCCCGGGGCAACACGACCAGCTCTTCGCCGCTGGGACTGCAAATGATTTGCGGCGCACCCATGTCTTAGCTCCTTCTGTAAGTCGTAGTTGTTCGGCGGCCGATGTAGATCGCCAAGATCGTGGTCGCATCCTCATCGAAGATCACCCGGTAGATGCCGATGCGGAGTCGGAAGCCGTCGCGGCCCTGAAGGGCCTTCACGTCGCCTTGGCCAGTCATGGCATAGCGGTGAAGCCCGGATCCCGCCTGCTCGCGGGCATCACGGGGAAGAGCGTCGAGATCCTTGGCCGCGCTCGGCGTCAGGACGATCGTCTCCATCCGCGATAATATCGCTCATTCCTGGAGCCGAATCAAGCGATAATATCGCTGGTGGCAAGTCAGCCACTCGCTCCTGGCATCAGCCAAGATCAGTTACGGTCGCGGGCTTCAGCGTAGTTCTGGCGGTGAGGGAGGGATTCGAACCCTCGGTACGGCTTTACACCGTACAACGGTTTAGCAAACCGCCGCCTTCAGCCACTCGGCCACCTCACCTGCGGCAGGGTTCGCGTCGATAGCCTGTTCGCCCAAGGCGCGCAATCGGACGATCGATCGGCGGGCGCGCCCAAGCCAGGCCGGCGGCCCGCCGCTTGCTAGGAGCGCCGCAGACATGTCCGCCACGCTCCTTCGCACCCCCCAACCGTCTCAGGCAGAGACGCGGACGCCGGCTCCGCCCCGGCGCCTGGCTCAGATCGGGGCGGGACGCGGCGGCGGCGGCGAGCGGCGCGGCCCGATGCGGCCGGTGACCCTGGCGCCCAGCCGCGCGCGCCTCACCGGCTGGACCCTGGCGATGATCTTTCGCGCCGCCGACGCCGGCGCCCTGGCGCTGGCGGCGCTGGGGGCGGCCTGGCTCGCCTCGCCGGCAATGGACGCGGCGGCGCTGACGCCGTTCGCGGCGGCGGCTCTGACGTTGGTCTGGAGCCTCTCGGCGCTGCGCGCCTACGCCTTCGTCCAGGGCGAGGCGCTGCGGCGCCATCTCGTGCGCGTGGCCGCGGGCTTCGGCTTGGCCGCGCTGGTGCTGGAGGTTCTGCTTGGCGGCTTCCGTCCGACCAGCGTTACGCCGGCGCAGCTCGGCGCCTGGCTGGGCGCGAGCTTCCTGGGTCTCTTCCTGCTGCACGGGCTCTGGTGGGCGAACGTGCGGCGCTGGCGCGCCATGGGCCGGCTGACGCCCAACATCGTCGTGGTGGGGGCGACGCCCAGCGCCGAGAAGCTGATCCGCGCCGCGATCGCCAGCGGCGAGGCGGCCGTGCTCGGTGTCTTCGACGACCGCGCCGGCCGGATCGCGGCGGACATCGCCGGCGTGCCGGTGCTGGGCGACACCGCGGCTCTGATGCGTCATCGGATCATGCCCTGCATCGACAAGGTGGTGATCGCCGTCCCGACGCGCGCCCACTCGCGCATCGAAGAGCTGATCGCGCGGCTGTCGGCGCTGCCCAACGAGGTGACGCTATTCGTCGACCAGGGCGCCGCCGGGCGCGCCGCCGCCCTGTCGCGGATCGCCGAGGCCCCGCTCGCGCCCGTCTCCGGCGCGCCGAGCGACGAACGGCGGGCGCTCGTCAAGCGCGCCGCCGACCTCCTCCTGGGCTCGCTCGCCCTGATCCTCGGCCTGCCGCTGATGCTGGCGCTCGCCGCCGCCATCAAGCTCGACAGCCCCGGCCCGGTGTTCTTCCGCCAGCGCCGTCACGGTTTCAACAACGAGGAGATCCTGGTCTGGAAGCTGCGCTCGATGCGCGCCGACTGCGCCGACGAGAGCGGCGTACGCCAGGTCGCCTGCGGCGATGCCCGCGTCACGCGCGTGGGCCGCTTCATCCGCCGCACCAGCCTCGACGAGCTTCCCCAACTCGTCAATGTGCTGCGCGGCGAGATGTCGCTGGTGGGTCCACGGCCGCACGCCGTCGGCATGCGGACCGGCGCCACCGAGAGCGCCAAGCTGGTCGCCGGCTATGCGCACCGGCACCGCATGAAGCCGGGCATGACCGGCTGGGCTGCGGTCAATGGCTCGCGCGGACCGGTGGACACGGCCGAGGCGGTGCGCCGGCGCGTGGTGCTCGACATCGAGTACATCGAGCGCCAGTCGCTGGGCCTCGATCTGAAGATCATGCTGGCGACCATCCCCTGCCTTCTGGGCGACAGCCGGACGGTGCGCTGATGTTCTGGCGCGGCGTCCTCGGCTATCTGCCGATGAACCTGGTGCAGGGCCTGGTGGGCCTGGCCTCGATCGCCCTCTTCACCCGCATGCTGACGCCGGCCGACTATGGCGCCTATGCGCTGGCCTTTTCGGCCATGAGCCTCGCCCACACCTTGACCTTCACCTGGATCGAGGCGGCGATGGCCCGCTTTCACGCGGCCGAGACAGAGAGCGGCGGCCTCGCGGATCTCTTCGCCACCCTCTACCGCCTCTGGGCGGTTCTGGCGCTCGGCTTCGTCGCCGCTGCGGGCCTGGTCATGGCGCTCTGGCCCGGCGAGGGACCGGTGAAGCTCGCGATCGGCGCCGGCCTTGCCGCCATCCTGGCGCGCAGCCTCGTCAAGCTGGTGCAGGAGCGCCGGCGCGCCGCCGGCGACGTGCGCGGCGCGGCGGGGCTCGACATCTGCCTCACCCTCGGCGCCTTCGTGCTGGGCGTCGGCCTGATCCTCGCCGGATGGCGCGGCGCGGCGCCGCTCGCCGGAGCCGGCGCGGCCGCGGCCATCGCCATGATTTTCATCCTGCCGGGCGAGCTGCGCCGCGGCGACGGCGGAAGGTTCAGCCCGGCGCGGGCGCGCAGCTACGCCATCTACGGAGCGCCGGTCGCGCTGTCGCTCATCCTGGCGCTGGCGCTCGCCACCACCGACCGGTTCCTGCTGGCCTGGTATCTCGGCGAAGGGGCGGTGGGCGTCTATCACGCCGGCTACAGTCTGGCGAACCGCACCCTCGACGTGATGTTCATCTGGCTGGGCGCCGCCGGCGGCCCGGCGCTGATCGTGGCGCTGGAGCGCGGCGGCGCGGTCGCGCTCGCCAAGGCCGCACGCGAACAGGCCAGTCTGATGATCGCGCTCGCCCTGCCCGCCTGCGTCGGCCTGGCGCTGGTGGCCCATCCGCTCGCCGAGGTGATGGTGGGGCCGAGCTTGCGCGACGGCGCGGCCCAGGTGACGCCCTGGATCGCCGTCAGCGCCCTCTTCGCGGGGCTCACCACCTACTATTCGCACCAGGCCTTCACCCTGGGCCGGCGCACCGACCTGCTGCTGGCCGCCATGAGCCTGCCGGCGCTCGCCAATCTTGCCCTCAATCTCGTGCTCATCCCGCGCTTCGGCCTTCAGGGCGCGCTCTGGGCGACCACCGCCAGCTATGGGCTGGGCCTTGGCGCATCGCTCGTCCTCGGCCGCCGCGCCCAGCCCCTGCCGCTGCCCCTGGGCGAGCTTGCCCGCGCCGGCGCCGCGAGCCTCGTCATGGGCGCGACGGTCGCCGCCCTGCCGAGCCTGGGCGGCGTGGCCGAACTTGCGCTCAAGGCCGGCGTCGGCGCGCTCGTCTACGCCGGCGCCGCCTTCGCCCTGGATGTCGGCGCCCTGCGCAGCCGCGCCGGCGGCGTCGCCCTTCTGCTGCGCCAGAGGATGGCGGCGTGACCCGGACAGTGACCAGATGGGAGAACGCGGCGTGGCGCGACGTGGCCCCGGCGCTCTCGGTGCTGATCCCCTGCCATCGCCACGATCCGACGGGGCTCCTGGCGGCCCTGGACGGCGCCGCCGATGCGTCGGTGGAGATCGTGATCCTGGACGATGGCTCGGACGACGAGGCGCTGGCGGGCTCCATCCTGCAAGCGGTCGAGGCCCTGAGCCTGCCGGCGAGCTTCATCCGGCTGCATGCCAACGAGGGGCGCGCCAAGGGGCGCAACCGGCTGGCGGCCGCGGCGCGCGGACGCCACTTCCTCTTCCTCGACGCCGACATGGCGCCCGACAGCGGCGATTTCCTGGATCGCTGGCTGGAGCTGATTGCGCGCGAGGCGCCGGCCGTGGCCTTCGGGGGCTTCTCCCTCGATCAGGCGCCCAGGACGCGCGCCCTCGCCGTGCATCGCGCTCTGGCGCTCCGCAGCGACTGTCTGCCGGTGAAGGCGCGCCGCCGCGCTCCGGAGAAGCACGTCTTCACCTCGAACCTGCTGGTGGATCGGCGGGTGTTCGCGGCCGAACCGTTCGATGCGAGCTTCGCCGGCTGGGGCTGGGAGGACGTGGAATGGGCCATGCGCGTCTCGCGCCGCCACCAGATCCTGCACGTCGACATTCCCGCCACCCACCTCGGGCTCGATCGCGCCGCCGAGATGGCCGCCAAGTACGAGCAGTCGGCGGCGAATTTCGCCCGCGTGGTGGCGGCGCACCGCGACACCGTCAGCGGCTATCCGAGCTACCGCGCCGCGCGGCTCCTGAAGCGGGCGCCGCTGATCCGGCTGTGGCGGCCCTGGCTGAAGGCCGCCGCCCTGGTCGAGGCCGCGCCGGCGAAATGGCGCGCCTTCGCCCTGCGGCTCTATCGCGCGGCGCTCTATGCGGAGGCGGTGTGATGACCGAAGCCTACGAGGCTGACGGCTCGTGGAGGGCCAAGCTGCGTCGCCGCGCCGTGCGGCTGACCGCGCGAAGGCGAGCGCGCGCGCCGGCCACGCCGATGCTCTCGATCGCCTTCGACGATGCGCCGGCATCCGCCGCCGGAGCGGGTGCGGCCATCCTGGCGGCGCGCGGCCTGAAAGGCTCCTATTACATCTGCGCCGGCCTGGCGGGCGCGCAGGGATCGATGGGCCGTCTGGCGGGCGCCGACGCCGTGCGCGGCCTCGCCGCGGCCGGCCACGAGATCGGCTGCCACACTTTTTCGCATCTCGACTGCGGCCAGGCCGGCGCCCGCGAAGCGGTGGACGATGTAGCGCGCAACGCCGAAACGCTCGCAGCCTGGGGGCTCCCCAGGCCCGCCACCTTCGCCTATCCTTATGGCGATGTCGCCGCTGGCCCCAAGCGCGCCCTCGCCGGACGCTTCTCGCTGCTGCGCGCCCTGCATCACGGCCTCGTCGCCGAGGGCTGCGATCTCAACCAGGCGCCGGCGGTCGGCATCGAGGGGCGAGAGGGCGAGGCCGTCGCCCGCCGCTGGCTGGCGCGTGCGGAGCGGCGGCGCGCCTGGCTGATTCTCTACACCCATGACGTGACGCCGCAGCCGTCCCCCTGGGGCTGCACCCCCGACGCCCTGGCGCGGCTCGCCGACGAGGCGCTGTCGGCCGGTTTCGAGGTCGTGACCGTGGCCGAGGGGGCGCGGCGGGTCGGCGGCTGAGACGCGGGCCGACTCGCCGGCTTCGCCAGGCGAGCAGAGGGGACGCTCAGGCGCGGCGCGCCGCCAGCGCCGCGCGGGCGGCGAAGAACGCCGGCTTGGCCGCGCCCGCGTCGTCGAACAGCAGCGGCCGGTCAGAACCGTCGCCCTGGTTCGGCGGTCGGCGCAGCCAGGAATCCTTGTCGCGCACGCCCCAGACGGTGAAGGCGTAGCGCTGGCTGGCGGGCAGCTCCATGAACGCCTGCGCCACTTCGGAGACGATGGCGGCCTGGCGCTGGAGCACGTGCGTGATCGAATCCGCAGGCCAGCCCTGCTGGCGCGTCGAGACATCGAGTTCGGAAACGTGGATGGGCAGGCCGAACCGGGCCAGCGCCCGGATGGCGAGGCCGGCGCGGCCCGGCGACAGATCGATGCTCAGGTGGGTCTGGGTCCCCAGGCCGCTCAGCGGCGCGCCCGAGCGCAGCAGGCGCTCCACCAGACGCTGGAATGCATCGAGCTTCGCCGGCATGGTCTCGAGGTTGTAGTCGTTGACGAAGAGCACGGCCTGTGGATCGGCTTCGCGGCTGACCTCAAAGGCCATGCGGGCGTAGTCGGGACCGAGCGCCGCCTCCCAGAGGCCGCCCCGATAGCCGTGGCCGTCCTCGGCGACCGCCTCGTTGAGCACGTCCCAGCCGCGCGCAAGTCCTCGATAGCGGCCGACGATGGCGCGGATATAGTCGCGATAGGCGGTCGCGAACGCCGAAGGCGAATGGCTCAGCCGCTGGAAGGCGAGCGGCTTCTCGGCGTACCAGACCAGCGCCGTTCCGTGCAGCGCCAGCCGCTGGCGCGCGCAGAAGCCGGCGATGGCGTCGGCCGCATCGAAGCGCAAGGCGCCGTCGTCGGCGAGCACCCGCTCCATCTTCATCTGCCATTCCGGGGTGATCTGGCTGAAGTGGCGCAAGAGGAGGGCGACGAACTGCGGGTCCGCCAGCTCCCCGGTGGAAAGGCAGGCGCCCACCGGGCAATCGGCGGCGGCCTTCAGCGGCGGCGCGGTCAGGCCCGGCGCACGCCCCGATCCGGCCGCCCGGGCGCAGGCGGCCGTCGCCAGCGCAAGCGTCGCCTGAACGAGGGCGCGGCGGGTGGAGGTCATCGGCGCTGGCGGATCCCCGCAGGCTTCGGCGCCGCGGAAGGTGAACTCGACGGCCCGTCCTGCGGCAGGGCCAGCTTCACGGCGAAGGCGACGAAGATCACCCAGCGCAGGTCGTTGTACACCACCGCGATGCTCTCGGTGAGCGTCATGAGCGTGTAGACCACGAAGAACGGCAGGGCGAGGTAGGCGCCCTTGTGGCGATAGAGCCCCACGACATTGGCTGCCAGGGTCTGCAGGTGCAGGCCGGCCCACGCGGCCAGCCCCGGCACGCCCATCATCAGCCATTGCTCGAGCCAGGAATTGTGGGAGTGGTCCGGCCGGAAACCGGCATCCTTGGTGATCCACGCCAGCGGCCCCCAATGGCCGGTCTCGTCCCAGACGGCGCCATAGCCGAAACCCCGCCACGGGCGGCGGCCGATCTGGCGCAACACCGCGGCCCAGATCCTGGTCCGGCCGGTGAGGGTGGCGTCCTTGCCGAGCCACTCCACCAGCGTGTCCGAGGCGAGAAACACCAGCGCGCCCAGCGCAGCGGCGGCCACCACCGCCAGCCAGGTCGCGGCGACGGCGGCGACCGGGCCGCGCCGCACCGCCCACACGAGGGAGAACGCCACCGCCCCCAGCACCAGCGACACCAGCGCGGTCTTGGAGCTGCTTGCCAGGACCAGCACGACCGACAGACCCGCCGCGCTCCACCAGCGCCCCGCCCGAGGCGGATTGAGCTGTGCTGCGGCCGCGCAGACGATGGCGCCCAGGGCCATCAGCCCGCCGAAGGTGTTCTTTTCCGACCAGACGCCGCGCCAGGATCCGGGGAAGATATTCTCCATCCGGCCCAGGGAGGGAACGAAGACAGCCACCAGCAGCGAGACCAGCGCCAGCAGGGCGAAGGCGGCGCCGACCGCCTCGGCGAGGCTCGCCCATGAGAATCGGGTCGCCAGCACCACGCCGCCCAAGGTGGTGAAAACGAGTGCGAACACCCGCCGCGCGGTCTGATCGGGCGCCGCCGACCAGAACAGCGACAGCGCCGCGATCAGCATCAGCGCCATCAGGAACGGCTGGCGCACGAGCCCGCGCACCGCCCGCCAGGGACCCAGCGCCAGCAGCAGGACGCCGGCGGCGTAGGCCGGCAGAAACATCGCCCGGATCAGGATCGAATCCGCGCTCGCGCCGGATCGCCCGGTCAGCGGAAACACCCAGCCCTGGCTGTAGGTCAGGAGCATGAACACCGCCGCGGCGAAAACGGCTGCATCGGCGAGGCCAGCGCTCGCCGGGCTCGCCCTGGCCCCCAGCGCCGGCGTGGCCGTGGTCACGGCGCAGCGCCGCCGAGGAAGCGCGGCCTCTGCACCTGGGTTCTGTTGAAGAACAGTCCGGCGCAGTGGCCGCCCGCCGCGGTCAGAGCATCGCGCAGGTCGCCGGGCGCGCGCGCATCGCCTTCGTCGGCGGCGATCACCAGCACCACCGCATCCATGAACCGGGCCATCGACAGCCCGGCCTGAGAACGCTCGGCGGCGGGAGCGTCCACTACGATGAGGTCCGTGTGTCGGCGCAGCGCGCGCCAATAGTCCGCTCTCGGCATAACGTGCACGCCCTGGCGTCCGCGCAGGGCTTCGCGCCGGAACAGGGTCACCCACAGGTTGAGAACGCCGAGCTGGTGGGCCGAGATGTAGCGAGCGTCCGGCCATGGCCGCCCGTCGGGACGCTTCAGCGGCGGCTGCACGGAGAAGAACATCGACCCGTCCGGCGTCGCCGCCGCGGGCGGGCCAAGCGCGCCGAATCGGGCCGGCTGGCTTGCCAGACTGGCCGCCTGCGACTGGGCCATCAAATCGAGGTCGACCAGCCAGACGCGGCGGCCCAGCGCCTGCGCCGCATGCAGCGCGAACTCGCGCGCCACCGTGGAGACGCCTTCGCCCGCCCTGGCGGCGATGAACTCGACCGCCAGGGTGCGCCCTGGCGCCGGAGCGCCGAGCGACCCCCAGAGCTCCGCCATCTCGGCGCTCAATTCCACCATCGCCCCGATTCGCCGCTGCTGCGCGAGAACGCCAGCCTAGTCCAAACCAACGCCCCGTGCATGAAGCCTGCTCGACCTCGAGCTCAGGCCGGTTGCTTGAGGGCGGCTGCGCCCAGCACGGGCAGATCGAGGCTGCGGGCGGCGGTGGCCGGCGTCGGCAGTCCCGGCCGCAGGTAGAGACGCGCCATGCCGGCGCAGAGGGCGCTGAAGGCGGCGAAGATCAGGGCCAGGGCGAACACCGGCTTCCTGAGGCTCGTGCCCTGCACCGGCGCCTCGGCGCGCCCCACGATGCGGATGTCGTCGTTGGTCGCTTCGGCGATCGCCCGCGAGGCCTGGGATTCGTCGGCCTTCTGAGCCAGGTCGCGGACGCTGGTCTGCAGCAGGTCGCGATCCAGGTTGAGCGCCTGGTACCGGGGCTCGAGCCCGACCAGCCGAAGGCGGCGTTCGGTGAGCTGGCTCATCTGGCCGGCGAGGGTGGCGGCGGTCTGGCGCAGCGCCGCAACCTCGGCCGTCAGCTGCAGCTTCTCGGTCTGGAAGGTCTGATAGACGGGGTTGAGGCCGGTGCGCTCCACCCCCATTCCCGCGGCGCGCCCCGACGCCACCGCAGCCTCGAGGCGGGCGATCTGGGCGTCGATGTCCTTCACCGGTTGGGCGCCCGGCTTGTAGCGGGCGAGCAGGCCCTCGCGCTGCACCTTCAATGCCATCAGCTTGGCCGAAGCTGTGGAATCGGAGTCGTGGTAGAGCCCGATCTGGGGCGAGAGCTGGCCCAGCTCGGCGTCGATGGCGCCGAGTCGGCCGGTCTTTTCCTGCAGCGAGGCGTCGGTGGCCAGCTGCTGCTGCTCGATCTGCGCCGAGAGCTGCGACAGAGACGTCTTCTCGGCTTCGAAGTCGCCGATCTGGTTGGTGGTGAGGAAAGTCTGATAGGCGCCGTCGACCTCGGCCAGCCGCTGCTCGAAGGCGCGGCGCTGTTCATCGAGCGCGCCGGCCGTCGGCGTCAGCAGGACCCTGCGGCGATAGGCGAGGTACTCTTCGAGAACCGTATTGAGGACCAGGGCGGCGCGCTGCGGGTCGGTGTCTGCGTACGAGACGCGGATCACCGGATCGTCTGGGCCGGTCTCGATCTTGAGATTGCGGCCGAGGGCGGCGGCGATCCTGCCCAGCATCAGGTTCTGCTTGCGCGCGTCGGCGACGGCGAACGCGTGGGCCTCGCCAGGCGCCAGCCGCGCGACCCCGAGCCGGCGCACCACCCGCGCCTTGACCGCGTCGCTGGCCATGATCTCGCTCTCGGAGAGGAGCACGTGGTCGTTGTCGGGCACTGCTCCGCGCCCGGCGTCGCCGGCGCGCGGCTCGTAGACATATTCCTGGCCGAGCTGCACCAGCACGCTGGAGTGCGCCTGATAGAGCGTCTTCAGGCTGAGGGCGACGACGAGACCCAGAGCCGCGATCGCGAGGAATACCCCGAGCATCAGCCAGCGCTCTCTCCAGAGCAGCGTCGGCAGGTCGCCCGGCGCATAGCGTGGCCGGGCCGATGGTTCGCCGGCCGTGGGCGGCGCGGCGAGCGCGGCCGGCCTGAGTGGAAAGACGCCTTGCGATGCCATGCGAATCCGCGCCGAAGCTCCGGGGTCCAGCCTGGCGCGGCGGGCGTTAACGTCCTGTTACCCATGTCTGCCGCACGGCGCGGCGGCTTTTACGGTTTGTTCGTATTGCCGTCGGAGCCTTGGCCCATGATCCCTCGCCGACGACTCATGCTGGCCGCCGCGGCGTCGGCCCTGGCGGTCGTCCCGGCTGCCGGCCTCGCCGCGAGACCGCGACCCCAGCCGTTCGTGAACATCCCTTATGCGAACTGGACCGCCGACGAGCCGCCCTACCGGCTTTATCCGGGCGATCAGCTCGAGGTCACGGTGCCCTCCGCCCCGGAGCTCAGCGCCAAGGTGACGGTGCAGCCGGACGGGCGCATAGAGCTGCCGCTGATCGGGCCGCAAATGGCCGCAGACCGCACCGCGCCGCAGCTCGAAGCCGAGCTGGCGCGCGCCTATTCCAGCCAGCTGCTACGACCGCAGGTGGAGGTCGCGGTGAAGGCCCAGCCGCTGAAGGTCTTCGTGGGCGGCGAGGTCGGCAAGCCAGGCGTCTACGACATGCCCGGCGACATCGACGCGCTGCGCGCCATCATCGAGGCGGGCGGATTCCTCGGGAGCGGCAAGCGCAGCCAGGTGGTCATCATCCGTCGCGGGCCGGACGGGCGGGCGATGATGCGGACGGTCGATCTGAGCCGGCCATTCAAGAATGCGGCGAACCCTGACCTCGTGCCGCTGCGCCGGTTCGATGTCGTCTACGTGCCGCGCAACGGCCTGGCCGAGATCGACGCCTACATGGCGGGGCTGCGCGACCTGCTGCCGTTCAACTTCAGCTACGCCACCGGCGGCGCGGCGATATATTAGCCGGGCGCCCCCTGAGGCGGGAGGTTCGAGACGCCCTTCAGGCCGCGGTCAACCAGCGGCGTGCAGCACGCTGGGCTTCGGCGACATCGACCGGGTCCATCTCGCGGCTGAGTTCGCGCCTGTAAGCCTTGGCGTCCTCGGAGCCGCGCAGGGCCGCGAGGTTGAACAGCATGTGCGCCGAGACATAGTCGAGCGGCGCGCCGCCCTGACCGGTCGAATAGAGCAATCCCATGCGGAACAGTTCGTCGCCGGTCGATTGCAGGCTCGGCAGCGGCATGGCGCAATCCGGCGCCGATTCGGTCACCCCCAACATCGTCGCCTTCCTTCTTTTCCCGGACCCGTCCCGCTCCGTTCTGAAGGCGGGAGGCAGGTCAGACGATCAATGAAAGTCGACTTTGCCTGAATATATGATTAAGCTGCGCTGGCTAGCAGACCTGGATCGCAATTATTGAATTCGTCATTTTTACTTGCCGTCAACAACGGTATCTGCGCGGTTAACGGCGGGCGGTCTGCCCGAACAGCACCTTGCGCGCCGCCTCGGCGTCCTGGCTGGACTGCGCCAACCCGACGCCGCCGCGCACGTCCGCCGCCCGCGCCAGCGCCCGCCTGACCGGCTCCCGCTCGCCGACGCGCTGCTTCCAGGCGCTGAGGTTGGGGAAGTCCTCCATCTGCAGCGCCGCATCCGAGCGGCCCTGGATCCAGGGCCACGACATCATGTCGGCGATGGAATAATCGCCGGCGACGAACTCCCGGCCTTCGAGCTGCCGGTCGAGGACGCCGTAGATGCGGTGGACCTCGTTGGTGTAGCGGATCGCGCCATAGGCGGTCTGGCGCGTATCGAGGATGAAGCTCGGGGCATAGTTGCGGAAGTGGTTCCTCTGGCCGGCGTTGGGGCCGAGGTTAGCCATCTGCCAATGCACCCACTCGTCCACCTTCACCCGCGCCCGCTCTTCGGCGGGATAGAAGCGCCCGGTCTTGCGGCCGAGATACTGCAGGATGGCGCCGGACTCGAAAATGGCGATGGGCGCGCCGCCGGGGCCGTCCGGATCGACGATCGCCGGCATGCGGTTGTTGGGGCTGATGGCCAGAAACTGCGGCGTGAACTGGTCGCCGCGGCCGATGTTGACCGGCTTGATCGTGTAGGCCAGGCCCATTTCCTCGCAGGCGATGGTGACCTTGTGGCCGTTGGGCGTCGGCCAATAGTGGATCTCGATCGGGGCGGTCATCGGCGTCTCCTGGCGCGCGGCCGGCGCGTCCGCGTACTTGCGGCGGCAAGCGCGCGGGCGCAAGTCTGGCGCCCGGTATTCAGACGAGGTTCACTGGGCGTAAGTTCTAGCTTCCTTCTTTCGTGATCGCCGTCGAAACGGCGTCGGGAGCCTCGATCGGATGAAGGCCCGAGCTCTGGCCCTTGCGGGCGTTCTCGCCCTTCTCGTCCCTCTGTTGGCGCGCGCCGCTCCGCACGGCCACGGCGGCCGCTTCGCCGGGGGTTCCGGGCGCGGCGCTTACGCGCGGCCGATCGGGGCGCGCCAGATGGGTGCGCCTCCGCCCGGACCCGACCGAGGCGGCGAGCCCTGGAGCCGCGGTTTCCCACCGCCCCGGCCGACCTATGGTGGCCACCATTTCGCTCCCAGCGTCCGGCCCTGGCGGCGCGGCGGCTATCTGCCGCCCGCCGACGAGGCGCGCGGCGTCGACGACTACTGGCGCTTCCACCTGCGCCGGCCGCCCTACGGCTATCGCTGGGTCGAGGTGGGGAACCAGTATCTGCTGGTCTCGACGTCCACGGGCCTGATCTTCGACGTGGTTCCGGGCCGATAGGGCCCGTCGGAACGCCGCACCGGCCGGCGCCGCTCAGGCCACGCCCAGCCTGCGCTTCAGGATCTCGTTCACCGCCGCCGGATTGGCCTTGCCGGCGGTCTGGCGCATCACCTGGCCGACAAACCAGCCGATGGCCTGGGGTTTCGCCTTCACCGCCTGGGCCTGCTCGAGGTTGGCGCCGATCAGGGTCTCGATCAGCGCTTCGAGCGCGCCGGAGTCGCTGACCTGGCGCAGGCCGCGCGCCTCGACGATTCCGGCCGGCGTCCCCTCACCCGCCCACATGTGCTCGAACACCTCGCGGGCGATCTTGGAGGAGATCACACCCTCCTCGATCAGCTGCACGAGCCCGGCGACGTCCGCCGCCGCGATCGGGCTGTCGCTGATTTCCCAACCGTCCCTGGCCAGATGCCCCAGCAGTTCGTTGGTCACCCAGTTGGCGGTCAGCTTGGGGTCGCGGCCCGCCGCCGCGGCTTCAAAATAGTCGGCCCGCGCGGCTTCGGCGACGAGCACGCCGGCGTCGTAGGCCGAGAGCCCGTACTCGCCGACCAGCCGGCGCCGCTTCGCGTCGGGCAATTCCGGCAGCGAGGCCTCGATCGCCTTCACCCAGGCCCGATCGAGTTCCAGCGGCAGCAGGTCCGGATCGGGGAAGTAGCGATAGTCGTCCGCCTCCTCCTTCGAGCGCATCGGGCGCGTCTCGCCGCGCACGGGATCGAAGAGGCGCGTCTGCTGGGCGATGGCGCCGCCGTCCTCGAGAATCTCGACCTGGCGGTGGGCCTCGTACTCGATCGCCGCCTGGATGAAACGATAGGAGTTGACGTTCTTGATCTCGCAGCGCGTGCCCAGCGCGCCGCCCGGGCGGCGCACCGAGACGTTCACGTCGGCGCGCAGATTGCCCTTCTCCATGTCGCCGTCGCAGGTTCCGAGATAGCGCAGGATGGTGCGCAGCTTCTTGACGTAAGCCGCCGCCTCGTCGGCCGAGCGCATGTCGGGGAAGGAGACGATCTCCATCAGCGCCGTGCCGGCGCGGTTGAGATCGACCAGGGTGGCGCCGGGGTCGATGTCGTGAATCGACTTGCCAGCGTCCTGCTCCAGATGCAGGCGTTCGATCCGCACCTTGAAGCTGGAGCCGTCGTCGCGCTCGACCTCGATCTCGCCCTCGCCGACCAACGGGTCCTTGTACTGGCTGATCTGATAGCCCTGCGGCAGGTCCGGATAGAAGTAGTTCTTCCGGTCGAACCGCGACCAGTGGTTGATCCGCGCCTTCAGCCCCAGGCCCGTGCGCACCGCCTGCTCGACGCAATGGCGGTTGATCACCGGCAGCATGCCGGGCATGGCCGCATCGACCAGGCTGACCTGCTCGTTCGGCCCGGCGCCGAAGCCCACCGCCGCCCCGGAGAACAGTTTTGCCCTGGAGGCGACCTGGGCGTGCACCTCCAGGCCCAGGACGATTTCCCAGGGGCCGGTGCGGCCTTCGATCAGCTTCGACGACGCGGTGCTCATGCAGCACTCCATACCTGAACTCTCGCCGCCGCGCACCGACGGGCGGCGGCTTCCATGTAGGATCGGCGACCGCCGACCCGTCCTCGGGGCGGATGCCAACAGGGGAGATGATCATGACTGCGCAAGCCTCGACCCTCGCTGAGCGCGAACTCGTGCTTACCCGCGACATCGATGCGTCGCCCGAGAAGCTCTACCGCTGCTGGACCGAGCCGGAGCTCCTCAGGCAGTGGTTCGCGCCCGCGCCGCTGACGACGCCCACGGCCGAACTCGACGTGCGCGCCGGCGGCGCCAATCTCATCGTCATGCGGACACCCGATGGCCAGGAGATGCCCAACCATGGCGTCTATCTGGAGGTGGTCCCCAACGAGAAGGTCGTCTTCACCAACGCCTATGTGAACGCCTGGGAGCCGTCGGAGCACCCGTTCATGACGGTCATCCTCACCTTCGAGCCGTTGACGCCCGGCAAGACCCGCTACACCGCCCGCGTGCGCCACTGGACCGCCGAGGATCGACGCCGGCACGAGGAGATGGGCTTCCACCAGGGCTGGGGCCTCTGCGCCGATCAGCTCGCCGCCCTGGCGAAGCGCATCTGAACATCGGGCGGTGCAATTGACAGCGGCGAGGCGCGGGTGGAGTGTATGTGCCGGGTCGGCGTACCCGCCGCTTGCGCCCCTTCGGAAGGGGTCTGGTGAACGCGCCAAGCTCGACGTCCCTCTTCGATCCTCAGCCAGACTGGGCGAGCGGATCGGCAATGCAAGCGCTGATCATTCCGGTTCGCCCTCGCGAAGGATCGAACATGACCGACGTCGTCGAAGCCAAGCGGATGGCCCGCGCGCTGCGCCACGCGCTTGGTGCCCAATCCATCGCCTCACCCACAGCCAGTCGCTCGAACTGATCGCCAGGACCTTCGACTGCGCGGACTGGAATAGGCTCTGCGCCAGCTTCGAGACGCGCCCGCTCGCCGGCGGCGTCGCTTTGGAAGACGCGATCCCGATCCTGCGCATCTTCGACCTGGAGAAGGCCAAGAGCTTCTATCTCGGCCTGCTCGGCTTTGCGATCGACTGGGAGCCGCTTCGAGCGGGGCTTTCCGCTCTATCTGCAGATCTCGCGGGCGGGCCTTCGCCTGCACCTCTCCGAGCACCACGGCGACGCGACGCCAGGCTCGACCGTCTACGTTCAGGTGAAGGGTCTGGACGCCCTGCACGCCGAAATCTCGGCGCGAGGCAGCCACGCCGGCATCGAGGACGGACCCGGGCGGCTGCGGATCCTGCAGGTCTGGGACCCGTTCGGAAACCGGCTGCGATTCGCCGAGGCGCGAAAAGGCGCAGCCGACGCGCCGCCCGAGGGCTACGCGAAGCCGACGTCCTGATGGCGGCGCCCGGTACGCCACCTTCCCCTCCGCGGGAAAGTTCGCAGCCTGGCGCGCCCAGCGCGTTGATGCGCAGGTCTTCCTGCAGCCGTACCGGCGAGCGCCCCATAGACCTGATCGTCTCGGCAACGTTGACTTCGCGCCAGGGCTTTCTATGTATGCCGCACGTTGGAGCAGGTTCGGCGATTCGCGCCGCCCGCTCGCCCAAGCACGGGCGGCTCCGATCCAGCTAGCGTGACATGACAGATTTTTCCAGACTGGGCCTCAGCCCCGCGACGCTCGAAGCGGTCGCCGCAACCGGCTATACCGAGGCCACCCCGATCCAGGACCAGGCGATCCCCGTGGTCCTCGCCGGACGCGACGTCCTTGGCATCGCCCAGACCGGCACCGGCAAGACGGCCGCCTTCACCTTGCCGATGATCGACCGCCTTGTGGCGGGGCGCTCCAAGGCGCGAATGCCGCGCTCGCTGGTGATCGAGCCGACGCGCGAGCTGGCCGACCAGGTCGCGGTCGCGTTCGAGCGCTACGCCAAGGGCCAGAAGCTCACCTGGGCGCTCCTGATCGGCGGCGTCTCCTTCGGCGACCAGGAGGCGAAACTCGATCGCGGCGTCGATGTCCTCATCGCCACGCCGGGGCGTCTGCTCGATCATTTCGAGCGCGGCAAGCTGCTGCTCACCGGCGTGCAGATCCTGGTCGTCGACGAGGCCGACCGCATGCTCGACATGGGCTTCATCCCCGACATCGAGCGCATCTTCAAGCTGACGCCGGCGGCCAAACAGACGCTGTTCTTCTCAGCGACCATGCCGCCGGAGATCACCCGTCTCACCAAGCAGTTCCTGAAGGATCCGACCCGCATCGAGGTCGCGCGCCCGGCGACGGCCGCGGAGACCATCGACCAGCATCTCGCCCGCATTCCGACGTCCGAGCCCGCCGCCAAGCGCATGGCGCTGCGGGCGTTGGTCGGGGCCGAAAACGTCAGAAACGGCATCGTCTTCTGCAACCGCAAGAGCGAGGTCGACATCGTCGCCAAGTCGTTGCGCAAGCACGGCTTCGACGCCGCCGCCATCCATGGCGACCTCGAGCAGAGCGTGCGCACCAAGACGCTGGAGGCTTTCCGGCGCGGCGACCTGAAGCTGCTGATCGCCTCCGACGTGGCGGCGCGCGGGCTCGACATTCCCGACGTCAGCCACATCTTCAACTACGACGTCCCCCATCATGCCGACGACTACGTGCACCGGATCGGCCGCACCGGACGGGCCGGCAAGCGCGGCGACTCCATCACCATCGCAACCCCCGCCGACACCCGCAATCTCGACAAGGTGCTGCGGCTGATCGGCAAGGCGCCGGTGGAGCTGTCGCTCGACCTCGACTGGAGCCAGGCCAAATCCGAAACCCGCGGCCGTAGCGAGCGCCGCCGGCCGGAACGCCGCGAGCGCAGCTACGGGCGCCCCGCGTCGGAGACCTCGGTGGCGGCGATGGAGCCGGCCAAGCCGATGGCGCGCGAGGCGCTCGCGCCCGTGGAGGCCGGGCCTGTGGAGGCCAGGCCCGCGCCCGTCGCCGTCGAGCCGCCCCGGCCCCGCTCGTCCGCCCCGGAGCGCGACCGTTCCGAGCGCAGCCGGCCGCAACAGCGCGAGCGTCCCGAGCGCGAGCGGGGCCAGCGCGAGCGGCCGGCGCGGGAGGCCGGCGAGCGGCCGGCGGCCCGCCCCGAGCATCGGCGCGCCGCCGCGCCGCGCCACCGCGAAGACGACGACCGCGGCGTGCTTGGGTTCGGCGCAGACGTGCCGGCCTTTCTGGCCCGCAAATAGAACCGCCTTAACCGGCCGTTTGAACTCTTTGCCCTAGGCTTCCGCTCCTGACGGAGGGCAGAATGCCGGGGGCGTTGGACGGGGCCTTGCGTGGTCCGCAGGGCTACGCGGTGGCGCGCGCCGCCATCGAGATGATGGAAGAGGCCGCGGTGTGGCCGACGGCGCTCAATTTCGAGCTCTGGCTCAACATGATCGCCGACCCCAAGGGTGCGCTCGCTCGCGAGATCCAGCGGCTGCTCGGCAATGGCGAGGCGATCACCGACGCGGTGGCCGAGGATCTCGCCCACACCTTCCTGCCCAAGGCGCGGCTGACCGAACAGATCTATGACACCGGCGACGCCCTCAGCCAGGAACTGGCCAGTGTCTCCAAGGCGATCCAGGAGGCGCAGGCGTCGAGCGCGGTCTATGGACGCCAGTTGCAGGGCGCGAGCCGGAACCTCGACACCGGCGTCGACGAAACCGGCCTGAAGAGCCTGGTGGCCGGCCTCACGCACGCCACCACCCGCGTCCAGACCGAGAACGGGCGCCTGGAGCAGCGACTGGCCGAGTCCACCGCCGAGGTCGATCGGCTGCGTGCGCACCTGATCCAGGTGCGCCGCGACGCCACCACCGACGCCCTCACCAACCTCGCCAACCGCAAGGCGTTCGACGAGGAGCTGGAGCGGGCCTGCGCCGAGGGCGCGCCGCTGCAACTGGCGGTGCTCGACATCGATCATTTCAAGATGTTCAACGACACCTGGGGCCATCAAACCGGCGATCAGGTGCTGCGTTACGTGGCCAGCGTCATCGGCAGAGTCGGCGCGCCGCCTAGATTCGCGGCGCGCTACGGCGGCGAGGAATTCGCCATGATCTTCACGCGCGAGGCGGCGCGCCAGGTGGAGAAGACCCTGGAGGTGATCCGCGGCGAGGTCGCCTCGCGCCTGCTGAAGCGGCGCTCGACCAACGAGGATCTGGGCGCGATCACGCTTTCGGCTGGATTCGCCCAGCGCCGCCCCCAGGAATCCCCCGCCGCGCTGATGGAGCGGGCCGACGCGGCGCTCTATGCCTCCAAGCGCGAGGGGCGCAACCGCGTCACCAGCGCCGAGCGCCGCGCCGCCGCGGCCTGACGCACCGCATTTTCCGCTTGATCCCGTAGTCGCTACGGGCCGCACACTGCCGATGCTTCCAGGTGCGAGCCCCGCATGACCCTCCAGCTCACGTCCACCCTGACCTGCCCACAGTGCGGGTGGCGGCAGTCAACGACCATGTCGACGGACGCCTGCCAGTACTTCTACGACTGCAAGGGATGCCGCGCGATCCTGAAGCCGAGGGCTGGCGACTGCTGCGTCTTCTGTTCCTACGGAGATGTCGCCTGTCCTCCGGTTCAGGCTGGGGCGGCGCCTTCCGACCATGACGCGCTGCAACGGCCAGCAAGGGACTTCACGCCATGACCAGCACGGCTGACCCGATTACTCTCGCCGCGCGCAAGGACTGGGCGCGCCGGCCATTGGCCTTCATCGTCTGGTGGGGCTTGCCGACCGTGCTGGGCGTTTGCGCTTCCTTCAAGATCATCCACCACGGCATCGACGTCTTCGATCTGTCGCAGCGGCAGCTGGCTTTCGTCTGGACGGCGCTGTTTTTCTGGATGGCGAGCGGGTGCCTGCTCAACGCGCTGCGCTGCCGGCGCTTGCACTGCTACGTTTCCGGACCCGCCCTGCTGCTCGGGGCGCTCGCGTCAGGTTTGCTCGGACTTCGCCAGCTGACCCTCGGCCCCGGCGGCCTCAACATGATCATCGCGGTGACCACCGTGCTGGTGGCGGCGTCGTTCGTTCCGGAACTGACCTGGAAGCGCTACGCTTGAAATGGCGCAGTGCCCGCCGCCCCGCCTCAGTCCAACCCCTTCGCCGGCTCGATGGTGACGCTTTCGCCGCAGCCACAGGCGTCGGTCTCGTTGGGATTGTGAAACACGAACCTCGAAGCGAGCCGCGTCGATTCATAATCGATCTCGGCGCCGATCAGAAACAGCACCGCCTTGGGATCGACGAGAATGGTGACTCCCTTGTCCTCGACGATCTCGTCCAGCGGCGCGGCCGCCTCGGCGTACTCCATGACGTATTCCTGGCCCGCGCAGCCACCGTTTCTGACCCCCACTCGCAGGCCCGCATAGGGCTTTTCGGCCCTTTCCATGATCTCCTTGACCCGCTCGGCCGCGCGTTCGCTGAGGGTCACGATCTTGGGCCGGGATCTTCGGGCTCGGGGCTGGAGGGCGGCGTCCATGCGTTGGGATATGGGGTCAGAACATGTTGAGTTCGAGTTTCGCCTCGTCCGACATCAGCGACGGATCCCAAGGCGGATCGAACACCAGGTTGACGGTGCAGGAGTTGACGCCGGCGATGCTCATGACGGCGTCGCGCACCCAGTCGGGCATTTCTCCGGCCACCGGGCAGCCAGGCGCCGTCAGGGTCATGTCGATGACCACGTCCTTCTCGTCGGAGACATCGACCTTGTAGATGAGCCCGAGTTCGTAGATGTCGACGGGGATCTCCGGATCGAACACGGTCTTCAGTTTCTCCACGAGCGCGTCGGTGAGCACATCGAGTTCGCCCTGGCCGAGGGGCCGGGCGGCGGCGTCGGAATTCGGGCTGGCGTCGTCCATCAGCTGAAGAAGGTCCGGGTCTTGTGCAAGGCCTCGACGAAGGAATCGGCTTCGTCGAGGGTGTTATATAGGGCGAAAGAAGCGCGCGCGCTCGACGTCAGGCCAAAACGGGCGAGCAGTGGCTCGGCGCAGTGCGTGCCGGCGCGGACGGCGACACCGTAGCGGTCGAGGATCTGGGCGACGTCGTGGGCGTGCGCCCCCTCCATGACGAAGCTGAAGAGCGCCCCTTTGCCCGGCGCGGCGCCGATCTCGGTCACCCAGTTGGCGCCCGCCAGCCCCTGCTTCACCCGTTCATAGAGCGCCCCTTCGTGGCGGGCGACGGCGTCGCGGTCGAGCCCCTGCAGCCAATCGATGGCCGCGCCGAGCCCGATCGCCTCCAGGATCGGTGGCGTGCCGGCCTCGAAGCGGTGCGGCGGGTCGGCATAGGTGATCGCCTCCAGGCTGACATGGTCGATCATCTCGCCGCCGCCCTGATAGGGCGGCAGCTCGCGGAGCCGCGCGGCCTTGCCGTAGAGCACGCCGAGTCCCGTGGGCCCGTAGAGCTTATGCGCCGAGAAGGCGTAGAAATCCGCGTCCAGCGCCTGCACGTCGACGCCAGCGTGCACGATCGCCTGGGCGCCATCGACGAGGGTCAGGGCGCCGACGCCATGCGCAGCGGCGACGATGTCCGCGACCGGATTGATGGTTCCGAGCACGTTTGACATGTGGGTCACGGCGACCATTTTCGTCCGAGGTCCGAGCAGAGCGCGGAAGGCCTCGAGATCGAGCCGACCATCGTCGGTCACCGGGATGAACCTCAGCACCACCCCCAGGCGCTCGCGCAGGAAGTGCCAGGGCACGATGTTGGCATGGTGCTCCATCACCGAGAGCACGATCTCGTCGCCGGCGCGCAAGGACTGGCCGAGCGAGGCGGCGACCAGGTTGATGGCGTCGGTCGTCCCCTTGGTGAAGACGATCTCATCGGCGCTTCCGGCGTTGATCAGACGGCGCACGCTTTCGCGCGCCTTTTCGTAGGCTTCCGTGGTCTCGCTGGCGAGCGTGTGCAGCCCGCGATGCACGTTGGCGTAGGAGCGCTGCATGGCGCCGGTCATCGCCTCGATGACGACGCGCGGCTTCTGCGCCGAAGCGGCATTGTCGAGATAGATCAGCGGCGCCCCGTTCACCCGGCGCTGCAGAATCGGGAACTCGGCGCGCGCCGCCTCGACGTCGAAAGTCCCGAGAGCCTTCATCCGTCGGTTCCGCCGGCGCCTTCTCCCGCACGCGAAGAAGGAAGCAGCCGCTCGGCAACCCAGGCGCGGATGATTTCCCTGGCGCCGGCGTGCTCGATGCGGTCGATCACCTCGCCGACGAACGCCTGTGTCAGGAGGCTGCGCGCCTGCGGCTCGGGGATGCCGCGCTGGGCGGCGTAGAAGAGCGCGTCCTCGTCCAGCGCCCCCACCGTGTTGGCGTGAGCGCAGGCGACATCGTCGGCGAAGATCTCCAGTTCCGGCTTGGCGTCGACCTCGGCGCGGTCGGAGAGCACCAGGGCGTGATGGCCCATGCGCGCATCGGTCCGGTCCGCGCCGGCCGCGACGATGATGCGCCCCTGGAAAACGCCGCGTCCCTGGTCGGAGACGACGCCCTTGGCGAGCTGGTCGGTAATCCCGCCGATCCCCGTATGCGTGACCACCGTGGTGAGGTCGGCGTGCCGGCGGCCGCCGACCAGATAGAGGCCGTCGAGGCGCACCGCCGCTCCACCGCCCGGATGGCTGACGCGCGTCTCGATCCGCTGGCGCTTTGCGCCGGCCGCGATCACCGTCTGCGAGAAGCGCGCGCCCGGCGCCAGCGAGACCTCCGCGTGCGAGACCGAAACCGCGCCGGCAGGCTCGTCGCAGAGCACGATCCGCTCGAGCGAGCCGCCGGCGCCGACGACGAACGAGAGATCCAGCTCGCTGACATGATCGCCGTCTCCCTCGTAGGTCTCCAGCAACACCAGCCGGGCGCCGCCGACGTCGATCGGCCCCAGATGCGCGGCGTGGGCGCCGTCGCCCTGGGCGATGATCCGCAAGGCCAGGACGCCGCTGACACCGGGGCGGGGCACGGGCTCGGGCAGGCGCCCGTTCATGATCGCGATCTTCGTCTGCGCCAGATGCTCGAACAGTCCCGGCGCCGGCGCTCCCGCATAGGCGCGCGATTTCGCAGGCAGCTCCCGGATCAGCGCGCGCAGGTCGCTCCAGCGCCAGTCCTCGTCACGGCGGGACGGCAGTTCGGCCAGGTCGCCGATCTCGATGGCCCGAGCGAGGCTCAAGCCGGCTCGCCCGCATAGCTGTCGTAGCCCTCGCGCTCCAGGCGGCGCGCGAGCTCCGGGCCGCCCGAGGCGACGATGCGGCCGGCCGAAAGCACGTGGACGCGATCGGGGACGATGTGGTCCAGGAGCCGCTGGTAATGGGTGATGACCAGCATCGAGCGCTGCGGCGAACGCATGGCCTCGACGCCGGCGGCGACGATCCTCAGGGCGTCGATGTCCAACCCAGAATCGGTCTCGTCGAGGATGGCGAACCTGGGCGTCAGCACCGCCATCTGCAGGATCTCCATGCGTTTCTTCTCGCCCCCGGAAAAGCCGACGTTGAGGGCGCGGCGCAGCATCTCGAAATCGATCTTCAGCGCCGCGGCCTGCTCGCGGATCGCCTTCAGGAACTGCGGGGCAGCGACCTCCGGCTCGCCGCGCGCCTTGCGCTGGGCATTCAGCGCGGTGCGCAGGAACGTCAGACCCGGCACGCCGGGAATCTCGATGGGGTACTGGAACGAGAGGAATATGCCGCGCGCCGCCCTCTCGGACGGCGAGAGCGCCAGGAGGTCCTCGCCCTCGAAAGCGACGGCGCCTTGCGTCACCTCGTAGCCGCTGCGCCCGGCGAGCACGTAGGAGAGCGTCGACTTGCCCGCGCCGTTCGGCCCCATCACGGCGTGGACCTCGCCCGCGGGCAGCTCCAGCGAAAGGCCCTTGAGGATAGGCTTGCCGTCGACGCAGACGTGCAGGTTATCGATCCAAAGCATTGGACTCATTTAGCTTCACTTTGGCGACGGTGCTGACTCAGGAACTCCAGCCGGTTGCCGAAGGGATCATGGATATAGATGCGCTCGTGACCTTCGAGCGCCTCGTCGTCGACCACCTCGCAGCCTGCTGCCCTGGCTCGACCGGCAAGGCCCCGTACGTCGTCCACGCGGAACGCGACATGCGCCTTGCGCGCCGGGACGAACGGTGTCGCGACCCCCAGATGCACCCTCACCCCGCCACTCTCGAACCAGCACCCGCCACGGCCGACCAGCGCCGGCGGTTTCGGCCGCTCGGCCAGACCCAGCAGGGCCGCGTAGAACGCCCGCGCCTCGGCCTCGCCGCCCGCCGGCATCGCCATCTGGACGTGATCGATGGCCTCGAGGATCATCCGACGCTGCCCTCCAGCGAGATCGCCACCAGCTTCTGGGCCTCGACGGCAAACTCCATGGGAAGCTCCTGCAGCACGTCCTTGACGAAGCCGTTGACGAGCAGCTGCACCGCCTCCTCCTGCGAGAGCCCGCGCTGCATGGCGTAGAAGAGCTGGTCCTCCGAAAGCCTGGTGGTGGTGGCCTCGTGCTCGAGCCTGGCGTGGCCGTTGCGCGCCTCGATGTAGGGGGTAGTGTGGGCGGCGCAGTGTTTGCCGATGAGCAGCGAGTCGCACTGGGTGAAGTTGCGCGCGCCCTTGGCCCTGGGATGGGCGCTGACGAGGCCGCGGTAGGTATTGGACGAGCGCCCGGCCGAAATGCCCTTGGAGATGATGCGCGAGCGGGTGTTGGCGCCCAGATGGATCATCTTGGTGCCGGTGTCGGCCTGCTGGTGGTGGTTGGTGATGGCGATGGAGTAGAACTCGCCCTGCGAGCCCTCGCCGCGCAGGATGCAGGAGGGGTACTTCCACGTGATCGCCGAGCCAGTCTCAACCTGGGTCCATGAGACCTTGGCGCGGTCGCCGCGGCAATCGGCCCGCTTGGTGACGAAGTTGTAGATGCCGCCCTTGCCCTCGGCGTCGCCGGGGTACCAGTTCTGCACCGTCGAGTATTTGATCTCGGCGTCTTCCAGCGCGACCAGCTCGACCACGGCGGCATGCAGCTGGTTCTCGTCGCGCATCGGCGCCGTGCAGCCCTCCAGGTACGACACGTAGGCACCCTTGTCGGCGATGATCAGGGTGCGCTCGAACTGGCCGGACTCGGCGGCGTTGATGCGGAAATAGGTCGACAGCTCCATCGGGCAGCGCACGCCCGGCGGCACGTAGACGAAGCTGCCGTCGGAGAAGACGGCGCTGTTGAGGCAGGCGAAATAGTTGTCGCTCACCGGCACGACCGAGCCGAGATACTGGCGCACCAGTTCGCCGTGTTCGCGGATCGCCTCGCTCATCGAGCAGAAGATCACGCCGGCCGCCGCCAGCTCCTTCTTGAAGGTGGTGACCACCGAGACGCTGTCGAACACGGCGTCCACAGCGTATTTCGGGGCGCCCTCGACGCCGGCGAGCACTTCCTGCTCCCGCAGGGGAATGCCCAGCTTGGCGTAGGTGGCCAGCAGTTCCGGATCGACTTCGTCGAGGCTCTTGGGGCCGTCCTTGCGCTTGGGCGCGGCGTAGTAATAGGAGCCCTGGTAGTCGATGCGCGGGAACTTCACCCGCGCCCAGGTCGGCTCTTCCAGCGCCAGCCAGCGCTCGTAGGCGCCGAGCCGCCACTGCAGCATCCAATCCGGCTCGCGCTTCTGCGCCGAGATGAAGCGGACCACGGTTTCCGAAATCCCCCTGGGCGCGAATTCCTGGACGATGTCGGTGACGAAGCCATGCTTGTAGCGCTCCAGCGTCCCGACGTGCTCGACGGTCTGTTTGGCGGCGGGCATGACTGGATCCCTCAGGCCGGCGCCGTGGCGCGACGGCGCGACTGGTGGCGGGCGAAGAGCTGCGCCGAGGCTTCCGCGCATCGCGACCAGTCGGCGGCGCTGGAGCCCCAGCCGCCGCTGACACGGATGGCGCAAGGCGCAAGGTCATCGCGGCCCATGGCTTCGATCACCCGGCTGGACCGCACTTTCCCCGACGAGCAGGCCGCGCCGGCGCTGACCATGACGCCAGCGAGATCGAGCGCCATCACCTGCACCTCCGAGGCGAGGCCGGGCGTGGCGAAGCAGAGCGTCTGCGGCAGGCGAGACACGCCCTCCCCCAGCACCGTCGCGCCCCGCGCCGCCGCCTCCGCCGCAAGCCCGTCGCGCCAGGCTTGCTGGCCGGCGATGTCGGCGAGCCCTGCCGCCGAGGCTGCTGCGGCCGCGCCGAAGCCGGCGATGCCCGGGATGTTCTCCGTGCCCGCCCGCCGGCCGCGCTCCTGGCCGCCGCCGTGGAGCTGGCGGGTCAGCTGCGCACGCGGGCCGGCGACCAGCGCGCCGACACCCTGCGGGCCGCCGACCTTGTGGGCCGAGAGGGCCAGGGTGTCTGCCCCCAGGGCGTCGAAATCGATGCGGATCTTGCCGGCTGCCTGGACCGCGTCGACGTGCAGCCAGCCGCCGGCGGCGCGCACCATCAGGGCCGCCTCGGACACCGGTTGAATGACTCCGGTCTCGTTGTTGGCGAGCATCAGGCAGACCAGCGGCCGCGCGGCGTGCGTCAGCCGCGCCTCGAGCCAATCGAGGTCGGCGATGCCCCGCTCGTCGACGGGCCAGATCTCCAGCGCCGCCCCCGCCGCGGCGCGGGCGGTCTCGACCACCGCCTCATGCTCGGTGGCGCCGACTATGATCCGATCATGACCGGCCGCCAGGGCGCTTTCGATCGCCAGGGCGCTGGCCTCGGTGCCGCCGCTGAGAAACGTCACCCTTTCCGCGGGCGCCGCGACCAGCGCCGCCACTTCGCTACGCGCGGCGTCGAGCAGCGCCCGCGCGGCGCGGCCGGCGGCGTGGATCGACGACGGATTGCCGCCGACGTCGAGGGCGCGCGCCACCGCGACAACCGCCTCGGGCCTCACCTTGGCCGTCGCGTTATAGTCCAGGTAGACGCTCACGCTGCCCTCGCCGGCTCGCGCCGCAGCCGACCGTTCACCACGTCGGCGAGCGAGACGCCGGCGAGATAGCCGCGGATCTGACGCCCAGTCTCCTCCCAGAGGTCATGGGTCAGGCAGCGTGCGCCATCCTTCATGCAACCACGTGTTCCGCCGCCGCAGCGGATGGCGCGCAGCGGCTCGTCCACGGCGGTCACGACTTCGGCCACCGACACCTCGGCCGCCGGCCGGGCGAGGCGATAGCCGCCGCCGGGTCCGCGGCTGGCGGTCACCAGGCCACGACGCCGCAACCGAGCGAAGAGCTGCTCCAGATAGGCCCGCGAGATCTGCTGGCCCCTGGCGATCTCCGCCAGGGCCACGGCGCGATCCGCCGGCCGGCCGGCCAGATCGGTCATCGCCATGACCGCGTAGCGTCCCTTGGTGCTGAGCTGCATGGCGCGCCGCTATTTTCTCGCAAAGTCGAAGCCGTCCTTGCTAAAAGCCGCCGCCCCTGCGAACGGCGCCTCTTCAAAAGCGGCCTTCGCGAGGGCATGTAGGAAAACCAAGCGCCGTGGTCAACTATTGCCCGGCTGGTCTCGAAGGTGGACATGCCTGAACTGGTGCTGACCGGCGCGGCCGGACGGATCGAGGCGCGCTACTCGCCGCGCAAGGACGAGACGGCGCCGATCGCGCTCATCCTGCACCCGCATCCGAAGGCCGGCGGTCACATGGACAATCCCGTAGCCGTGCAGCTCTTCCACCTCTTCATGAAGCGCGGCTTCTCGGTGCTGCGGTTCAATTTCCGCGGCGTCGGCCGCAGCCAAGGCGAGTTCGACGCCGGCGTCGGCGAGCTCGCGGACGCCGCCACGGCGCTGGACTGGCTGCAGACGACCAATCCGGCCACGACCCAGTGCTGGGTCGCCGGCTACAGCTTCGGGGCCTGGATCGGCATGCAGCTCCTGATGCGGCGACCCGAGACCGACGGCTTCATCTCGGTCTCGCCGCCCACCAACACCTATGACTTTTCATTCCTTGCCCCCTGCCCCGCATCCGGCCTCATCCTGCACGGTTCGGCCGACACCATCACCCAGCCCATCGAGGTCGAGCGCGTGGTCTCCAAGCTTCGGACCCAGAAGGGCATCGTCATCGACTACGAACTCGTCGAAGGCGCCGGCCACTTCTGGACCAACCAGCTCGGCGAAGTCGAAAAGCGTGTCGGCGGCTATCTGGACCGGCGCCTCCGGGCCGACGCCGCCTAGCAGGTCAGGCGCCGAGCAGTCGCAGCGAACTGCGATAGACTGGATGCGCCCGACCCACGGCGGCGAACTTCGCCTATCGAGTTCGTGCGCGATTGCATGCACCGCCGCACAGTGCGGACGCACCGCGATGGACCGTAATGGCATGGCCTCGATCGCTGCCAGGGCCTCACACACCAACGCGGCGGACAGCTCGGCTCGTTTGGCCTTCGTGCGTAGGACGCTCGCGGATTCGATGAACATCAGGTCTGGCGCCACAAAGGATATCTTCCCGCACCAGCTCTCTGGCCCGATCCGATCCAACCTCTTCCCAGACCCACTTGAGCGCCACGCTGGCGTCTCCAGGGCTGTCGTCGGGGCGTGGAGAGCCATGGGCGAGCCGGGCGCTCCGCGGCGGCCCCTCACCGTTGACCGGGCATGGGTATTGGCCGATACGAATGGCAATGACCGCGCGCATCCTTTCGTCCCAGCGCTACCAACGCTCGAATTAGCGAGCGGCCGGTCACTCACGCCCCGCCGCCTTTGAAGGCCGGCGCCGGGCTCTTGCCAAGAGACGGTCTCCGGCCGAAAGCCTCCCGAGGAGCCCGTCCATGCCCACCCAACCTCACAGCCTCGGCTTCAGGCCGCGCTCGGAACTCATCCGCTCTCTCGTCGAGCGCGGGCACGTCTATCAGGCCACCGACCTCGAGGGCCTCGACCAAGCCGCGCTGAAGGGGCCGATCGTCGCCTATATCGGCTTCGACGCCACGGCCAGCTCACTGCACGTCGGCAGTCTGGTGCAGATCATGACGCTGCGCCGGCTGCAGCAGCACGGCCACAAGCCGATCGTGCTGATGGGAGGCGGCACCACCAAGGTGGGCGATCCGTCCGACAAGTCGAGCCAGCGGCCGCTGCTCGGCGACGAGGCGATTGCGTCCAACATCGTCGGCATCCGCCGCGCGTTCGCCCCGTTCCTGCACTTCGGCGACGGCCCGACCGACGCGGTGACGGTCGACAACGCCGATTGGCTGGAGAAGCTCGGCTACATCGACTTCCTGCGCAGCTTCGGCGTGCAGTTCACCGTCAACCGAATGCTGACGCTCGAGTTCGTCCGCAGCCGGCTCGAAAACGAGCAACCGCTGACGATCCTCGAGTTCAATTACATGCTGATGCAGGCGGTGGACTTTCTCGAGCTGCACCGCCGCTTCGGCTGCACCTTGCAGTTCGGCGGTTCCGAGCAATGGGGCAACATCGTCAATGGCGTCGATCTGATCCGCCGCCTGGACGGCGCCGCCGCGTTCGGCGTGACCGCGCCGCTGGTCACCACGTCTTCGGGCGCCAAGATGGGCAAGACGGTCGAGGGGGCGGTCTGGCTCAACGCCGAACTGCGCAGCGCCTACGAGTACTGGCAGTTCTGGCGCAACACCGAAGATGGCGACGTTGGCCGGTTCCTGCGGCTGTTCACCGAACTGCCGCTGAGCGAGATCGCCCGTCTCGAAGCTCTGCAGGACGCGGAGATCAACGACGCCAAGAAGATCCTGGCGAACGAGGCCACCGCGCTGCTGCACGGGCGCCGTGCGGCCGAGGCGGCCGCGGGCGCGGCCCGGGCCGCCTTCGAGGAGGGCCACGCCTCGGACGACCTGCCGATCCACGCGGTGGCGCGCGCCGATCTGGAGGCCGGCCTGCCACTGGCCGCCATCGTCGCCGACGCGGGTCTGGCGGTCTCGCGATCCCAGGCGCGCCGTCTCGCCCAAGGCGGCGGCCTGCGGATCAATGACCGGCCCGAAACCGACGCCCAGCGCCTCCTCACGCTCGCCGACGTCGACGTCGACGGCGTGATCAAGCTCGCCGCCGGCCGCAAGAAGATCGTGCTGCTGAGGCCGGCGTGATCGGCAGCGGTGTTGATCAGCAAGGAGACGAACAATGACGCTTTCGCCCGGAGACGAGGCGCCCGACTTCGACCTGCCCGGCGATGACGGCCGGGTGCGGCTCGCAGATCTGAGGGGCCGGCCGGTGGTGCTATATTTCTATCCGAAGGATGACACATCCGGCTGCACCGCCGAGGCCCAGGGGTTCACCGCCGCGGCAGACGAGTTCGCCAGCGCCGGCGCGACGGTGGTTGGGGTGTCCAAGGACTCGGCCGCCAGCCACGCCAAGTTCAGGGCAAAGTACGCTCTGAACGTCGTGCTCGGCTCGGCGAAGGACGACGACGTGGTCGAGCGCTACGGCGCCTGGGTCGAGAAGAGCATGTATGGCCGCAAATACATGGGCGTCGATCGCTCCACGTTCCTGATCGACCGGGCCGGCGTCATCCGGCGCATCTGGCGCAAGGTGAAGGTGCCGGGTCACGTCGATGAGGTGCTGGCGGCTGCGCGGCAACTTCCAAGGGCTTGACGAGAGTCGTGCGGCGAGGAGCCGCACCAGCCGCGGTGGCCGGGGGGTTTCGCAGTTCGTCGGGACGCCTTGCGCCGGCGCCGCTCGGGTCGGTTTGCTGAAAGACGGCGGACGAAATCTTAGCCTCTTCCTGAATTGCGAAGTGCGCTTCCGTGGCGCCGTGGCGGCGCAATTGTGGCATGGCCGCCAACGCTGGCTGGATCCGCAGCGCGGGTTGCGCTTTGGCTTCGGATGGGGCCATATCTCGGGACCGTCGGACTAAGGGTTGCGGGGCCGCAGGGACGCCATGAGCATCAGACGCTTAGCGCCTCGTGGCGGGACGAACTTCTCCGCGACCGTCACATCCACCGAAGATTCGGCGGCGTCCGCCGCCGGCTGATCACCGCCGGCGCGCTCACATCCTTCTCCGCTTCGTAAAGGCCGGCGACAATGTTCAGCAAACCCAATCCCAACACCCCCCAAGGCGGCGGCCCCGCCGCCCCCGCGCCAGGCGCTGCGCAGCCTACCGGCTCTGGCGCACCGGCGCCCCAGCCGGAGGCCCAGGCCCGCCCCGCGGCAGCCCCCCGCGGCCAGCGCCCGACGTCGCTGATCGCGGCCGACACCATCATCGAGGGCAACATCTCTGGGGGTGGCGAACTGCAGATCGACGGGACCGTAAAGGGAGACGTGCGCGTCGACCACGTCACCGTCGGCGACGGCGGCCAAGTCGATGGCGGCATCTATGCCGAGGCGGTGGAAGTGCGCGGCAAGGTGGCGGGCTCGGTCACCGCCAAGCAGGTGCGGCTCTACGGCGCCTGCCACGTCGACGGCGACATCACCCACGAACAGCTCGCCATGGAGACAGGCGCCTTCTTCCAGGGCCGTTCCTTGCGCCTGCAACGCCCCGCCCAGGCGGCCGGTGCGCCGAAGCCCGAGCCGATCGCCCCGGCGCGCGACTCTGTCAACGGCCTCGGCGTCCGAGCGGCAGCGGTCCAGGCGTAGTGTTCCGGTGCAGGCGGGCGCTGCGGCGCCCGCTTGCCGAAACCGCGCGCAAACAGGAAGCTTAGCCCTGCAGACCCCAGATGACGGTTGCATGTGGCGCGGCGCGTGAGGCCCCTATGCGGCGGCGTCTCGGGTGGCGCCCACGCGCTGCGCCAGCGAGGCTGCCATGAAACGGTCGAGGTCGCCATCGAGGACGCCGGCGGTGTCGGATGTCTCGACGCCGGTCCGCAGGTCCTTGACCATCTGATAGGGTTGCAGGACGTACGAACGGATCTGGTGGCCCCAGCCGATGTCGCTCTTGGCGTCCTCCAGCGCCTGGGCGGCGGTCTCGCGCTTCTGCAGCTCCAGTTCGTACAGCCGCGCGCGCAGCATCTTCCAGGCCTGGTCTCGATTCTGGTGCTGAGAGCGCTCGTTCTGGCAGGCGACGGCGATTCCGGTCGGGATGTGGGTCAGCCGCACCGCCGAGTCGGTCTTGTTGACGTGCTGGCCGCCGGCGCCGGAGGATCTGTAGGTATCGGTGCGCACGTCCGCGGGGTTGATCTCGATCTGGATGGTCTCGTCGACCACCGGATAGATCCAGGCGGAGGCGAAGCTGGTGTGGCGCCTGGCGTTGGAGTCGAACGGCGAGATGCGCACTAGGCGGTGGACGCCGGCCTCGGTCTTCAGCCAGCCGTAGGCGTTGGTTCCGCTGATCTTCACGGTGACCGATTTGACGCCGGCCTGTTCGCCAGCCGTTTCCTCGATGGTCTCGACCTCCATACCATGCGCCTGGGCCCAGCGGACGTACATGCGAAGCAGCATCGCCGCCCAGTCGTTTGACTCGGTGCCGCCGGCGCCGGCGTTGACTTCCAGATAGGCGTCGTTGGCGTCGGCCTCGCCCGAGAGCAGCGCCTCGAGCTCGGCCTGGCCGGCCAGCTTCTTCAGCAGCGCCAGCTGGTGGGCGGCGTCATCGAGAGAGTTCTCGTCGCTCTCGGCTTCGGCCAACTCGGCGAACTCCACCGCATCGGCGAGTTGGCGCTCCAGGCGCCGCACGCGCTCGACCTGATCCGCCAGGCGGGTGCGCTCGCGCATCAGCGCCTGCGCCGCGCCCGAATCGTCCCAGAGCGCCGGATCCTCGACCCGCGCGTTCAGTTCATCCAGCTTCCTGAGCGCCGGCGCCCAGTCAAAGACGCCTCCGCAAAAGGGCGATCGACTGCTCGATCTCGGCCGCAGCCGCCAGGATATCGGCTCGCATGGACGTGCTCCTCGAAGCTCGGGCGCGTCAGATAAGCGCGAAGGCCGCTCAGAACAATCCGCTGAGGTCGTCCGGCCGTTTCGGAATGGTGGCTTTGAGCCGGCGCGTTGCGGGCGGCGGCGGCGGCGCGCCGGCCGGCGCCAGCGGCGCGGCTGCACTCGCCGGGGCCGCCGCGATGGGGCGCGGCTCGGTGCCCGGCCGGAACGCTTCCCTGTTGGGACCGATCTGGGCGAAGACCGTGCCCGGCGGCGCCTTGAAGTTCAACGCGGGCAACCCCTTCAGGGCGCTCTGCATGAACTCGATGAAGATCGGTACGGCCGCCACGGCCCCGGTCTCTCCCTGGCCCAGCGAGCGGTTGTCGTCGAAGCCGACGAAGGTGCCGACCACGAACTGCGGCGTGAAGCCGATGAACCAGGCGCTGCGGAAGTCGTTGGTGGTGCCGGTCTTGCCGCCTACAGGCCGGCCCAGCACACGCGCTTGGTAGCCGGTGCCGCGCTGCACCACGCCCTCGAGCATGGTGGCGATCTGATAGGCGGTGATCGGGTCCATCACCTGCTGGCCCTGCGGCGCGAAGGTCGGGCCGAAGTCGCCGGTGAAGTCCTGGTTGCAGCTTTTGCACTCACGGTCATCGGCCTTGTAGATGGCCTTGCCGTCGCGGTTCTCGACGAGTTCGATCATGTGTGGGTCGATCCGGCGCCCGCCGTTCAGGAAGGCCGAATAGGCGGCGGTGATCTTGAACGGCGTCGTCTCGTCAGCGCCCAATGCCATCGGCAGCACCGGGTCCATCTTGTTCACCACCCCGAACTTGATGGCGTTGGCGACGATCTTCTGCATGCCGACCCTCTGGGCGATGCGCACGGTCATGGTGTTGAGCGAAAGTTCGAGGCCGCGCCGGAAGACGAGCGGTCCAAGATAGCGATGCTCGTAGTTTGCCGGCCGCCACATCTTTCCGTTGGCGCCAGGCAGCGAGATCGGCGCGTCGAGCACGATGCTGGCCGGGGTGAAGCCGTTCTCCAGCGCCGTCGCATAGACGAACGGCTTGAAGGCCGAGCCGGGCTGGCGCATCGCCTGGGTGGCCCTGTTGAAGCTGGAGAGCGAGAAGGAATAGCCGCCCACCATGGCGAGCACGCGCCCGTCGGCGGGATCCATGACCACGATGGCGCCGTTCACCTGCGGCACCTGGCGAAGGTGAAACCCGCCGCTGTCGGCCGGCTCGACGAAGACGAGGTCGCCGACGGCGAGGCCCTTGCCGGCCGTCGCCCAGGCCACGTCCTTGGGGACGATTTCCCCTTGCGAACCGTCGCGGGCGATCTTGACCTCGACCTTGCCCCCGGAGGTCGACTCGATCGCCGCCACCTCCCACTTGCGACGCTCGGACGGCGGCGAGTGCTGCAGGGCCGCCTTCTCCCAGCCCGGCGTCATCGCCACCCGGCCCCAGGCGCCGCGCCAGCCGTGCCGGCGGTCATAGGCCTCCAGCCCATCCATCAGGGCCTGGCGGGCGGCGGTCTGCAGCACCGGGTCGAGCGTGGTGCGCATGTAGTAGCCGCCCTCGTCCACCGCGGGACCGAACTGCTGCAGCGCCTCGCGCCGCACCTCCTCGACGAAATAATCGGCGTCGTGGTATTTGGCCCGCTGCGGCGGCTGGACGACGATGTCCTCGCGCATGGCAGCGTAAGCGGGCTTGGGCTGCGCCCAGCCTAGCGTCACCATGGCCTGAAGGATCGCGTTGCGGCGCGCGATCGCCGCCTTCTGGTGGCGCGTGGGGTTATAGTTGTCCGGCCCCTTGGGCAGGGCGGCCAGGAAGGCGCATTGGGCGAGGGTGAGGTTGGTGACCGACTTGCCGAAGTAGTTGTACGCAGCGGCGCCCACGCCGTACGAATCGTGACCCAGCCAGATCTCGTTGAGGTAGAGTTCCAGAATCTGCTTCTTGGTCAGCGCCTGCTCGAGACGCGTCGCCAGTATGGCCTCCTTGATCTTGCGCCCGATGGTTTCTTCGTTGTTGAGCAGCACGTTCTTGGCGACCTGCTGGGTGATCGTCGAGCCGCCTTCCGGTCGTCGGCCCTGCAGAAAGTTGAACACGTCCTTGAACATGGCCCGGCCGACGCCGCCCATATCGACGCCGCCGTGGCTGAAGAAGTTGTGGTCCTCGGCGGCGAGGAACGCCTCGACCAGCTGCGGCGGCATCTGATCATAGGGGACGTAGATGCGGCGCTCCTTGGAGAACTCGCCGATCAGGGTCCCGTCCCAGGCGTAGACCCGTGTCGAAGTCGGCGGGTGGTAGTCGACGAGTTCGGAAGCGTTCGGCAGATCGTGAAAGAGCCAGGCCATGTAGATGGCCAGGCACAGGCCGGCGACCGCGACGACGCTCATCAGCGCCACGCCGGCGATCAGGGACCACCGTCCAATGGGTATCAACTAAGCTCTCTGCCTTCTCGAGACGGACGCGCGCGGCCCCCGCCCCATCTAGCGCGCGTCGCGGGAGTCGCCTAGGGCGGCGCCGTCGCAGAAGCGGGCGCCACCGGCGACCTCAAAGGCCTCGGTGCTCCCCCGAAGCATGCTCGCGCCACGCCGGCTCAGGTTCGCCAAAGCACGCTGGCGCCCGCGCTCGGACGCCGCGCCGACGCCGTCAGCCAGGATCGCGACCTCATACCCCCGCTTCAGCGCCGAGATCGCCGTCGCGGTGACGCAGGCATCGGCGTAGACGCCGCCGATCAGCAGCCGCCCGATGCGCCAGGACCCCAGGCGGGCGGCGAGCGCCGGGTTGCTGAAGGCGTCCGGCGCCTTCTTATCCAGCGTCAGCACGTCAGCCAGTCTCAGGATGCGCTCGTCGATGCGGGCGCCTTGCGAGCCCCGGACCGCGGCGAAGTTCCTGAAGAGGTTGCCAGGGTCCAGCAGATCGTAGCCGTTGACGACATAGACGATCGGCCAGCGCCGGTCGCGGGCGAGGCGTAACGCCCGATTCATCGCATCGACGACGCCGGCGATCTGATCCTGCGCGATCGGCAGTCGCCCGGCGCTCTCCAGGAAGTCTCGCTGCAGATCCATCGCCAGCAGAGCGGTCCTCGACCGATCGTGCATTCAAGCCCCCATCGAACCTGGCGGCGCCGCCTAGCAGACGCTGGGGGTCGGATCAACCGGCCGCCCTTGCGTCACCCGCGCCTGGAGGCCCCGCCCACGAAGCTCAGGGCCTCCAGTGCAAGCGGACGCCAGTGGTCCTGGTGCGACGGATCTATCGCCAGCCACTCCTTCATCGGACGTCCCTTGCCCGCGTCGAAGCGTCGGCCGTAGCCGCCGGCGACGAGTTCATCGACTCGGGCCTTGGGGAGTTTCACCACTAGGCGATCACGCGGCTGCATGGCGAAGATCCGGCCCTCTATGGTCAGCGCCGAAGCGCCGAACCCCCGCTTGTGCGAGACGTGAGCGTCGCCGCGCGCGACGAACTCATCGCACAGACGCTCGTAGCTGACGGTGGTGGATTGTGGCGACTGGGTCTCGCTCCGCGTGCTCAGGCGCGCCTCCATTGTCCGTCGTCCGGCGGCGCGCATCAGGCTGGGCGAGCGCGCGCCAGAAACCAAGGCCACTCGGATTAGCAGGGTATGATGGACGCGCCTATCGCGCCGCAAGACGGGTCTTGGGCGCGAAGTAGGCATCGATGGCGTCGGCGACCTCCCCCATCAGCGCCGCCCGCGCCCGCGGATCATCCAGACGCGCCTCGTCGCGTGGATTGGTGATGAAGCCCATCTCGAGCAACGCCGCGGGCACGTCGGGGGCGAGCAGCACGAAATAGTCGGCGTCGCGGCGGCTGCGCTCCAGCAGCGGAGCGCGGTCGCCGACCCGGTCGATCAGCAGCTGGGCGAACTCGGCCGAGCGGTTGCGGGTCGAGCGCTGCGACAGATCGAGCAGGATCTGGCTCACGGCATGATCGCCGCGGTTCACGGCCGGCTGCAGAAACCAGTCGCGGCGGCTGAGCACGTCTCCAACCCGCGCCGTCCCGCTGGCGGAGAGCGTATAGACGCTGGCGCCATGGGTGGCGGGATCGGCGCCGGAGTCAGCGTGCAGCGAAATGAAGAGATCGGCGCCGGCGCGCCGGGCGATCTGCACCCGCTCCTCCAGCGGCACGAACACGTCGGCGTCGCGGGTCATCACCACGCGATAGCGCCCGCTGCGCTCGAGCAGCGCCCTCAGCACCTTGGCGGCCGCCAGGGTGACGTTCTTTTCGTAGCTCCAGGCGCCGGCCGCCCCCGGGTCCTTGCCGCCATGTCCGGGGTCGATGACGATGACCTTGCGGCGATGTGCGAGCGGTGGCGGCGCCCAGGCGGCGTCCATCGCGAACGGACTGGCGGCGACGGCGGCCGGCGCCGAAACCGGCGAGGATGTCCGGACGGCTCTCGCTTGGACAGCCGATGCGGCGATGTCGATGACGTAGCGATAGTTGGCGACGCCGTCGGCGGGCGGCAGCAGGAATCGCCGCTCGACGCGGGCGCTGTGGGTCAATTCGAGATCGAGGCGCACCCCGCCATCGGCGTTCCCGATGCTCCAGGCGCCGACCAGGCCGCGGCCCCGGCCTTCGAGGGGACCGGCCGCGCCGACGCCGCTCAGATCGATGGCCAGCACGCCCGACCGGCCCGTATCCGGCGCCACTCTCCCGCTGGCGGCGCGGCGCAGGTCGACGACAATGCGCGTCTGCGCCGAATCTCCGCCGAGGCGTACCCCGATCACGTCGGCTCGGGAGGGCTGCAGCGCCCCGGCCGCGACGGTGGCTGCGCCCACGCCGGCCAGGATCAGCCCCAGCAGCCCTCGCGCGGACCGGGCCCGCAACCCCTTGAAAAGCCCCCCGCGCATTGCGCCATCAACCCACCGGCCGGCGGCTTCGCCGCCCTGAGCCATCATCCGGCGCATGGTGTAGCAAATCGGTTAAGTCCGCCATCGCCGCGACGCTTTCCAATTGCAGTGCGATCTTGCTACATTGCCCGCCGCGCGCCCAGCCGTCCGATGTCGGAGATTCGATGGACGCGCGGCTCGGCGTCGGGCCCCCGCGAATTTCGCGCGAACGACTCCACCCCTCGCGTCGCGCCTTCGCCTCGAAGCTGCGACAATGGAACAATGAACCCCAATGGGCAGCGCCCCCGTAGCCCGGCTTCAGACCTTCGCCGCGACACCCGCCGGCGGACGGCGCGGGCCGGCTGGCGCGCCTAGCATGAGCCGGCGCCCGGACCCAGGGTCCGCCGCGCGCCGCGGAGACAGGACTGATGACAAGAAAGATGCTGATCGACGCCGCCCACGCCGAGGAGACGCGGGTGGTGGTCCTCGACGGGACCCGTGTTGAGGAATTCGATTTCGAGAGCCAGGGCCGCAAACAGCTGCGCGGCAATATCTATCTCGCCAAGATCACTCGCGTAGAACCATCCCTGCAAGCCGCCTTCGTCGAATACGGCGGCAATCGGCACGGTTTCCTGGCGTTCAACGAAATTCACCCTGACTATTACCAGATTCCGCTGGCCGACCGCGAAGCGCTGATGCGCGAGGCCGCCGAGGCGGACGACGAGGACGGTGCGCCGGCCGCCGCGGCGCCGCCGAGCGACGAGGACGACGACGGCGGCGGGGGCGCCGCCGCCCGGCTCGACGACGATGACGAGATCGATGAGGAAATCGAGCGGCGCCGCCGGCGGATGGTGCGCCGCTACAAGATCCAGGAAGTCGTCAAGCGTCGGCAGATCATGCTGGTGCAGGTCGTCAAGGAGGAGCGCGGCACCAAGGGCGCGGCGCTGACCACCTATCTGTCGCTCGCCGGGCGCTATTGCGTGCTGATGCCCAACACCGACCGAGGCGGCGGCATCAGCCGCAAGATCACCGCGGCCACCGACCGCAAGCGCCTGCGCGACGTGGTCCAGAGTCTCGCAGTGCCCAAAGGCATGGGGCTGATCGTGCGCACGGCCGGCGCCAAGCGCACCAAGGCCGAGGTCAAGCGCGACTACGACTATCTCGTGCGCGCCTGGGAGGTGATCCGCGAGACCACTTTGCACTCCATCGCGCCGGCGTTGATCTTCGAGGAGGAGGATCTCGTCAAGCGCGCCATCCGCGACCTCTACGACAAGGAGCTGGAGGGCATCTGGGTCGAGGGCGAGGCCGGCTTCAAGGAAGCGCGCGACTTCATGCGCATGCTGATGCCGGCCCAGGCGAAGAAGGTGCAGCTCTACCGAGAGCCGACGCCGCTGTTCGTGCGTCACCGAATCGAGGACCATCTAGCGCAGATCTACTCGCCCGTCGTGCCATTGAGATCCGGCGGCTATCTGGTGATCAACCAGACCGAGGCGCTGGTCGCCGTCGATGTCAACTCGGGCCGGGCCACGCGCGAGCGCAACATCGAGGCCACGGCGCTGAAGACCAATCTCGAAGCGGCCGAGGAGGCGTGCCGGCAGCTGCGGCTGCGCGACCTCGCCGGCCTCATCGTCATCGATTTCATCGACATGGAGGAAGCCAAGAACAATCGCGCCGTCGAGAAGAAGCTGAAGGACTGCCTCAAGGACGACCGGGCGCGGGTGCAGATCGGCAAGATTTCTTCCTTCGGCCTGATGGAGATCAGCCGTCAGCGGCGGCGCACCGGCATTCTCGAGGGCACCACCCACGTCTGTCCGCATTGCCAGGGCGCGGGGCGGGTGCGCTCGGTGGAATCGAGCGCCCTCGCAGCGTTGCGTGCGCTTGAGATCGAGGCGCTGCGCGGCGGCGGCGAGGTGGTGCTTCGCGTCCCCACGGACGTCGGCCTCTACCTTCTCAACATCAAGCGCGACTATCTTACCAGGCTGCGCCAGGCTCATGGGCTCTGGGTCAAGGTGACGCTGGACGAGGCCCTCACCCACGCCGATCACGGCATCGACCGGATCTCCAGCGAAGCGCCACAGGCCGCACGCGCCTGGGAGGGGCCCCAGCCGGAGCTCTATGCCCCGAGCCAGGAGGTCGAGGCGCCCGAGGCCGAAATCGACGAGGCGCTCGAAGAGGATGCCGATGTCGAGATCGAGAGCCTCGGCGAAACCGAGATGCGCGAACGGGGCGACGAAGAGGGCCGTCCGCGCCGGCGCCGGCGCCGGCGCGGACGCCGCATCGACGAGCCGCGCGCCGCCCAACCCGCCACGCAGCCGGCCGTCGACCGTCCAGAGCCGCCCGAGACCGCCGGCGATCTGGATGGCGAGGGTCACCGCCGGCGCCGGCGCGGCCGTCGTGGCGGACGGCGCGTGCGCGAGGAGACCAGGCCAGGCGACGTCTATGCCTGGTCCTGGCCCGCCCGTCCGGTCGGCGACGACGCCTACCAGTGGCGCGGCCCGGTCCAATCTCAGCTGGAGCACGACGCCCCCAGCGATGTCGCGGCGCTGGCCGACCCCGTCGAAGCTGCACCCGAGGCTGCCGCGACGTCCTCGATCGCCGATCCAGCCCGTGACGAGGTCTGGGTGGAGTTGCCGGCCGCCGAAGCCAGGCCGAAACGCGCCCGCCGGTCGCGCGCCAAAGCAACCGCCGAGGCTCCGGGCGTCGCCGGACCTGAGAATCCGGCCGAGCCCGCGAGCGTCGATGCCCAGCCAGACCCCGCCGCCGATGCGCCTGGGCAGACCCGGTCGGCGCCCTCGCCTCGCCCGGCGGTCGCCGAGCCAACGCCCCTGCGGGCGACGCCCGAGCCGGTCGCGATCGTGGAGGCGCCGATCGATTCCAGCGAGGTCACGGCGGCGCCCGCCAAGCCTCGCCGGGGCTGGTGGCGGCGGGGCGGATAAGAGGCTAGGCTCGATCCAGCGGGGCGAAGGTCAAGAGCAACACCGATCCGGAGAGAGGACTTGAGCGCCCTGAGATCCGCCTCCGCGCATTGGGCGCGCGCCGCGATCGGCGCGCTGGCCATGGCCGGGGCGCTTGCCTCGCCCATGGCTGCGGCCCGCGCCCAGGACAACGTCCCGCCCGACGTCATCCGCGACACCGAGATCGAGGCCATCCTGCACCAGGAGATGGACCCGGTGTTCGCGGCCGCCAACCTCGATCCGAAGTCGGTGCGCGTCTATGTCATCAACGATCCCGACCCCAACGCCTTCACCATGTCGGGCTACAACATGTTCGTCACCAGCTCGCTGATCATGCTCACCAAGACGCCCGACGAGCTGGAAGGCGTGCTGGCGCACGAGACCGGCCACATGGCCAGGGGAGACGTGGCGCATTCGGCCATGATGGGCCATGTCGCCCTGGGGCCCATGATCGCCGGGCTCGGTCTCGGCCTGCTGGCCGCGGTGGCCGGCGCGCCCGAGGCGGCGGCGGCGCTGATCTATTCGGGCAGCTATTTCGGCGAACTGAACGCGCTTGCCTACTCGCGCGAGCAGGAAGCCCGCGCCGACCAGGCAGCCGTCACCTATCTGGAGAAGGCGGGCTACTCCGCCAAGGGTCTGGTCGATTTCTTCAACAACCTTCGCTATCAGGAAGTCTTCGACGACGTCAGAAAATATAAGTATTTCGTCGATCACCCGCTCACCGACGACCGCATCGAAGCCTTGACCGTGCGCGCCGAATCCGAACCGCACTGGTCCGCCAAGGACAGCCCGCAATCGATCGCCGCCTACGATCTGATGAAGGCCAAGCTGAAGGGATTCCTCGATCGGCCCTACCAGACCTTTGCGGAGGTTCCCGAGACCGACAAGTCGTTCGACGCCCGATACGAGAGGGCCTTCGCCTATTACAAGGAGCTGGATACCGGAAAGTCCCTGAAGCTCATCGACGGGCTCGCCGCCGAGCAGCCCAACGATCCATACCTCTACGAACAGAAGGCCGTGACCCTGCTGGAGACCGGCAAGGCGGCCGAGGCCGAGGCGCCGGCCCGCCGCGCCGTGGAGCTGAAGCCGGACGCGCCGCTGCTGCGCGTCCTGCTGGGCCAGGTGCTCCTCGCCGAGAACGATCACGCCAAGCTCGACGAAGCCATCATGAACTTCAATCGCGCCCTCATCCTCGACGGCGGCAGCAGCCAGGCCAGCCCCGACACCAGTCTCGGCAGCATCGCGCCGCTGGCCTGGCAGTATCTGTCGGAGGCCTATGACGCCAAGGGAATGGGCGGCATGGCCAGGCTCGCCGCCGCGGAGCAGAACTTCAACCTGGGCCAGATGCAGGACGCGGCGATCCTGGCGGTTCGCGCCCGCCACCTTCTTCAGAAAGACACCCCCGAATGGCGACGCGCCACCGACATCATCCTGGCCTCCAAGCCGTCGCCGCAGGAGCTGAAGGCGTTGGGCGAGGTCGGGTGAGCGGCGCTCGGGCCGCCAGCGCGACCGCAGGATGGTGGTTGCGGGCGCCCCGGCTCGCCGGGTGCGCCGCGCTTG
>DATKRO010000027.1:0-72822 GCA_035532115.1 Caulobacteraceae bacterium | reverse complement strand
AGGGAGCGCGAGCGCATCCAGGCCGAGAAGGCGCTGGCCGAACGCAGCCTTCGGCAGGCCGAGGCGCGTCAGGCCGCGATCCTGGCCTCGCTGCCGATCCTGTTCCACTCGCGCACCACCCAGCCGCCCTTCGTGCCCACCTTCCTCAGCGGTGCGGTCCGCCAGATCACCGGCTTCGAGGCCGAGGCCTTCCTCGCCCAGCCGGATTTCGGTTCGAGCCGCATCCATCCGGACGATCTGGCCGCGGTCGTGGACGCGGTCTCGGGGGCGGTGCGCACCGGCGCCTACGTCTGCCAGTTCCGCTGGCGATGCGCCGATGGAAGCTACCGGACATTCCTGGATCAGGGCGTCCATGCGCCCGGCCGCGACGGCGGCGAGGGCGAGATCCTCGGCTCGATCACCGACGTCACCGAGCGCCGCTCCCTCGAGGAGCAGCTGGCGCAGGCGCGCAAGATGGAGGCGGTGGGCCAGCTCACCGGCGGCGTGGCGCACGATTTCAATAACCTCCTCACCGTCATCCTTGGCAACGCCGAGATGCTGGCCACGCGTCAGGAGAGCGAGGCGCGGCGCGGTCTCAGGATCGACGCCCTGCGCCAGGCCGCCGAGCGGGGTCGGGCGCTCACCCGCCAGCTCCTCGCCTTCGCGCGCCGCCAGAGACTGGAGCCCCAGGTGCTGGATGTCTGCGAACTCGTCACCGAGTTCGCGCCGCTGATCCGTCAGGCGGTGGGCGAGGCGGTCACGCTGGACCTCGGGCTTTCCCAGACGCCGCTGTGCGCCAACCTGGATCGCTCGCAGCTGGAATCGGCTCTGCTCAACCTCGCCGTCAACGCCCGCGACGCCATGCCCGAGGGCGGGCGGCTGTCGATCGCCGTGCGGCGGGGGGAGACGCAGGGCGGGCCGATCGAAATCGAGGTGGCCGACCAGGGCGTCGGCATGACCCGCGAGGTGAGGGAGCGGGTCTTCGAACCCTTCTTCTCCACCAAGGCGGTCGGGGCCGGCTCGGGGCTCGGCCTGTCGCAGGTCTATGGCTTCGTCAGTCAGTCCGGCGGCGAGGTCAGCGTGTCCTCCGCGCCGGGCGAAGGGGCGACGTTCCGGCTGCGGCTGCCCGCCTGCGCCGAACCGGCCCCGGCGCGCCTCGCGCGGACGAGCCCGCCCCTTCCCCTCGGCGGTTCGGAGACGGTGCTGGTCGTCGAGGACGACGCCTGCGTGCTTGCCCTCACCGTCGAGGCGCTCCAGGCCCAGGGCTACCAGGTTCTGACCGCGGCCAACGCGCACGAGGCTCTGGACCAGCTCGGCGAGCACCCGGAGATCGAACTGCTCTTCAGCGACGTGGTGATGCCAGGCGGCCTCAGCGGCGTCGGCCTCGCCCGCCAGGCGCGCCAGGCGCGACCGGACCTGCGGGTGCTGCTCACCTCGGGCTTCGTGGGCGACCCGGCCGCCCTCGGCGCCGACTTCCCGCTGCTGGACAAGCCCTACCGGGGCGACGCCCTGGCCGCCGCCCTGCGCCGGGTGCTCGACGCCCCCGCCCCCAAGCCGGCCCGCCGCCGCAGCCGCGGCGAGGCGAAAGCCTCGGCTTAGGGTGGCGGCTCCGGCATTTCAGGCCTCGACAATCGACCCGTCGATCCGGCGCCGCGTCGTCACTCCGCCGCCGCGAGCCTCGCGCCCTGGACGTGGGGCTTGCGCGAGCGGTAGCTGGCGATGCGCGCCTCCACCTCGCCGCGGAAGTGCCTGAACAGGCCCTGGATCGGCCAGGCGGCGGCGTCGGCGAGCTGACAGATGGTGTGGCCCTCGACCTGGCTGGCGACATCGAGCAGCAGGTCGATCTCCTTCGGATCGGCCTCGCCGGTCACCATCCGCTCCATCACCCGCCACATCCAGCCGGTCCCCTCGCGGCAGGGCGTGCACTGGCCGCAGCTCTCATGCTTGAAGAAGCGGGCGACGCGGGCGATGACGCGAACCACGTCGGCGGATTTGTCGATGGCGATCAGGGTCGCGGTGCCGAGGCCGGACTTCATCTCCTTCAGGCTGTCGAAATCCATCAGCGCCGTCTCGGCCATGTCCGGCGTGATCACCGCCATGGAGACTCCGCCGGGGATCACCGCCTTGAGGTTGGCCCAGCCGCCGCGCACGCCGCCGAAGTGGTCGTCGACGAGCTGGCGCATCGGGATCGACATCACCTCCTCGACCACGCAGGGGCGGTTGAGATGGCCCGACCCGGCCATCAGCTTGACCCCGGCGTTGTTCGGTCGGCCAAAGCCGGCGAACCAGCCGGCGCCGCGCCGGATGATCTCGGGGGTCACTGCGATGGATTCGACGTTGTTGACGGTGGTCGGGCAGCCGTAGACGCCGCTGCCGGCAGGGAATGGCGGCTTCAGCCGCGGCTGGCCCTTCTTGCCCTCCAGGCTCTCCAGCAGCGCCATCTCGTCGCCGCAGATATAGGCGCCGCCGCCGTGCGTGACCCGGATGTCGCAGTCCCAGCCGAGGATGTTGCCCTTGCCGATCAGCCGCGCCTGCGTCGCCTGTTCGATCGCCGCCTCCAGGTGCTCGCGCTCCTCGAGGTATTCGCCGCGGACGTAGATGAAGCAGTCGTGCGCGCGCATGGCGCGGCAGGCCAGCATGCACCCCTCGATCAGCCGGTGCGGCTCGTGGCGCAGGATTTCGCGATCCTTGCAGGCGCCCGGCTCGGATTCGTCGGCGTTGACCACTAGATAATGCGGTTTTTCGCCTTCCTGCTTGGGCATGAAGGTCCATTTGAGGCCGGTGCTGAAGCCTCCACCGCCACGCCCGCGCAGACCCGAGTTCTTGACCTGCTCGCAGATCCACTCCGGCGGCATCGCCAGCATCTCGCGCGTTCCGTTCCAGACGCCGCGCGCCTTCGCCCCCTCCAGGCCCCAGTCGTGCAGGCCGTAGATGTTGGTGAAGATGCGGTCCTTGTCTTCGAGGATGCCGACCATGGTTCAACCGTTGGGATCGAAGGGGTGGGCGCGCACCCAGGCGAGGCGCGCGAGTACGGCATAGACGAAGAGCCCCCATCCGACGGCGATGACGCCGGCGCCGCCCCAGAGCAGCCAGGGCTCGCCGCCGAGGCGGAAGCGGGCGAGGATTACCATCATGACGCCGGCGAGGCAGGCGAGATAGCCGAGGTTGCGCTGCGGGCGGCCGAGCCCGCGGACGGTCTCCAGATAGGCGACGCGCCGGTCGAGCGCGGATGCATCGTCGCTCATCGCGGCGGCTTCGGCCTGGGCCGTCACGCCGGCGCCGGCGCGTTCGGGAGCGCCTCGATCGGCCTGGCGCGCGAGCCGTCGTAGAGCGCCGGATCGGTGAGCGTCAGCGGTCCGCCCTCAGGGGCTGCGCCGCCGCGCCCGATCGCCGAGCCCGGCGCCGGCGTCCTGCCGGCCCGGAACTCGTCCAGCAGCGCCTGCAGCGAGGCCGGAGTCAGGTCCTCGTAGTAGCGGTCGTTGATGGCGCACATCGGCGCGTTGGCGCAGGCCCCCATGCATTCGACCTCCAGCCAGGAGAAGCGGCCATCTCCCGAGACATGCCCCTCGGGCCCGATCTCGGCGGACAGCATCTGCATCAGATCGCCGGCGCCCATGAGCTGACAGGACGCGACGCCGCACACCTGGAAGATGGCGCTCGTCCCCACCGGCTCGAGCTGGAACATGGTGTAGAAGGTGACGCACTCCAGCACCCGGATCACCGGCATCTCCAGCAGTTCGGCGACGACGCGCAGCGCCGGTTCCGGCACCCAGCCCTCCTGGTTCTGGACCAGCATCAGCACCGCGATCACCGCCGACTGCTGGCGGCCAGGCGGAAACTTCGCCATCCACCATCTGGCCTTCGCCAGGTTTTCGTCCGTGAAGGCGAACGCGACGGGCTGCTGCTTGGCGAGGCGGCGCACGCTCACCGGTCGATCTCTCCGAAGACGATGTCGAGCGAGCCGATGATCGCCGCCACGTCGGCCAGCATGTGGCCGCGGTTGATCCAGTCCATCGCCTGGAGATGCGGAAAGCTCGGCGCGCGGATCTTGCAGCGATAGGGCCGGTTGGTGCCGTCGGCCACCAGATAGACGCCGAACTCGCCCTTGGGCGCCTCGACGTAGGCGTAAACCTCGCCCTCGGGGACGTGGTAGCCCTCGGTGTAGAGCTTGAAGTGGTGGATCAGCGCCTCCATCGAGCGCTTCATCTGGCCCCGGCGCGGCGGCGCCACCTTGTGGTCGTCGCAGAGGACGAGGCCGGGAGTCTGCTTCAGACGCTCGACGCACTGGAGCACGATCCGCGTCGACTGGCGCATCTCCTCCACGCGGCAGAGGTAGCGGTCGTAGCAGTCGCCGTTGAGCCCGAGCGGAATCTCGAAATCGAAGTCGTCGTAGCACTCGTAGGGCTGGTTGCGCCTGAGGTCCCAGGCGACGCCGGAGCCGCGCAGCATCACCCCGGTAAAGCCCCAGGCGAGCGCCTGGTCCTTGGTGACGACGCCGATGTCGACGTTGCGCTGCTTGAAGATGCGGTTGTCGGTGATCAGCCCTTCGATGTCGTCCAGCACCTTGGGGAACTGGCGCGCCCAGGTCTCGATGTCTTCGACCAGCGCCGGCGGCAGATCCTGGCGCACCCCGCCGACGCGGAAGTAGTTGGCGTGCATCCGCGCGCCCGAGGCGCGCTCGTAGAACACCATGAGCTTCTCGCGCTCCTCGAAGCCCCAGAGCGGCGGCGTCAGCGCGCCCACGTCGAGCGCCTGGGTGGTGACGTTGAGAAGGTGGTTGAGAATGCGGCTCAGCTCGGAATAGAGCACCCGGATCAGCTGGCCGCGGATCGGCGCCTCCAGCCCCATCAGACGCTCGATGGCGAGCACGAAGGCGTGCTCCTGGTTCATCGGCGCGACGTAGTCGAGCCGGTCGAAGTAGCCGATGTTCTGGGCGTAGGGCCTGGCCTCGATCAGCTTCTCGGTGCCGCGGTGCAAAAGGCCGATGTGCGGATCGACGCGCTCGACCACCTCGCCGTCGAGTTCGAGCACCAGGCGCAGCACGCCATGGGCGGCGGGATGTTGCGGCCCGAAGTTGATGTTGAACTTGCGGACCGGCGTTTCGGGGTGATCGCCGGTGTCCGGACCGGTGACCTCGTATGTCTGACTCACGGCGCCCGCTCCGGGGCCAGGCGCCCGGCGCTCACGAGCACCAGCACGACGGCCGCCGAGAGCAGCGCCGCCTCCACCATCATGCTCTCCTGCCAGCGCACCGCCAGCGTCATCTCGGCAAGGCGGCGCGAGACCGGCAGGGCGAGCAGCCAGATCCACACCATGGCCGAGCGGTCCCGCAGCGGCCAGCGGCGGTTCAGATCGAGGCCGGTGAAGATCAGCGCCAGGCAGCCCATGATCGTGAAGGCCAGCACCTCGGTCAGATGGCCCATGGCCGCGACGTCCGGGTGCGCCATGGTGGCGAGCAGCAGGGCGATGTTGCCCAGGAACAGCGTCGCCAGGACGGTCAGGCCATAGCCGAGGTTGGGCGCGGCGCCCCTGACGAAACTCCTCACGCCTCCCCTCACTTCTGGTCCTCCCCCGGCAGCTCGTAGGGATACCCCTGCCCCGGGCGCGCGTAGTCCGCGCCTTCCCAGGGCGACAGGAAATCCCAGTTGCGGAACTCCACCGACTTCACCGGCTCATAGACGACGCGCTTGAGTTCGTCGTCGTAGCGGACCTCCACGTAGCCGGTCATCGGGAAATCCTTGCGCATCGGATGGCCGTGGAAGCCGTAGTCGGTGAGGATGCGCCGCAGGTCCGGATGGCCCTCGAAGAAGATCCCGTAGAGGTCGAAGGCCTCGCGCTCGAACCAGTCCGCCGCCGGATAGACACCGGTCACCGAGGGGACCGGCGTGTCCTCGTCGGTCTCGACCTTCACCCGGATGCGGCGATTCCAGGTCAGCGAAAGCAGGTGATAGACGATGTCGAAACGCCGCTCGCGCTGTGGATAATCGGCGCCGCACAGGTCGATCAGTTGCTGGAAGGCCAGATCGGGCGCATCGCGCAGATAGGTCAGCACGTCCACGATCCGGTGCGCCGGCGTCTGGATCGAAAGCTCGCCGAACCCCACATGGACGGCGCCGACCATGCCGGCCGAGTTGGCCACCACCTTCTGGCCGAGTTCGGACAGTTCGGCGTCGGATACCAGCCAGGCGCTCATCGCTCGATGGTCCCGGTGCGGCGGATCTTCTTCTGCAGCTGCAGCACGCCGTAGACGAGGGCCTCGGCGGTGGGCGGACAGCCGGGCACGTAGATGTCCACCGGCACGATCCGGTCGCAGCCACGCACCACCGAATAGCTGAAATAGTAATAGCCGCCGCCATTGGCGCATGATCCCATGGAGATCACGTAGCGCGGCTCGGGCATCTGATCGTAGACCTTGCGCAGCGCCGGGGCCATCTTGTTGGTCAAGGTGCCGGCGACGATCATCACGTCGGACTGGCGCGGGCTCGCCCTCGGGGCGAAGCCGAAGCGCTCCAGATCGTAGCGCGGCATCGCGGCCTGCATCATCTCCACGGCGCAGCAGGCCAGCCCGAAGGTCATCCACATCAGCGAGCCGGTCCTGGCCCAGGTGATGAGGTCGTCGGCGGCGGTGGTGATGAAGCCCTTGTCGGCGAGCACGTTCGAAACGCCGTCGAAATAGGGATCGTGGCGGCGCGGATCGTAGCCCTCCACCGGGGCGCGGGCGGCGGCGCCCGCCGGCAGCGTCACTCCCATTCCAGCGCCCCCTTCTTCCATTCGTAGATGAACCCGACGGTGAGCACGCCCAGGAACACCATCATCGACCAGAAGGCGTAGGCCGCCGCCGCGTGCGGCATCTTCAGCAGGCTCACCGCCCACGGGAACAGGAACGCCACTTCCAGATCGAAGATGATGAAGAGGATCGACACCAGGTAGAATCGGATGTCGAACTTCATCCGCGCGTCGTCGAAGGCGTTGAAGCCGCATTCGTAGGCCGAGAGCTTCTCCGGATCGGGCCCCTTGGGCGCGATGATCATCGGAACCAGCAGGAACACGATCCCGAGCACCGCCGCGATCACGAGGAAGATCGCGATCGGCAGGTACTGCAGCAGGAATCCGTTCATGACGCTCGCGAAATCGAGAATGGCGGGGGAGTCGCGCGCGCACCTTCTAGCCCATGGCGGCGGAGGGTTCAAACGGGGCAATCGCGCTGCGCCGCACGGTCGCGGCGGCCGATCCTGGCCCATTGACGGCGCCAGGGCGCGGACCTATCAGACGCGCCTCCTTCCGAGGGGTCGAGCCTGCCCCGGGAAGCATCGCGGGTGTAGCTCAGCTGGTTAGAGCGCCGGCCTGTCACGCCGGAGGTCGCGGGTTCGAGTCCCGTCACTCGCGCCACGAGCACTGACGTTCTCGCCCGTCTTTCGGAACCGTCGCGCCTCCTGCGGGATTCATGCGGCGCGTCGGGTGTCGCAGGAGCCAACGGGATGAGGAGCACGGGTAGGGATCGCACCAGCGGGAGCGCCGGGCGCGGCATCGAGGAGGAGCGCGCGGTGCAGCGCGAGGTCGAGCGCCGGGAGGCGCGCTCGTTTGGCCGCGGCGGCGAGGACGGCGGCGGCGGCGCGATGCAGGCCGGGGCGCGCAGATACCCCGAGCCGCCCTTCCCCGAGCAGCACCAGCAGAAGCCAGGCATCGAGGCCAAGATCGATCCCGCGCCCATGTACGATGCGCCCTACTACCAGGGCTCGGAGAAGCTGAAGGACCGGCGCGCCCTGATCACCGGCGCCGATTCGGGCATCGGGCGGGCCGTCGCGGTGCTGTTCGCGCGCGAAGGCGCAGACGTGGCGATCGCCTATCTCGACGCCGACGAGGATGCGCGCGAGACGCTCAGGGCCGTGGAGAAGGAGGGCCGCAGCGCCATCCTGATCAAGGGCGACGTCGCCGACCCGGCCTTCGCGCGCGCCGCCGTGGAGCGCACCGTCGCCGAACTCGGCGGCCTCGACATCCTGGTCAACAACGCCGCGTTCCAGGAACATTCCGACGCCATCGAGGACATCAGCGAGGCGCACTTCGACCGCACCCTGAAGACCAATCTCTATGGCTATTTCCACTTCGCGCAGGCGGCCGCGCCGCATCTGAAACCGGGCAGCGCCATCATCAACACCGGCTCGGAGACCGGCCTCTTCGGCGCCAGGGAACTGCTCGACTACGCCACCACCAAGGGCGGCATTCACGCCTTCACCAAGTCCCTGGCGGCGCTGCTGATCGAGAAGGGCGTCCGCGTCAACTGCATCGCGCCCGGGCCGGTGTGGACGCCGCTCAATCCCGCCGACCGAGCCGCCAGGGCCGTCAGCCAGTTCGGTTCGAAGACGCCGATGCAGCGACCGGCCCAGCCCGAGGAGATCGCGCCCGCCTACGTCTTCATGGCCAGCCCGCAGATGTCGAGCTTCATCACCGGCGAGATCCTGCCGATCCTCGGAGGGCCGCCAGGGGCGTGAAGCGCCGCCGCGCTCAGCCGGCCAGGGCGAACTGCGCTGCGTCCTCGCCGAAGGCCGGCTCGCCGCTGACGTCGGCGTAGATGGCCGCGAGGCGGCGGAAGACGGCGTCCCAGTCGTGCCGGGCGACGGCGCGGGCGCGGGCGGCGGCGCGCAAGGCGGCCAGGTCGCGCGCGAACAGGGCCTCGACGGCCGCGGCGATTTCCGCCGCCGCCGAGCGCGCCGCCAGCTCTGCGACGTCCCCGTCGAGGCTCTCGCCGACGCCGCCGGACGCTACGCCCACCACCGGCAGGCCGCAGGCCATGGCCTCGAGCACGACCAGCCCGAAGGGCTCGGCATCGTTGGCATGCACGAAGGCGTCGCAGCTGGCGAGCAGCGCCGCGAGGCGTCCGGGGTCTGTCTCGTAGGCAAGCTCGATGACGCGGCCGGACGGGGCAGCACGGTCGCCGCGGGCGCCGGCCAGGACGAGAACGTAGGGATCGCCGAGGCGCTCGACGGCCTCGATCAGCACGTCGACGCGCTTTTCCTTCGCGGGGCGCCCGGCGAACACCAGCAGGCGATGGCGCGGTTCGAGGCCGAGCCGCCGGCGCAGCCCCGCCGGATCGGCGCCGGCCGGCGTGAAGGTCTCGGTGTCGACGCCGAGGGGGATGGCGATCGGGTTCTCCACGCCGGCTTCGGCGAGGCGCGAGGCGATGTAGCGGCTGGGGGCCAGAACGCGATCGAACCGCCGATAGATGTCGCCCCAGCGCCGCCGCACCGGCTTCTCGGCCCAGTCGCCGAAGTGCAGCGCCGCCAGGGCGCCGAGGTCGGTGTGGCAAAAGCCGATCACCGGCACGCCCAGGGCCTCGCCGGCCTTCAGCGCCGCCAGTCCCGGCGTATAGGGATCGCCCGCCTCGATCAGGCTGGGGCGCTGGCGCATCAGCCGCTTCATCCAGGCGGCCCTGACCACCGGCCAGCGGTAGCCGTCGCCGAACGGCAGCGGCGCGGCATAGATGGAGAGCCGCCCGGCGCCGTCGTAGGCGTGGCGGGGGCCAGGGACCACCAGGGTGTGGCGGATGTGCGGGCGCGCCTTGGCGAACCAGGCGCGCTTGGCGCCGAGATAGCGCTTCACGCCGCCGCTCCTCGGAGCATAGAGCATGGTGGTGTCCACCAGGCGCGGCGCGGGATCGAACGAGGGTCTCGCGAAGAACTCGGAGCGCGTGGACGCCCCATCGACGACGCCTCTGGCAAGCCCTGGGCCTCTGCCAAGCACTGGCGTCACCTCCGATCATCCGCCCCGGCGCATTCTGGCGCGGAGTCCAGGTCCGGTTCAAGCCTTCGCCGCGCCCGCGATCGTCAGGCGCCGCCGCCCCGAAGCCGCCGCGCCTTAGCCAAGCGTTCACGATCTGCGGCTAGGCGTGGCGGCCACGCAAGAGCGCGGTCCCTCGCGAGACGATCATCGCCCAGATGCAACGGCCAAAGCGCGCCGGCCGGCCGGCGCAGGCAGCGAGGTGGCTGGCGCTCGCCGTCGCGGCCCTGATCGCAGCGAGCGCCTGGCCCGCGGTGGCGCAGATCGACCTGCTCTCGCGCGACACCATCCATGGCGTCGTCGACCTGCGCGCGGCGGCGTCCGGCGGCGAGCCCTCCTTCACCCACGGCGGCTTCGGCAAGTCGCGCTACGGCGGCGCGGGCGCGCGCGCCCAGGTCGCCGAGGCCGCCCTCGAATGGACGCCGCAGTTCGATTGGGATTGGAACGCCGTGGTCGACGTCGGCTACCAGCCGGGCCAGGAGCATCGCGTCGACATCCTGCAAGCCTATCTGGTGTTCAGGCCCACGCCGCGCTCGGCGACGCGATTTGCCGCGCGCATCGGCTATTTCTACCCGCCGATCTCGCTGGAGCACGATGCGCGGGCCTGGGGCGTCACCGACACCATCACGCCCTCGGCGATCGACACCTGGGTGGGCGAGGAGTTGAAGGTCGTGGGCGCCGAGGCGACGGTGTCGCGCCAGTTCGGCGACCAGAGCCTCGCCGTCACCGTCGCGCTCTTCGGCTACGACGACACCGCCGGCACTTTGTTGTCGTTCCGCGGCTGGGCGCTCGACGACATCAAGTCGCAGGCGCGCGGCTCGTTCCGCCTGCCGCCGCTGGCCGCCCCGGACGCCTCGTTCCAGGCGAGCGAAACCTATTCCACGCTCGAGATCGACCATCGCCTCGGCTATTACGTCAAGCTGGAATGGCGCCCCGACGCCCCGGTGACGCTCGACGCGCTGGCCTACGACAATCGCGGCGACGGGACGCGCGTCACGTCCGACGGGCAATGGGCCTGGAATACCCGCTTCGTCGACGTCGGCGCCACCGCCCAGCTCGGCGCGTTTGCGCAGCTGAAGGCGCAGGCGATGAGCGGGCGCACCTGGATCGGCGCTCCGGGCCCGAGGCTCGTCGACGTCTCCTTCCGCTCGGCCTACCTGCTCGCGACGCGGGATCTGGGCAAGAACTCGCTGACGCTCCGCGCCGACGCGTTCGAGACCCGCGACAACGCGCCAGGCGCGAGCGTGGCGAAGGGCGAACGCGGCTGGGCGCTGGACGGCGGCTGGCGCCGCCCCTTGAACCGTTGCCTCGACGTGCGGATCGAGGCCCTGCGCATCGACAGCGTCCGGCCGGGCCGGATCCTCGCCGGCGAAAGCCCGCACCAGGTCCAGACGGTGTTGCAATCGAGCTTGAGGCTGACCTTCTGAGGGCGGCGAAATGCAATTGCCCCGGCGATCATCGTCGGCCAGCCTATTGGATGTCGCCCAGGAGGCCCTGCCGCCGTGATCAAGCTCACCTTCTGCCTCGTCCGCCTGCCGCACCTGACGCGCGAGGCGTTCCAGACCTACTGGCGCCAGAACCACGCGCCGCTGGTGGCGAGCGTGCGCGAGGTGTTGCGCATCCGCCGCTATGTCCAGCTCCACAGTCTTGCGGCCGACCTTTCGGCTCCCCTGCGAAGCGCGCGCGCCGGACCCGAGGGCTTCGACGGCGTCGCCCAGCTCTGGTGGGACAGCTTCGAGGACATGGCGAACCGCGACCCTGCCGCCGCCGAAGCTGGCCGGCTGCTGCTGGAAGACGAACGCCGCTTCATCGATCTGTCGAGGTCGCCGCTCTGGTGGGGCGAGGAGCAGGTGATCTTCTGATACGCCAGCGGCGCAACGCCACGACGCCCCAGGCCGCTTCGACGAGCCCGAACGGCCAGGCGCCCTGCAGGAAGCCGTAGAGCGAGCCCGCCCAGCACGCGGCGGCGAAGGCGAGCGTCCATCGCCGCGAGCGCGGCTCCAGCGCATAGCAGACCAGCATGGCGGTGACGGCGACGAGACCGAACAGCGTCAGAGGCTTCACGGCGAGCATCCCCCGTCGGGCCGCCGAACGCAGCCTTCGACGGCGCGATTGCCAAGTAGTTTGCGAATGACTATCAAGTGCAGAATGACGTCCATTTCAGACCCGGCGCCGGTCGCGGGTCGATCCGATCCGCCGCCCTCGAGCGCCGTCGCTGGGCGCACGCCGGCCGCGCGCCTGAGGCGCTGGCGCTGGCTGGCGGTGATGGGGCCGGGCATTCTGGTCATGCTGGCCGACACCGACGCCGGCAGCATCATCACGGCGGCGCAGAGCGGCGCGCAGTGGGGCTATCAGCTGCTCGCCCTGCAGCTGGCGCTGATCCCGGTGCTCTACATCGTCCAGGAACTGACCCTGCGGCTCGGCCTCGTCACCGGGCGCGGCCACGGCGAACTGATCGCAGAGCGTTTCGGCCGAGCCTGGGCATGGCTGTCGGTTTCGACGCTGATGCTGGCGTGCGTGGGCGCCATCGTCACCCAGCTCAGCGGCATGGCCGGCGTCGGGGCGCTGTTCGGCGTACCGGCCTGGGCGACCATGGCGGTGGTCGTCGGCCTGGTGCTGACCATGGTCTGGACCGGCTCGTATCTCTCGGTGGAGCGCATCGCCATCGCGCTGGGGCTTTTCGAACTGGCGTTCGTCGTGGTGGCTCTCGGCGCCGGCCCACGCGCCTCCGAGGTGATGGCGCAGATCGGCACGATGCCGTTCGGCAACTCCAGGTATCTCTACTACGTCGCCGCCAATCTCGGCGCGGTGATCATGCCGTGGATGATTTTCTACCAGCAGTCCGCCGTGCTCGACAAAGGCCTGACGCCGAAGGACCTGAAACTCGCCCGGCTGGACACGGCGACCGGCGCGGTGGTCACCCAGGTGATCATGGCCGCGGTCCTCGTCGTCACCGCCGCCACCCTCGGGCGCACCGGCGTGCGGGCGGCGCTGAGCGACGTGCCCTCGATCGCCCGCGCGTTGCAGCCCTTCCTCGGCGCAGCCCTGGGCAAGGTGGTGTTCGCGGCGGGCATGACCGGCGCGGCCATGGTCGCCACCATCGTGGTCTGCCTGACGGCCGCCTGGGGCGTCGGCGAGGTCGCCGGCTTCAAGCGCTCGCTGGAACACCGCCCCACGGAAGCGCCGTGGTTCTATGGCATCTTCAGCGCCTGCCTCGTGGGCGGCGGGGTGCTGGTGGCCTCCGGGGTCGATCTCGTCCAGCTCTCGGTGGCGGTGGAGGTGATGAACGCGCTCTTGCTGCCGATCGTGCTGGGGTTCCTCTATCTGCTGGCGCTCAAGGCGCTGCCCGAGCCCTACCGCCTCGGCCGCGTCTACGCCGTCGTGGTGGGGGCGGTGGTCGTGCTCACGGCGGGGTTCGGCTTCTTCGCCGGGCTCAGCGGCGCGCTTGGCGGCTGAGCCCCGGCGCTCGCTCAAGGCCGGAACCGCTTCGACGCCGGAAAGCCGCGCGGCGCGGCTCGCCCGGCCGCGCCCCTCCTGCCCAGCCAGGCGCGCCAGTCGGCCCAGGCGCGGCTACGGCCCGCCGCGTCGATCCAGGCGGGGCCGGCGGCGGCGGCGAAGACGAGGCCGTCGCGCAAGGCGCCCTCGCGATAGCTCTGCAGCCTCACGCCCTTGCCGCGCGCCATCTCGGGCAGCTCGGCGAGCGGGAACACCAGGGCCTTGCCATTGTCGCCGACCACCGCCAGATGGTCGCCCTCTGCGGCAAGGCAGAAGGCGGCGCCGGCCGCATCGACGTTCAGCACCTGCTTGCCGGCGCGGCGCGTGGCGATGGCTTCGTGCTCGGGCAGAATGAAGCCATGGCCGGCGCGCGAGGCGAGGATGCGCCGGGCGCCCGGCCTGTGCACGAAAAGCGCGAGGATGCCGACGCGATCGTCCAGATCGAGCATCAGCCGCAAGGGCTCGCCCTGGCCGCGCGCCGAAGGCAGCTTGTCGCCGGCCAGGGTGAAGAAGCGGCCGTCGGAGGCGAACAGCAGCAGCTTGTCGGTGGTCTCGGCAGCGACCAGGAAGGCCAGCCGGTCGCCCTCCTTGAATTTCAGCTCGGCGGGATCGTCGATGCGCCCGCGCGCCGCCCGGATCCAGCCGCGCTCGGACAGGATGACGGTGATCGGCTCGCGCGCCACCAGGGCCTCGGCGCCGGCGGAGGCGTCCAGGATCGGTGCAACGGCGAAGCTGGAGCGGCGTCGGCCGGCCGCCGCGCCAGGTCCCAGAACCTCGCGCACGTGGCGCAGGCCCGCGCCCACCAGCTTCCACTGCTGCGGGTCGGAGCCCAGCATGGCGGCGATGCCGTCCCGCTCCTGCGAAAGCTCGGCGTGCTCGCGCCTCAGCTCCATTTCCTGGAGCTTGGCGAGCTGGCGAAGGCGGGTGTCGAGGATGGCGTCGGCCTGGATCGCATCGATGCCGAAGGTCTCGATCAGCGCGGCCCTGGGCTCGTCCTCCTGCCGAACGATGCGGATCACCTCGTCGAGATCGAGGAAGACGATCAGCAGGCCCGCCAGCACGTGCAGGCGGGCCTCGATCCTGGCCAGTCGATGGCGCGCGCGGCGGACCAGCACCTCGCGGCGATGGTCGAGGAACGCCCGCAGCGCCTCCTTCAGCCCCATCACCCGCGGCGCGCCACGCTCGTCGAGGACGTTCATGTTGACCGAGAACCGCGTCTCCAGATCGGAGAGCTTGAAGAGGCTCTCCATCAGGATTTCCGGCTCGACGGTGCGCGCCCGCGGCTCCAGGATCAGGCGCACGTCCTCGGCGGATTCGTCGCGCACGTCGCCCAGCAGCGGCGCCCTCTTGGCCTCGATCAGGCCGGCGATCTGCAGGACGAGGTCGGCCTTCTTCACCTGATATGGAATCTCGGTGACGACGATCTGCCAGGTCCCGCGGCCGGTGTCTTCCCGGGTCCAGCGGGCGCGCGTCCTGACGCCGCCGCGGCCGGTCTCGTAGGCGTCCAGCAGCGAGGCGGGAGTCTCGACGATGACGCCGCCGGTGGGAAAGTCGGGGCCGCGCACCTTCTGCATCAGGTCCGCCGTCGTCGCCGAGGGCCGGTCCAGCAGCATCAGGCAGGCGTCGATGAGCTCGGCGGCGTTGTGCGGCGCGATCGAGGTGGCCATGCCCACGGCGATGCCGTTCGAGCCATTGGCCAGCAGGTTCGGAAAGCCCGCCGGCAGCACCGCCGGCTCTTCCTCCTGGCCGTCGTAGGTCGGGCGGAAGTCGACCGCATCCTCGTCGATGCCGTCGAGCAGCAGTTGCGCCGCCTCGGTCAGCCGGCATTCGGTGTAGCGCATCGCGGCGGGGTTATCGCCGTCGATGTTGCCGAAATTGCCCTGACCGTCGATGAGCCGATAGCGCTGGTTGAAGTCCTGGGCCAGGCGCACCAGCGCGTCATAGACCGCGACGTCGCCATGCGGGTGGTACTTGCCGATGACGTCGCCCACGACGCGGGCGGACTTCTTGGCCGAGGTCTGCGGGTCGAGGCGCAACAGGCGCATGGCGTAGAGCAGGCGCCGATGCACCGGCTTCAGCCCGTCGCGAACGTCCGGCAGCGCCCGCTGGGTGATGGTGGAGAGCGCATAGGCGAGATATCGGCGCGACAGCGCCTCGGCGAGGGGCTCGTCCAGAATCCGTCCGCCCTCGTCCGGCGCTGCGGGGGGTGGCGAGGCGTCGTCCATGGCTTCCGCATCGCCTGACTCCCCGCTGCTGTCCAGACGCGCGACGCGGGCGGGACGGCCTCGTCCCGCTTCAGAGCCGCCCGGCGCCCGCCAGCCGCTCGATCAGCCATTGCCGCGCCGCAGGCAGGGGGCGGTTCAGGGCGGCGAACACCGAGCGTTCCAGGAAATGGCCGGTGAGCTTCAGCCCGGCGCCGACGTCGCCTTGGGCCAGGCCGCCTTGCGAGGCCAGCAGGAAGCGCGGCAGCGCCAGCAGGCGTTCGCGATATTGCGCCCCGGCCGCGGCGCTGACGGCCCGCCCCGTGCGCGGACTGACGAAGACGAGGTCGTCCACGGCGCCGGTGACCGCGCAGCGCGACAGGTCGAGGCCGAAGCCGAGGTCGGCCAGCAGCCCGGCCTCGAAGCGCACATAGACCGCGGGCCAGATCTGCGGGGCGTCGAGCTGGGCGACCAGGGCCTCGAAGCCCAGGAAGGCGCCGGCATGCGGCTCGCGTTCGGGCAGGGCGCCGCCGGCGACGGCCGCCGCCGACGAGAGCCCTGCGAGCGCGACGGCGTCGTCGAAGATCGCGGCCGGCCCCTCCCCCGCCGCTTCCAGCACCGCCGAGCCCAGTTGCTCGGACGTGCGGGCGCGAAAGCGCGCCGTGACCCGGGCGCCGGGTTGCAGCAGCGGCTTCATCCGCCGCGAGGCGGCGCCGGCGACGTGGGCGGCGTACTTGCCGTGTTGCGCGGTCAGCAGCTCGACGATGCCGCCGGTCTCGCCGTAGGCGCGAGCCGTCAGTACGAAGGCGTCGTCTTCGAACTCCATCAGCGCCGCGCGCCGGCGCCGCAGCGGCCGCAGGCCGGGCGGCTAGACATCGAATTCCAGCCCCAGGTCGCGGAACGTGGCGCGCTCGTCCGCCCAGTTCGCTCTCACCTTGACGGTCAGGAAGAGGTGCACGCGGCGGCCGAGAATCTCCCCCAGTTCCCGGCGCGATGCCTGGCCGATCCACTTCAGCGTCGCCCCTCCCTTGCCGATCAGGATGGCGCGCTGGCCGTCGCGCTCGACGAAGATGGTCTGCTCGATGCGCGCCGAGCCGTCCGGGCGCTCTTCGAACTCGGTGGTCTCCACGCCCGCGGAATAGGGCAGCTCCTCGTGGACGCGCAGGTAGAGCTTCTCGCGGGTGATCTCGGCCGCCAGCAGCCGCGCCGGAAGGTCGGCCGCCTGATCCTCGGGGTAGAGCCATGGCCCTTGCGGCATCAGAGCCGCAAGCCGCCGCTTCAGGTCCTCGACGCCCGAACCGTCCGCGGCGGAGATCATGAACACCTCACCGTAGGCGCCGCTCGCCGAGAACCGCTGCGCCAGGGCCAGCAACGCCTCGCGGCGCACCTTGTCGATCTTGTTCAACGCCAGGATGGCGCCGAGCCGCGCCGCCTTCAGCCCCTCGACGATGGTGCGCACGTCCGCGGCCGCCTTGCGCTCGGCGGCCCTGGCGCCCGGCTGGCCGGCGGCGAGTTCCGCCTCGGCGTCGACGAGGTGGACGATTGCGTCGGCGTCCTGGGCCCCGCCCCAGGCGGCGCGCACCATGGCCCGGTCGAGCCGACGGCGCGGCTGGAAGATCCCCGGCGTGTCGACGAGGACGATCTGGCTCTCGTCCAGCATGGCGACGCCGCGCACCGGAAAGCGCGTGGTCTGGACCTTCTGGGTGACGATCGACACCTTCGAGCCCACCAGGCGGTTGACCAGGGTGGACTTGCCCGCGTTCGGCGCCCCGATCACGGCGGCAAATCCGGCGCGGGTCACGTCTGGTCCTCGATCCTGGTCAGCAGCGCCAGGGCGGCGGCCTTCTCGGCCGCCTGGAGCGAGCCGGCGCTGGCATTGGCGCCTGGCGCGCCCGGCAGTTCGACCGCCACCGTGAACACCGGCGCGTGGTCCGGACCTTCGCGCGAGATCAATCGGTACGCCGGCGCGCCCAGGGCCGAGGCGGCGGCCCATTCCTGCAGCCGCGATTTCGGATTGGCGGCGCGCTCGTCGTGCGGCGCCTCCAGCAGCGGCGTCCAGAGCGCCGTCACCACCTTGCGCGCCGCCTCCAGCCCGGCGTCGACATAGAGCGCGGCGATCACCGCCTCGCAGGCGTCGGCGAGGATGCGGGTCTGTTCGCGCGCCCCGCGCCGGGTCTCGGCGCCTGGCAGCCGCAGCGCCGCGCCGACGCCGAGGGCGCGCGCCACCTGCGCACAGGCCTCGCGGCTGACCAGCACGTGCAGGCGCTTGGAGAGTCCACCGGCGTCCGCCGAGGGCTCGCGGGCCAGCAGCGCCTCGCTGACCACCAGGGCCAGAACCCTATCTCCCAGGAACTCCAGGCGCTCGTTGTCGGCGGCGCCCCTGCCGACGCTGGCGTGGGTCAGGGCCGTTTCGATCAGGGCGCGGTCACCGAACACATGGCCAAGGCGCTGCTCCAGCTCGGCGACCGCCGAGGCGCGACGGTCCTGGCCCTCGGTCAGCGCAGCACCTTGAAGAACCGGCTCGGACGGGCGTCGGTGATCCAGGTCCATGGCTTGAACAGCGTCGCCTTGGAGGTGTCGCCTTCCTCCGCGCCGGTGTTCCACGACATCAGTACGATCTGCGCCTTGCCCACCAGGTTCTCTTCCGGGACGAAGCCGACGCCGGTCTGATCGCCCACGCTGGCGTCGACGGCGCTGTTCCAGCCGCAGCCGCCGAGCTTGGGATCGTCCGGCGAGACCCCCGGATCGAAGCGGCTGTCGGCCGAATCGTCGCGATTGTCGCCCATCATGAAATAGCAGTGCGGCGGCACCACGTAGACGCCGGTGTTGTCGCCGGGATTGTCCTCGATCTGCGCCGTCTGGATGTCGTAGCTGCGGCCCTCCGGGTTGGTCTCGCGCCAGCGCAGCACCGGCTGCCAGCCGCTGGAGAGATCTCCCATGCGGGCGCCGAGCAGCTGTTCCTTCACCGCCACGTCGTTGATGTAGAGCCGGCCGCCCTTCATCTGGATGCGGTCGCCGGGCATGCCGATCAGCCGCTTGATGTAGTCGATGCTGCCGCTCGAGGGCAGCTTGAAGACGATGATGTCGCCGCGCTTGGGCGGCGTGAACAGCAGGCGGCCCGGCATGAAGGTGGCCAGCCGATCCAGGAACGGCGCCGACTTCTGGCTCCAGCCGTAGGACCACTTGGAGACGATGATGTAGTCGCCACGGTAGAGGTTCGGCTCTTCCGAAGCCGATGGGATCGTATAGGGCTGGAACAGAAAGACGCGCAGCACCAGCGCGATCAGCAGCGCATAGATCACCGTCTTGACGATCTCCACCATCTCGCCGACGGCCCCGTGCTTCTTGGCGGGCTTGGCGGCGGAACGGGCCTTGGTCATGCTCATGCAGTGCTTCTCTTGCGGATAGGGGCCGTAGCTAGCCGCTCGATACCCCCGCGGCAAGCGCCTCGCCGGCTGACTCGTGCTCGCGCTGGAAGACGGCCTCGATCACCACGAAGGCCTGGGCGTAGGGATGATCGTCGGTGAGGCTGACGAAGATTCTGGCGACGCAGCCGGGTGGGGTCAAGGCCGAAAGCCGCACGGCCGCGCCGCCGGCCAGCGCCATGGTCGGCTGGCCGGAGCGGGCGTTCACCACTCCCATGTCCCGCCAGAAGACGCCTCTGCGGATGCCGGTGCCGAGCGCCTTGGCGCAGGCCTCCTTGGCCGCAAAGCGCTTGGCGTAGCTGGCGGCCCGGTCCGACTTGCGCTCCGAGCGCGCCCGCTCCAGCTCGGTGAAGATGCGCGCGGCGAACCGCTCGCCGAACCGCTCCAGCGTCTTTTCGACGCGGCGGATGTCGACCAGGTCCGACCCGACGCCGATGATCAAGCCGCCGCCTCGTCGCGCGCGGCGTCCATCAGCGCGCGCATGCGGCGGATGGCCGGATCGAGGCCACTGAAGATCGCTTCGCCGACCAGGAAATGACCGATGTTGAGTTCCGCCAGTTCCCTGATGGCGGCGATGGCGCCCACGGTCTCGTAGTCGATGCCGTGGCCCGCGTGGACCTCGAGGCCGAGGCCGGCCGCCTGGCGGGCGCCTTCGCCGAGCGCCGCCAGCAGGGCGGCGGCCTCGCGCCGGCGCTCCCGCACCGCCAGGCAATAGGCGCCCGTGTGCAGTTCGACCACCTGGGCGCCGACGCCCTCCGCCGCCTCGATCTGGCGCGGATCGGCCTCGATGAAGAGCGAGACCCGGACGCCTGCGCCCTTCAGGGTCGCCACCGCGGGCGCGACGCGATCGTGCTGGCCGGCGACGTCGAGGCCGCCCTCGGTGGTGACCTCCTCGCGCCGCTCGGGCACCAGGCAGGCGGCGTGCGGCCGGTGGGCGAGCGCGATCGCCTGCATCTCCGGCGTCACCGCCATCTCCAGATTGAGCGGCTTGCCGCGCTTGCGGGTCAGCGCCGCCAGGGCGTCGATGTCGGCGTCGGAGATGTGGCGGCGATCCTCGCGCAGGTGCGCGGTGATCCCGTCCGCGCCGGCGGCCATCGCCGCCTCCGCGGCCCGCGCCGGATCCGGATAGCCTTCGCCGCGGGCGTTGCGGATGGTGGCCACGTGGTCGATGTTGACGCCCAGGCGCAGGCGCCGCTGGCCAAGGCCCAGGATCGCCGGAGCGCGGATATCATTGCTCATGCCTCTTCATTTAGCGAGCGACTGACCGAGTCGCGAGAGCGCGAAACGATCAGGCCCACAACTCGAGGGGGGAATGGCTCGCGATGCGGCTGAAATCTCCATCCGACGTGAGCATCGTCAGCCCGCGTCGGATGCACAAATACGCCAAGAGGGCGTCGATGGTCCCGATCTGGACACCTTTGGCTCTGCACGCATTGCGCAACGCGGCCGCATCAATGTGGTCGCGCCGATCGGGGACGAGCATGGGCAATGCAGAAAATCGATCGATGATCCGCTGACGATCTCTCGGACCGGCGAATCCGTGGAGCAATTCCTGAAAGACGAGACCTGTCGTGAGGATGGTTTCGCCCGCCTCGATCGCGCGCAGCAGCCGCACCGTCTGCGGCGTCTCGGCCGGGGTGTCGCGACGCAGAAGCAGGGACCACGTACTGGTATCGACGAACAGGGTCACTCCTGCGAGCGCTCCCGTTTGTAGTCGAAGGAACTGTCCCAATCGAGCTGATGGACAAGCCCGAGCAGCCGCCGCTGCTCGCGCCGCGCAATGAACTCTTCGAGCGCCTTGGTGACCGTCGCCTTCTTCGTCCGCTCGCCGCCCAGCTTCAATGCGCGTTCCAGCAGGGTCGGATCTATCGAAAGGTTAGTTGCCATGTGTAGGCCTCCACACACTCACTGACACGCGTTCACCGCAAAGGCCAGTCCGGATTCGAGGACGCGGCTTCCCATGGCGGAGGCGAGGAACGCCCTATCCCCTCGCCCGCTCCACCGTCTCCACCGAGGGGCAGGCGCGCAGGGCGGCGGCGATGTGGGTCAGGTGGCGGGCGTCCTTGACCTCGATATCGATGTCGGCGTCGAAGAAGTTGGAATGGCGGTGGTGCATGTTCAGCCCGACGATGTTGCCGCCGGCCTCGCCGATGATGGAACAGGCCTGCCCCAGCACGCCCGGCGCGTCGCGGATGGTGGCGCGCAGGCGGGCCTGGGAAAGGGTGTCGCGCTCGGCCTCGGGGGTCCACTGCAGGTCGCGCCACAGCGCTTCCTGGTCCTCGTAGCGGGCGAGTTCGGGGCAGTCGATGGCGTGCACGGCAAGACCCTTGTCCGGCTCGACGATGCCGACGATGCGGTCGCCCGGCACCGGCTTGCAGCACGCCGCGAAGTGCAGCAGCGCGCCGGGCGTCGAACCGCCGCCGCGGACGTAGTAGCGCGCGCCCTTGCCGTCCTCGATGCGGCGGCGGGCGGAGATGGCGGCGCGCTCGGCCTCCTTCAGTCCTGGAAACACCGCCTCCAGCACCTGCACCGGAGCGATCCGCCCGCGGCCGACCGCGTCATAGAGCTCTGAATCGGCGTTGAGGGCGAACCGCTCCAGCGCCGGACGCAACGAGACCTCGCCGCGATCGCGGCCGGCGCGTTCGAACGCCTGGTCGACGGAGGCGCGCCCGAGCCGGGCGAACTCCTCCTTCTCGGTCTGGCGGATGTGCCGGCGGATCGCCGAACGGGCGCGGCCGGTGATGGCGAGCGAGCGCCAGTCGGCGGGAACCTGGGGCTTGGGACCCCGGATCACCTCCACGACATCGCCATTCTGCAACTCGGTGCGCAGCGGCCGCAGTTCGCCGTTGATCTTCACCCCGACGCAGGTGTCGCCCACGTCGGTGTGGACTGCATAGGCGAAATCGAGGGGCATGGCGCCGCGCGGAAGACTGATCAGCCGGCCCTTGGGCGTGAACACGAACGACTGGTCGAGGAACATCTCCAGCTTGGCGTGCTCGACCAGCTCCTCGGAATCGCCGCCGTGCTCGAGCACCTGGACGAGCTGGCGAAGGTTCACCAGCGGGTCGCGACCGCCGTCGGCGGCGGCGGCGTCGGGATCGAAACCATAGGTCTCGTTCTTGTAGCGCCAGTGGGCGGCGACGCCCTCGTCGGCGACGCGGTCCATCACCTCGGTGCGGATCTGCATCTCGATGCGCATGCCGCGCGGGCCCACCACCGTCGTGTGGATCGAGCGGTAGTTGTTGCGCTTGGGCGTGGAGATGAAGTCCTTGAAGCGCTCGGGCACGCAGGACCAGGCCCGATGGATGACGCCGAGCGCCCGATAGCAGTCCTCCTCGGTGTCGACGATGACGCGGAAGGCGTAGATGTCGGAAAGCTGCGAGAAGCCGATCGACTTTCGCTGCAGCTTGCGCCAGATCGAATAGGGGTGCTTCTCGCGGCCGAAGGCGCGGGCGGGAATGCCCTCCAGCTCGAGCTTCGCCGCCACCTCCCTGCTGACCAGGGCCACCGCCTCGCCCTGGGTGGTCCTCAGCTTGTCCAGCCGCCGCATGATCGCATCGCGGGCCACCGGATTGAGGTGCGAGAACGCCAGCTCCTCCAGTTCGATGCAGATGCGATGGCAGCCGATCGAGCGGGCGAGCGGCGCATAGATCTCGAGGGTCTCGCGGGCGATGCGCTCGCGCTTGGCGGCCGCTTTCAGGAAGTGCAGCGTGCGCATGTTGTGCAGCCGGTCGGCGAGCTTGACCAGCAGCACCCGCACGTCGCGCGAGATGGCGAGGATGAATTTCCTGAGGTTCTCGGCCTGGCGCTTGTATTCGGCGGTGAGCTCGAGCCGCGACAGCTTGGTGACGCCCTCCACCAGTTCGGCCACCTCCTCGCCGAAGATCCGGCCGATCTCCTCGCGCGTGACCTCGGTGTCCTCGATGACGTCGTGAAGCAGCGCGGTGACGATAGTGGCCGTATCCATCCGGTATTCGGTGAGGATGCCGGCCACCTCGATGGGATGGGCGAAATAGGGATCGCCCGAGGCGCGGATCTGGGCGCCGTGCGCGCGCATGGCGTAGACGTAGGCGCGGTTGAGCTGCGCCTCGTCCGCCGTCGGATCATAGGCCTTGACCCGTTCTATCAGTTCGTACTGGCGCAGGAACCGCCGGGCGTCGGGCGGGACCGGCGGGCCGTCCTTGGGCCGTCCAGCCTTCGGCTGCACGGCCTTCGGGGCCGTCCTGACGGGAAGCGGGCCTAGAGCCTCCGCGGTCAGTAGCGCTCCTCCTGGCCGCCGTCGCGGTCGCTTTGCAGGGCGCGCACCAGTTCCTGCTCGCTCATCTGCCGGTGCGTCGGATCGGCCAGCAGCGCCAGGGTCTCGGCTTCCTCCTCGGCCTCGGAGTGCTCGTCGACGCGTTGCAGCGCCGCGATCAGGGCCTCCCTCAGCTCCTCCGGGTCGACGACGTCGTCGGCGACTTCGCGCAGGGCCACCACCGGGTTCTTGTCGTTGTCGCGATCGACCAGGATCTGGCCGCCAGCCGCGATCGCCCGCGCCCGGTGCGCCGCGGCCAGAACCAGGCCAAAGCGATTGGGAATCTTGTCGATGCAGTCTTCGACGGTGACGCGCGCCATGGAAGTCTCTCTTGTGGTGGAAGCCTCCAAGATAGAGACGTCGCCGCCATTGCGCAACGACGTGCATCGACGCCTCGTCGATGCGCGGTGATTGCCGCAGCCGACTCCATGGCGATCGCCTGTGTCAATCAGGCGCGATCAGCGCCAGTCCTGGATAATAGCTGCGATAGCGCCCGGCGTCTCGCGTGAGCAGTTCGTACCCGGCGATCACGGCGTGCGCGCCGGTGAAGAGATCGGGAAGCGGCGAGCGCCTCTGTCCGCCGCGGCTGCGGTAGACCTGGAAGGACTTCCCGGCGAGGAACGCCGCCTCGAAAAGGGATCGGCTCTCGCGCGAAGAGATCCGGCGGGAGCGCCGCTTCGACATCCTCGATCCGGGAGAACCGCACCGATACCCTGCGTAAACGACGGGGTTGATCACCAGGCGGGCGCCGCGACTAGGCCGCCTGCCGCCCGCTACCGCGACGAGGCTCACGGTCTTGCCGTCGAACCGGAACTCCACTTCCGTATCCGGAAACAGCCCGGCCTTCTCGCGGATTTCCGCCGGGATCGTCGCCTGCCCTTTGGACGTGATTCGCATGATCGACGTTTCCTACTCCTACTTGTAAGAGCAGGAACAACTGATCAGCTCCGCAATGCGCCTGAGGCTCGACATGCGCCTGAGGCCCGACGATGCTCACGGGCGCCGCGCAACCGGCGCCGCGTCGCGGCCGATTGGCGCGGCCTCCGCCAGCTCCGTGGCCGTCTTGCCCAGCACGGGATGGCGCCACTGCGGCGCGATCTCGGCCAGTGGGCCCATGACGAAGCGGCGCTCGTGCGCCCGCGGATGCGGCGCCTTCAGGCCCGGCTCGTCGATGACGCGCCGGCCATAGGCGACGAGGTCGATGTCGAGGGTGCGCGCGGCGTTGGGTTCGGACCGGCGGCGGCCAAAGCGCGTTTCGATGGCGAGGACGGCCTCCAGCACGGCGCGCGGAGCAAGGCTCGTCTCGACAAGCACGACGCCGTTGCGATACGGAGGACTGTTTGGGTCGGGCCAGGCGGCGGAGCGCCACCAGCTCGACCGCCGGACGATGCGCAGGCCGGCGCGCGGCAAGGCCGAAAGGGCCGCTTCCAAGAGCGCTTCGAGGCTGGGATAATCCCCGGCCAGATTGCCGCCGAGCGCGAGGACGACGGCCTCGTCCTGGGGGGCGGAGCGACTATCCGGAACGGACGCAACCAATGACCTTCTATCCCACCGACCGCCTCGCCCTCTTCATCGACGGGGCCAATCTCTACTCTTCCGCCAAGGGCCTCGGCTTCGACGTCGACTACAAGCGCCTGCTGGAGGAGTTCCGCGCCCGCGGCGTCCTGGTGCGCGCCTATTATTACACCGCCCTGGTGGAGGAGCAGGACTATTCGCCGATCCGGCCGCTGGTGGACTGGCTCGACTACAACGGCTTCACCCTGATCACCAAGACGGCGCGGGAATATACCGACGCCCAGGGGCGCAAGCGCTGGCGCGGCGACATGGACGTCGAACTGGCGGTCGACATGCTGGAGCTCGCCGAGCGCATCGACCACGTGGTGCTGTTCTCCGGCGACGGCGACTTCCGCCGCCTCGTGGAAGCGGTGCAGCGCAAGGGAGTCCGGGTGACCGTCGTCTCCACGGTGAAGTCGCAGCCGCCGATGGCGTCGGACGATCTGCGCCGCCAGGCCGACGCCTTCGTCGATCTCGCCGACCTTTCCGACCTGATTGGCCGCCCGGCGCGCCTGCCCCGCATCATCCAGGAAGCCAAGGCCGAGGCGCGCGCCGCGCGTTCGATCCATCCCGCGGATGCCGAAGATCGAGGCTGAGGCCGAACCGCGGCGCGACTGCCCGCTCTGCCCACGCCTGGTGCGCTATCGCCAGGCGAACCGCGACGCCCATCCCGACTGGTGGAACGGCCCGGCGCCCTCGTTCGGCGACCCGGCGGCGCGGCTCCTGATCGTCGGCCTCGCGCCCGGACGCGCCGGCGCCAACCGCACCGGCCGTCCCTTCACCGGCGATCATGCCGGGGTGCTGCTCTATGCCACCCTGGTCAAGGCCGGGTTCGCCCGCGGCCGCTACGAGGCGCGCGCCGACGATGGGCTGGAACTGGTCGACTGCATGATCACCAACGCGGTCCGCTGCGCCCCACCCGGCAACCGGCCCGAGACCGCCGAGGAGACCGCCTGCCGCCCGTTCCTGGCCGCGCGCATCGCCGCCCTGTCGAATCTGCAGGTGATCGTGAGCCTGGGCGACGTCGCCCGCCGCAACGTGCTGAAGGGCCTCGGCCTCCGGGCTTCGGCTGGCGCCGCCGGCCACGGCGCGCGCACCGAAGCCGGCGGCTACCTGCTCATCAACAGCTATCACTGCTCGCGGCTGAACACCAACACGGGGCGCCTCACGCCGGCGATGTTCGAGGCGGTCTTCGAGGCGGTGCGGGCGCGGTTGCGCTGATTTCAGCCACGGTCGCGCATCAGCCGGCCCTGCTCGCGCTTCCAGTCGCGCTCCTGCTCGGTGGCGCGCTTGTCGTGCGCCTTCTTGCCCTTGGCGAGCGCCAGTTCCAGCTTCACCAGGCCGCGGTCGTTGAAATAGAGCCGCGTCGGGATCAGCGTGCGGCCCTCGCGCTGGACCGAACCGATCAGCTTGTCGAGTTCGCGGCGATGCAGCAGCAGGCGGCGGGCGCGCCGCGGTTCGTGGTTGAAGCGGTTGGCGGGCCCGTATTCGGGGATGTGGGCGTTGACGAGCGAGATCTCGCGGCCGGCCACGGCGGCGTAGGATTCGGCGATATTGGCCCGGCCCAGGCGCAGCGCCTTGACCTCGCTGCCGGTGAGCGCCAACCCGGCCTCGAGCCTTTCCTCGAGGAAGTAATCGAAGCGGGCGCGGCGGTTCTCCGCGATCAGTTTCGACATCAGAGGACGCCGGCCTCGCGCATGGCCTCGATGATCGCCGGCTTCACCGCGTCCTCGCACGGCGCGATCGGCAGGCGCGCCTCCTCCAGGATCAACCCCAGGCGGGCCAGAGCGAACTTGGTCGGTGCGGGCGAGGCGTCGAGAAACAGCCCCTTGTGGAGGCGCGCGAGCCGGTCCTGCCACGCCAGCGCCGCCTTCCAGTCGCCGTCCAGCGCGGCGCGGTAGAAGGCGGCGCACTGGCCAGGCGCGACGTTGGCGGTCACCGAGATGCAGCCGTGGCCGCCATGCGCCATGTAGCCGAGCGCCGATGGATCGTCGCCCGACAGCATCACCCAGTCTGCACCGCAGGTCAGCCGCTGCAGGCTGGCGCGCCCCAGATCGCCCGTGGCGTCCTTGACGCCGGCGATGTTGGGCAGGGCCGAAAGCCGCTGCAGGGTGTCGTTGGAGATGTCCACGCCGGTGCGGGACGGCACGTTGTAGACCAGCACCGGCAGCTCGACCGCATCGTTGATCGCGGCATAGTGGCGATAGAGCCCCTCCTGGCTGGGGCGATTGTAATAGGGGGTGACGATCAGCGCGGCGGCGGCGCCGACCTCCCTGGCGTGGCCCGCCAGTTCGATGGCTTCAGCGGTGGCGTTGGACCCGGCGCCGGCGATCACCGGCACGCGGTCGCCAGCCACCTCGACGCAGAGCTCGACCACGCGGCGATGCTCGCGGTGGCTCAAGGTCGCGGTCTCGCCGGTCGTGCCCACCGGCACGAGGCCGTGGACGCCGGCGTCGATCTGACGCTGCACCAGGGTGCGGAACGCCGTCTCGTCCAGCGCGCCGGCGCGAAAGGGCGTCACCAGCGCGGTGAAGACGCCTCGGAACGAAGGTCGGGCCATGGCAACGCAAGAAGCCGTGATTTCACCGGGCGTTAACCCAGCTGTATGGAGCTTCTCGAACATATGTCGGCGGGGCGCGCGCCTGCAACAGCCGCTTCGATGATGGATATCGGCCGGGAGGTCCGTACCCCGCGTGAGTCTCGACCTGCGCCGCGCCCTCGTCGCCACGGCTTGCGCCCTCGCCGTGGGCGGCGGCGTCGCCCTGGCGCAGGGATTGTCGAGGGGCGCGCCGGTCGCTCCTGCGCCGCTTCAAGCGCCGGCCGCTGCTTCTCCCGCCGCGCTCGCCGATTCGGACGCCCAGGCGCTCGACGAGGCGCTGGAAGCCGCGCGGGCCGGTGATTCGGCCAAGGTGCGCGAACTCATGCTCGCCATCTCCGATCCCCTGGCGCGCAAGATTGCGCTTTGGGCGCTCGTCGATGCCGACCCCGACGCCATGAGCTTCGCCGAACTCGACGGCGCGCGCCGCAGCCTCGCCGGTTGGCCCGACGCGGCCCGCCGCGAATCGGCCGCCGAGAAGGTGATCGAGGGCGGCGGCCTCTCGCCCCAGAACGTGATCGCCTGGTTCGCCGGCGCCGAGCCGACGACCGCGCAAGGCGCGATGGCCCTGGCCTCGGCCTACGAGAGCACCGGCCAGACGCCCAAGGCGCGCGCGCTGATTCGCCGCGTCTGGCGCACCCAGCCCTTCGAGGCCGCTGCGCAGCAGCAGATGCTGGCCCGCTTCGGCGACCTCCTCGGCCAATCCGATCACGCCGCGCGCGAGGAGATGCTGCTCTATGGCGACCAGGGGCCGGCGGCGCACGACATGCTGGCGCTGCTCCCCCCCGACCAGCAGGCCCTGGCGCTTGCGCGCATGGCCGTGCGTTCGGGCGCGTCGGACGCCGACGGCTTGATCGCGGCCCTGCCGCCGGCGCTTCAGGACGACCCTGGCCTCGAGTACGAGCGCGCCGCGAGCTTCGCGCGCCGCGGCGACGACGCCGACGCCCTGGCCCTGCTTCCGGCGCTCGCCACACCGCTTCCGGACGGCGAATCGCAGAGCCGGATGTGGAAGCTGCGGCGGCCGCTGGTGGTGTCGGCCCTGGAGGCGGGCGATGCGCGCGGCGCCTATCGGGCCGCGGCCGACAGCGGTGTCGGCTCGGGCGAGGACGGGGCGGAGGCCGAGTTCTACGCCGGCTGGCTGGCTCTGACCCGGCTCGACGACCCCAGCCTCGCCGACCGGCACTTCGCCAGGGTCGAGGCCATCGGGACCTCCCCGATCACCAAGGCGCGCGCGCTCTACTGGCGCGGCCGGGCGCTGGAAGCCGAAGGCGACCAGCTCAACGCCCAGGTCTTCTATGCCGAGGCGGCCCGCTACCCGACCACCTTCTATGGCCAGCTCGCCGCGGCGAAGGCGGGCGTGGCGCGGCTGGTGCTCGGCCGCGATCCCACGATCACCCTTGCGGACCGGACCCGCTTCGAGGCGCGCGAGCCGGTGCGGGCCGCCAGAATGCTCGCCGGCATCGGGGCCAAGGAGGTGTTCGGCCGCTTCGTCGCCGGCCTCGCCACCACCTTGCCCGACGCCACCCAGGCGGCCGAACTGGTCGACCTGGCGAGCGGCTACGGCGATCAGGCGCTCGCCATGCGGGTGGTCCGCATCGCCGCCCAGCACGACCTGATCCTGCCTGACCGCGGCTATCCGTTGAGGACGATGCCGCAGGTCTCCGGCGCGCCCGAGACCGCCTTCGTGCTTGGCGTCATCCGTCAGGAGAGCGGCTTCGATCCGCACATCCGCTCTGCGGCCGGGGCCCTGGGCATGATGCAGCTGATGCCGGGGACGGCCGAGGTGCTGGCCCGCAAGCTGGGGTATTCGTACGAGCGGGACCGTCTGGAGGACGCCGACTTCAACATGCAGCTCGGCTCGGCCTATCTCGGCCTGCTGGTGGACCAGTTCGGCGGCTCCTACGTGATGGCCGCGGCCGCCTACAACGCCGGCCCGGGGCGGCCGCTGCAGTGGACCAGCTTCTGCGGCGATCCGCGTTCGGCCGGAACCGATCCCGCCGATTTCATCGAATGCATCCCGTTCCCGGAGACGCGCAACTACGTGATGCGGGTGCTGGAGGCGATGCAGGTCTATCGCGCCCGCCTCGGCGGCGGCTCCGCGCCCCTCACCCTCGCCCAGGATCTGAAGCGCGGCGCCTACGGCTATGCCGCGGCCACGCCGGTTCTGCAGCCGGCCAGCACGCCGGCGACCCCGACGCCCTGAGGCGCGCCGCGGCCTGGCGGCGAGTCAAAACGCTGGAGCGCTCTAGGTCGCCCGGCGGCGGACCGCCAGGACCGCGCCGGCGGGGGCGTCGACCAGCTCGCCGTCGAGGCCGAACACATCGGCAAGCACCGCGGGCGCCAGCGCCTCGGCCGCGGGCCCGAGGGCGCACAGGCGGCCGTGGTGGAGCACCGCCAGGCGGTCGCAGGCTCGGGCGGCGAGGGTCAGGTCGTGCAGGGTGACGACCACCGCCGCGCCGCGCGCCGCGCGCTCGCGCAGCCGCTCCAGAACCAGAAGCTGGGCGTCCGGATCGAGTCCGGCGGCCGGCTCGTCGGCGATCAGCAGCGGCGCGGCGCTCGCCAGCAGCCGCGCCAGCAGCACCCGGGCGCGCTCGCCGCCGGACATGTCGAGCACGCCGCGATCGGCCAGAGCGGCCATCTCCAGCTCGGCCAGGCAGGCCAGGGCGATGGCGTGCGCCTGGGCGGGCGCGCGATTGGCGGCCCCGAGCGCGGCGATGCGCCAGGCCGGCATGTTCCAGGCGACGCGGCGCTCCTGAGGCAGATAGCCGGCGATCGCCGCCCGCGCCGCCTCGCCGAGGTCCGCCAGCCTTCGCCCGCCCAGTTTGACCTCGCCCGCCGCGATTCTCTGCAATCCGAGCGCGGCGCGGACAAGCGTCGTCTTGCCGGCCCCGTTCGGTCCCACCAGCCCCAGGATCTCGCCCGGCGCGACGGCGAGCGTCACGTCCGCCAGCACCGTGCGGCGGCCGTGCGCCACCCCCAGGCGCTCGATCTCGAGCATCGCGGTCACGCGCGCCAGCTCCGCGCCGCGCGCCAGGCCACCACGGCGAAGAGGGGTGCGCCGAAGAGGGCGGTGACGACTCCCAGCTTCAGTTCCTCCGCGGTCGGGATCATCCGGGCGGCGAGGTCGGCGAGCGTCAGCAGGATGGCGCCGGTGATCGCCGAGGGCGCGAGGGTGCGGGCCGGATCGTCGGAGACCGAGCCGCGCACGATGTGCGGCGCGGCCAAGCCCACGAATCCGATGACGCCGGCCAGAGCCACCGAGGCGCCGGTGAGCAGGGCCGAGCCCGCCACCGACGCCGCCCTGAGGCGGGCCATCGGCAGGCCCGAGAGCGCCGCAGTCTCCTCGCCGAGCGTCAGCATGCGCAGTCCGCCGGCGGCATAGGCGCACAGAGCTGCGCCCAGCGCCATGGGCGCGAGGGCCAGGGCCAGATCGCTCCAGTCGCGATCTGCGGCCGAGCCGAGCAGCCATTTCAGCACGTCGTCCGCGGCGACCGGCGACGGCGACAGATTGAGGATCAGCGCCGTCAGCGCCCCCCCCAGCGCCGCCAGGGCGACCCCGAAGAGGATCAGCGTCTCCGGCTCGCGCAACCTGCCGGCGAGGTAGGCGACCAGCGCGCCGGCGCCCAGCGCGCCGGCCAGCGCCGCCGCCTCCAGCCCGCCGGGCCTCGCGGCAAAGCCGAGGGCGATCGCCGCCGAGGCGCCGAGGCCGCCGGCGGCGGAGACGCCGAGCACGCCGGGGTCGGCGAGCGGGTTGCGCAGCAGGCCCTGCATCACCGCCCCCGATAGCCCGAGGGCCGCGCCCACCAGGGCCGCCGTCGCCGCGCGCGGCGCCCGCACGCCGAAGATGATCTGCGCCCCGATCGAGCCCGGCTCGGTCACGGCCTGGCGGTATTGCTCCAAGGTGAGCGCGACCTCGCCAAAGGCGAGCGACAGCGCCAGGGCGGCGGCGAGCAGGCCAAGCAGCAGCAGGTTGAGCTTCATGCCGCTTCAGCGCCGGGCCTGCGCCAGTTCGACGGCGGCATCGGCAGCGAACCAGGTGGGGCAGCCGACGAGCTTGCCCGGCAGCGAGGCGATCGAGCGGCGCTTGGCGATGGCCCGGAAGCGGCCGTTGCCGGCGAGGGTCCAATGCTGATTGCCGGCCGCGAGGTCGCGGAAGAAGCCGAGCACCATCGCCGAGGGCGGATCGGCGATCAGGCGCTCGAGCGAGAGGCTGGCGTAGCCGGCGTGCGGCGCGAGATCGGCGAGGCCCGCCGCGGCCAGGATCGCACCCACCAGGGTGCCGCGCCCGGCCGTCTCGCCGCCCGGCGTCAGATAGAGCGCGCCCGCCCCCGCCCACGCCCCCTTCGCCGCCGCCAGCTTCCGCTGCATGCGCCCGATCAGCGCCTCGCCGGCCGGCGCCTGGCCCAGGGCGGCGGCGAGCTTGCGGATGTTGGCCGCCACGCCGGCGAAGTCCGTCGCATCGCCGAGCTGGACCACGCGAATGTGGCGCCGTCGCAGCGCTGCGACCAGCCGCGCGTCGCCGCCCCACTCGCGCACGACGATCTGCGGCTGCGCGGCCAGCACCGATTCGGTGGTGGCGCGGCGCAGCGGCAGGCCCAGGGCCATGGCCCGCAGGTCGGAGTCGGCATTGCGCGCGCGCATCGACAGACCGGCGATCGCCGGCCTCGGGCTCAGCGCCAGGACGTATTGATCGGCGCACTGATCGAGGGAAAAGACGCGGGGGCTCGCCGTGGCCGGCCCGCCGCCGCAGAGAACCGCGGCCGCGGCGAGCCAGCCGAGAACGGTCGAACTCGAAGCCAGGCGCACCGCCTAGAGCACGATGCGATCAGACGGAATCGTCCGATCGCTGAATCGTGCTTTGGAGCCAAAGCGCTGGAGTCCGTTCGGGTGCAAGACCGGTTCCACTTTTGCGGAACGCGCTCTAGTCGGCCACGAGTCCGTAGAGCAGGCCCTCCAGCATGACGTGGATCATCTCGTCGGCGGAGGCCCAGTCGAAATGCGGCCGGGTGATCATCAGCGCCACCAGGCCGTGGCAGGCGGCCCAGAGCGTCTGGGCGGCGCCGTCGGTATCGCCGGCGCGAAGCCTTCCTGCGGCGGCGATCTCGCGCACCACGCCGCAGTAGCGCTCGTAGCACTGGGCGCCGATCTCGGCGGTGGCGGCCTCGTCGGCGCCCGAGCCCAGCCGAACCTTCGAGCAGAACACCAGCCGATAGGCGTTGGGGTGCTCCAGACCCATGCGCACATAGGCCTCCAGCATCAGCCTGACGCGCGCAACCGAATCGATCGGCCGCGCGGCGATCTCGCTGTTCTGCTCCAGCAGCGCCTGCATGGCGCCGCGGCAGATCTCCTGCAGGATCTGATCCTTGTCGTGGAAGTGCATGTAGAGCGCCGTCGAGGAGACCCCGACCTCGTCGGCGATCTTGCGGATCGTCGCCCCTTCGTAGCCCTCGGCCACGAAGATCCGCTCGGCCGCCTCCAGGATCTCGGCGCGGCGCAGATGCCCGTCGCCCTTGGCCTTGCGCGCCGATCTGGCCGGCTTGTTCTCGATCAGGCTCACGTTGCGCACCCTATCATCGTTTACCCAGCGTACTAAACGGGAAACCCCGCCTGCAAACAAGGCCGCGCCCTGGACGCGGTCTGGACGATCGGCGCGCCGAGCCGCTAAGGCGGGCCATGAGCCGCGCCTCGCCAGAAATCGCCGCGACGCCGACGATCCTGCGCACCGGCGCCTGGGCCGACTATGGCCTGGTCGATTCGGGAGGCGGCCGCAAACTGGAGCGCTACGGACCAGTCTGCGTGGTGCGGCCAGAGCCGCAGTGCCTCTGGCGCCCGGCTCTGGGCGAGGAGATCTGGATGGCGGCGAACGCCGTGTTCGATCCGGCCGACGACGAGGACGCCGGCCACTGGCGGTTTGCGCGGGCGCCGCTCGAGCCCTGGCCGCTCGCCTGGCGCGGCGTGCGTTTCCACGCGCGCTGCACCGGCTTCAGGCACCTCGGATTCTTCCCCGAACAGGCCGCCAACTGGGCCTGGCTGGACGAGCGTCTTCGCGGCCGGGCGCCGGTCGAGATCCTGAACCTCTTCGGCTACACCGGGGTGGCGAGCCTCGTCTGCGCGGCGGCCGGGGCGCACGTCACCCATGTCGACGCCTCCAGGCGCGCGATCGAATGGGCGCGCGAGAACGCCGCGCTCTCGGGCCTGGAGAACCGGCCGGTTCGCTGGCTTTGCGAGGACGCCCGCAAATACGTGCAGCGCGAGATCCGGCGCGGGCGGCGCTACGACGGCATCATCCTCGACCCGCCGAAACATGGCCGCGGGCCGGCGGGGGAAGTCTGGCGGCTGCTGGAGGACCTGCCGCGGCTGATGGCCGGATGCGCCGCCCTGCTCGCGCCCGACGCTGCATTCCTCCTGGTCGGCGCCTATGCCGAACGCCTGTCGGGCCTGGCGCTCGCCGGCCTCGTGGCCGACGCGCTCGGCGGGCGCGGCGGCATCGTCGACTGGGGCGAACTGGCGCTGATCGAGGAGGACGGCCTGCGCGGGGTCGGGCTGTCCGCCTTCGCCCGCTGGAGCGCCGCGCCGTGACGCGGACGGTCACCTCCCTCGCCAATCCGGCCGTCAAGGCGGCCCGCGCCCTGCACATGCGCAAGGCGCGCGAGGAGAGCGGCCGCTTCCTGGCCGAGGGCCTGAAGATTGTCGCCGAGGCGGTGGATATGGGCCACGCGCCCAGAGTCCTGATCTTCGGTTCCGAGGCCGCCGGCCATCCGCTGCTGCGTCGCGCCCTGGAGGCCACCGCCGCCGGCGGCGGCGAGGCGATCGAAGTCGGCCCCGCGATTCTCGCCAAGATCTCCCGGCGCGACAATCCCCAGACGGTGCTGGCCGTATTCGATCAGGCGTTCACCGCCCTGGAAGACCTCGATCCGCCCACCGCGCCCTGCTGGGTCGCCCTGCAGCAGGTGCGCGACCCGGGCAACCTCGGGACCATCGTGCGCACCGCCGATGCGGCCGGCTGCGGCGGCGTCATCCTGGTCGGCGACTGCTGCGACCCCTATTCCGTGGAAGCGGTGCGCGCGACCATGGGCTCGATCTTCGCCGTGCGGATCGCCAAGGCGAGCCAGCCGGAGTTCGTCGCCTGGCGGGCGCGCTGGCCAGGCACGGTCGCCGGCGCCCTGCTCGGCGCAGAGACCGATTTTCGCGCCCCGGCCTATCGCGCGCCGACCCTCGTCCTCATGGGCGCCGAGCAGGCCGGTCTGCCGGCGCAACTTGCCGCCATCTGCGACGTCACCGTCAAGATCCCGATGCGCGGCCGCGCCGACAGCCTCAACCTCGCCGTGGCGGCCGGGATCATGATCTACGCCGTGGCGCGCTGAGCGATTCCCGCCCGTCGGGCGGCCGACGCCGCCCCGACGCCGCCGGCCGAGCGCCGACGACGATGATCGCGGGGGCTCTGGCCATGGACCTGGAACGTGGACCCGGGAGATTGGCGCGGAACAGGCCACGCCATCGAACCGGCGCCAAAGCGGCTGCGGGGTGGCCAGAGCGCGTTCCGCAAAAGTGGAACCGGTTTTCCGATCCGAACGCGCTCCAGCGTTTTGGATCTTCAGGCGGCGTCCGTTTGAGGATAGACGCGCCGCACGATGGCGTTGAGGCGATCATCGGTGATGGCGCGACGCAGGAGCTGGGCGTCCTGAGCCGATGGCCAGTTGAACGCGCCACGAGGCGGCTTGGTGAAAAGACCAGGGTTCTCCAACGCCAATCGCAGCAGGTTCGCCATCGCCTCGGACGGGATGGCCTTGGCCGTCTCGTATTTGTAGAACGCCGTGGGGCCGCCGCCGAACACCTTGCCCGCCTGGCGTTGGGAGACGCCGACAGCCTCCCGCGCGGCGCGAATCATCAGCGGCGAAATCGGCGAGTGCTTCGCTCGCGCCATGACTTCGTGCAGGGCCGCGTCGGCATAGTCGTTGTCCGCCCCTTCAAGAACCCCGTCGTCACCGTTCTCACAGTGCCAGCCAGGTTGGAGGTAGGTCAGCGACTCGCCTTGAAACGTGACGGTCTCCTCCTGAACGCCACGGCGCATGACGCCGTCGCAGGAGGGGCAGGGCCTCGTCTTTTCCTCGACCATTTCAAGCCTCCTTGAAGCTTGTGAGCAGAAACCTGCCTTCGTCATCGACAGTGAACTTCAGATAGAGCGTGAGCTGACCGACCGTGGGTTTGTAGCTGTCGTGCCACTGTTGCGGGTTGTGGTGAGCCGTGGCGCTCTTGTCGAAGTCGGCGGGGTATTGAAGCGCCTGGATCACCGCCACCACGGCCGCCGCATCCATCCCGAGCGCCGAAGCGCCCCGAGTCGATACTTTGGTTCGGTTTAACGTCGCCGGACTCCCGAGCGCAGCTGGCGGCCAGGTCGTGGGTGAGGCGGCGTTTTTCTGTCACGCCGACAGCGGTGCAACATAGATTGTTGCACGTCGAGTTTCAAGGCGGATGCAGCAGGCGTCTCGGGACCGGGACCACGACCCTTTGGGGACGCGTCAATGAGTTTGCCGATCCGCGCTACGTCGCCCGCGGCTTGGCGCGCCTGGTCGGAGCGGCGCTGGCCGGATCCTCGGGCCAGGGATGCTTGGGATAGCGCCCGCGCATCTGCTTGCGAACCTCGCTCCAGGCGCCGCGCCAGAATCCGGGCAGATCGCTGGTGAGCTGGATCGGCCGGTGCGCGGGCGAGAGCAGCGCCAGGATCAGCGGCGCGCGGCCGCTGGCCACGGCGGGATGGACCGTCAGTCCGTAGAGTTCCTGGACGCGCACATCCACCCGCGGCCCGCCCTCGGCGGCATAGTCGATCGCATGGCTGACGCCGGTCGGCGCCGTAAAGCCGGTCGGGGCCTCGCGGTCGAGCCGGCGACGGGCGTCGTGAGGCAGCAGCTGCAGCAGCGCGCCGTGCAAGGCGCCGTCGTCTAGCTGCGCGAGCGCGGTCCGGCCCGCGAGCGCCGGCGCGAGCCAGCCGTCGAGGCGCGCCGTCAGCTCCGCGTCGGAAAGATCTGGCGCGTCCGGATCGAAGCGGCGCAGGAACGCGGCGCGGGCGCGCAGGCGCCTGGACGCCTCGCCCCACGGCAGCGCGCCCAAACCCCGGGCGCGGACATCGTCCATCAGCGCGCCGGCGATCACCGCCGGGTCGGGATCGGCAAGCGCATGCTCGGCGAGCACGAGTTCGCCAAGGCGCGAGACCTGCATGACCCGCAATCCGCCCCCTGGTCCGGCCGCGAGCCGCACTTCGCGCGTCAGCCGATCGGCGAAGGCGGCCTGCAGCGCCGCGGCCTCGAGACGGGCGCAGAGCAGGATGCGGTCGCGCGCCTCGCCGCCGCCGAGCTCGGCCACCGCCAGCCAGGGTTCGCGCGCCAGCGGCTCGGTGGAATCGAGATAGGCGCCGCGCCCGCTCGCCAGCTGGAACTGCCCCGGCGCCCCGCGCGCCTTGGCGATGCGTTCCGGATAGGCCTCGGCGAGCAGCAGGCCGTCGCTCAGCGCCGCCGCGCCGGCGGCCGGGCCCGCCGCGGCGGCCCAGCGGCGGGCGAGCGCAGCGGTATCGCGCGCGCGAAGGCTCCGGTCGCGTGCAAAGACCTCCAGGCGCGCATCCAGATCGACGTCCGCGCCGCCGAGGCCGCGCTCGATGATCACCGCGGCCATGCGCGCGGCGCGCTCCGCCTGACCGGATGCGCCGGCGCGCAGCACCATGTGCGCCAGGCGAGGCGGCAGGGCGAGGTCGGCCACGCGCCGGCCGTGAGCGGCGAGGGCGCCGGCGCCGTCCAGGGCGCCCAGCCGCTGCAACAGGGCGCGCGCCTGCGCCATCGCCACGGCGGGGGGACGGTCGAGGAAAGCTAGCGCGTCCGCGTCCGCCGCGCCCCAGCGTGCGAGGTCGAGCGCGAGGCGGGCGAGGTCGGTTTCCAGGATTTCGGGCCGATCGAAGGGCTCGAGGCTCCTGGTCTCGGGCTCGGCCCAGAGCCGGTAGCAGACGCCGGGTTCCGTCCGCCCCGCCCTCCCCCGCCGCTGGTCCGCCGCCGCGGCGGAGACCCGGATCGTCTCCAGCCGCGTCAGGCCGCTGGCCGGATGATGGCGCGGCACGCGCGCGAGGCCGCTGTCGATGACGACGCGCACGCCCTCGATGGTCAGGCTGGTCTGGGCGATGGCGGTGGCGAGCACCACCTTGCGCCGGCCCGCAGGCGCGGGCGCGATGGCCCGGTCCTGGGCGCGGGCGTCGAGCGCCCCAAAAAGCGGCGCGACCTCCACGTCCGGATCGGCGAGGCGCTCGCCGAGCCGCTGGGCGACGCGGCGGATCTCGCCCTGGCCGGGCAGGAACACCAGCAGGCTGCCGGTCTCCTCGGCCAGGGCCGCGAGGATGGCGCGCACCGTCTGGTCCTCGATGCGCGCCGCCGGATCGCGGCCGAGATAGCGCGTCGCGATCGGGAACATCCGGCCGCGGCTCTCGACGATCGGGGCGCCGCCCAGAAGCGCCGCCACCGGCGCGGCGGCGAGCGTCGCCGACATCACCAGCAGGCGCAGCTCCGGTCGCAGCAGCTGTTGCGCCTCGCGGGCGAAGGCGACGCCGAGATCGGCGTCGAGGCTGCGCTCGTGGAACTCGTCGAAGATGACGCCGGCGATTCCGGCCAGAGCGGGATCGGCGAGGATCATCCGGGTGAACACGCCCTCGGTGACCACCTCGATCCGGGTCGCCGCCGAAACGCGCGTCTCCAGCCGCATGCGCGAGCCGACGGTCTGGCCGACGCGCTCGCCGAGCGCTGCGGCCATGCGCGCGGCGGCCGCGCGGGCCGCGAGCCGCCTCGGCGCCAGGAGGATGAGCTTGCCGCCCGCCGCCCAGGGCTCGTCGATCAGCGCCAGCGGCGCCAGCGTGCTCTTGCCAGCGCCCGGCGGGGCCACCAGCACGGCACAATTGGAATGGGCGAGCGCTGCCTTCAGCGCCGGCAGCGACTCTTCGATGGGAAGCATGGCCGCGACGCCGGCTCTAAGGATCGGGGTGCGGCGCCTCCATGCCGGCGAGCAGGTCGGGCGCGCTCGCCAGCCCGCGGCCGAGCTTGGAGTTCCACATGCCGAAGAGGAAATAGACCACGATGCCGGCGCCCAGATAGACGAGGAAGAAGTCGCGCGTCTCCGGCACCGCCATCAGGCTCATCAGCAGGAAGATGCACATCAGCATGCCTAGCACCGGCGTCACCGGATAGCCTGGGGTGCGGAACGGCCGGGGCATCTGCGGGTGGGTGATCCTCAAGTAGAGCACCGTGGCGCAGACGATGGCGAAGGCAGCGAGCGAACCAACATTGGTGAGGTCGGACAAGGCGTGCAGCGACATGAAGCCGGCGAAGCCGGCGGCCACGCAGCCGACGATGATGGTGTTGATCCAGGGCGTGCGGAAGCGCCGGTGCACCGCCGCCAGCTGCGACGGCAGCAGTCCGTCGTGGGACATGGTGTAGAAAATCCGCGTCTGGCCGTAGAGCAGCACCAGCATCACGCTGGAGAGCCCGGCGATCGCGCCGATCTTCACCAGGACGGCGAACCAGCGGATGCCGATCTGATCGACCGCGGTGGCGATCGGGGCGGCGTTGTCGAGCGAGGCGTAGGGCACGATGCCCACCAGCACGGCGCAGGTGGCGATGTAGAGCACGGTGCAGATGACGAGGGCGCCCAGGATGCCGATCGGCATGTCCTTGGCGGGGTTCTTCGATTCGGCGCCGGCGGTGGAGACCGCCTCGAAGCCGATATAGGCGAAGAAGATCACCGCGGCGCCGTGGATGACGCCGCCCAGGCCATAGTGCACGGTCTTGGCGCCGCTGATCACGCCCACGAGGGCGCGGCCGATCTGGCTCCAGAGGTCCATCGGCGTGCCCGGCGGCGGCGCCGGGATCTGGGCTGGCACCAGAGGCGACCACAGCGAAGTCTTCACGTAGAAGGCGCCGATGGCGATGAAGGCGATCACCACCGCCAGCTTGATGAAGACGATGACGTTGTTGGCTGTCGCCGATTCGGAAACGCCCACGACCAGCAGGGCCGTCACCGCGCAGATGCCCAGGATCGCCGGCAGGTTGGCGACGCCATGGGCGATCACCACGCCGGCGGCATCCTTGACGGCGACGCCGGGCGCCGCGGTGAATTGCGGCGGGATCGCAAGGTGCGCGTCCTGCAGCAGGCTGACCACGTAGCCGGACCAGCCCACCGCCACCGTCGAGGCCGCGAGCCCGTACTCCAGCAGCAGCAGCAGGCCCATCACCCAGGCGACCACCTCGCCCATGGAGGCGTAGCTGTAGGAATAGGCCGAGCCGGAGACCGGCAGCGCCGAGGCCAGTTCGGCGTAGCAGAGCGCCACGAAGGCGCAGAGCACGCCGGTGATCACGAAGGAGATCATGATCCCCGGCCCGGCCCACTCGGCCGCGGCCTGGCCGGTGAGCACGAAGATGCCGGTGCCGATGATGCAGCCGATTCCCAGGAGCACGAGGTTGAGCGCGCCCAGCGAGCGCTTCAGCTCGCCATGCTCGGTCTCGGCATGGATCAGCTCTACCGGCTTGCGCCGGAAGATTCGGGATATGCCGACGCTGGCCATGCAGACTCACTCTCGAGCTGGCGGGACTCAGGCGCCCCCCGCGTCCCCGGCCTCGACGCTAGCCGGACGGCGGCTCGCGGGCAATCGGCGCTTGGCGCGCGTTTCGGACGCATCGGGGGCGCGCCGCGCTTTGCCCTCGGTGCACGGCGCCCCTATTGTGCCCGGTCATGGAAGACTCCCAGGGCCCTCCCGTCCGCGCCATCGTGGCGCCCGTCACGCCGCTGCAGCAGAACTGCACCATCGTCTGGTGCGCCAGGACCCGCCGCGCCGCCGTGATCGATCCGGGCGGCGAGGTTCCGCGCCTGCTCGCGATCCTCGCCGATCAGGGGCTGACGATCGAGAAGATCTGGGTCACCCACGGCCACATGGATCACGCCGGCGGCACGGCGGCGCTCAGGGACGCGACCGGCGTCCCCGTCGAGGGGCCCCATCCCGACGACCAGTTCTGGATCGACCGCATCGGCGAGAGCGGCAAGCGCTTCGGCATGCCGGATGCGCGCCCGTTCACCCCCGACCGCTGGTTGCACGATGGCGACCGCGTCACCCTCGGCGAGACCGAATGGGAGGTCTATCACTGCCCCGGGCACACGCCTGGGCACGTGATCTTCTTCAACCGCGAGGCGCGCTTCGCCCAGGTGGGCGACGTGCTCTTCGCCGGCTCGATCGGCCGCACCGACTTCCCGCGCGGCAGCTTCCCCGACCTCGTCGCCTCGATCACCGGCAAGCTCTGGCCGCTCGGCGACGACGTCACCTTCGTCCCGGGCCACGAACAGATCTCCACCTTCGGCCAGGAACGCCGCACCAATCCCTTCGTCTCCGACGAGGCGCTGGCGACGATGCGCGCCTGAGCGCAGCCGGGTTGCGGCGTTGTTGCATCGGCGACATTTGTCCGCCACAGCCTGCGCTCAGCTTTGTCCACATGCAGGCAGCGACCGACGTGGCGTCCCGGGACGGCGAACCGGCCGAGCGGATTCTGGTGGTCGACGACGATCCCGGCATCCGCGATGTCGTCTGCGAATTCCTGCAGCGGCACGGCTACCAGGTAGAGACCGCGGCCGACGGCAAGGAGATGGAGCGGGTGCTCCAGCGCGCCCCGGTGGACCTCGTCGTGCTCGACGTCATGCTTCCGGGCGAAGACGGCCTCGCCATCTGCCGCAAGCTCGCCAGGCCCGAGGGACCGGCGATCATCATGCTCTCGGCCATGGGCGAGGAAACCGATCGCATCGTCGGGCTGGAGCTGGGCGCCGACGACTATGTGCCCAAGCCCTGCAATCCGCGCGAGCTGCTGGCCCGGGTCAGGGCGGTGCTGCGCCGCCGGCGCGAGCCCAAGGGCGACGACAGTCTCGATGCGGCCTGCGAGTTCGCCGGCTGGCGGCTCGATCTGGTGCGCCATGAACTGCGCTCGCCCGAGGGCGCGGTGGTCAATCTCTCCAGTGGCGAGTTCTCGCTGCTGAGGGCCTTCGTCGAGCGGCCGCAGCGGGTGCTGTCCCGCGATCAGCTGCTCGAGTACGCTCGCGGGCCGCAGTCGGAGGCGTTCGACCGGGCCATTGACGTGCAGATCAGCCGGCTGCGCCGCAAGCTCGACGACAGCGCCTCCGGCCAGGAGCTGATCCGCACGGTGCGCAACGAAGGCTACATCTTCACGCCCAAGGTCTCGCGCACCCCATGACGCGGGCGCCGACGACGACGCTCTTCCTCCAGGCCCTGGGACTCGTCGGCGCGACGCTGGTCGCGGTCCTCGTCGCCGCCACCCTGGTGATCCTGAACGTGCCGCCGCCGCTGCCGGACGTCTACAGCGTCGACGAGGTGGCCCTGGCCCTGCACGACGGCCACGGCGCCCAGACGCCCGAAGGGCGAAGCCTGCTCGTCCACAGCACCGATCGTCCGCCTCCAGGCGCCACCACGGGCCGCCGTCATCTCGATTTCCGCGCCGGTCTCGCCCAGTCGATGGCGATCGATCCGCACGCAATCGTGATTCTGCAGAACCAGCCCCGGATCGTCGCCTTCGGCGCCCACAATCCTGGTCGGCCCAGGCCCCCGATGGCCGAGCGCACCGATCAGACGCTGCTCTTCGGGCGCTTTCAGGCGGCGGTGCGGCAGCCGGACGGGCGCTGGCTGGTGGTGGAGCCGGCGCGGGCGCTGCTCGATCCCTGGCAGTTGCGGGCGCTGCTGGTGCTGGCCGTGGCCGCGCTGGCGGTGACGCCCCTGGCCTGGTGGTTCGCCAGGCGCCTCGCCGCGCCGATCGCCGCCTTCGCCACGGCGGCGGAGCGCCTCGGCCGCGACCCCGACGCGCCGCCCCTCGACATCCGCGGCTCGCGCGAGGTGGGCGCGGCGGTGGCCGCCTTCAACGAGATGCAGGAGCGCCTCAGGCGCTACGTGACCTACCGCACCGCCATGATCGGCGCCATCGCCCACGATCTGCGCACGCCGCTGACTCGGCTGCGCTTCCGCATCGAGAACCTGCCGGACGATCTGGCGCCGAAGCTGGCGGCCGACGTCGACGAGATGGAGGCGATGGTGGCCGCGACCCTCGCCTTCGTGCAGGACGCCACCCAGCCCCGGGCCAGGACCAAGCTCGAAGTCTCCTCCCTGGTGGAGACGGTGATGGACGAAGCGGCCGAGACCGGCGCCGACGCGGCGGTGGAGCGCGCCGAGCGGGCCGTGGTCGATGCCGATCCGATCGCCTTGAAGCGCCTGGTCACCAACCTCGTCGACAACGCCCTCAAGTTCGGCTCGCGCGCCCGCGGTCGCGTCTTCGCCGAGGCGGGCATGGCGGTGGTGGAGGTGGAGGACAACGGACCTGGCGTACCGGAGTCCGAGATCGAGCGCGCCTTCGAGCCCTTCCACCGCCTGGAAAGCTCGCGCAGCCGCGAGACCGGCGGAATCGGCCTGGGGCTGGCGGTGGTGCGCGCCATCGCCCGCGCCCACGGCGGCGAGGTGACCTTGCTCAACCGCGCCGGCGGCGGCCTGAGAGCGCGGGTCACCCTGCCGCTGGCTCTGCGCGCGGCGATCGCGCGGCCGTTCTCGACGGCGGCCGAATAGCCGCAAGCCCGGCTGCGGGCTCTGCGGTCTGGACGCTCGGCGCCAATGCGCGAGGCAACGCAACTATACCGCCGCCGTCGAGTTGTCCCTCGCGAGAAGCCCATGCCCGACCCCAAGGACCCAGATCAGCCTGACGGCGCGCCGCCACCGGAATACGAGCCCGGCCGGGCGCCGCAGGAATTCCCTCCCCAGCCGCCGGTCGATGACCCGCCCGACGGTCGACCCCGCGATTTCCGCGCCGGGCCTGTGCTCTCCAGGAGGAGATGAGTAGAGTCATGGAAACCAGCAAGCACGAGAGCGGCCGCCGCACCAGCCGGCGCGGTTTCGCCGCCATGGATCCCGAACGTCGGCGCGAGATCGCGCGCAAGGGCGGGGCCAGCGTTCCCAGCGAGAAGCGCAGCTTCGCGCAGGATCGCGACCTGGCCGCCAATGCCGGGCGCAAGGGCGGCGCGGCCTCGCGCGGCGGCGGCCGGCGGCCGTCTCGCTCGACGAGCGCCTGAGTCGGCGAGGCTCGCCTGATGCCCGGCGCAGGGCGGGGCTGCGTCGGGCAGAGGGCGGTCGCGCTGCTCGCGACCTGGGCTGGCGCGCTCAGGCCAGCAGGAACACCGCGAAGGCAGGTGGCGGGCTGATCCAGCGTTCCACCAGCCGCCAGCCGGCGCGCCGCGCCAGGCCGGCGATGTCCTCCACCGTGAACTTGTACGAATTCTCGGTGTGGATGGTCTCGCCGCGAGCAAAGTCGAACAGGCGGCCGGCCGCCCGCGTGCTCTGGGCGCGGCGGCTCACCAGGTGCATCTCCATCCGGCTCTCGACCGCGTTCCAGAGGGCGCGATGCTCGAAGGCCTCGAGGTCGAAGGCGCCGGCCAGTTCGCGGTTGATCCGGGCCAGCAGATTGCGGTTGAACGCCGCCGTGACGCCGGCGGCGTCGTCGTACGCCGCGGTCATCACCGCCGGTTCCTTGACGAGGTCCGCGCCGAGGATGAACTGCGCCGCCTCGCCCAGCACGGTGCGGGCCTGCATCAGGATCCGCACCGCTTCGTCGGGGGCGAAGTTGCCGATCGTCGAGCCCGGGAAGAAGCCGACGCGCGGGCGCGCCTGCATCGCTTCGGAGAGGTCGCCGGGGGCGGTGAAATCGCGCGCCAGCGCCTCGACCGCGAGCGCCGGATAGTCGGCCGCGATGGAGGCGGCAGCCGTCTCCAGGGCCGAGCGGCTGATGTCGATGGGGACGTAGGCGCCGATCTGCGGCGCGGCGTCGAGGACGAGGCGGGTCTTGGCGCTGGCGCCGGAGCCGAACTCGACCAGCGCCGCGCCCTTCGGGATGCGCGCGGCGATGCGCGGCGCGATCCGGGCGAGCAGGGCCGTTTCGGCCCGCGTCAGATAGTATTCCGGCAGCTCGCAGATGGCCTCGAACAGGTCCGACCCGCGGGCGTCGTAGAACCACTTCGGCGGGATCGATTTGGGGCTGGCGGAAAGGCCTTCGAGCACGTCGTTGCGAAAGTCGTCCGCCCCGGTCCGGCCCGCGCCGCTGCGCCGCCGCGGCGCGTCCTGGGCCAGGCGCACGCCGCCGAACATCCAGCGTTGGTGCGGATAGAAGAAGTTGCGATAGCTGGCGCGCGCGTGGCCGGGCGCGGTTGCGCAGGCGCCGCCGCGCAGCACCATCTGGCCGCTCATGAACTTGCCGTTGTACTCTCCCACCGCCCCTTGCGCGGCGGCGAAGCCCGGATAACCCAGGTAGGCGCTGGCGGTCCATTGCCAGGCGCTGTCGTAGAGCTGCGCCAGGCTTTGAGCCTGCGTCATGGCCGCGTGCTCCCACTCGGCCTCCGTCGGCAGGCGCCTGCCCGACCACGCGGCGAAGGCGTCCGCCTCGTAATGGCTGACGTGCAGGACCGGCGCGTCGGGATCCAGGGGCCTTTGCCCCTCCAGCCCCATCTCCAGCCAGCCGCCCTCGCCGCGCTCCCAGTAGAGCGGGGCGCGCCAGTGTTCCGCCCGCGAGCGGGCCCAGCCGTCGGACAGCCAAAGCTCCGGGCGATCATAGCCGCCATCGTCGATGAACGCGCGCCATTCGCCGTTGGTGACGAGGCGCTCGGCCAGCCGATAAGGCCGCAGGATGGTGCGGTGGCGCGGCGTCTCGTTATCGAAGCAGAAGCCGCCTTCCCCGGCGCCGATCTCCACGATGCCGCCATCGAGCTGCGCCCAGCCGAGCGGGCCGGGCTTCGCCTTGGCCGGGACGAATCCGGGACCGTAGGCGGGCTTCAGCGCCGACTGGGCGAAGAGGTGCAGCACGTCCATCAGGATCAGCTCCTGATGTTGCTCCTCGTGCGCCAGGCCCAGGGTGACGAGACGCTCGACCGCGCCGCTGCACCCGCGCCCGACGAGGCGCTCCATGGCGGCGTCGACGTGGCGGCGATAGGCGAGCACTTCGGCGAGGCTGGGCCGGGTGATCAGTCCCCGCCCGCCCCTTGGCGGTCGCGGACCGACCGCTTCGTAGTAGGAGTTGAAGAGATACGCGAAGGCGGGATCGTACGGCTGATAGGCCGAGAGGTGCTCGGCCAGCACGAAGGTCTCGAAGAACCAGGTGACGTGCGCCAGGTGCCACTTGCAAGGGCTGGCGTCCGGCATCGACTGCGCAACCTGGTCTTCGGCGGAGAGCGGCGCCGCGCGCGCCAGACTGGCGGCCCTCACTTTCCGATAGCGATCCAGGAGGCCGGCCGTCGCCAAGCCGCTGCGGCGCGCCCGCGCCTCATCGGTGCTGGACATGCTCTCGAAGTCTCCGTTGCCGAGCGGGCGACGACCGGCTCCGCCCCCAGATAGTCGCCGCGCGGGTGAACGTCATCCGCCGGGCCGATGTTCCATGCCGAGCTCCACGGAATTGTCAGGAACGGAAGCCGTGCCGGTGCGTTTGCCTGCCGTCGTAGGGAGGTGCGCGCCGCAGCGGCGCCAGTCTCGCAGCGACCTGGAGCACCTTCGGATCGTGTTCTGGATTCAATAGCCTGAAGCCTGAAGGTTCATGACGAACTTGAACCCCGTTCGGCTCCAGGAGGGTGGGCGCCTGAGGGACCCGATGATGAAGCGCGCCATGTCTCGCGGGCGGGAGCGGCCGAGGTGAGCGTCGAGACCGACTGGCGCGACCAGGTGGTTGCGATGATCCCGGCGCTGCGCGCCTTCGCCTGGTCGGTGAGCCGCAACGGCTCCGACGCCGACGATCTCGTCCAGGACACCCTGATCAAGGCCTGGAGTCACCGCGAGAAGTTCGAGCCGGGCACCAATCTCCGAGCCTGGCTCTTCACCATCCTGCGGAACACCTACTACACCGCCGTGGTCCGCCGCCGCCGCGAGGTCCGCGACGAGGACGACCAGCACGCCAAGTCGCTGACGTCGGCGCCGACCCAGGAATGGGGCCTCACCATGCGCGCCCTGCAGACGGCGCTGAACCAGCTGCCGGTGGAGCACCGCGAGGCGCTGATCCTGGTGGGTGCGGCCGGGCTCTCCTACGAGGAGGCGGCGGAGATCTGCGGCTGCGCCCTGGGCACGATCAAGAGCCGGGTCAACCGCGCCCGCAACCGCCTGCTGAAGCTGATGGACGTCGACGGCGCCGCCGAGATGATCGGCCGGCCCGCGGATGCAACGGCCGGACCGGGCGCGAACTGACAGGCTTCCTTGGGGCCGGGCAGCGGGTCGGAGGGCGCTGCGGCGGCGCCCGCGCCTCAGGCGGCGATGGCGCGCCTCGGCGCGGACTGAAGCCGGTCCAGGAGGCTGAGCAGTTCCGGCGGCGTCGCGCGCGCCGCTTCGGCGAACATCGCCTTCAGGGCGCCGTCCAGCGCCGCAAGCCTGTCCGGTCGCGCCAGCGCGCGTCGTCCCGTTTCCATCCCGCAACGCTAGCCCGATCCTCGTCGCGATCGAACGCGACCATTGCGCGCAGGGGTCCCCGATCAGGGGATCAGCAGCACCCGGCCCACCGCCTGGCGGCTCTCGATGTAGGCGTGGGCGGCGGCGGCCTGCGCGAGCGGAAAGGTGCGGTCTATGACCACGGTCAGCTCGCCGCGCGCGGCCTCGTCGATCAGGCGCTGGATGTTGTCGTGAGCGCGGTCGGTTCCGATCTCCGCGCCCAGGAAGACGCCCTGGAGGGTGCGGTTGCCGCCCATCAGGCTGGAGACGTCCACCGTCATCGGCTCGCGCCCGGCCGCCCCCACCATGGAGACCCGGCCGCGATAGCCCAGCGACAGCAGCGAGCCCTGCAGCGTCGAGCCGCCCACCGGGTCGACCACCAGGTCGACGCCGCGCTTGTTGGTGAGCCGCATCACCTCGGAGACCACATCCTGGGTGCGGTAGTTGATGCCGTGATCCATCCCGAGCGGCTTCAGCTTCTCCAGGCGCGCGTCGCTGGAGGCGGTGGCGAGCACCGTCGCGCCGGCGCGCTTGGCGAGCTGGATCGCCGCCGTGCCGACGCCGCTGGCCCCGGCCTGGACCAGCACCGTCTCGCCCGCCCTCAGGTGGCCGAATTCGAACAGGCAGTCGTCGGCGGTGCCGAACGCGACCGGGATCACCGAGGCGAGCTTGACGTCGAAACCTTCGGGGACCGGCCAGGCGCTGCGGGCCGGGACGGCGCGCAGCTCGGCGTGCGAGCCGAAGGCGTTGCTGGTGGCGACCTTCTGGCCGACCTTCAGGCCCCGTACTTCCGACCCGACCTCGATGATCTCGCCGGCGGCCTGGTAGCCGACGATGTGCGGACGGCTGACGAGCGCGCCGCGGCCGCGGTTCAGCGTATCGCCGCCCTCGATGCTCACCGCCTCGACGCGGATGACGATGCCCTTGGGATGGCAGACGGGATCGGGGGCGTCCTCGTACTTCAGCACGCTGGGATCGCCGTTCTCGTAATAGACCGCCGCCTTCATCTCAGCCTCTCCAGCTCTTTTCATACGACCGTTTGAATGTCATGCAGGCCGCGCCGCCGCAAAGCAAGGGCCGGACCGATGAAGCTCGCCAAGCCCTGCATCGACTTCGGGCTCGCCACCAACGACCTCGCGCCCATGCTCGGCTTCTGGCAGGGCGAGGCCGGCCTCGCCTTCGACCATCTCCTGAAGATCCGCCGCGGCCAGGACCAGCACCGGCACGACGCCCTCGGCTCGGTTATCAAGATCAACCATCTGGCGCAGCCGCTGGCGCAAGCTCCGCCCGGAGGCTATCGCGAACTCTACCTGGCGCGGGCCGGTCTTACCGAACCAAGGCCGCTCGCCGACCCCGACGGCAACCGCGTCAGCCTGGTCCCGCCCGGCTGGCGCGGCCTCGGCCAGATCGGCGTGCGCCTGACGGTGCGCGATCTGGCCGCGCATCGGCGCTTCTACGCCGAGGCGCTCGGCCTGACCGAGCAGCCGTGGCCGAACGGCGCCGCCTTCCGCGCCGGCGAGAGTCTCGTCATCCTCGAGCCCGCATCGGATGCGATCGTCCCCGGCCCGCGCCCCGACGCCAAGGGCTGGGGCTACATCACCTTCCAGGTCTTCAAGGTCGACGCCGAGCACGCCTTCGTGCTCGCCCACGGCGCCCGCGAGGCGCTGGCGCCCGTCACCCTCGGAACCACCGCCCGCATCTCCATGATCGAGGACCCCGACGGGAACCGCATCGAGCTTTCGCAGCGCGCCTCGATCGTGGGCAGCCTGGAGGCATGAGGAACCGTCAGGGCGCCGGCCACTCGGCCGGATTGGGTCAGTCGCCTCTCCCAAAGCTGCGGCCTTCCTCCTCGCCCCTGAAGCCGGGCCGGCGGCGCTCCGGACGGCGGGTTGAAAATTATAGCAGGGATGCTATATCGCCCCTGCGAAGGTCCAGACTCAGCAGGTTGGCTCACGCGACTGTGGCCGCTCCATGACATGGACCGTCGAGACCCTCGGAGCCATCGTGGATGCTGAAGTTCGCGACGCTGCCCAAGGACATGCAGGCGTCCTTCCTACGTTTGGCTGAGCGTATCGGAGCCGTAGGGCCAGAGCGAATTGGCGAGCCTCACGTCAGGCATCTCCAGGGCAAGCTATGGGAGATGCGGTTTGGCGGACGCGATGGGATCGCCAGAGCCATCTACGTCACCGCGGCGGGCCGTCGCGTCGTCGTGGTGCATGCGTTTGTGAAGAAGACCCAAAAGACACCCCGCGCCGCCATCGCGTTGGCGGAGCGTCGAGCAAAGGAGATCGGGTCATGACCAGCCTCGCGAAGCTCCGGCGGAACTTGCTGACCGACCCCGAGGTCAAAGCTGCGTATGACCGGCTCGGTCCCATCTTCGCTGTTGTCGGGGAAATGATCGAGGCGCGGCAGGCGGCCGGTCTGACGCAGACCGACGTCGCGGCCCGGATGGGCGCCTCGCAATCCGTCGTCGCGCGCCTGGAAAACGCCCGGCACATGCCGACGTTCGAGATGATCGCCCGCTACGCGGCTGCGATCGGTCGCCGCCTCGACATCCACCTCGTGCCGAGCGGCGGTGAGCCTGGCGCCTCATAGGCCTCGCAGTCGCTGTTTTCGCCCCGTCAATCGAACACCGTCACGTCGCCTATCCGAATGCGTGGGTGCGTCCGGCATTCCCGGTTGGCCGCGTTGCGGGTCTGGCGAACAACGCGGGAGGTGATCCTGGAGCGCGATTGGACGCGTCAAGGCGCCGGCCACTCGGGCGGATGGGTTCCCAGCGGGACGACCGGGCGTCGCCACGCCGGCGGCGTCGCGCTCATGCGCACCGGCGGGCGCAGATGGGTCATTGCGCCGAATCCGGACTGGCTGCGGACGGTGAAGCCGCCGATCTCCTCGGCCGTCAGCGACCGAACCTGCTCCAGCCGGTCCGGACCGCCGATGCCGAGGCCGCGCATCCACATGCCGGTCTGGCACAGCGACACCCGCACCAGATAGCTGCCGCCGTAGAGCGCGCGCCGATAGAGGGCGACGAGGGCGCCGAACGCGGCCAAGAAGCCGGTGGTGTAGTCGGTGACCGCGCCGGGCTGCAGGGCCGGTCCCTCGCCTGCGCCATGCACGTGCGCCATGCCGGTGACCGTCTGGGCGAGCTGCTCCCAGCCGGCGCGGTCGCGCCACGGCCCCTCATGGCCGTAGCAGTTGATCGAGGTGTAGACGACGCCCGGCCGCAGCGCCGCCAGCTCGGCCGGGCCAAAGCCCATGCGCTCCATGGCGCCGGTGCGGTAGCCCTGGGAGAAGACATCGGCGCCGGCGGCGAGGTCGCGCAGCTTCGCGCGTCCGGCGCCGCTCGCCAGGTCGAGCCAGGCCGAGAGCTTGCCGTGGTTGGTGTCGGGGATGAAGCCGGTCGAAGCCGGCAGGTTCGGCGAGGCCAGATAGAGCACCTCGGCGCCGTACTGGGCCAGGGTGCGCGCGCAGGTGGGGCCGGCGAGGACGCGCGTCAGGTCGAGGACGCGCAGGCCCGCCAGCGGCGCGTCGCCCCCTTCCGGCATCGGCTCGGGCGGGCTGTCGGCGAACTTGATCACCTCGACCACGGGTCGGGCGGCCAGCAGCCGGCCCTGCTCGCTCGCGTCCCACTCCTCGGGCGTGCGCACGACGCCGGCGCAGCCGCGCTCGGCGGCCACCGCGTCCTCGATGTCCTGGGCGTCCATGGCGAGGCAGGCGCCCTTCACCGCGTCGGGCGCCGCTCCGCAGCCGAGCGCGCGCAGGATGCGCTGGGTCCCCGGCGGGAAGCTCGGGTGCAGCAGCACGTGGCGGCCGTCCCGGGTCGGATGAAATCCCATCAGCGGGCTGCGCGCCACCGCCGGATCGCGTCCGACTGGCGCGGCGGCGGGGTCGTCGAAGCCGATGTATCGGAAGCTGGTCAGCGCGGCGGCGGCCTCGCGGGTCGCCACCTCGACGGCCTGAGCCGCGCCGGTGCGCAAGGTCCACAGGTCCGCTGCGACGCTCGCTCCGGCCGCAATGGCCGCGCTCGCCGCCTCGTCGGCCGCAAAGCGCGTCGCCAGCGCCGGCGGCGCTTCATCGAAACCGAGGTAGTCCGGCCGCTCGCGCCCGTAGAGGCGCATCAGTTCGCCGAAGGCCTGCTCGGTCAGCGACATCTCGCGCCTCCTCCCCCGCGCCCGGCGCAGCCGACCTATGGCTTCGATGCTTTCGGCGCGTGAGCGTGCCGATGATGCAGGTCCGGGTAGTGCGGGTGACTGTGTCGCATCGGCCGGTGGCGATGCCAATGGGTGTGCGGCTCGCCGGGCGGATCGGCCGGCCCGTGCTCGTGGCGGTGATGCTCGTCGTGCACGTGGCGGTGTTCGTGGCCCAGCGGCTCGTGCGCGTGCTCGTGCTCGTGGCGCTCGGCAAGGTGCAGCCAGACCCCCGCCCCCATCAGCGCCGCGGCCGCCGCGAGCTGCGCCGTGAGCGGCTCGGCGAAGATGGCCAGCGACAGCCCCGCGCCCATGAACGGCGCGGTGGAAAAATACGCCCCGGTCCTGGCCGCGCCCAGGTGGCGCAGCGCCAGGACGAAGAGCACGAGACTGACGCCGTAGCCGAGGAACCCCACCAGGGCCGCGCCGGCGACGACGGACGCAGAGGGGATCTGCGCGCCGTGCGCCAGGGCGAGCCCGAGATTCACCACCCCGGCCACCAGCCCCTTGATGGCGGCGATCTGCACCGGATCGGCGGAAGCGAGCCGGCGGGTCAGATTGTTGTCCACGCCCCAGGCGAGGCAGGCGCCGGCGATGGCGAGGGCGCCGAGGCCCATCCCCAGACGACCGCCCTGCCAGGAGACGAGGCCCGCGCCGGCGAGGATCGCCAGCGCCCCGACCAGCAGCCGGCGATCGACGTTCTCGCGGAACACCAGCCATGCCAGTCCCATGGTGGCCAGGCCCTCCAGGTTCAGCAGCAGCGCCGCCGAAGCCGCCGGCGTCCGCGCCAGGCCGAGCATCAGCAGCAGCGGTCCGATCACGCCCCCGGCCAGCACCACCAGCGCCAGCCAGGGCAGGTCGGCGCGCCGCAGCGGCGCCTCCGCGGCGGGGCGCCCGAGCGCGGCGCGCGCCAGCACCGTCAGCCCCAGGCCCAGTCCCGAGCCCAGATAGAGCTGCCCGGCGAGCAGCCAGGGGTCGACGCCGCCGCCGAGCAGCAGCTTGGCCATGGGCGTGCTGGCGCCGAAGAGCGCGGCCGACGCCAGCGCCAGGGCCGCTCCGGGCCGGCGCCAGGGCGCCAAGCGGTGCTGAACCGTCATCTCCCGTCAGCTTGCGCCCTGGAGCGCGGCCGCGCCACTACCGGAAGGCCGGCGCACGGCAAAGATCCCGGATCGACGACACGCTCATCATCGTCGCCACCCCGGCCAGGCGAAGCCGGCGCGCACCCCTTTCAGAGCCGCGCCGTCCGCAGCCGCAGGGCGTTGCCGATGACGCTGAGCGAGGAGGCCGACATCGCCGCCGCGGCGATCGCCGGCGAGAGCAGCAGGCCGAACACCGGATAGAGCACGCCGGCGGCGATCGGCACGCCGGCGGCGTTGTAGACGAAGGCGAAGAGCAGGTTCTGGCGGATGTTGCGCATCACCGCGCGCGACAGCCGCCGCGCCCGCAGCAGGCCCTCGAGATCGCCCTTCAGCAGCGTCACGCCGGCGCTCTCGATGGCCACGTCCGAGCCGGCCCCCATGGCCACGCCCACCTCGGCCGCGGCCAGGGCCGGGGCGTCGTTGACGCCGTCGCCAGCCATGGCGACGATGCGGCCTTCGGCGCGCAGCCTCTGCACCACCGCGGCCTTGTCCTGGGGCGCCACCTCGGCCTCCACCTCCTCGATCCCCAGCCGCTCCGCCACCGCCAGGGCGGTGGTGCGATTGTCGCCGGTCATCATCACCAGGCGCAGGCCCTGGCGCTTCAGCTCGCCCACCACGCGGGCGGTAGAGGCCTTGATTGGATCGGCGATGGCGAAGATGCCGGCGAGCCTGCCGTCGACGCCGGCGAAGATGGCGCTGGCGCCCTCCTTGCGCATCGCCTCGGCCTCGGCGGCCAGCGATCCTGTCTCGACCCCCTGCTCGGCCATCAGCGGCGCTCCGCCCAGCGCCACGCGACGGCCATCGACGATGCCCGTCACTCCCTTGCCGACGGGCGAGTCGAACTCTTGCGCCTCGGAAAGGCGCAGGCCGCGCGCCTGCGCGGCGCGCAGCACGGCTTCGCCCAGGGGGTGCTCGCTGCCGCGCTCCAGGCTGGCGGCCAGGCGCAGCAGCTCGGCCTCGTCGAAGCCCGGCGCGGTCAGGATCTGCGTCACTGCCGGCCGCCCCTCGGTGAGGGTTCCGGTCTTGTCGAACACCAGGATGTCGATGGCCTCGAAGCGCTCCAGCGCCTCGGCGTTCCTGATCAGCACGCCGCCCTGCGCGCCGCGCCCGACCCCCACCATGATCGACATCGGCGTCGCCAGGCCGAGCGCGCACGGGCAGGCGATGATCAGCACCGAGACCGCCGCCACCAGGGCGTAGGCGAACCGCGGCTCCGGGCCGACCAGCGCCCAGACGACGGCGGTCGCGATGGCGATGCCGATCACCGCCGGGGCGAACCAGCCCGAGACCCGGTCGGCCACGCGCTGGATCGGGGCGCGGCTGCGCTGGGCTTCGGCGACCATCTGTACGATGCGGGCCAGCAAGGTGTCGGCGCCGACCTTCTCGGCGCGCATGACGAAGCCGCCGGTCCGGTTGATCGAGCCGGCGATGACCTTGGCGCCGGCCTCGCGGGTCACCGGCATGGATTCGCCGGTCACCAGGGATTCGTCGATGCTGGCGCGGCCCTCGAGGATCTCGCCGTCCACCGGGACCTTCTCCCCCGGCCGCACCCGCAGCCGGTCCCCGACGCCGATCGCCTCCAGCCCGACCTCCTCGTCCGCGCCGTCGTCGCCAAGACGCCGCGCGGTCTTGGGCGCGAGGTTCAGGAGCGCCTTGATCGCCCCGGAGGTGCGCTCGCGCGCCCGCAGCTCCAGCACCTGGCCCAGCAGCACCAGCACGGTGATCACCGCCGCGGCCTCGAAATAGACTCCGATGGCGCCGTCCGCCTGGCGGAACGCCGCCGGGAAGGCCCCGGGCGCCAGCACCGCGGCGACGCTGTAGGCCCAGGCGACGCCGGTCCCCATGGCGATCAGGGTGAACATGTTGAGCCGGCGCGAGACCAGCGAGGCCCAGCCGCGCTCGAAGAACGGCCAGCCGGCCCAGAGCACCACCGGGCTCGCCAGCGCCAGCTGGATCCACTCGCTCGCCCCGCGCCCCATGAGCCTGCCCCAGGGGCCGATCATCCCGCCCATCTCCAGGGCCAGCACCGGAACGGTGAGGACGAGCCCGATCCAGAATCTGCGGGTCATGTCGGCGAGTTCGGGATTGGGTCCGGCGTCGGCCGTCACCGTCATCGGCTCCAGCGCCATGCCGCAGATGGGACAGGCGCCCGGGCCGACCTGGCGGACTTCGGGATGCATCGGGCAGGTGTAGAGCGCGCCCTCGCTCGCCGCCGGCCGGACCGGCTCCGCAGCGCGCGGCTCCAGGTAGCGCCGCGGATCGGCGATGAACTTCGTCCGGCAGCCCGCGCCGCAGAAGTGATAGGTGCGCCCGCCGTGCTCGGCATGGTGCGGCGTCCGCGCCGGGTCCACCGTCATGCCGCACACCGGATCCTTCTCGGCTCCATCCTTCTCGGCGTCCGCGTGAAGATGTTCATGCGCCATGGGATGCTCCTCGATCTGTCGGCAGGATACCCCATATGGGTATGAGAACAGAATCCAGGAGAGCCTCGCGTGGGCGACGACAAGCAGAAGCTGCGCAACCGCTTGAGGCGCGTCGAGGGCCAGGTGCGCGGCGTGGCGCGCATGCTGGAGGAAGATCGCTACTGCATCGACGTGCTGACCCAGCTTCGCGCCGTCCGCGCCGCCCTGGCGCGGGTGGAGCGCGAGATCCTGAAGAACCACCTCGACCACTGCATCGAAGCGGCCATCGCCGGCGGCGACCGGTCCGAGCAGCGCCGCAAGGCCGGCGAACTCATCGAGCTGCTGGAGCGGGCGCCGCTCTGACCCGCCCGGAGCCTCGCCGCGTCCTGGCGCGTTAGCCAGGACTTGCAGCCACCGCGAATGGGACGCGCCGGCGAGCGATGCGCGACGACGACATCTCCGCGCGGCCGCAGCCCGCGTCCCGGCGCCCGCCTCGCGGCGGCCCGGCGCACGCCCTCGGGCTCGGGCTGATCTCCGGCGCGGCCGACGACGATCCCTCGGCGATCGGGACCTACGCCAGCGCCGGCGCCCGCTTCGGCCCGGCGTTCCTTTGGGTCGCGCCGGCCATGCTGCCGATGATGTACGTGGTGGTCTACCTGTGCTCCAAGCTTGGCCAGGTCTCCGGACGCGGCCTCTTCCGGGTCCTCCACGACAGCTGTCCGCGCTGGCTGCTCTACCCGGTGCTGGCCGGCGTGCTCGTGGGCAACACCATCGAGGCGGGCGCCGACCTGGGCGGCGTCGGGGCGGCGCTGGGAATGTTCGTGGCCGCGCCGATCCCGCTGATCGTCGCCGTCGCCGGCGCCGGGCTCTATTCGTTGCAGGTGTTCGGCTCCTACAGGCTGATCCGCAACGTCTTCCGCTGGCTGTCGCTGGCGCTCCTCGCCTACGTCGGCTCGGGGCTGCTCGCCCGACCCGATCTCGGCGCGGTGCTGCGCGCCACCTTCGCGCCCCACGTGGAGCTGAGCCGCGACTTTCTGGGCCTGCTCGAGGCGGCGCTGGGCGCCAGCCTCTCGGCCTATCTGTTCTCCTGGCAGTCGAACGTCGAGGTCGAGGAGGAGATCGCCGCCGGCCATACTCGTCTGGCCCAGCGCCAGGGCGCCACCCGCGCCGAGCTGTCGCGCACGCGCAAGGACGTGCTGGCCGGCATGGTGGCGGCCGACCTGGTGCTCTATTTCGTCGTGCTCGCCACCGCCTCGACGCTCTATCCCGCCGGCCACCGCAACGTCCGCAGCGCCGCGGCCGCCGCCCAGGCGCTGACGCCGCTGGCCGGCCCGGCTGCGGCGCTGCTCTTCGCCGCCGGCATCGCCGGCGTCGGCTGCCTCGCCGTGCCGGTGATGACCGCGGGCGCCGCCTACGACCTGCTGCAGACCTTCGGGGTGAAAGGCACCCTGAACGCCAGGGCCAGGGACGCCAAGCTCTTCTACGCGACCATCGCAGCCTTCACCGCGGCGGCCGTCGGCTTCAACTTCCTCGGCCTCAATCCGATGAAGGCGCTGGTCCTGGCCGGCGTGGTCCAGGGCTTCTCGACGCCGGTGCTGCTGGCGCTGATCGTCTCGATGACCAGCAGCCGCAACATCATGGGCGCGCGCGTCAATGGCCTTGGCACGCGCCTGCTCGGCTGGGCCACCACCGCGCTGGCGACCGCCGCCAGCGTCGCGCTCGTGGTCAGCTGGGCCATCGGCTGAGCCCGCCCGCCGCGTCCGGTTTGACCGCGGCAGGCCGAGCCGATAGGTGGCGCCGTGGCCCCCTCAACCGATCGTCCTCGCGGCGCCTTGGCGATCATCGAGATCGGCGCCCAGCCGTTCGTCGCTCGGGCATTCCCGGACGAGACCCTCTTCTTCGCCACCGTCTCCCGGCGGGACCGGCCCGCCGGGGTGCGCGAGCTGGGCTCGCTCGGCGGCCTGTGGCGGGCGCTGGGCGACCCCGGCGTCAGCCTGGTCGTCTGTCAGCCGACCTTCTCGGCGCCCTGGAGCTGGCGCCACCTCGGCCGGCTGCTGTTCTCGCGCCGCGCGCTGAAGCGCCGGCCGGCGCTGCTGCGCGCTTTCGCGCCGCAGTTGCTGCGCTGGCGCGGCCGCGCGCCGATGGCGGTGCTCGATCACGAGGATCTGCCGGTGATCAACCGCAACAACCTCTTCCTGCTCGATCGCTGCCGCCTCTTCTTCAAGCGCGAGCTGCCGGCCGACCGCTGGCGCGTCTTCCTGAAGACCGCGCACGCCCACCTGCCCACTGCCCGCTTCCGCCGCGTGCCGCGCAACCGGGCGCGCATCGCCAGATTGCGACCGCTCTCCCTCGGCCTGCCCCTGGACTGGGAGGCGCCGCCGGACCGGTCCTTGGCGCCGAAGACGTGCGACGTGTTCTTCGCCGGCCGCGTCGAGGGCTCGTCCAGCCTCAGGGCGCGCGGCCTTCACGAACTGGAGGCCTTGCGGGCCGAGGGGCTCGCCATCGACATCGCCGCCGCGCCGCTGCCGCGCGAGGAGTTCTACCGCCGCTGCGCGGGCGCCTGGCTGGTCTGGTCGCCGGAGGGTTTCGGCTGGGACTGCTTTCGCCATTACGAGGCGCTGGCCTGCGGTTCCGTCCCGCTGATCAACAGCCCCACCATCGAGCGCCATGCGCCGCTGGTCGGCGGCGAGCACGCCCTCTACTACGATCCCGAGCCCGGCGCCCTGACGCGGGCGGTCAGGGCCGCGCTCGCCGACAAGCCGGGCCTGGCGCGCATCGCTCGGTGCGGGCGAGAGCACGTGCTGGCGCATCACACGCCCGACGCCGTCGCCCGCCACGTCGTCGAGAGCGCCTTGAACGAGGGGACCGCGACATGAGCCTTCCGTTGCGCCGGCGCGTGCTGGTCACCGGCGCCGCCGGCTTCCTTGGCTCGCACCTTTGCGAGCGCCTGGTGGCGGCGGGCGCCGAGGTGCTGGGGGTCGACAACTTCTTCACCGGAGCGCGCGGCAACCTCGAGACGGTGCTCGGTCGGCCCAATTTCGAGCTGATGCGCCACGACGTGACCTTCCCGCTCTATGTCGAGGTCGACGAAATCTACAATCTCGCCTGCCCGGCCTCGCCCATCCACTACCAGCACGATCCGGTGCAGACGACCAAGACCAGCGTGCACGGCGCCATCAACCTGCTGGGGCTGGCGAGGCGCCTGGGCGCGCGCATCCTGCAGGCCTCGACCTCGGAGGTCTATGGCGATCCGGCCCAGCACCCCCAGAGCGAGGACTACTGGGGCCACGTCAATCCGATCGGCCCGCGCGCCTGCTATGACGAGGGCAAGCGCTGCGCCGAGACCCTGTTCTTCGACTATTGGCGCCAGCACCGCCTCGCCATCAAGGTGGCGCGCATCTTCAACACCTATGGCCCGCGCATGGCCCCCGACGACGGCCGCGTGGTCTCCAACTTCATCGTCCAGGCGCTCATGGGGCGCGACATCACCCTCTATGGCGACGGCGGGCAGACGCGCTCGTTCTGCTACGTCGATGACCTGATCGAGGCGCTGGCGCGGCTGATGGCGAGCCCGGCCGAGGTCACCGGTCCGATCAATCTTGGCAATCCCGCCGAGATTTCCATGCGCGATCTCGCGGCCCTGATCGTCGGCCTCACCGGCTCGGCGTCGCGCCTCGTGCACCGCCCGCTCCCGGCCGACGACCCGCGCCAGCGCCGCCCCGACATCGCCCGCGCCGAAGCGCAGCTCGGCTGGGCGCCCGCCACGGCGCTCGAGGACGGCCTCGCACGCACCATCGCCTATTTCGAAGCGCTGCTCCGCAACGACGAGGTTCGCGCGCGCCTTGCCGACTGACGAGGCCTTCTCCTCCCCCCCTCGAGTGCGGGCGGCGAGGGGCAGGAACCGCAGAACCGCCCGCTGGCGCAGGCTTGCGCGGAGGGCAGGCGCGGAGAACGCGAAGGCGCGCCCGATCGGGCGCGCGCTCCTCGCCAGGCGCCGCCGGATCGACGATTGGCCGCCGCGCGCAGCGCGGCCTCTCGCGTCCTCTGCGCCTGCGCTCGGCGAACTCCGCGGTAAAAAAGGGCGGGTGGTGCGGCCGTGCCGTTCGCCGACTGACCTCGCGCGTGTCGCGAGCATCGTTGTCCGGGCCCGGCCCTTGGTCTAGGCTCGCACCCGTCATGGCGCGCCGCGCCGGCCAGGGGCGATCTTCGCATGTCCGCCAGCCCAGCGCCCGCGAAAGCCCTCCGCCGCTTCCGCGTCGTGCTCATCAAGCCCTCGCACTACGACGAGGACGGCTACGTCATCCGCTGGGTTCGCTCGATGATGCCGTCGAACTCGCTGGCGAGCGTCTACGGCCTCGTCGCCGACGCCGCCGAGCGCCAGGTGCTGGGCGCGGACGTCGCTTTCGAGATCGAGGCCTTCGACGACACCAACGCCCGGGTCGATCTGAAGGCGATCATCGCCGACTTCCAGCGCGGCGACGTGGGCGGCTTCGTCGGCCTCGTCGGCGTGCAGTCGAACCAGTATCCGCGCGCCCTCGACATCGCACGCCCGCTGCGCGCCGCCGGCGTGCCGGTGGTGATGGGCGGCTTCCACGTCTCCGGCGTGCTGGCGATGTTCAAGGCGGTGAGCCCGGAGCTGCAGCAGGCGCTCGACCTCGGCGTCAGCCTCTACGCCGGCGAGGCGGAAGGGCGCATGGACGAGGTGCTTTGCGACGTCGCGGCCGGATCGCTGAAGCCGATCTACGACTACATGTCCGACCTGCCCTCCATCGAGGGCGCGGTCACGCCTTTCCTGCCCGGCCGCTTCGTCAAGCGCGTCATGGGGAACATGACCAGCTTCGACGCCGGCCGCGGCTGCCCGTTCCAGTGCTCGTTTTGCACCATCATCAACGTCCAGGGGCGCAAGTCGCGCCGGCGCACGCCCGACGACGTCGAGGCGATCCTGCGCAGCAACTGGGATCAGGGGATCACGCGCTACTTCATCACCGACGACAACTTCGCCCGCAACAAGGACTGGGAGATCATCTTCGACCGCATCATCGCCCTGCGCGAAGAGGGCGGCATGGACGTGCGCTTCATGATCCAGGTCGATACGCTCTGCCACAAGATCCCCGGCTTCATCGAGAAAGCCAGGCGCGCCGGCGTCACCCGCATCTTCATCGGCCTGGAGAACATCAATCCGGACAACCTGATCGCGGCCAAGAAGCGGCAGAACAAGATCACCGAGTACCGCAAGATGCTGCTGGCCTGGAAGGCGGCCGGCATCTGGACCTACGCCGGCTATATCCTGGGCTTTCCGGGCGACACCCCGGCCTCGATCCGCGCCGACATCGAGATCGTCAAGCGCGAGCTGCCGCTCGACGTCCTGGAGCTGTTCTTCCTCACCCCCCTGCCCGGCTCGGAGGACCACAAGACCCTGGCGTCCAAGGGCGTTCCCATGGACCCGGACCTCAACAAGTACGACCTCGAGCACGCCGTCACCGCCCATCCGAGGATGACGAAGGCCGAGTGGGAAGAGGTCTACTGGGACGCCTGGAGGCTCTACTATACCCCCGAACACATCGAGCGGGTGCTGCGCCGCGCCCGCGCCTTCGGGGTCGACATCCAGAGGCTGATGCTGATCATCGTCTGGTTCGCCTCCTCGCTGGCGGTGGAGAAGGTGCATCCCTTGCAGGGCGGCATGATCCGCCTGAAGACGCGGAGCGAGCGGCGCAGCGGCCTTGCCATCGAGCCGGTCTGGCGCTTCTACCCCAGGCTCGCCCGCGACTTCGTCTTCAACCACGCCCGCCTCGCCCTGGAGGCGCTGAAAATCTATCGCATCTATCTGCGCGTCGCCCGCGATCCCGACGGCATGGCCTACCGCGACCAGGCCATGGCGCCGGTGGACGACGAGACCACCGAAAGCTTCGAACTCTTCACCCACTCCAGCTCGGCGCGCGAGGCCGTCGAGCGCGCGCGCAAGTTCGAGGCCGTGGTGCACGGCCACGCCGCCGCGAGCTGAGCGGAGGCGAGGCGCCGGGACGAAAGCGCGCAGCGATCTGCGCGGATGGGAAGCATAGTCCGGCGCTGATCCCATCCCCTCCCTTCTATCCGTTCTGGGACAAGTCCCGCGAGGCGGGTAATGCGCCATCCGCCGCTTCCAGCGGGCGTTCCGCCACGAGCACGACGTGCTGATCGGCGGGTGCGCGCGCCTCATGGCCGGGCGTGAGCCCCAGCCGCCGCTTCAGGTAGTAGGCCACCGCCGCCCGCGGCGTCAGCACCAGGCGAGCCTCGGTCATGCCGTAGTCGGCGGCGATCGCGGCGCGCTGATGCGGCGCGAGCCCGGGGTGCGGCGCAATGGTCAGCTCCACCCGCTCGTTCCACTCCCGGTCCAGAGCCGCGCCGGGCGCCGCCGAGCCCGCCAGGCTCGCCTCAGAGAGCCGCCCCAGCACGAAGTCACGGAACCTGTCCTCGTCCACGTCCCTGGCCCGGGCGTGCCAGCGGAAGCCGTCGAAGACCAGGGCGTGCGGCTCCAGCCGCCGCCGCGACGGGCTGGGCGACGAGAACGACTGATAGGCCGCCTCCATCGCCCGCCCTTCCCGGATCGCGGCGACCACGACGGCGAGCACCTGCGGCGGCGCGGCGCGATCGGGCGGCTCGGCGATCTCGGCCGCCGGCGGGGCTGAAAGCACCCCGTCACCGACGCCGAGCACGCCCTCGGCGATCAGCCTCAGTTCCCGCAGCAGCGCGCGCGCGTCCGCCGCCGACAGCGCTGACGGCGCCACGCCCGCCCGATAGGTCTTGCCCCTTGGGTCGTAGGTGAGCGCGCCAGGGTGCAGATCGCCGAACCGCCGCAGGTCCGCCGTCGCCTGGTTGGGAGAGACCCCGAACCGCCCCACCAGATCGAATCGGTTGATCCGCCCCTCCCACTTCAACCGACTTGCTATGAAGTCGAGCCTGCGCTCGACGCTCCAACGGGGCGAAGCGGCGGGGGCAGGGGCGGGTGGCAGAGTGGGCAACAACGAGGCCTATAGTAGAATCGATCCTTGACTCTCGCACATTCACCACAGAAAGTATGCCAACAGTTACTGTGATGGCCTGAGCCACGCCGGGGTGAACACGATGGATTATGCGGCATTGAGGCAGAGCGTCGGGCAGGACGCCGCCATCCGACGCCGGCAGCGTCTGCAGCCGGTCGGCGGCAAAGGCGACAAGATCTTCCCGCCGACCTACCCGGGCGAGGGCCGGAACGCCGGGCCGAGACACGTGTTCGAGCGCCGCCGCGTCGATGGAGAAGACGTGTGGTGCGTGCTTATCGATAGCGTCCAGAGTCAGGCGAACCGACTCGAGGAGGCGCTGCTCGCGGCGGCTGAGGGCGGCGAGCTGCCGCTTCCCCGCCTTGCTGTCGATTTTGCATCCGCCGGTTTCAACGACCTCGGCGCAATCTCGTCCCTGGACGCCCCGCATCGCGTGTTTGATGCGATCCTGCGTGACAGCCTCCTGGGCCGCGAACCATTCATGAAGTCGGAGGTCGGTCAGCGCCTGCAGACGGCGAAGATGGCCGACGCTTCCGCGGTGTTCGAACTCTCGCCAACTGCGCTTCTGTTCGGCGCCTGGAACTCGACTGGAGAAGGCGGCGGCCTGGGCGCCAAGTTCCCACGGTGCCTCGTATCCGAGGTCATCGCCGTCAATACGCCCGTCGACGTACCGCACGAGACGGACCGCGGCGGTCTTCAGGTGGTGACGGCGGGCCGACGCACCGGAAGCCGCATCGATCCGCTCGGGGTACTGAGGAAGGTCGAGGTTTGGAAAGGCGAAACCGGCTGGGACGTGACCCCCCAGGGCGCCGGCAAGGGCGCGAAGAAGGTGCGGCCATCCGAGATCAACCACGGGAATATTGCCCCTTCCGTCCAGGCGCTCGGCGTCACTTGCGACTACGCCGAACAGGTCGCCGTCATCACCTTCGCCGGGCTGCGAAGGTTGCGTTTCGGCGCGGACGCCCGCAACGAAGCTGCTCGCGCGGTATTGGCGGCCCTCGGGCTGGCCGCGCTGCTTGAACAGGATGCGCAGGGGTATGCGCTGCGATCACGCTGCGATCTAGTGTGCGAGGCTGGCTCCGCGCCACTGGAGCTGATCCGATCCGATGGGACGAGCCAGCGTCTCGAAATGTCGCGAACCGCTGCGCGGCAGCTCTACCGGGATGCGATGGCGGCGGCGAGTGCCGCGGGCTTCACTCTCCAGCCCGAGCCGCTGATGCTTACCCCTCAGGAAAAGCTTGTCGCGATCGTTCGCGAAAGCCGACGGCTAGCCCTCGAAGGCTCCGGCGGCGAAGAGGTCGAAGCCTCAGCGGCGTCGGACTGATGCTCACGCTGGAGATGGAGTTCCTCCTCGGCGTGGCGTTTGCCGCCCGGGGCAAGGACCGAGATGAACCGGACTGGCCGCCTCAGCCGGATCGTGTCTTCTCCGCCCTCACCGCCGCCTGGGGCGCGCGCGGCGAGAGATCCGACGAGCGGGCGGCGCTGGAGTGGCTAGAGCGACAGTCCCCGCCTCGGATCGCGGCGGGCGGCTACTTCGGACGGCCGGCGCCCACCACGTTCGTGCCGCCGAACGATGCCGAGAGCGGACGTGTCGGCAATCGCGAAGTGGCGCCCGCTCTTCGGCGCCGCCAGCCCCGGCGTTTTCCGGCCGCGATCCTCGAAGATCCGCTGGTGCATTACGTCTGGGAGGAAGCTGAGGCAGACGGCAAGGCGCTCGGCGTCCTGAACGCGCTGGCGCAAGACACGCCTTATGTCGGGCATTCCGCCAGCCTCACGCGCTGCAGGTTTCTTGCTGAAACGGAATTCGATCGCAACCTCGCGCCGGCGCGGCGACGCGTTTACCCCGGGCGACTGGCCGAGATTGAAACCGCATACCAAGCCGGGCGACGTCCGGCGTTGGGCGAATGGATGAACCGCTCGCGCGACATCGGAAAGGTGGCGCGTAGCTGCTTCGGGAACGATTGGCTGGTCCTCGAGATCGTGGCTGGAGACGCCGACCTGCGCGCCGGCCCCGCGCTCTGCAAGGCGCTGCTGAAAGCCATCATGAGTGGGTATGGAGGCGCGCCGATTCCGCCAATAGTCTCGGGCCATGATCCGGACGGCGCAAAGACCGCGTCGCCGCACCTCGCGGTCCTCCCGCTCGCAAACGTCGGGTGGACCTGGTCGGATGGCGCGCTCTTCGGCTTCGCCCTGGCGCCTCCCCGCCGTCCATCGGATCTGATGCGCGATCCCGAGTTTCGCCGAGCCGTCCGGTCGATCCTGCGGCCCGTCGCACCCGGCGAGAAGCACGTCCTGAAATTGAACGGTACGGGGCTCATGCTGTCGCCAGCGGCGGAAGGCGCGCGAGCGTCTCTCGACTCCGACCGATATGTTCACGCGGCGGATCGCTGGGCGACGGCCACGCCCCTGGTGCTCGACCGGCACTTGAAGGCCGACAGCGCCGAGGGCCGCCAGGTCGAGATCGAAGCTCTGGTCGCGGAGGCCTGCGTCAACATTGGCTTGCCGGCGCCCGTCAGAGTCGTCGCGGACAAGCATTCGGCGATCGTCGGCGCGCCATCGGCGTATCCCTCCGGCCGGGCGCCGCCTTGGACCGGATGGAGGACGCCGGCCGTGCTGCGCAGCCGCCCACTCACCCATGCGGTGATCGACTTCGGCCAGAGGGTCGCTGGCCCCGTGATCCTCGGCGCCGGTCGGTTCTGCGGACTGGGGCTTTGTCTGCCGACAGACGCCGGGGCCCGGGAGTGACCCTGACCAGCGATGACTTCCCGCGTTTCTTCGATGCGGTTCACGGCGTCGCGCCATTTCCGTGGCAAGCGAGGCTTCTCGCGCAAGTCTCGGTCGCGGGCGCGTGGCCGAAAGTGCTCGACCTGCCGACAGGCTCCGGCAAGACGGCCGCACTCGACGTGGCCGTATTCCACTTGGCGATGGAGGCCGAGAAGGGTCCGGAACGCCAGGCGCCCGTCCGCATCGCCTTCGTCGTCGATCGGCGCATCATCGTCGACGCAGCATTCGAGCGGGCCGAACAGATCGCCCGCGCCCTCGCCGCCGCCAAGGGCGTTGTCGTCACGGAGGTCGCGCGGCGTCTCGGAGCACTCGCGGAGCGGGCCGAAGCGCCACTTCTCGCGCGCCGGCTTCGCGGCGGCATGCCACGGGAAGATGACTGGGCGCGCACGCCAAGTCAGCCCACCATACTTTGTTCGACGGTCGATCAGGTCGGCTCTCGGCTTCTCTTCCGAGGCTACGGCGTCAGCGACTCCATGAAACCTGTGCATGCTGGTCTGCTGGGTTCGGACTGCCTGATCCTTCTGGACGAGGCCCACCTCGCACGGCCGTTCCGGCAAACCGTCGATGCGATCGAGGCCCACCGGAAGCGGTGGCGCGCGGCTGCGTTTCCAGCTTCGCCGTTCGCAGTCGCCCAACTCACCGCAACGCCCGACGCCGGTGATGCTGAGCGCTTCACTTTGAGCGCCGCGGATCGCGATCACCCGATCCTTCGACGGCGCCTGCAAGCCGAAAAGCCAGCCGTGCTCATGCCCGTCAAGGCGCGCGCCGATGGCGAAGATGCACGCACGATCGAGATTCAGCGCCAAGTCAGGATCGCTTTCGCGCATCTGGCGGGCGAAGAGGTCGGCGCCCAGCCGGCCATCGGGATCGTCGTCAACCGCGTGCTGCGCGCGCGGGCCGTTTTCAACGCCCTGCATGTCGCCTATAGCGGCGCGTCGGGTGCCGAAGCCGCCGCGGACGTGCTGCTCCTCATCGGCCCCTCCCGTGAGGCAGACCGCGAGCGCGTGACCGCCAGCCTCGGCCACATCAAGACGGGCGCGACCCGACGGCGTGACCGCCCGCTCATCGTCGTGGCGACGCAGACGATCGAGGCGGGCGCCGATCTTGATTTCGACGCCCTGATCACGGAACTCGCCCCGCTTGACGCCTTGAAGCAGCGGTTCGGTCGCCTCAACCGCGACGGACGTTCGTTTATCCCTTACGCGGCTATCCTCGCGCACCGCGAAGACGAACGGCCCGGCAAGAATGGCGACCCGGTGTACGGACAGGCCGCTGCAAATACTTGGCGCGCCCTGCAGGCGCACGCCGGCGACGCCGCGAAAATCGACTTCGGACTGTCGCCAAACCAAGCTCCGTGGATCGGCGACATCAAGGGCGAGGGTCTCATGGCCCCGACCGAAGATGCGCCGGTCGTGATGCCCGCCTATGTCGATCTGTGGTCCCAGACCTCGCCCGTTCCGGCCGCAGATCCGGAGCCGGCCCTGTTTCTGCACGGTCCAAATCGGTCGGCCGCCACGGTCCAGATTGTTTGGCGAGACGACCTTGAGCTGAATCGGACGGACGCGGACTCAACGCTGCTGCTGACACAGATGCCACCGAGAGCGGCGGAGACGGCTCAGGTTCCATTGGCGGCTGCGCGCCGATGGCTGGAGGGCTCCAGTGAGGTGGCCAGCTCACGCTCGCGCGAATTCTCCGACGCCCCAGAGGCGGACATCGACGAGCCGTCTCCCCGAGAACAGAGCCGGGTAGTGTTGCGGTGGGCGGGGCCGACCAGTGACCGAACGGCGCGAACATCTGCCAGTGGCTTGCGTCCGAATGATCTCCTGGTCGCGCCGGCCGCTTATGGCGGATGCGACGCATTCGGCTGGAACCCTGCCGCCGATGCGCCTGTGGAAGATGTCGCCGACTGGGCAGCCCGGCCATACCGGGCCAAGCGGTTCGCCCTGAGGCTTACGCCGCGGCGGATAGAGGCAATGGCGGACCAAAATGAGGCTGGCCCCGATCGCGCGAAGGATTACTCGGCGCTTTTCACGCGAACTCTGAAGGCGATCGAAGAGCCAAGTCAGGGAGTCAGAGCTCGCGCCCTGATCGGAGAATTGCTGGCGCTCACCAATGCCGACGCCGTTGTCAAGCCGCCCGCCCAGATTCGGACGGCGCTGGAGGAGCTCAGCCGCGCCAACGACCCGAGGCTCTTCTTCCCCTACGGATGGGATGAGGACGGCCACCCCCGTGGAATCGTGATCGTCGCCCGGCAGGGGCTGGACCTTCGTTCTGAAGACGCGCGCGCGGGCGGCGATCCATCGACCGAGGATGACGACGCTGGCTCGCTTGCTGGCTACGCCCAGCCCCTCGACGAGCACTCGCGTGAGGTGCGCGATCTGGCGGCCGAGTTCGCACGCAAGTGCGGCCTGCCGCCCTCCGTCTGCGGGGATGTCGCGCTCGCCGCCTATCTTCACGATGCCGGAAAGGCCGATCCCCGCTTTCAGGCATGGCTCTATGGGGGCAACTGGCTGACGGTCGATGACGCCTGCGTTCTCGCCAAGTCTGGCGCGACTTTGCCCCGCAGCGCGCGCGAGCGCGCCGGCCTTCCACACGCCTGGCGCCATGAGGCGCTATCGGTGAGCATCGCGCGCTCCCACGAACGCTTCATCGCGGACGCCAGCGATCCGGAGCTTGTCCTCTGGCTCGTCGGCGTGCACCACGGTTATGGCCGTCCCTTCTTCCCGCATGTCGACGAGGCTCCGCCCCCGCGGCTTGCCCCGGCGCTCGGCGAGCTTCGAGCGGTAGGAGCCGGCCCGCAATCGCTCGCGTTCGAATTCGACGGTTGGGACTGGCCACAGCTCTTCGAACGGCTCAAGGCGCGGTACGGCGTCTGGGAACTCGCCCGCCTCGAGGCCGCCGTGCGTCTTGCCGATCACCGCGCGTCGGAGGCGGCCGGCCGGCGCCCCGGGGAGTCCGCTCGCCAATGAAGGAGCCAGCCACGATACATCGGCTGGAAGGCCTCGAGCCGGACAACCTCCTCGGCTTCATGGCGCTGCTGGGTCTGCTGCGGGCGCTGGAAACAACGACGCCCCCGTGGCGGCCGCGGGCATCCTGGGATCTTGAATGCGCCCCCTTGCGGCCAAGGCTGCACATCGTGGGCTGTCCATCCAAGACGGATGTCTGCGAGGCGGCGGCGGCTGGCGTGACCGCGCTCGCGCAGGTCCACGAGTTCGGCGGCCGACAAGACCTCAACTGGGCGCGGCGCGAGGCCCGAGACCTGCTCGAAGCCACGGTATTCTCTGGGCGGGATAGGGCGGACCTATTTGCTGCTCTCGTCAGCGACGCCGCGGTCAAGGAAGATAAGGATCAGGTCGAAGCCACGCCGTTTTGCCTGCTCTTCGGGCAAGGCCATCAGCATTTTCTCGACCGTTTCGCCCAGGTGCCGAAGACTGTGGCGCCGCCGCCCAGGGGCCGCGGTAGGAATGCCGTGGTGCTGGATGCGACCGAGTGCCTGGAGGAAGCCCTGTTCACCCCCTGGCAGAGGCGCGACGAGACCTTCGCCTTCCGATGGGATCCCGCCGAGGATGTCCGCTACGCCTTGATGGCGGACGATCCTTCATCCCAACGGACGACGACCCAGCATGGCGCAAATCGCCTCGCCGCGATCGGCCTTCCCGTCCTGACGGTCGCGCCCGTGGCGCGGGCCGGCGGCCGTGTTCGGCTAATGGCGTTGGGCGGCTCGGACCGGATGCCGTTCTCGTTCGCCTGGCCAATCTGGCGCGGCCCGGCGAGCTTGTCTGCGATCCGCGCCATGCTCGCCCACCCAGACCTCCGGACGCCCAATGGGCTGGCGCACCTAGGTGTCGACCGCGTGGTGGAGGCCACGCGCCTCTCGGTCGGCAAGTTCATGAATTTCGGGCCGGCTCGACCCATCACAGTGGAGAACTGAAGGGCGCGCCTCCTCCTTCCTGAGAGAGAAGGCGCGCTGTGTCACACCGCTCGCCCCTCGAGGGCGATCTCCTTCGCCTCCGGGAACCTCCTCCCGGAAAGCACGTCGGCTATTCGGCCTTGGTTTACCCCGAATGCTGCCGCGAGCACGTGCTGCGCTTCCCCAAGCCAGCGACGCCGCCAGATTTCGATCGCATCTTCGAGCGTGAGCCGCCGTGAGATTGTTTCCGATCTCATCGTCCGATCTCCACTACCGCCAGCGCTTGACCTGCGCTCGCCGGCGGGCGACCCTTCGGGGTCGAGTGCATCGATGCGGCGGCGCAAGTCGCCGCGCGGGCGGCGATTCTGGGTCGCCGCCCGCGACCCACTGAGTACCGTGATCTAAGATGCGTTGGCAACCTATATATTACCGCTATAAATATATCTCTCTCTAAATGTTGACTGCGAGCCGCACTTATGATGGATGCCGACTTAGGTGGGGCCTCCTTGAAGCGAGAGCGAGAGCTTTATGGCGGTTCGCTACAACACCGCCTCCCCGCCTCCGCCTCCCGCCTCGCGCGGGAGGCGGCTCCTTGATCATTCGGAAGGCGACTGATGGCCGGTGATACCCGCACGTTCGAGTGGGACTCCGCCAAAGCGTCTGCCGCCCGGCGACACCACGGCGTGACATTCGAGCTTGCGACCCTGGTCTTTGATGATCCTGGTGCTTTGGGCTGGGTCGACAACGACCTTCGCTATGGCGAAGAGCGATTTGTGATCATCGGAAGGGCCGGAATGGCCGCTGACGCGCTTCTGACGGTCGTCTATACTCAGCGCCGTGAGCGCATCCGGATCATCTCCGCCAGACGGGCGACGCGGCGTGAACGAGAAGACTACGATCGTGGCCAAGCGGCTCGCTGATGGAACGCTCGTCCAAATCCTTCCCGACGGCGCGGTTCGAACCTTGACCGACGATACCGACCGGTTGCGCGCCATGACCGACGAGCAGATCGGTGCCGCGGCGCTTGGCGACCCCGACAATCCGCCGCTCACCGACGAAAGGCTGCGCCGGATGCGGCCCGTGCCGCGGGTGAGGATCATTCGCCGGGCGCTCGGCCTCGATCGGGCGGAGTTCGCCTCGCGTTTCCGCATCCCCCTGGAGACCATCGCCGCGTGGGAGGAAGGCCGCGCCGAACCCGACGCTCCGGCCCGCGCCTATCTCGCCATCATCGCGCGCGACGCCGAAGCCGTCCGCCGCCTGCTGAAGCAGTCGCCGGCGTAAGCGCGCCGCCGGTTTCCCTACCCCGTCTTCAGGATGTGCTCGACCACGCCGGGCGCATTGGCGATCACCTTCAGGAACGCGCGGGCGGCCTGATCGGGGACGCGGCGCCCTTGCTCCCAGTCGCGGACGGCGCCCAGGGAGAATCCGTGCCGCTCGGCGAACTCGGCCTGGGTCTGGCCAAGCTTGCCGCGGATCGCCCGCACGTCGATCTCGGTCGGGATGTGGACGCGAAGGCCGGGAACGTCCTCGCCTTGCGCAAAGGCGATGGCTTCCCGCATGCCTTCCATGACTCGCTCGAAGTTCCTTCGGGTCATACCCGCGTCTCCAATGAGGCTCCGGCGCTGCGGCCGGAGAGAGGCCCCGGGGTTCCACCCCGGGGAATACGTTCAACCCATCGCCGCTGGACCAAGGCTCTGCACCAGCGCCTTGGCGGCCCTGGCCATCGCGTTCACTTCCGCCGTGGAGAAGTTGTCTCGCGACCCCTTGTAGAGCACCGCCAACAGGAACACCGGGACGCGCGTTCCGGCGAAGTAGGTCACCACACGATAGCCTGCGGATTTTCCGCGACCTCGACGTGGAATCCGAACCTTCCGACAGCCGCCCGAACCCACGATCAGATCACCTATCTCCGGATCGGAGGCGATGGTGCTCACGGCCACCGAGCGCTCATCGTCCGTCATCCCTTCTTCCTTGGCGTGGCGGAGGTAGGCGTTGGTCTCGATGACTGCCTGCACGGCCGCATATATACTGGTGCGCCGCACCTCGATCAAGGAGGTTGTGCGGCGTACTCGTACAAGCGTTCATCGATGAACAAGCCTCGAGCCATGGGCGCTCAAGGCGGCGCGCCAGGACGGCCGGCCGGCGGATCGCTGGCGAGCGCTGCCGCGCGCGAGCGCAACGCCCGCCCCCACTTCGGCGCCCATCCTGCATCCCCCGGTTGCGGGAGGTCCGCACATGTCCCAGACCGACACGACCGCCGCCGTCGTGGCGCTCCCCATCCAGGGCGAGCTGGAGCTCTTTGCTCCTCCGGCGGACGCCGACGAACTGCTGGTTCCGGCGCGCATGGTCAACGAGTGGGTCTATTGCCCACGCCTCGCCTTCCTGGAATGGGCGCACGGCGAATGGGCCGGCAATGCCGACACCGCGGCGGGAAACCGCGCCCATGCGGCCGCCGAGGCCGGGCGCGCCCCCGCCCTGCCCGCGCCGGACGACCTCGCCGAGCGGGACGGCAAGCTGAAGACGCGCCGTCTCTCGCTCGCCTCCGAGCGGCTGGGGCTGGCCGCCGAGATCGACGTGCTCGAGGCCGAGGACGGCGTCGTCACGCCCGTCGACGTCAAGGCCGGCAAGCGGCCGCATCTGGCCGAAGGCGCCTGGCTGCCCGAGCGCGTCCAGGTCTGCGTCCAGGGGCTGCTGCTGCGCGACGCCGGCTACCGGTGCGACGAGGGCGCGCTCTGGTTCGCCCAGAGCCGCGAGCGCGTGCGCGTGCCGTTCACCGAGGATCTGATCGCCGCCAGCTTGCGCGCCGCCTCGGAGCTGCGCCTCACCGTCGCGGCGGGACGCGCGCCGCCGCCCCTCGACCACTCGCCGAAGTGTCCGCGCTGTTCGCTGCTGCCCATCTGCCTGCCGGACGAGGTCAACTGGTTCCGCAAGGGCGCGATCCCGCGCACCCCGCCGCCGGCCGCCCGGCCCGCCCTGCCCCTCTATGTGCAGACGCCCGGCGCCCGCGTCGGCCGGCGCGCCGCGACCCTGGTGGTGCAGGTCGAGGGCGAGCCCGATGTCGCCGTGCCGCTGGACGAGATCTCCGAACTGATCCTTGCCGGCCCCGTCGGCCTCACCACGCCGGCGATGCACGAACTCCTGCGGCGCGAGACGCCGGTGGCCTGGACCTCGTCCGGATTCTGGTTCCTGGGCGCCACCGGCGGCCATGGCCCCCGCAGCGCCGCCATCCGCACCGTCCAGTACGCCCTCGCCGCCGATCCCGGCCGGCGGCTCGCCTTCGCCCGCGATCTCGTCGCCGCCAAGATCAGGAACCAGCGCACCTTCCTGCGCCGCAACTGGCGCGGCGAAGCAGGCGCCCGCGGCCCGGTGATCGACCGCCTGGCGCTCCTGGCCGAACGCACCGGGCGCGCCCACGACGCCCCGGCCCTCCTGGGCGTGGAAGGCGAGGCCGCCGCCCTCTATTTCCGCGCCCTGCCCAGCCTCTTCACCGAGGCGGTGGCCGCCCTGCCCGCCTTCGCCTTCGAGCAGCGCAACCGCCGCCCGCCCGCCGATCCGGTGAACGCCTGCCTGTCGCTGGCCTATGCGCTGCTCACCCGCACCTTCACCAGCGCCCTCGCCACCGTCGGCCTCGACCCGTGGAAGGGCTTTTTTCACGTCGAGCGGCCGGGCCGGCCCTCGCTGGCGCTCGATCTCATCGAGCCCTATCGGCCGCTGATCGCCGACTCGGCGGTGCTCACCGCGCTCAACAACGGCGAACTGGCGCCGGGCGATTTCGTGACCACGGCCGGCGGCTGCAACCTGAACCCCAAGGGGCGGCGCGCCCTGATCTCGGCCTACGAGCGGCGGCTCGACCAGGAGACCACCCACCCGGTTTTCGGCTACCAGGTCTCGATGCGCCGGCTGATCCAGGTGCAGGCGCGCCTCTTCGCCCGCTGGCTGCTGGGCGAGATCCCCGACTATCCCCACTACCTGCCCAGGTGAGCCCGTGGCGCCGCCCCGCCGATCCAACGCCGAGCACGCCTACGTCGTCGCCTACGACATCTCCGAGCCCCGGCGCTGGCGCAAGGTGTTCCGAACCATGAAGGGCTATGGCCGCTGGCTGCAGCTCTCGGTGTTCCACTGCCGCCTCGACGGCGGGCGCCGGACCGAGATGGCCATGACCCTGGAGAGCCTGATCGACCCGGCGAGCGACCACGTCGTCATCCTCGACCTCGGCCCTGCGGAGGACGTGGAACTCGCCGTCGAGAGCCTGGGCAAATCCTTCGAGGCGATCGAACGGCGGGCCGTGGTGATCTGATCGTCACCCAGCTATCATCCGCCGTCCGCAGCCGCGATGGCTTCGGCGCGACACGACCCGCCTTCAGCGCTCGCGGCCGACCAAGTGCTTGATTTTCCCTGCGATCTTTGATATCGTGAACATGTGCAAAGCCCCAGCTCACCCTTGCCTCGCCTCCACCCTGCGAGCGCTCGCGCCACGCCTGCTTCGGCATTGAATTTCATGGCGAAATGCAGGGGTAGCTTCCCCGGCGTAGTAACGCCGGGGCCTCATTGAA
>DATKRO010000026.1:0-5414 GCA_035532115.1 Caulobacteraceae bacterium | reverse complement strand
GCCGCGCTCGGCCAGAGGGATCGGCGCGCAGAACCGCTCCCAGGCGTCGGGGAACAGCATCGAGGCGCCGTCCTGGTAGAACCACTTCAGCTCGCGCTCGGTGAGCAGGAAGACGCCGCGCAGCACCAGGGCGTCGACCCGCTCGGGGTGGGAGATGGCGTAGGCGAGCGCCAGGGTCGAGCCCCACGAACCGCCGAACACGGTCCAGCGCTCCACCCCGAGGCGGACCCTCAGCCGCTCGATGTCCTCGACCAGCGACCAGGTGGTGTTGTCGTCGAGCGAGGCGTTCGGACGCGACTTGCCGCAGCCGCGCTGGTCGAACAGCGCCACCCGCCAGCGCGCCGGGTCGAAGAAGCGCCGCATGGTGGCGTTGATCGCCCCGCCGGGGCCGCCGTGCAGCACCACCGCCGGCTTGCCGCGCGCGGCGCCGCACTCCTCGTAATAGATCTCGTGGCCGCGCCCCGCCGCCAGCCAGCCGCTGGCGAAGGGCTCGATGTCCGGGTAGAGCCCGCGCCGTCCGGCGGCGGACATGGGGGCGGGCGCCGGCGTGCTGCGTTCCATGGGATGCGGTTCTATCCCGGAAAGCGCCTGGCAAGCCAGTCGAGGATGACGCGGCTGGTTTCCTCGGGCCGCTCCTGCTGGGTCCAGTGGCCGGAGCCCGCGATCAGCGTCTTCTCGAGATCCGGGACGAAGGCCTCCATGCCGTCGGCGGCCGAGGGCGGCAGCACGGCGTCGAGTTCGGCCATCACCATCAGCGACGGCGCCGTCACCTTGTCCGCCACGCCCTCGCCGAGGCGCCAGTTGCGGCTCATGTTGCGATACCAGTTGATGCCGCCGGTGAAGCCGGTGCGCCGGAAGGTGTCGACGAAGACGGCCAGTTCGCCGTCGCTCAGGAAGCTCTCGCGGGGGTCGGCCGAGGGCTGGTAGGCCTCCAGCATCCGCACCAGAGGGAACACCGAGGCGTCGCCCGGCTTGCGTTCGGTGGCGAAGCCGGCGCCGACGCTCGCGGCCGCACCGGGGGGCGGGCGGCGCAGGAAAAAGCCCATGGTTTTGGCGACATCGGCGCCGAGCGCCTGGTCGGCCTCGCCGGGCTTCTGGAAATGCACGATGTACATCTCCTCGCCCAGGCGCTGGCGCATGGTCTCGATGGGATCGAAACTCGACCGCGGCGTGAACGGGGTGTTGACGCCGATGACGCCGGCGGTGCGGTCGGGGTGGCGCAGCGCCATCTGCCAGACGACGGCGCCGCCCCAGTCGTGACCGCAGAAGACCGCCTTCTCCAGCTTCAGGTGGTCGAGGAGGCGGGCGAGGTCGCCGGTCAGATGGACGATGTCGTAGGCCTCCACCGGTTGCGGCCGCGAGGAGAGGCCATAGCCGCGCTGGTCGGGCGCGATCGCCCGGCGCCCGGCGGTCGCGCAGGCCTTCAGCTGATGGCGCCAGGAAAACGCCAGCTCCGGAAAGCCGTGGCAGAAGACCACGGGCATGCCCCGGGCGGGGCCGGTCTCGTAATAGGCGAGGCGCACCTCGCCGAGATCGGCGTAGCGGACGGGCGGCATCATGGTCTCGAGCGCTGACATGGGCGGGCCTTTCCGGTGATCGTCGCGTCCAGCAAGGCCCTCGCGCCCTAAGGGCCGTCAAGCCGTGCAGTCGCCGAGCGCGCTCCAGCCCAGCGCGGCCCAGCCGGCGAGGAACAGCAGGCCGCCGAAAGGGGTGATCACGCCCGTCCAGCGCGGCGCGCCGAACGCCAGGGCGTAGAGCGAGCCGGAAAACAGCACGCTGCCCGCCAGGAAGCACGCCGGGGCGAGCATGCCGCGCCGTGCGCCCTGGAAGAGGCCGGCGCAGGCGAGGATCGCCAGCGCGTGGGCCAGTTCGTAGGTCGAGCCGGTGCGCATCAGCCCGGCGGCCCGGGGGTCGGTCATGCCATGGGCGGCGAAGGCGCCGGCGCAGACCGCCACGAAACCGCTCGTCGCGCCCGCCGCGGTCCAGATGCGCCAACCGCGTCTCATTGACTGCCCCTCGGTAACGGCCTCAAACCGACCCCCAGCCTAGACCGAGACCGGGCCGGCGAACACGGGGCGCGGCCGATCGCAACGCCGGGGAATGACGATGGTGCTGACGCGCGGCGACGATTTCCCGATCCACCAGACCAGCGAGCCGATCGCCTATTCCGGCGCCGACCGCAATTTCTACGACCGCTATTTCTTCAACGGCTATGGCATGGAAGGCGAGCTCTTTTTCGCCGCCGCCTTCGGGGTCTATCCGCACCTCAACATCGCCGACGCCAGCTTCGTGGTGGTGCGGGACGGCGTCGAGAGCGCGCTGCACGCCAGCCGCTGGCTCGGCATGGAGCGGATGGACCTCGCCGTGGGGCCGATCTCCATCGAGGTGATCGAGCCGCTGCGGCGCCTGAAGGTCAAGGTGGATGCGCCCGACAAGGGCTTTCGCGCCGAGATCACCTTCGAGGGCCGCGCCTTTCCCGTCGAGGAGCCGCGCTTCGTCCGCCGCATCGGACCGCGCACGACGATGGACTACACCCGCCTCACCCAGAACGGCCGCTACGACGGCTGGATCGAGCTCGACGGCCGGCGCGAGAGCGTCGCCGGTTTCGTCGGCACGCGCGACCGCTCGTGGGGCATCCGGCCCGTCGGCGCGCGCGATTCCCAGGAGGCCGCGCCGCCGCAGGCGCCGCAGTTCTTCTGGATCTGGTCGCCGGCCAACTTCCCCGCCGGCTCGTTCTTCTTCCACACCAACGACGACGCCGAAGGCGAGCCCTGGAACCGCCGCGCCGTCTGGGCGCGCGATGGGGCCGACGCCGCCGGGCTGGTCGAGATGCGGGACTGCGCCCTCGCCATCGACTGGAAGAGCGGCACGCGGCACGCGAAGAAGGCGGTGGTGCGGCTGAAGGACGCCGCCGGCGAGCGCGAGATCACCTACGAGCCGCAGTACGAGTTCTACATGCTGGGCCTGGGCTATGGACACCCCAAGTGGGCGCACGGGACCAATCACGGCGAGCTTTCGGTCGAGCGCGAGGACTTGCGGCTCGCCGACATCGATCCGCGCTCGGGCCAGCACCTGCACGTCCAGGCTCTGTGCAAGGTCACCTATCGGGGCGGCGACGCCGGCGAGCAGCGCGGACGCGGCGTGCTCGAGCAGCTGGCGATCGGCCCGCACGCGCCCTCGGGCTTCAAGGAAACGCTGGACTTCGCGCCGTGAGTCTCGCCGACGCGCTTGGCGCCTATCTGACGCGCGTCTGGGGCGAGGAGGTGCGGATCGCCGACATGGCGCGCATCTCCGGCGGGGCCAGCCGCGAGACCTACCGGTTCGACGCCATCGCCGGCGAGCGCCGCCGGCCGCTGATCCTGCGGCGCGACCCGCCCGGCAGCCTGATCGAGACCGACCGGCGGCTCGAGTTCGCCGCCATCGCCTCGTTCCACGGCCGCGGCGTCGCCGCCCCCGAGCCGCTGATCCTGGAGGAGCAGGGCGCCGAGCTGGAGCGGCCGTTCTTCGTCATGACCCGCATCGACGGCGGCCGCACCGGCGGCATCTTCACCCGCGACCCCTACGGCGAGCACGCCGCGGCCCTGGGCCGCGATTTCTTCGGCACGCTCGGCCGCATCGCCGCCGCCGACCCGGCCGGCCTGCCGATCGCCAAGGTCGCCGACGCGCCGGCGCCGGGAGAGGCCTGGCGGCGCGAACTCGACTACTGGGCCGGCGTCATCGACGCCGACGAACTGCACCCCCAGCCCATCGTGCGCGCAGCGATCCGGCGCCTGAGGCGCAGTCCGCCGCCGCCGGCGGCCAGGATCGGCGTCGTCCACGGCGACTATCGCTCCGGCAACTTCCTGCACGATGGCAAGGGCAAGGTGGTGGCCGTGCTCGACTGGGAGATGGCGCACCTGGGCGATCCTTTGGAAGACCTCGCCTGGACCATGGACCCGCTCTGGTCGCATCCGGACAGCGCAACCATATCCGGCATGCTGCCGAGGGCCGAGGCCATCGCGGTCTGGGAGCGGGCGAGCGGGCTGGCGGCGGCCCCCGAGGCCCTGGCCTGGTGGGCGCTGTTCGCTTCGGTGAAGGGTCAGGCGATCTGGATCTCGTCGGCGAAGGAATACATCGACAGCGGCTGGCGCGAGCCGATCCTGTGCTTCTCCGGCTGGTACACGGCGCGCCGCCACGACGAGATCATCGCAGACCAGCTGGCGAGGTTTGCCCTATGAGGCCCAATGTCGGCGACGTGCTGCAGGGCCTGGCCGTGGCCGTCACCAGCCCCGCGGCGCAGGAGGCGGGCGCCGACTACGCCGCCAGCCGCGCCGGCATGCTGGCGATGCTGGCCGGGCTCGCCGTCCAGGAGGCGGACCGCGCCGGCGCCGCCGCTCTGGCCGAGAACGCCGCGATCCGCGCCCTGTTCGCGCAGGCGCTGGCCCATGACGCCAGCCTGGGCGGCCGGCTGGGCGCGGCGGCGCGCGAGACGGAGAGCGATTTCGCCCTGAGCGCGCTCGACGGCGCCAACGCGCGGCTGCGCCGGCTGCTCATCGAGCTGCACGAGCGCGTCGAGAACGCTGGAGACCGCGACCTCGACGGCCGCATCCTCGAGCTCTACGCGGCGATGGCGCGCGGCCGGCGGCTGCAAATGCCCGGCGGCTGAGGCGTGCGGGCGAGGATCGCCCTTGACGGGCGGGTCGCGGCGCGCGAGCACCGGTCACGAAACCGTGTTGCCGAGGGACGAGATAGCTGAGGTGAGCTGGCCGGCGCGCGCCTGGGCCGTCGTGCGGCTCGCCATCCTGGCGGCGGGGGTGGGCTGGCTTGGCCATCTGGGCTGGAAGGACGCCCATGCGCTGCTGCGCATCCAGCCGCTCGGCATCGACTTCATGCCGATGTGGGCGGCCGGCGGCCTGGCGTTCGCGCACCCGCAGCGCGTCTATGACGCCTATGGCCTCACCCTCGCCCTGCGCCCGCTGCTGGCGCATTTCCATGGGCTGAGGCCGTTCGTCTACCCGCCCACGGCGCTGCTGCTGCTGGCGCCCTTCGCGCTCGCGCCCTTCGCCGTCGCCAACGCGCTCTGGACGGGGGCGGGCGCGGCGCTGATCTTCGGCGCGGCGGCGGCCGGGCTGAGGACGCTGCGGCTCCCGGTGCTGGCGGCCATGGCGCTGACCCCCGCCTCGGTGCTGGTGGCGGTCACTGGCCAGACCACCTTCCTGATCGCCGGCCTCGCGCTCGCCGGCGTGTTCGCCCTGAAGCGCCGGCCGATCCTCGCCGGCGTGCTCTTTGGCCTCGCCGGCGCGGTCAAGCCGCCGGCCATGTTGCTCCTGCCCGTGGCCCTGGTGGCGGCCGGCCAGTGGCGCGCCCTGGCCGCCGCGGCGGTTACGGCGGCGTTGGCCGTGCTGATCTCGGCCCTCTGCTTCGGCGTGCAGATC
>DATKRO010000025.1:0-20539 GCA_035532115.1 Caulobacteraceae bacterium | reverse complement strand
CGCCGCCATGGACACGGTGACCGAGAGCCGGCTCGCGATCGCCATGGCCCAGGCCGGGGGCATCGGCGTGCTGCACCGCAATCTGTCGCCGCAGGCTCAGGCGGACCAGGTGCGCGAGGTCAAGCGCTACGAGAGCGGCATGGTGATCAATCCGCTCACCATTCATCCCGACACCACGCTGGCGCAGGTTCGCGCGCTCAAGGCCGAGCGGCGCATCTCCGGCTTTCCGGTAGTCGAGCGCGGTTCCGGCAAGCTGGTGGGCATCCTCACCAATCGCGACATGCGCTTCGAGGTCTCGGACAAGGTGGCGGCATCGGCATTGATGACGCACGAGGGCCTCGTCACCGTTCGCGAGGGCGTCTCCCAGCAGGAGGCGCGGCGGCTGCTGCGGCAGCACAAGATCGAGCGCCTGATCGTCGTCGACGAGGACTACCGCGCCGTCGGCCTCGTCACCGTCAAGGACATGGAAAAGGCCGAGGCCCACCCCAACGCCGCCAAGGATCTGCAGGGGCGTCTTCTGGTCGGCGCGGCTTCCACAGTGGGCGACGCGGGGTTTGAGCGCTCCATGGCCCTGATGGAGGCGGGCGTGGACGTGGTGGTGATCGACACCGCGCACGGCCATTCGCGCCAGGTCGCCGAAGCGGTCCGGCGATTGGCGCGCGAGACCAACCGGGTGCAGATCGTCGCCGGCAACGTGGCGACCTACGACGGCGCGCGCGCGCTCATCGACGCTGGCGCGGACGCGGTGAAGGTGGGGATCGGCCCAGGCGCGATCTGCACCACCCGGATCGTGGCGGGCGTCGGCGTGCCGCAGCTCACCGCGGTCGCCGAGGCCGTCCGCGCTGCGCAAGGCTCCGGCGCGCCGGTGATCGCCGACGGCGGCGTCAAGTATTCCGGCGACCTTGCCAAGGCGATCGCGGCGGGCGCTTCGGCGGCGATGCTGGGTTCGATGTTCGCGGGGACCGACGAGGCGCCCGGCGAGGTGTTTCTCTACCAGGGCCGCTCGTACAAATCCTTTCGCGGCATGGGCTCGGTGGCGGCGATGGCCAGGGGCTCGGCCGACCGCTACTTCCAGGGCGAAGTGGAGGAGGCGCTCAAGCTGGTTCCCGAGGGGATCGAGGGCCAGACGCCCTACAAGGGCCCGATCCAGCCGGTGATCCACCAGCTGGTCGGAGGCCTGCGCGCCGCCATGGGTTACGTGGGCGCGTCCGACATCGCCGCCCTCCAGGCGCGGGCGCGCTTCATTCGCATCAGCGGCGCGGGGCTGCGCGAGAGCCATGTCCACGACGTCATGATCACTCGCGAAGCCCCGAACTACCCGAGCCAGGTCTGACTCCGGTGAGGTCCGGCGGCCGGCAAAAGCGCTGAAGCATGCGCGACGGCGGCCGGATCGCGGCGGCGACGGAGGTGCTCGGCGCGCTCGCGGCGCGACCGCGTCCGGCGCACCTGGAGCTGAAGGCATGGGGCGAGAGGGCGCGCTACGCCGGCGCCAAGGACCGGGCCTTCGTCTCCGGCCTCGTGCTCGACGTGCTTCGGCATCGCCGCTCCCTGGCCTGGATGATGGGCGAGGAAACTGATCGCGCCCGCGTGCTGGGCGCGCTGCGGCTCCTGTGGGAATGGCCGCTTGAACGACTGGAGGCCGCGGCCGCCGAGCCGCACGGTCCCGGCCCTCTCTCCGACGCAGAGTGCGCGCATCTGGCCCGTCCCGCGCCCCTCGATGCTGCGCCCGCGCCGACCCGGGGCGACTATCCGGACTGGCTCGATGCGGCGTTGCAGCGGGTTTGCGGCGAGGCGAGGGCGCTGGAGGGCCAGGCGCTGGCGGCGCGCGCGCCGGTGGACCTGCGGATCAACACCCTGAAGACCGATGCGGCGCACGTGCTGAAGGCGCTGGCGCGCTTCGGTCCGGCGCCGGTCGCCGGCGCGCCCCAGGCGCTGCGGATCGCCGCGCCGCTCGCCAGCGAGCGCGCCGCGCCCGTCGAGGCCACGTCGGAATTCGAGAAGGGCTGGTTCGAGGTCCAGGATCTCGGCTCGCAGATCGCCGCCGCCGCTGCGGGCGAGATCCGCGGTCGGCAGGTGCTCGATTTTTGCGCCGGCGGCGGCGGCAAGACCCTGGCGCTTGCCGCGGCCATGGAGTCCACCGGTCAGCTTTGGGCCTACGACGCCGACGCGCGGCGGCTGGCCCAGACCGTGCGCCGCGCGCGCCGCGCCGGGGTGCGCAACCTCCAGGTTCGTCCGCCATCCGGGCTGGACGCCTTGGAGGGCCTCGAAGCGCGGATGGACGTCGTCTTCGTGGATGCGCCCTGCACCGGCTCGGGAACCTGGCGGCGCCATCCCGACGCCAAGTGGCGCCTGACGCCGCAGCAACTCGAGCAGCGCATCGCCGAGCAGGACGCGATCCTCGCGGCCGCGGCGGCGTTCGTGAAGCCAGGCGGCCGACTGATCTACGTCACCTGCTCGGTCTTCGCCGAAGAGAACGAAGACCGGATTGCCGCCTTTCTCGCGGCTTCCCCACTGTTCGTTGCAGATGCCCTCCCCAGCTTGGAGGTCGCGGCCTGGCTGACGCCCGAGGGCTTCCTGCGCCTCAGTCCGCGGATAGCGGCCACCGACGGGTTCTTCATTGCGGCGTTGCGGCGGGCCGGCTGACGCCGAGGGGATCGCGGCTTCCAGGCGTTGTGTCTTGCGGCGATCTCGCTCAGCTTAAGCTTCGGGTTCGGGCGCATTCGTTGTTCGAGTCGGGATTGGAGGCCTTCATGCGGGCGGTTTGGGTGGTGGCGCTGGTCGCCTTCGGGATCGCCGCGCCCGGTCTGCGGGCGTCCGCCGCAATGCCTAAGTCGATCGCGTACGATCCAAGGGTCGCCTTTGCGCCGCTCGCCCTGCCCGAACCGGCCAGTCGCTACCGCTCTTCCGACGGTTCGCCCGGGCCCGACTACTGGCAGAACCGCGCCGACTACCAGATCGCCGCGCGCCTCGATCCGGCGTCGAAAACACTCTCGGGCCAGGAGGTGATCACCTACACCAACAACAGCCCGGATACGCTCGACGTGCTCTGGCTCCAGCTCGACCAGAATATCTACCGGCGCGACTCTCGCGCGGGGTGGGTGGGGCCGCGCCCGCGCACGCAGTTCACGGATGGCGATGTGCTCGAAGCCGTGGAGGTGGAGCGCGGCGGCAAGTTCGAACCAGCCCCGCACGTCGTCACCGACACCCGGCTCGAGGTCCGGCTGTCGGCGCCCTTGAAAGCCGCCGGGGGCCGCGTGCGCCTGCGCGTCCGCTGGCATTACACCGTCCCGGGGAGCTTCGGAGGCCGCACCGCCTGGGCGCCGAGCCGCAATGGCGACATCTACGACATCGCCCAGTGGTATCCGCGCATGGCGGTCTATGACGACGTGCGCGGCTGGGACACGCTGCCGTACCTCGGCAATGAGTTCTACCTGGAATACGGCACGTTCGACTACGCCGTGACCGTCCCGGCCGACATGCTCGTCGCTGGCTCGGGCGAACTCACCAACCCGAACGAGGTGCTCACCCCGATCGAACAGGCGCGGCTCGCTCGGGCGCGGACCAGCGACGCCACGGTGATGATCCGCACGCCGGCCGACGTCGCCGCCACCGCGCCCGCGAACGGGGCGACCAGGACCTGGCGGTTCCACATGGAGCACACCCGCGACGTCTCCTTCGCCGCCTCGCGCGCCTTTGTATGGGACGCCGCGCGCATCGACCTGCCGCACCGCAGGACGGCGCTGGCTCAGTCGGTCTATCCGGCGGAGGCTGGCGGCGAGGCCGCCTGGGGCCGCTCCACCGAATATCTGAAGTTCGCCGTCGAAGAGTTCTCGCGGCGCTGGTTCCCCTATCCGTGGCCCAACGCCATCAACGTCGCCGGTCCGGTGGGCGGCATGGAGTACCCCGCGCTTCTATTCGACAGCGCCTCCGACAAGGGCAAGACGCTGTTCTGGCTCACCGTCCATGAGATCGGCCACACCTATTTTCCCATGGTGGTCGGCACCGACGAGCGGCGCTGGCAATGGATGGACGAAGGGCTCAACACCTTCATCGACGTCCACGAGTCCGACGTCTTCGACAAGGGCGTCTATGGCCCCAAGCGCGATCCGGAATATGCGCCGGGCGCGGGAACGCCGGGCGACCAGATCGCCGCTCTGATCGCCGATCCCGCCGCGCCGCCGATCATGACGCGGGCCGACGTCATACCCTTTCGCTACGGACACCCGATCAGCTACTTCAAGACCGCCTATGGGCTGACGCTGCTGCGCGAGGACATCCTCGGCCCCGAGCGTTTCGACGTGGCGTTCCGCAAGTTCATCCGCGACTGGGCCTACAAGCACCCGCAGCCGTCCGACTTCTTTCGCGCCATGCAGAGCGAGGGCGGCGAGGATCTCTCGTGGTTCTGGCGCGGCTGGTTCTTCGAGAACTGGCCGCTGGATTTGGCCGTCGACAAGGTCAGTTACGTCGGCGCGGATCCGGCCAAGGGCGCACTCATATCGGTCGAGAACCTCGGCCAACTGGTGCTGCCGGCGACGGTCCGGATCACCTTCGCCGACGGCACGACAAAGGATGTCGTCATGCCGGCGGAGACCTGGATCCAGTCGGCGAGCCATGTCATCGCGGTCGCGAGCCACCAACCCATCGCCCGCGTCGTCATCGACCCCGACCACCGACTTCCGGACAGGGACCGCTCGAACAACACCTGGCCCGCGGCGGTCGCGAGCAGCGGCGCCAGATGAACCGCGGTTGAAGCCGCCGCTCCGGACCGGTTCATCGCGGCGCCGATAATCTCGGGGTCTCTTCGAGAAGGAGACATCCGATGAAGAAGCTCATGCTGTCCGTCGCTGCCCTCGCAGTCGTCGCCACGCCGATTGCGGCCTCGGCCGAACCGTGGGGCCACGACCGCGGCGGCGACTACCGCGCGGAGCGCTTCGACCGCGGCGACGGCGGCGGCGGCGCGCTGGCGGCCGGCATCTTCGGGCTGGTGCTGGGCGCGGCCATCGCCAGCGACCATCCCTACGCCTACGAGCCTGCGTGCTACTGGCAGACCCGGCCGATCGTGGGCCGGTACGGCTACGTCCGATACGAGCGCGTCGAAGTCTGCCGCTGAGTCCGCGCGCCGCGCCGATACGACGGATCGCCGCTCCCGGCCCGGGGGGGCGGCGGACCTGCCGGAGCCTCTGCGCCCTCTTGCGTGGAGCGGCGCAAGATCGCAACGTGCGCTGAAGCGCGCGGACGGACAGCGAAAGAGGCTTGCGCATGACGGCGTCGGACACTTCAGCCCCGCAGGCGCATCGGGCAGCCGAACCGGTGCGCGAGGGCGAGCGCCCGCAGGCCTATTATGAGGCCATCAAGGCGAGGTTCGCCGCGGAGCGGGAGCTGCGCCTGAAGTTCCGCCCCGAGGGGACGAGCCAGTACACGTCAGACTTCTCCGGCGCCCTGTCGCGATACGCGACCGATCCCTGGGCCAGCGGCGATATCGCGCGCGCGCCGATCGACGACGAGGTCGAGGTGCTCTTCATCGGCGGCGGCTTCTCGGCGCTGCTTACCGCGGCGCGCCTGCGCGAGCGGGGGGTGGAGAGCATCCGCATCGTCGAGCGCGGCGCCGATGTCGGCGGCACGTGGTACTGGAACCGCTATCCGGGAGCGGCGTGCGACGTGCCGTCCTACGACTACCTGCCGCTGCTGGACGAGATGGGCTACGTGCCCTCGCGCCTCTACGCCAAGGGTCCGGAGATCTACGCCCACTGCCAGGCGATCGCCCGTCGCTACGATCTTTATGATCTGGCGGTGTTCCGCACCACGGTGACCTCGACCTCGTGGGACGACGCCGAGAAGCTCTGGCGGATCGGCACCGACCGGGGCGATGCGATGAAGGCGAGGTTCGTCGTCTGCGCCAACGGCACCCTATCCAAGCCCAAGCTCTCCAAGATCGCGGGGATGGATCGCTTCGAGGGCCATTCGTTCCACTCCTCGCGCTGGGACTACGCCTACACCGGCGAGGATCTCGCCGGGCTGGCGGACAAGGCGGTCGGCATCATCGGCACCGGCGCCTCGGCCGTGCAGGCGATTCCCCGCCTCGCCAAGGCGGCCAGGCGGCTCTACGTCTTCCAGCGCACGCCCTCCGGCATCGACATCCGCGGCGACCGGCCGACGGACCCCGACTGGGCCGCGAGACTCGGGCCCGGCTGGCAGCAGGCGCGGCGAATGAAGCACCTACGCGGACGCGAAGCCGACGCCGAGGAGCGCGCCCGGCTTGCGGCCCTGTCGCGCGAGGAGAAGATCCGGCGCCAGGAATACGCCAACGTCGACCACATGATGCGCATCCACCGGCGCATCGAGGAGATCGTCGAGGATAGGGCCACGGCCGAGGCGTTGAAGCCCTGGTACATGTTCATGTGCAAGCGGCCATGCTTCGACGACGACTATCTGCCGGCCTACAACCTCCCCAGCGTGCAGTTGGTGGACACGGCCGGGAAGGGGATCACCGAGATCGGCGAGGCGGGGCCGGTGTTCGAAGGGCGGACATTCCCTCTCGACCTCCTCATCTACGCCACCGGATTCGAAGTGCAGAAGACCGGCATCTACAACGAGATCCGCGGTCGCGGCGGGCGCGAGATCAATGAGACCTATGCGCAAGGCATGCGCACCCTCTTCGGCGTCCACACCCACGGCTATCCCAACCTCTTCATCATGGGCGGCTATCAAGCCTCGTTCCAGTTCAACCTCACCTTCATGCTGCAGACCCAGGGCGACCACATCGCCGAGTGCATCGCGCTCGCCCGTGCCCGCGGCGCGGCCGAGATCGACGTGAAGCCCGAGACCGAGGAATGGTGGGTGCGCGAGGTGATCGAGCACCGTGGCAAGACCAGCCGCAACGCCGACTGCACGCCGGGCTACTACAACTTCGAAGGCGAGTTCAACCGCCGCCAGGACGGCAACTACAACGGCGGCTTCCTGCAATATTACACCCACATGCAGGCTATCCGCGGCGAGCTGGAGAAGCACTTCATCTTCGGGTGAGCGGACAAAATCCGGAGGGGATCGTGTTCAAGCGCGTCTTGATCGCCAACCGCGGCGAGATCGCCATCCGCATCGCGCGGGCGGCGGGAGGGTTGGGCGTGGCGTCGGTGGCGGTCCATGCCCCGGCCGACGCGCTGGCGCTGCATACGCGCATGACGGATCAGGCGCGGCTGCTGGTCGGCGCCGATCCCGTCGCAGCGTACCTAAACATCGACGGGCTCCTCGAGGCGGCGCAGGCGACGGGCTGCGACTGCGTCCATCCGGGCTACGGCTTTCTGGCGGAGAGCGCGGCTTTCGCCCGCAGATGCCTGGCCGAGGGGCTGGCGTTCATCGGGCCGGCGCCGGAGACGCTGGAGCTCTTCGGCGACAAGGTGCGGGCGCGCGCGCTCGCCGCCTCGCTGGGCGTGCCGATCGCCCCTGGCAGCCCGGCGCCGCTGGCGACGGCCGCCGAGGCCCTCGAGGCCGCTCGAGGTCTCGGCTTTCCGGTGATGCTGAAGGCCGCGGCTGGCGGCGGCGGGCGCGGCATGCGCGTGGTCACGGACGAGCCAGCGCTGGCGGAGGCCTTTGCGCGCTGCCAGGGCGAGGCGACCGCGGCCTTCGGCGACGGGCGCATCTTCGTCGAGAAGCTGATCGCGCGTCCCAGGCATATCGAGGTCCAGGTGCTGGGCGATCGGACCGGCGAGGTCGTCCACCTCTTCGAACGCGACTGCTCGGTGCAGCTGCGCCACCAGAAGCTCCTGGAGATCGCCCCGGCGCCGCACCTCGATCCGGTGCTGCGCAAAGTGCTGCTGGAGCACGCGCTGACGCTCGCTCGCGGCGCCCGCCTCGAGAACGCGGCCACCGTCGAGTTCCTGGTGGAGCCGCAGTCGGGCGAGATCTGCTTCATCGAATGCAACCCCCGCATCCAGGTGGAGCATACCGTCACCGAGGCGATCACCGGCGTCGATCTGGTCGAGAGCCAGTTCCGGCTCGCGGCCGGCGAGACGCTGCGCGATCTGGGACTGGCGTCGCCGCCCGCCGCGCGCGGCTTTGCGGTGGAAGCGCGGGTCATCGCCACCGGAGGCGGCGCCATCACCGCGTACAAGGAACCGGCGGGGCCGGGAGTGCGGGTGGACGCCTGCGCCTACGCCGGCTATGCGCCGCCGCCGGCTTTCGATCCGATGTTCGCCAAGGTGATCGGCCAGTCGAACTCGAGCGGCAGCTTCGAGTCCGCTCTCGACCGCACCTGGCGCGCGCTGGGCGAGTTCCACGTGGCCGGGCTGCCCACCAATCTCGAGCAGATGCGCGCCATCCTGGCCTGCCCGGCGGTGCGCGCCGGCGATGCCAGAACGAGCCTGCTCGCCGAACAACCCGAGCTCGCCGGCGCGGCTGCACCGCCGCTGGCGACGCGCGGCGTGCTGGCGCTGCTGCACCAGCAATCCGGCGCAGGGGCGGGCGCCCGGATCGGCGGCGTCGCGGTGGTGGCCGCCGCGGAGTCGCTGGCTGTTGCAGAGGGCGAGGAGGGCGTCGCGTGTCCCATGGCCGGGTCGGTGGTGGAGCTGGTCGCCCGGCCGGGCGCGTCGGTCTCGCCCGGCGATGCGCTGATGGTGGTCAGCGCCATGAAGATGGAGACCACCGTCACCGCGCCCTGCGCCGGCGTCGTCGTCGATCTTCGGCCCGCGACCGTGGGCGCCAGCGTCGCCGCCGGCCAGGTGGTCGCGGTGATCGCGCCCGCCGCGGCCGGCGATGGCCCGCGACCGCCGCGCGTGTTCGGGGAAGGGACCTGGGCGCCGGTGCTGGACGAGGTGAAGGCCCTGCAGGCGCTCGCGCACCTGCGGCTGGCGCCCGGCTCGCAGGACCCCGGCGTCGTGCGGCAGCGCACCCGCGGCAAGCTCACCTGCCGCGAGCGCATCGACCTGCTTCTGGACCAGGGCAGCTTCCGCGAGATCGGCAGCGTGGCCGGCTTCGCCAGCTACGACGACGAGGGCGCCATCGCCGATTTCACGCCCGCTAATCACGTCGGCGGCTGGGGCCGGATCGAGGGGCGGACGGCGGTGGTCTGCGCCGACGACTTCACCTCGCGCGGCGGCCACGCCGACGGCGCCATCGGAGCCAAGAGCGGCCACCTCGACCGCCTGTCGCTGGAGCTGCGCTGCCCCTCGGTGCGGCTGCTGGACGGCTCCTCCGGCGGCGGATCGGTGGCGGCCATGGTGCCGCGCCAGCACGCAGCCGGCGAGAGCCGCGCCGAGGAGAGCTCGGGCGCGATCACCGCCGGACGGCCGCGCGTCTCCGGGGGCGGCGGCTCCTTCCTGCCGGGCCACCTCGGCTCCTCGATGTTCGCCCAGCAACTGGCGAGCGTGCCGGTGGTGAACCTCCTGCTCGGCAGCGTCGTCGGCATCGGCGCGGCCAAGGCGGTGCTCGGCCACTTCTCGTTGATGGTGAAGGACATCGCCCAGCTCTTCGTCGCCGGCCCGCCCGTGGTCGCCCACGCCATGGGCTACGAGATCACCAAGGAGGACCTCGGCGACTGGCGCATCCACTGCCGCAACGGCTCGGTCGACAACCTCGCCGAGACTGAGGCCGAGGCGATGGCGATGGCGCGCCGCTTCCTCTCCTATCTGCCGTCGTCGGTCCATGAGCCGCCGCCGGTGCTCGCCGCCGACGATCCGGCCGATCGGCGCGAGGACGAACTCTTCACCATCGTGCCGCGCAAGCGCACCGCGACCTTCGATGTGCGCCGCGCTATCGCCCTGATGGCCGACAAGGGCTCGTTCTTCGAGATCGGTCCGCTCTGGGGCACGGACCAGATCACCGGGCTGGTCCGCTTCGGCGGCCATCCCATGGGGGTCGTCGCCTCGGACAGCCGGCACGAGAACGGCGGCGCGCTCACCGCCGACGGCTGCGACAAGCTGCGCCGCCACCTCGACCTCTGCGACGTCTTTCACCTGCCGATTCTCAATCTGGTCGACAATCCCGGCTTCGCCGTGGGCCTGGAGCACGAGATGGCCGGGACCATCCGCAAGGGCGGCGAGTGGATGATCGCTTCGGCCCAGGCCACGGTTCCGATGTTCACGGTGATCATGCGCCGCAGCTTCGGCGTCGCCGGCAACAACTATGCGACGCCCAGGAGCGGCGTCTCGGCGCGGGTGGTCTGGCCGGGCGCCGACGTCGGCGGCATTCCGCCGGAGGGCGGCATCGAGGCCGCCTACAGGCGCCAGCTCGCCGAGGCGCCTGACCCCGCGGCCCTGCGCGCCGAGATCAATGCCCGCATCGAGAGCGCCCGCGGCCCGATCGGCCCGCTGAACCGCTTCCAGATGGAGGAGATGATCGACCCGCGCGACACCCGCCGCTGGGTCTGCGACTGGGTCCAGAACGCCTGGCGCATCGTCAGCCAGCCTGGCTCGCTGGGGCCGCGGCCGCTCGGGTTCCGGCCATGAGGGGCGCGAGCCGCGTCCTGGCGGCGGCAGGCGCCGCCTTGTCGCTCGCGGGCGTCGCGAACGCCCGGCCCACCACGAGGCCGCACCGCACCCCGCTAGCCTCCGGAGTCGCCGCCACGTCTCGGCGCCTGGAGGCGACCGAGCTGGCGCACGCGCTCTACTCGCGCCCGAGCCGCTGGGCGAGAGCGCCGGGCGACGTGCAGCTGCCGACCGCCCTCGATCAAAGCTTCGCGAGCCACCGCGTTGTCGGATCGGCGGGCTATCTGTGTGGCCTGGGCGGCCGATCCGAGAGCGCCGGACCGGCGTCCAGCCTGGGGCGTGAAGACACCTTCCTGGGGGGCAAGCTCACCTACGCGTTCCCGTAGCGCGGCGGTTCCTCTCCAGGCAGTTCGCCGCAGCAGGATCTTCAGGCGAAGCCGCGGTCGCCCAGCCAGGCTTCGAAAAGGTCGATCCAGCGGTCGGCCGGCAGGCCCTGCCTGGCCATGCCAAATCCGTGGCCGCCGCGGGCGAAGACGTGCAGCTCGGCCGGGCGGTCGGCGTTCGACCAGTCGGCGTAGAGCCCTTCCACCACCTTGAAGAGCATCCGGTCGTCGGCCGCGACGACGGTGAAGAGCGGCGGCGCGTCGGCGGCCACGGGCCGGCCGCCGGTCTCGCCGCCATAGATCGGCGCGACGAAGGCGAGCGGCGCGCCGCCGCTCTCCATGGCCACGTCGGCGGCGAGGAAGGCGCCGGCGGAGAAGCCGACCATGCCGATCCGATCCGGCGTCACGCCCCATTCGCCGGCGCGTTCGCGCACCAGCGCCAGGGCGCGGCGGCCATCGGCGGCGGCGTGGTCGCGGGCGCGCAGCGTCTCGGGATCGGTCAGCACCTGCGAGAGCCGCCGCGCCGCCTTGGCGGCCGGCAGCGGCGTCGAGAGCCGCGACGCCATCGCCGCCATCGAGGCGGCGAACTCGGCCGGATCGGCCGGCGTCGCCATCAGCCGGTACTTGAGCAGGAACGCCGCATAGCCGCGCTCGGCGAGCCAGCGGGCGAGGTCCTGGCCCTCGTGTTCGACGGCGAGGATGCGCCAGCCGCCGCCGGGACAGACGATGACGCCGACGCCGTTGGCCCTGGCGGGATCGGGCCGATAGACGCTGAGCGTCGGCGCGCCGACGTTGCGGAGCATGGCGCTTTCGCGGCCGCCTGCCGCCGGCGCCCGGAAACGCTGCGGCGGTCCCACCGGCGAGGCGCCCCCGGGCGGCCCCTGCGGCCAGAGCAAGATCTCCTCCTGTTCGCCCGCCCGCGCCTGCAGGCTCGGATCGTCGGCCATCTCGCGCCTCTTCGTGGTTGGTTCGCCCGAAGCTAGCACGGCGGCCGCGTCGCAGCCATTTGCCGATCCCGCCGTTTGGTCGGGACGGTCGGACGGCTCTCGGGAACGCGATGACTTTGCACCAGGCCATGGCGTTCGCCCTGATCGCCGCCACGCTGGGCGCCTTCATCTGGGGCCGGGTGCGCTACGACGTGGTGGCGCTGGCGGCGCTGCTCGTCGGGGTCGCCGCCGGGGTGGTGCCGGCCGCCAGCGCCTTCGACGGCTTCAAGAGCGATGTCGTCGTCATCATCGCCGCGGCCCTGGTGGTGAGCGCCGCCTTCGAGCGCAGCGGCGTCGTCGAGCTGGCGCTGCGGCCGCTGCTGGCGCGGCTGAAGAGCGAGAAGAGCCAGGTTCCCGCCCTGATCGGCGCGGTCGCCCTGCTCTCGATGGCGACCAAGAACGTCGGCGCCCTGGCGGTGCTGATCCCGGTGGCCCAGCAGCTTGCCCGCCGCACCGGGACGGCGGTGTCGCGGCTGCTGATGCCGATGTCGTTCGCCTCGCTGCTGGGCGGGCTGGTGACGCAGGTGGGCACATCGCCCAACATCATCGTCTCCCAGGTGCGCGAGGACGCCCTCGGCAAGCCGTTCGGCATGTACGACTTCGCCCCGGTGGGGCTTTGCCTGACCGCCGTCGGGCTGGCGTTCCTGAGTTTCGCCTACCGCCTGCTGCCGAGGGAGCGGGCCGGCCAGGTCGCGCTCACCGAGGCGATCGCCGCCAAGTCCTACGTCACCGAGGCCGTGGTCCCCGAGGACTGGACCGGCGGCCCCAAGCGCGTCTCCGAGGTGCGGCGCGCCGGCGGCGGCGACATCGAGGTGGTCGGCCTGATCAGCGGCGGCCGGCGCAGGGAGAGGCCGCACGCGAACACCCTGGTGCGCGCCGGCGACGTCGTCCAGCTCGAGGGCGATCCCAACCTGCTGCACACCCTGATCCACGACCTCAATTGGCGTTCGCACCGCGCCAACCGCCCGCTCGAAGGCCCCGAGCACGAGGCGCGGTCGGTGGAGGCGGTGGTCAGCGCCGATTCGCCGCTGGCCGGACAGTCGGCGGGCCGCATCGATCTTCAGGCGCGCTACAAGGTGAAGCTGCTGGCGGTGGCGGGCTCCGGCCGGCGCGTGCTGCAGCGCCTGCGCTCGGCGCCGATCCGCGCCGGCGACGTGCTGGTGCTGCGCGGCGCGGAAGCCGACCTGGCGAACGCGCTGAAGGAACTCGGCGCCCTGCCGCTGGCGGACCGCTCGGTCCAGCTCGGGGCCAAGCGGCCGCTGATCCTGCCGGCGCTGATCCTGGCGGCCGCGATGATTCTGATCGCGCTGGGGCTCGCGCCCCTGGCGATCGCCTTCCTGGGCGCGGCCCTGCTCATGGTGCTGACCCGCACGATCACCATGCGCGAGGCCTACGCCGCCCTCGACGGCGGCGTGCTGGTGCTGATCGCCGCGCTGGTGCCGGTCAGCGAGGCGCTCCAGACGACAGGCGGCGCGGCGCTGGTGGCCTCGAGCTTCTCCGGCCTCTTCGCGCACGCGCCGCCCCTGGTGGTGCTGGCGACGCTGATGATCCTCTCGATGTTCGCGGCGCCCTTCCTGCACAATGCGCCGACGGTGCTGATCCTGGGGCCGGTGGCGATCAGCGTCGCCCGGGCGCTCGGCCTCGCGCCCGACCCGCTGCTGATGGCGGTGGCCACCGGCGCGGCCTGCGACTTCGTCACGCCGGTGGGCCATCAGTGCAACACCCTGGTGCTGGGACCCGGCGGCTACCGGTTCAGCGACTACGCCCGGCTGGGCGCGCCGCTCTCGATCCTCGTCGTCCTCGCGGGCGTCCCCCTGATCGCGGCGATCTGGCCGCTGGCGGCGCGATGAGCGGCCGGATCACTGCGGGCTGGAGAGATTGAAGATCAGATAGACGATCAGGGCGCATCCCAGGAAGAACAGCAGCGCCGCCAGCGCCACGTCGAAGCGGGCGCCCGGCCCGACGTGCTCGGCGCCGTCGTCGATCGCCCTGGCGGTCCTGATGAAGCGCGCGGTCGCCACCGCGACGATCGCCAGCCCCATCACCATGAGGCTGAGGCCGGCGACCACGCCCAGGTGCGCCCCGGCCGCGCGGACCGCCCGCACGCCCAGCGAGACGCGCTCGATCTCGAGGAAGAGGTTGAACTTCTCCACCAGGAAGCCGAACGCCATCACCGCGATGGCGGTGCGCACCCAGGCGAGGAAGGTGCGCTCGTTGGCGGCATGATCGCTGAAGTTCCTGATCATGCGCTGCGCTCCGCGCCTGGCCCGGTCACGCGCCGCCCAGCCAGTCGAGGATGGCCGGGTTCGCCTCGCGCGGATAGGCGTGGCGAAGATCGGCGATCTCGAGATAGGTCACCTTCGCCCCGGCCGCGGCCAGCGCGCGCTCGGCCTGGCGCGCCAGGGCCACCGGGAACATCCAGTCCAGCGCCCCGTGCACCAGGTGGATCGGCAGGCCGATGATCCGATCCGGGTCGGCCATCTCGGCGACCAGCGGATGGAAGGCGGCGGCGACGGGGGCCAGATGGGTGAAGGGCGAGGCCGCTTCGAGGCCGCTGACGTAGGAGAACGTGCCGCCGTCGCTCATGCCGGTGAGCAGCAGCCGGGCGGCGTCGATGCACCAGCGCCCGCGGACCTCGCCGAGGATGCGCGCCAGATTGGGCGTGTCGCGGTCGGGGCCGGAGAGCGCCCAGGTGTCGCCGACGGCGGTCGGGGCGAGCAGGATCGCCCCGGCGCTGCGGGCGTCGCGCAGCCAGCTCCAGAGGAACGAGCCGCCATTGCCGGCGCCGCCGTGCAGGGCCGCCACCAGCGGCCAGTCGCGATCGGGCGCGTAGTATTCGGGGACGTAGAGGGAGAAGCCGCCGCGCGAGCCGGACGCGTCGCCGAAGTGGAACACGCCCGTGTCGGGGTGCGCCGGCGCCTGCGCCAGCCGGCGCTGAAGCTCGTCGTCGCCGCGCGCGGCGGGACTGAGGAAATAGCGGCTGACGGGCGCCAGCCGGGCCGCCAGCGGATAGAGGGCCGCCTCGGCGCGCGGCAGCTGGCGCAGGGCGCGGTGCAGGCCGCGCAGGTCGCCCACCGCGGCGCCCAGGCCCTCCAGCCCGGCGAGGACCGCCGCGCCGGCGTCTCTCAGGGCGGCGCGGACGCCGGCGAGCCGCTCGGGCCAGCCGTCCAGCCGCGGCAGCGCTTCGCGCAGGGCCTGCCCCGGCGCGCCGGCCGCCTCCAGCACCGCGGCGGGCCTTGCAGGATCGACATGGCGCGCGGCGAACGCCAGGGCGTCCAGCGAGCGCAGCAGCGCCGGCACGACGGCGGCCAGATCGTCCATCTCGTCGCCCGCCAGGTCCGGGCGCCTCACCGAAGCCGCGCTCGCGGCCGGTAGACCAGGATCGCGGCGCCCCTGGCCCCGGCGCGCGCGGCGACGAACAGCCGGTCCAGCGCCGGAACGAACAGGCCCGTCCGAGCGCCGGGCCGCGTCGCGACCGCCACCGAACGGGCGGGGCGCATCGGATCGACGACATCGACCGCGCCGGCGCCGCAGACGACGTAGAAGCGATCCCGGGCTCGATCGAAGAACAGGTCGTCGGCGTCGCCGCAGGTCGGCTCGTCGAGCTTGATCGCGCCGGAGGCGGCGTCGAGCAGCTCGAAGCGCGCCGGGCGGCGAAAGGCCACGGCCAGCGTCCCTGCGGCGGCGCCCAGGGCCATCGGAAAGTTCCAGCGGTGCGCGGTCGGCCAGCTGGCCAGGATGCGGCCGCGGGGCAGGTCGCCGACCACGATCCGATCGGCGCCCGGCAGGTTGACGAAAACTCTGGCGCCCGCCAGCCGGAAGCCTTCGGGATGGGCCGGCAGGTCCAGCTTGCCGACGACCTTGCGGCTGACCGGGTCGATCGCAGCGATCGCGCCCGACCCATAGCCCACCACCAACCTGCCGGCGGCGTCGGTGGTCAGGTCGTCGGCGTCGCCGCCGACCGCCACCTCGCCTGCGGGGGCGAGGTCGCCGGCCCGATAGAAGCGCACCGAACCGTCGCCGCCGCTGGCCACCGCCAGTTCGTGCAGCGCCGGCAGAAAGGCGAGACCCTGCGGCTCCTTCAGTCCGCCGATCCGGCCAAGCGAAGCGCCGGTCGCCAGATCGATGGCCTCCACGGAGCCATTGCCCAGTTCGGACACGAACAGGCGGCCATGCGCCAGGTCGATGGCGAGATGATCGATCCGGCCCCGCACGCCTCGCAGCGGGATGGTGCGAACCAGCACCAGGGGAGCCGCGCCGCCCAGCATCGCCGGCCTTGCCGCGCTCGCGGCGGCGGGCGCGAGCGCCAGGAGGACTGCAAGCAGGGTCGCGGCGACGGACATCGGCGCTCCGGTCTGACGGCGCCGAAGCCTAGCATCGGCGCGGCGCTCTGTTCAAACCCGCCCGTCGGACATAGGGGGCGCTGCAACCCGTCTGAAGCGATGGCGCTTCGCCGTGGGCGCGCCTGCGACTCATCGCCCGCAGCCCCCTCCGCCGCCCGGCGCTGCCGCGCCGAGCGCCACCTCCCCCGTTTCACGGGTGAGGAGGAGTCACCTTCATCCTTCCCCGCTTGCGGGGGACCGCCGCGCCGCCGGGCGCGGTGGTGGAAGGGGCGCGGAGAGGCTAGTCGGAGGGTTCAACTCCGATGGAGACCTCACCGACATGACCGCGGACACCCGATACCGAGTCGCCCTCGTCTGGCGCGGCGACGCCGAGGCGCGATCCAAGGCGAGCGCGCAGACAAGCCGCCTGCACCGCATCTTCGAGGCGCTCGCCGGCGTCGGCATCGTCGCCACGCCGGTGGTCTACGCCGAGGCGGCGGCGGCGGAAGTCCGGGCCGAACTGCTGGCGCAGGATGGAGTCCTCGTCTGGGTCGACCCCATCGCCGACGGCGGACGGCGAACCGCTCTCGACGCACTGCTGCGCGACGTCGCGGCCCAGGGGGTATGGGTCAGCGCCCATCCCGACGTCATTCTCAAGATGGGCGTCAAGGAGGTCCTGCACCGCACGCGCGACCTCGGGTGGGGAACCGACACCGAACTCTACGCCACCGCCGAAGCCTTCAGGGCGCGGTTCCCGGCGAAGCTCGCCGCCGCGGGCCCGCGGGTCCTGAAGCAGAACCGCGGCAATGGCGGCATCGGCGTCTGGAAGGTCGAGCTCGCCGGCGCGCCAGACCGGTCGCCCGGCCCGGACACGCCGGTCCAGGTGCTGCAGGCGAGGCGCGCAAGCCAGGTCGAGGCCCTGCCGCTGGGCGCCTTCATGGATCGCTGCGAGGCCTACTTCGCCGACGACGGCCGCATCGTCGATCAGCCCTATCAGCCGCGCCTGCCCGAGGGGATGATCCGCTGCTATCTCAGCCAGGATCGCGTGGTCGGGTTCGGACGCCAGCTCATCAAGGCTCTGACGGCGCCGCCCTCGCCGGATGATCCGGCCGCCGGCGAGCCCGGCCCGCGGATCATGTCGGGTCCCGACTATCCGCCGTTCCAGGCGCTCCGGGCCCGGATGGAGGACGACTGGACGCCGGCGATGGCGCGCCTGCTCGACATCGAACCGCAGGACCTGCCGGCGATCTGGGACGCCGATTTCCTCTACGGTCCCAGGACCGCTTCGGGCGAAGACAGCTACGTGCTCTGCGAGATCAACGTCAGCGCCGTCTTTCCCATCCCCGACGAGGCGCCGGCCGCGATCGCAGCTTGCGTGGCCCGCCGTCTCGCGAGCCGCGCCGCTGCGCTCAGTCGACGCTGACCCGGGCGCGAGGGGCGCCGTCGCGCAGCATCGGCCGGCCCGGCGGCAGGCGCGGCGCCGGTTCGCTCGGCGCGGCGTCGCGCACCCTGGCCGAATAGTGCGAGGCGTTCATGGTTCCGGCGGCGGCCTTGCGGGCGAAGGCGATGAGGTGGTGGGCGACGAGGCCGACGCGGATCACCGGCTCGATCTGGCCGCGCCTCAGCTTGGGCCAGGCGAAGCGCCAGAACTGGGCGCGGTAGTCGCTCCTCGCCCCCACCTTCCAGAGGATGCGCGCCAGCATGAAAAGGCCGGACTTGAGGTTGCGCCAGGAGGTGCGCTGGCGGCTGGCCGGGCGCGGCAGGCGATTGGCGAACGTGTGCGTCACCTGATGTTCGTAGCGGGCGAACAGCGCCGCCGGCTCGTAGGCGCGCGCCATGGTCTCGCGCCAGGCGGCGACGACCTCGTCGTAGGGAAGCAGGAAATCGACGTTGGAGTCGCGCGCCTCGTCCTCCACCAGCCGCCCCTCGCGCTGCAGCCGTTCCCAGAGCGGCGTGCCCGGCAGCGCCTGCAGCAGGTTGATGGTCAGCATGGGGATGTGCGAGGCGGCGATGAAGTCGAGGATGCGCCGCCCGGTCTCGGGTGTGTCGGTGTCCAGCCCCATGATGATGCCCGAGACCACCTCCATGCCGTGGCGGTTGAGCGTCTCGATGCTCTCCAGCATCGGGGTCATCATGTTGTGGCCCTTGGACATCGCCTTCAGGGCCTCGGGCTCGGGCGTCTCGATGCCGCAGAAGATGGTGTCGAATCCGGCCTCGCGCATCATCGCCAGCAGATCCGGGGCGCGGGCGATGTTGAGCGTCGCCTCGCAGGCGAAGGAGAGCGCATAGCCGTTGCGCTGCTGCCAGGCGATCAGGTGCGGCAGCAGCGACTTGGCCGCCTTGCGGTTGGCGATGAAGTTGTCGTCGACGAAGTAGACGGCGTTGTTGACGCCGGCCGCCAGCAGGGCGTCGAGTTCGGCGGTGATCTGCTGCGGCCTCTTCAGGCGCGGCACCCGGCCATAGAGGCCGGGGATGTCGCAGAACTCGCACTGGTAGGGGCAGCCGCTGGAGAACTGGATGCTGCCGAGGAAATAGCGGTCGATCGGGGCGAGCTCGTAGGCCGGCGCCGGCCAGGCGTCCAGCGGCTGGCGCTCGCGCGTGGTCAGCGTCACCTGCCGGGGCGGACGCGCGCAGTCGGCGGCGAGCTTCGCAAAGAGCGTCGCGGTGGCGTCGCCCAGTTCGCCGAGGTGCAGATAGTCGAACTCGGGATACCAGGCCGGGCAGGCCGAGACCGAAGGGCCGCCGAGCGCGCAGACCCGGCCGGCGGCGTGCGCCCGGCGGCCGATGTCCTCGATCTGGCGGCGCTGCACGTGCATGCCCGAGACGAACACCACCTCGGCCCAGGCGAAGTCGGCCGGCCGCGCCGGCGCGATGTTCTCGTCGACGAATCTCGCCTGCCAGCCCTCGGGTAGCACCGCGGCGATCACCAAGAGGCCCTGGGGCGGCATGAAGGCCCTGACCCCGTCGGTCAGTTCGTAGGCGTGCTCGAAGCTGCCGAACGATGGCTCGTATCGCGGCGAGACGCAGAGGACGCGACGAGGGGGCAATGGCTCGCACCTGGGCGGTCGGCACCCCCGCGGGCGATCCGGCCTGAGTTCCGAGACGAAACCCGGGCGGGCGGCGCAGGTTCCCGCGCCGCGCGCCCGCCTGAGGTCCGGCCGCGGGCGCGGCGCCGCGGTCCGGACCGTATCCGCGCCGATGTTTACGGTCGCCGGCCTCGGCGCGGGGGCCGCATCCGCACCGTTGCAACGGTCGCGCCCGGCCACGGCGGCAGCGGAGCGGTTCGGACCGTATCCACGCCGATGTTTACGGTGGCCGGCCTCGGTGCGGACCCTATCCGCACCGTTGCAATGATCGAGCCCGGCCATCGCGCCGGCGGAGTGGTCCGGACCGTATCCACGCCGATGTTTACGGTCGCCGACCTGACGCGCCCCGACCCGAGCGGCCCCCGTATCCGCACCGATGTCACGGTGGCCCTGGTCCGACGGCGCGCCAGGGCGAGCGGCGGCGCGCGGCGACGCCGGGCGAGGCTGCGTGAAACGGGGGCGACTGGCGCTCACGACCGATCTCCGACTGGTGGACACGCCACCGGGGGGCTGATCCTACACCATGCCGCGGACCGCTAACGGCGGCTGAGCCGCGGGCGCCCGGATTGACACGCGCGCGAACTCGCACCTTCCACGCCGGCATGACCCAGAACGTCTACGACCGGCCGGACTTCTTCGACGCCTATGGGCGGCTGCGGCGTTCGATCGAGGGCCTGGAGGGCGCGGCCGAGTGGCCGGCCATGCGCGCCCTGCTGCCGGATCTGCGCGGGCGCTCGCTCGTCGATCTCGGCTGCGGCTACGGATGGTTCTGCCGATGGGCGCGCGGCGCGGGTGCTGGGGCTCGACGTCTCGGCCAGGATGCTCGCCCGCGCCCGCGCCACGACCACGGACGACGCGATCTCCTACGAGCGCGCCGACCTGGAAAGGCTCGAACTTGCGCCAGGGCGCTTCGACCTCGCGTACAGCTCGCTGGCGTTCCACTACGTCGAGAACGCCGCCGGCCTCGTCGCGGCGATCCGCCATGGCCTCGCGCCCGGCGGGCGCCTGGTATTCTCGATCGAACATCCGATCTACATGGCGCCCACGAACCCGGCCTGGTCGCCCGACGCCTGCGGCACCAGGATCTGGCCGCTCGACGCCTATTTCCGCGAGGGCGCGCGCACCACCGACTGGCTCGCCAAGGGCGTCGTCAAGCAGCACCGCACGATCGGGACCACCCTCAACCTCTTGATCGCATCCGGTTTCGCCATCGAGCACGTAGAAGAGTTCCGCCCGACCCCCGAGCAGATCGCCGCCCGGCCCGAACTGGCGGACGAACTGGAGCGACCGATGTTCCTCATCGTCGGCGCGCGCGCGCCGGGGGCGGGGTCGCGCGAGGACCGA
>DATKRO010000024.1:0-21713 GCA_035532115.1 Caulobacteraceae bacterium | reverse complement strand
GTTCTGCGAGACCCGGCCGGTGTCGTTCTTGTACCAGCTGGTCACGTGCGGCGAGCCCCAGGCCATCAGGGCGTTGGCGGCGTCGACCTTGGCGTTGAAGGCGTCGTGGACGTCGGCGCGCACCTCCAGGGTCCGGGCGCCGCTCTCGGCGAGCAGCTTCAGGCAGCCCAGGATGTACCGGACCGCGCACTCCGAGAAGAAGATGATCGAGCCGTTGACCACGATGTTGGTGTTGGGGCCGTAGATCATGAAGAAGTTCGGGAAGCCCGGCGTGGTCACGCCCAGATAGGCGCGCGCATCCCCCGCCCAGGCCTGATGCAGCTCGCGCCCGCCGCGGCCGACCACCTTGAAGGTCCTGAGGAACTGGCTGGCGGTGAAACCGGTGCCATAGATGATGGCGTCGAAGTCCCGCGCCTCGGCGTCGGCGGTGACGATCCCGGTTCTGGTGATGCGAGCGATGGGCGAGGCCACGAGTTCGACGTTGGGACGCTTCAGGGCGGCGATCCAGACGCCGTCGTCGCGCAGGGCGCGCTTGCCGCCGAAGGGATAGGCCGGGATCAGATGCTCCAGCAGCCGGGGCGCGTCCTGGGCCTGGGCGGCGATGGCGCCGGCGAGCGCCTCGCGCAGCATGGCGTTGGCGGCGCTCACCGCGCCCGGCCCGCCGTCCCAGGCAGGATCGGCCTTGACGCCCTCGTAGACGCCGTCGGTGAGCATCCAGAACAGCCAGAACCGGTACCACTTCTCATAGAACGGCACGTGCTCGAGCAGCCAGCGCTCGGCCGCCGTGGTCGGCTCGTGATAGTCGGGCGTGGGCGCAAGCCAGGGCGGGGTGCGCTGGAAGATGGTGAGGTGTCCGGCCGACTTGGCCACCTCCGGCGCGAACTGGAAGGCGCTGGCGCCCGTGCCGATCACGGCGACGCGCTTGCCCGTCAGGTCGATGTCGTGGTTCCAGCGCGCCGAGTGGAACGAAGGTCCGGCGAAGTCCTCGCGGCCGGGGATATCGGGATAGCGCGGCTGGTTGAGCTGGCCTACCGCCGAGATCACCGCGCGGGCCTTCAGCGTCTCGACGCGGCCGTCCCTGCCCTTGATCCGCACGTTCCAGAGTGCGGCGGCCTCGTCGAACGCCGCTTCCTCGACGGCCGTCTCGAAACGGACGTGCGGGTGCAGGCCGTGCTTGGCGGCGACGCCCTTGAAGTAGGCCAGCAGCACCGGCTGCGGCGAGAAGTGGTTGGGCCAGTCGTGGTTGGGCTCGAATGAATAGGAATAGAGGTGGCTGGGATTGTCGACGCGACAGTCTGGATAGCTGTTCTCGAACCAGGTGCCGCCGACCTCGGCGTTCTTCTCGACGATGGTGAAAGGCACGCCGGCTTCTTTCAGGCGGACGCCCGCCAGCAGCCCCGACATGCCGGCGCCCACGATCACCACCGGCAGCTGCGCGGCCGCCGCGGCCAGCTTCGGCGCGCTCCAGTCCGGCTTCCTTGCGTCGGCGCCGCCGATCTGCAGTTCCTCCATCAGGAACGGCGCGTAGCGCGCCGGGATTTCGGCGCCGGCGATGAAGTCCATCATCCTGCGCACCACCGCTTCGCCTGGCGCGGGCGCGAGCGGCTTGCCGGCGAGGTGCGCTTCTATCGCGGCCTTGGCGGCGGCGCGGATCTGCGCCTGGCGCTCGGGCGAATAGCCGCCCAGCCGGCTGTCGCCGAAGAAGTCGTAGACTGGCCAGCGGTCGCGGGCGATCAGGCTTTCATCGCCGGTGAGATGTACGAGCGCGGCCACGAGCGCCGGCAGGTGCGCCGCGCCGAGGGCCTCGTCGAGGTCGACTTGGGTCTGGGTCATGCGGCCGATTCAGCCCCTTGACGCCGCGGATGTCCAGCCTCTCTCCCCGCTTTGGGGCGGGTGGAGGTTACGCCGACCGTCCGCGTGCGCTCACCGGCCAGATGGCTTCCAGGGTGTCGCCACGGACGACGTGGTAGGCCTCGTAGAGGTTGACGGTGGGGTCGCAATGGGGGGCGGCGAGGGTGACGCGCTCGCCGAGCCTGGGCGGGGCGAGCCCGCGCGGCGGCACGATGGCGCCGTGCTCGTCGCCCATGAAGCGGTAGGCGCTGCCCTCGACCGCGCCGGAGAGGATCGGCGGCGCGCCGGCCTCGGTGGCGAAGGCCTTCAGCCCGGCGTCCACGGTCGCCAGCATCGGGTGACTGGCGCTGATCACCCGGGCATCCACCATCAGCGAGGTCTCGAATGGCCGCGCGCCGTCCGCCCTCAGGGCGCAGACGCCGTACTGGTGATCCATGAAGACATAGGAGCCGACCTGCAGCTCGGTGAAGACGCCGAGGTCGGCGTCGATGGCGTGGGTGCCGGTGCCGCCGCCGGTGACGATGCCGGGCGCGAGGCCGGCGCCCTGCAACAGGGCGATGGTCTCGGAAAGGCGCGCCATCCTCTGGGCGACGGCCGCGGCGCGTTCGGCATAGGCCTCGATGTGCTGTTCGGCGCCGCAGTAGAACTGCACGCCGCCGAAGCCGAGGGCGTCGTGGCCGGCGATCGTTCGCGCCAGCGCCAGGGCGTCGGCGGCGCTGGCGACGCCGGTGCGCCGAAGACCGGGATCGAGGTCGACGAGCAGGGTGAGGCTGCGTCCGGCCGCTCTTGCCGCCGCGCCGATGGCGGCCACCGCATCGGGATGGTCGCAGGCCGCCATCAGGCCGGGGCTGCGCGCCGCGAGCGCGATCAGCCGCTCCACCGCCGCCTCGCCCACCACGGGCGAGGTGATCAGGAGACCCTCGACCGCGCCATCGGCGAGGGCCTCGGCTTCACCGAGCTTGGCGCAGCAGACGCCGAGGGCGCCGGCGGCGATCTGGCGGCGCGCGATGTCGACGCTCTTGTGGGTCTTGGCGTGCGGGCGCAGCTTCAGCCCGCGGGCGGCCGCGAACGCCGCCATGGCGGCGATGTTGCGGTCGAGAGCCTCGATGTCCAGCACCAGCGCCGGCGTGTTCAGCGCCCGCCGCGATCCCTGGCGGCCGATCAGGTGAGCGTGCAGGGCGAGAGCGTGCATCGGAGCCGTCACAGTGAAAACGCGAAGAGTTCGGCGAGGTGGGCGTTGAGGAATTTCGCGGCGGGATCGACGCGCTTGCGCACCGCCGCGAACTTCGGCGCGTCGGGATAGAGGCGCAGCACGTCGTCCGAGGCGAGGGTGTGGCGCTTGGCCCAGTGCGGCCGGCCGCCGGCCTCGCGGAACACCGCCTCGACGCCTGCGAACGGCTCGCGCCACGCCATCTTGGCGTACTGATGGAAGCTGATGGAGACGCAGGCGCGCCCCTGCATCGGCGACAGCCAGATGTCGTCGGCCGCCACGGTGCGGAACTCGAAGGGGAAGATGATCGGCCAGCGTCGGTCGCGCACCAGGGCCATGGCGCGCCTCAGGGCCTCGGGGCCGGCCTCGGCGGGGATCTCGTACTCCATCTCTTCGAAGCGAACCGAGCGTTCGGAAGGGAAGATGCGTCCGGCCGGGCCGGCGCGCTCGGAGGCGCGGATCGCCCGCGTCAGCATGCGCTGCAGCGTCGGGGCCGTGCGCGGCCAGACGGCGGCAAGATCGCAGACCGCCTGGAACACCGCATCCTCGAAGGCGCCCGGCTGCGGCGCTTCGCCCTCGTCCACCGGCTCCAGGATCTTCAGGGTGGCGTGCCCCGAATAGGGGAAATGGAAGAACTCCACGTGGCGATGGCGGTCCGCCAGCTCGTCCCACTCCTCGAGCACCTCGGCGAGCGGGCGGCGGCGGATGGTCTCCTTCAGCCGATACGCCGGCAGCACCCGCATCCGGATCGCGGTCGCCACGCCCAGCATGCCCAGCGACACCCTGGCGGCCTCGAAAAGGTCGGGCTCGTGCGCACGGTCGCATTCGACGACCTCGCCCGAAGCCAGCATCAGGCGGAAACCCTCCGCGGCGGCGGCGAGCGAGCCCAGAGTGCGGCCGGTGCCGTGGGTCGCGGTGGAGACCGCGCCGGCGATGGCCTGCTTGTCGATGTCGCCCTGGTTGATCAGCGACAGGCCCTCGGCCCAGAGCGCCTCGGTCAATCGCGAGATCGACCAGCCCGCCGGGATCCAGGCGCTGCGGCGATCGTCGGCCACCTCCAGGTCGCCCTGCATGGCCGAGAGCGACAGCAACAGGCCGTCGGTGGCGCACAGCGGCATGAACGAGTGGCCGGTCCCGGCTACGCGCACCTTGGCCGCGCCGCAGACGAGCCGGCGCAGCGCCTCGAGCGTCGTCGGGCTCTCGATCGCGGCGGGCTCGCAGGCGACGCTGCCCGACCAGTTGCGCCACTCGCCCAAACTCGCTCTCCTGCTTTGCATCGTTCCGTTTTCCGGCCCGCCCGTGCTTAAGTGCCAGCAAAGCAGCCGGAGGAACAAGGGCATGCGCATGGACGACTACGCCGACTACGACGCCGTGGGCCTGGCTGGGCTGGTCCGCGAAGGCGAGGTGACGCCCGCGGAGCTGACCGAGGCCGCCATCGAGCGCATCGAGCGGCACGATCCCAAGCTCAACGCCGTGGTCCACCAGGCCTTCGACGAGGCGCGCCGCGCCGCCGCCGCAGGCCTGCCCGACGGGCCATTCCGAGGCGTGCCTTTCCTCATCAAGGATCTGGGCGTCGCCGTCGCCGGCTGGCCGCAGAGCAAGGGCAGCCGCTTCGCCCGAGGCTACGTCGACGCCGACGACAGCGGCCTCGTCGCCCGCTATCGCGCGGCCGGCCTCGTCTTCCTCGGCAAGACCAACACGCCCGAGTACGGCATCACCGGCACGACCGAGGGGGCGCATCTGGGCCCCTGCCGCAACCCCTGGAATCCCGAGCACATCACCGGTGGCTCCTCCGGCGGATCGGCGGCGGCGACGGCGGCGGGCATCGTCCCCTTCGCCCACGCCAGCGACGGGCTGGGCTCGATCCGGATTCCGGCCGCCTGCTGCGGCCTCGTGGGCCTGAAGGTGACGCGCGACCGCAACCCCGACCTGCCCGACGGCTTCGATTACGCCCACGGCCTCGTCGTCGACCATGTGGTCAGCCGCAGCGTGCGCGACACCGCCGCCATGCTCGACGTCACCGGCATTCCCGAACCCGGCTCGCCCTACGCCACCCCGCCCAAGGCGCGGCCCTATGTCGAGGAACTGGGCGCGAGCCCCGGCCGTCTGAGGATCGCCTGGGCGGCCGAACCGTCGCCAAACCGGCCGGTCGACCCGGAAGTGCAAGGCGCTCTCGAGAGCACCGCCGCCCTGCTGGAAGGACTGGGGCACGAGGTGATCCCGCGCAATCTCGAGATCGACTACCGCGCCCTTTATCGCGCCTGGGCGCCGATGAGCGGCGCCAACTTTGCCGCCGGCATGCGCCGCCTCATCGAAGCCATCGGCCACGAGCCCGAGGAAGACGAGCTGGAGCCGCTCACCTGGGCCAACCTGAGGTCGGGTCGGCGCGTCACCGGCGAGCAGGCCATGGGCGGCCTGCAGGAGCTGCGCCGTCTGAACCGCGCCACGCTCGCCTGCTTCGAGGACATCGACGTCTATCTCTCGCCGGTGATGACCGCGCCGCCGCCGAAGATCGGCTATCTCTCGCCCGTCGCGGTCCCGCCGCGCGAACTCAATCAGCGCCAGGGCATGCTGTTTCCCTATACGCCGGCCTTCAACATGTCCGGCCAGCCGTCGATGTCGCTGCCGCTGGCGCAATCGGCCTCGGGCCTGCCCATCGGCATGATGTTCACCGCCCGCTACGGCGACGAGGCGACGGTGATCCGCCTGGCGTCGCAACTGGAGAAGGAAGCGCCCTGGAAGGGACGCCGGCCGGGTGTCTGGAACTGAAGGGCGACCCGCCCCGCAAGGAGCGGGCCGCCTGATGGCCCTCGTCCGCGTCGGTTTTGAACCGCGGCCTGTCCTCGGCGATGGACGAGGCGTAGGGCTGAGCGGTCTCCGGTGGACGCCGACGCCGCCGCCTTTGCCGAACCCGGGCCGCGGCCCTATGTAGGCGCGGATTTCGGATGCGGCCTGATTGGGAACGCCATTGATGGACATGCCGGTGCGGCAGGCGGCTGCGGCGGCCCTCGCGATCACGGTCAACGGCGAGGCGCGGCGCGTCGAGGTCGATCTGCGCACCACCCTGCTCGATCTGCTGCGCAACCAGCTGGGGCTGACCGGGACCAAGAAGGGCTGCGACCATGGCCAGTGCGGCGCCTGTACGGTGCTGGTGGGCGGAACGCGGATCAATGCGTGCCTGACGCTGGCGGTGATGCACGAGGGCGACGAGATCACCACCATAGAGGGGATCGGGACGCCGGCGGCCCTGCACCCGCTGCAGCGCGCCTTTCTGGACCGCGACGCCTTCCAGTGCGGCTACTGCACGCCCGGGCAGATCTGCTCGGCGCTGGGCATGCTGGCCGAGGCCGGGGCCGGTGAGCCGAGCCAGGCGACCGAGGATCTCGCGGCCGAGACCTGCGAGCTGACGGACGCGGAGATCCGCGAGCGGATGAGCGGCAACATCTGCCGCTGTTCGGCCTATCCGCAGATTCTCGAGGCGATCCGCGACGTCGCCGCGACCGCCTCTGGAGTGGGAGGGGCTCCATGAGGCCGTTCACCTATGAGCGCGCCGAAACCGCCGCGGGCGCGGCGCGGGCGGCGGCGGCGCCGGGCGCGCGCTTCATCGCCGGCGGCACCAATCTGATCGACCTGATGAAGCTGGAGATCGAGCGGCCGGCCCATCTCGTCGACGTGTCGCGCCTGCCGTTGGCGCAGATCGCCGAGACGGCGGAGGGCGGCCTGCGCATCGGCGCCATGGCCACCAATGCGGCGGTGGCCTCGGACCGGCGCGTGCGCACCCGCTATCCGGTGCTGGCGCAGGCGCTGCTCGCGGGCGCATCGGCGCAATTGCGCAACAAGGCGCGGATCGGCGGCAACCTGGTGCAGCGCACCCGCTGCGGCTATTTCTACGATCCGGCCAAGCCCTGCAACAAACGCGAACCCGGCGCCGGGTGCAGCGCCCTGGAAGGGCTGAACCGCACCCACGCGATCCTCGGCGCCAGCGAGGCCTGCATCGCCGTGCACCCCTCCGACATGGCCGTGGCCCTGAGCGCCCTCGGGGCGGGCATCGAGACGGTGACGCCGGCCGGCGAGGCGCGGACGCTGGGGATCGACGAGGTGCATCGTCTGCCGGGCGAGACGCCGCACGTCGAGACCAATCTCGCCGCGGGCGAACTGGTGAGCGCCGTGACGCTGCCGCCGCCGCCCGAGGGGCGCCAGAGCTATCGCAAGGTGCGCGACCGGGCCTCCTACGCCAGCGCCCTCTTCAGTCTGGCGATCGCCGGCCCGGCGCTGGCGCTGGGCGCGGTGGCGCTGAAGCCGTGGCGGGCGGTGGCGGCGGAGGCGGCGCTGGCGCGGGGCGCCTCGGCCGCCGAGGCCGCCGAGGCGGAGCTTGCCGGCGCGCGCGGGCGTGGCCGCAACGATTTCAAGATCGCGCTCGCCCGGCGGGTGATCGCCGCGGCGCTGCAGGAGGGGAGGGGCTGATGCAGAGCATCGCCGACTACGCCCGGCCCAATCCGGTCAACGTCAATCGCTCGGGCATCATCGGCCGGCCCGTCGATCGCTACGAAGGTCCGCTGAAGGTCACCGGCACGGCGCCCTACGCCAACGACGTCGCCACGCCGTCGCCGCCGGCGCATGGGGTGATCGTGGGTGCGCAGATCGGCTGCGGGCGGGTCGCCGCCGTGGACGACGCGGCCGCCAGGAGCGCGCCGGGCGTGCTCCTCGTCTGGCATCCCATGGACCCGCCGCCGGGACAGGGCGCGGCCGGCGCCAAGGCCTATGTGCAGAGCCAGGCCGCGGCCGAGCCCGTGTTCACCAGCGCAGTGGTGCGCTTCTTCGGCCAGCCGGTGGCCTTCGTCGCCGCCGACACCCTGGAGAACGCCCGCGCCGCCGCCGCCCTCGTCCGCGTCGAATACCAGCCCGGCGACGGTGAGTTCGGCTTCGACGCCGCCGCGGCGCAGCCCTCGCCGCAGGATGCGGACTCGCGCATCGGCGATTTCGAGGCGGCGTTCGCCGCCGCGCCGGTGCGCCTCGACGAGACCTATACGACGCCAATCCAGAACCATTGCCAGATGGAGCCCTGCGCCACCACCGCCTGGTGGGAGGGCGATCGCGTCGTGGTCCACACCTCGGTGCAGATGATCAAGCGGCCGCAGCACCTGCTGGCCGAGACGCTGCAGATCCCGCGCGACCACGTGCATCTGCTCTCGCGCTACATCGGCGGCGGTTTCGGCGGCAAGGGCTCGGTCTATGAGGATTTCGCCCTGGCGGCGCTGGCGGCCCGCCATCTGCGACGGCCGGTGAAAGTGGCGCTGAGCCGCCAGCAGATGTTCAACGCCACCGTCCACCGCCCGGCCACGGTGCAGCGGGTGCGCCTGGGCGCGACCCGGGACGGGCGCATGACGGCCCTGGCGCTGCAATCGGCCAGCCATGCGGCGCGGGCCGATCCCTTTCTCGAACGCGCCGCCGGTTTCGCCCGATCGCTCTACGCGGCGCCCAATCGCCTGACCGGGCATCGCCTCCAGCTGCTGGACATCGCCGTCGCCAGCGCCATGCGCGCGCCCGGCGAGGCGGTGGGGATGTTGAGCCTGGAAGCGGCCATGGACGAACTGGCCGAGCGGCTCGGGCTCGATCCGATCGAGCTGCGCCTCAGGAACGAGCCCGGGCGCCATCCCGAGACCGGTCAGCCGTTCTCGTGCCGCCAGCTGGTGGAATGCATGCGCGACGGTGCGGTGCGGTTCGGGTGGTCGCAGCGCAATCCCCGCCCCGGCCAGGTGCGCGACGGCCGCTGGCTGGTGGGAATGGGCATGGCCTGCGCCATCCGCGGCAACTTCCTCCTGCCCGCCAAGGCGAGCCTGCGCTGCGACGCCGACGGGACCATCCGCCTGCGCCAGGGCATGACCGACATCGGCACCGGCAGCTACACCATCCTCGCCCAGATCGCCGCCGAGACCATGGGCGTTGCGCTCGACAAGGTGGTGGTGGAGATCGGCGACTCCGGTTTCTCGCCGGCGCCGGGCTCGGGCGGCCAATTCGGCGCGGCGACGGCGGGCTCGGGGGCGCTCGCGGGGGGCATGGCGCTTCGGGCCAGGCTTGCCGCCATGGCGCTCGCCGACCCTGGCTCTCCCCTCTACGGCGCGCCCGAGGCGGCGGTGGATTTCCGCGACGGTCTGATCGTGGCCGAGAACCGCTCCGAGACCCTGGCGGCGCTGGTTTCGCGGCTCGCGCCCGAGGGCGTCGAGGCCGAGGGCGCCTCAGCGCCGGCGCCCGACATCCGCGATTACGTCAGCCATTCCTATGGCGCTCACTTCGCCGAGGTCGGCGTCGATCCGGTCACCGGCGAGGTGCGGCTGCGGCGCATGCTGGGGGCCTTCGCCTGCGGGCGCATCCTCAACGAGAAGACCGCCAGGAGCCAGATCACCGGCGGTATGATCTGGGGCGTCGGCGCGGCGCTCACCGAGACCAATCGCATCGACGAGCGCTTCGGCAGCCTCGGCGCTCAGGATCTCGGGACCTATCTCGCGCCGGTCCACGCGGACATCGTGGATCTCGACGCCTATTTCCTGCCCGAGGTCGACGACAAGGCCAATCCGCTCGGCATCAAGGGCGTCGGCGAGGCCGGCATCTGCGGGGCGGGGGCGGCGGTGGCGAACGCGGTCCACAACGCCTGCGGCGCGCGGGTGCGCGATTATCCGATCACGCCGGAGCGCCTGCTCGCGGCCATGGGAGCGATCTGATGACGATGCAACTGACCGCCACGAGCCAGGCCCGCTGGGGCGCCGTGCGCGAAGGCGTCACGGCGACGCCGCTGCGGATGGAAGGCGGCAAGGGCACCTTTCTGATGCGCTACGATCCCGGCTCGCGTTCGCCGACGCACACCCATCCGGGCGGCGAGGAGATCTATGTCGTTTCCGGCAAGGGCCGGCTCGACGAACTCGCCTTCGGACCGGGCGACTTCATCTACACCCCGCCCGGCGAAGGCCACACCCTGTTCGCCGAGACCGCTGTGGTGATCCACGTGGTGCTGCCGGCGCCGGTGGTGATCACCGAATAGGCCTCGCCGCGGCCGCGAGTCGCAGCGCCGGCGCCATGATGGCGCCCAGGAGAGCCCCTAGCGGGATCGGCGCGCGGCTTGGGCGATGCGGCGCGGCAGGCTATGGTCGAGGTTCCGAGGGTCGTGATTCCATGCATCGCACTCTGAAGCCCGTGCTCGCGGCCCTCGGCGCCGCGATCGCCGCGCTCCTGGCCGCGCCGGCGTTGGCCACGCCGGTCGCTCCCGAGGCCGCGATGGCGCAGCCGTCGCCCGACGACGCCGCCTATCCCTTCACCCGGCCCAATCCCGATGCGGAGATCGGCAAGCTCGCCAATGGCCTCACCTATGGGGTGATGACGCGGGCGGGTACGCGCCAGGTCACCCTGATCCTGGTGATCGGCGCCGGCAGCAAGGACGAAACCCCGGCCGAGCGCGGCGTCGCCCACTTCCTCGAGCACATGGCCTTCAACGGCTCGACGCACTTCCCACCGGGCACGGTGATGAAGCGCTTCGCCGACATCGGCGCTGCGATCGGGCGCGACCAGAACGCCGAGACCACCTTCGACACCACCACCTTCAGCCTCGACCTCTCCGAGGTCACGCCGCAGCGGCTCGACCTGGCCTTCACCTGGCTGCGCGACGTCGCCGACGGCCTCACCATCCAGCAAAGCCAGGTCGATCGCGAGCGCGGCGTCATCCTCAGCGAATACATCGGCACCCGCAGCGCCGTCGGCGCGGTGGCCGAAAAGAGCGAGGCCTTCCTCGCGCCGCATCTGCTCGGCCCCGAGCGCGCCCCGATCGGCCTGAAGCCGGTGATCACCACGGTGAACGCCGACGCCATCCGCCGCTTCTACCATCGCTGGTATCGGCCCGAGACGTCCATGGTGATCGCCGTCGGCGACCTGCCGCGCGCCGAGCTGAAGGCCCGGATCGAGGCCGCGTTCGGCTCGTGGCGGAACGATACCCCCGCGCCGCACCCGCCCGACCTCGGCCGCATCGACCCGGCCCGCGCCACGGCGGTTCTCACCGAGGCCGAGAGCCGGGCGCCGCCCACCATCCAGGTCTGCCGGGTGGCCACCAAGGACCCGACGCTGAAGGAGGGCGTGGTTTCGCGCACCCGCGACTTCGAGGAAGCCATCTGGCAAAGCGCGCTCGACCAGCGGCTGTCGCGGCTCGCCAGTGGCGCCAACCCGCCGTTCGTCTCGGCCGAGGTCGACCGCGACGAGGCCTACGACGCCGCCGAATTCACCTGCGTCACCGCCATGCTGCGCGACCAGGACTGGCGCAGGGCGCTGGACGCGATCTCGACGGAAACGCGCCGGCTGGCGTTGCACGGCGTCACCGGCGAGGAATATGCCGAAAGCCTGAAGGGGCTGAAGGCCCAGGTGGAGGCCGAGGTCGGCCAGGCGCCCACCATGACCGGCGCCGAACTTGCCCGCAGCATCGTCTCGAACCTCGAGCTGGGCGGCACCTTCTCCACCGCCGAGGAGGACCAGCGCATCGGACGCCTGGCGCTGGCCGTGCTGACCCGCGACGACGTCGATCGCGAGTTCGCCCGCGTCTGGACCAGGGCCGCCGCGCCCCTGGTGGTGCTGGTCGACGGCAAGGCCCAGCCGCGCGCCCGGGTGCTCGGCGCCTGGCGGCTCGCCCAGGCCTCGGCGCCGCCCGCCGCGCCGGCGGAGCATCAGGGCAAGGCTTGGGCCTACGCCTCGTTCGGACCGCCGGGCACGGTCACCAGCCGCGAGGTGCTGCCGGACATCGGCGCGACCCGGATTCTGTTCTCGAACGGCGTTCGGCTGAACTTCAAATCCAGCCTGAACGCCCAGGACCGGGTGGATATCCGCATCCGCTTCGGGGCCGGCCAGGAGGAGCTGGCGAGCCGGGATCTGGCGGCGGCGCGGCTGGGGGCGAGCCTGCTGCGCCAGGGCGGCCTCGGCAAGAACGACTATGAAGACACGGTGCGCCATTGTGTCGGGCACGTCTGCGACTTCAATCTGGCGGTGAAGCGCAACGCCTTCGTGATCTCCGGCGCAACCCGTCCCTCGGACCTCGACGTCGAGCTGCAGCTGATCGCGGCCTATCTCTCCGACCCCGGCTTCCGGCCGCAGGTGGACGCCCAGATTCCCACCGCGGTGCGCACCCTCTACCAGATCACCCGCAGCGAGCCCGGCTTCGCCGCCGCCCTGGCGCGCGACAAGTCGCTGCCCGCGCCGCGAATCCTCGACCTGCCAGACGAGCATGACCTCGACGGGGTCAAGAGCGCTGACTTCGCCCGCATCCTCGGCCCGCCCCTGAAGCATGACGCCCTCGAGGTGACCATCGTCGGCGACGTCGACGAGGCTGCGGCGACGGCGGCCGTCGCCCAGACCCTCGGCGCACTGCCGCCCAGGGTCCGCAAGGACTATGTGCGCCCGAACGCCCCCAGGATCCGCTTCGCCGCGACCCAGCCGCATCTGGTGCGCGCCACCGACGACGGCTCGCCGCAGAAGGCCACCGTGCTCGTCACCTGGCCGCTGTTCGTCTGGACGCCGCAGAAGGTGCGCGAGCAGCGCACGGTGAACCTCCTGGGCCAGATCGTGCAGATGCGAGCGATCGACGACATCCGCGAGCGGCTCGGCAAGGCCTATTCGCCGCAGGTGAACGTGCAGCTCGACAGCGCCGGCGACCAGGGCTCGCTCACCGTAGGCATCGACACCTCGCCGGCCGCCACCCAGGCGGTCGTGGACGAACTGCGCAAGATCGCCAGGAACCTCGCCGCCGGCGACATCACCCCCGGTATGCTGGAGCGCGCCCGCCGCCCGGTGCTCGACAATGGCGCGACGCGCATGATCTCCAATCCTTGGTGGATCAACATGCTGGACGGCTCCTGGGCGCATCCCGAGCAGATCGCCGCCGCCGAGAGCTGGGAGAGCGACTATGCCAGCATCACGCTGGACGAGGTCAAGGCTGCGGCCAGGCGCTGGCTGTCCGAAGCCCCGCTGGTGGTGGTCGCCGCCCCCGAGGTCCAGGCCTCGAACGGCGCGGCTCGACGCAAGGCCTGAGCCGCGCCTAAATTGCACCCGGCCGCCGCAGGCGGCGGCGAGGAGGCAGGGCGATGGATCAGGGCCTGAGCTGGGTTAAGGGCGCCGATACGCCGCCGCTCATCGAAGCCACCATCGGCCGCGCTCTGGACGAGGCGGCCGAGCGGTGGGGCGAACGCGAGGCGCTGGTGCTGGCCGAACAGGGCCTGCGCTTCACCTGGGCCGAGCTCGCCACGCGCGCCGAGGCGCTCGCGGCGGGGTTGCTGGCGCTGGGGCTGGCGCCTGGCGAGCGGATCGGCATCTGGTCGCCCAACTGCGCGCAATGGGTGCTGACCCAGTTCGCCGCCGCCAAGGCCGGCCTCGTCCTGGTGACGATCAACCCGGCCTACCGGCTCTCGGAGCTGGAGTACACGCTGAACAAGGTCGGGGTGACGGCGCTGGTCGCCGCCGAGCGGTTCAAGACCGGCGACTATGCGGCCATGGTCGAGGAGCTGGCGCCTGAGCTGCGTGTTTCCACGCCTGGCGCGCTGAAAGCCGTGCGCCTGCCCAGCCTGAAGGCGGCGATCAAGATCGGCGGCGCGGCGCGGTCCGGCTGGCTGGATTTCGACGAGCTCGAGCCTCTCGCGGGCGCCGGCGAGCGCCGCCGCCTCGCCGACATCGCCGCCCGGCTCGACCGTCGCGAAGCCATCAACATCCAGTTCACCAGCGGCACCACCGGCCTGCCCAAGGGTGCGACGCTGTCGCACCGCAACATCCTCAACAACGGCTTCTTCGTCGGCCGCGCCCAGCGCCTCGGACCGGACGACCGCATCTGCCTGCCGGTGCCGCTCTACCACTGCTTCGGCATGGTGATGGGCAATCTGGCGGCGGTGACCCACGGCGCGGCGATGGTGTTTCCGGCGCCGGCCTTCGATGCGGAAGCGACGCTGCGCACCATCGAGGCCGAGCGCTGCACCGCCCTCTATGGCGTGCCCACCATGTTCATCGCCGAGCTCGGCTCGCCGAATTTCGCCGCCTATGACCTCGCCTCGCTGCGCACCGGGACCATGGCCGGCTCGCCCTGCCCGGTGGAGGTGATGAAGCAGGTGATCGGCAGGATGCACATGCGCGACGTCACCATCGCCTATGGCATGACCGAAACCAGCCCGGTGAGCTTCCAGACCGGGCCCGATGATCCCGTCGAGCGGCGCGTCTCGACCATCGGCCGCATCCAGCCGCACCTGGAGGTCAAGATCATCGACGAGCGCGGCGAGACGACGGCGCGCGGCGTTCCTGGCGAGGTCTGCACCCGCGGCTATTCGGTGATGCTCGGCTACTGGGACGATGCGCAGAAAACCGCCGAAGCCATCGACCCGGACGGCTGGATGCGCACCGGCGATCTCGGAACCATCGACGCGGCCGGCTATGGCAACATCGTCGGACGCATCAAGGACATGGTGATCCGCGGCGGCGAGAACGTCTATCCGCGCGAGATCGAGGAATTCCTCTACGCCCACCCGAAGATCGCCGACGTCCAGGTGATCGGCGTGCCCGACGCGAAGATGGGAGAGGAGCTCTGCGCCTGGGTGCGGCTGCAGCCGGGCGAAGCGGCCGACGAGGACGAGATCCGCACCTACTGCCGCGGCCAGATCGCCCACTACAAGATCCCCCGCTACGTCCGCTTCGTCGACGCCTTCCCGATGACCGTCACCGGCAAGGTGCGCAAGGTCGAGATGCGCCGGACCATGATCGAGGAGCTGGGACTGGCGCTGGAGCGCACCGCCTGACGCCCTGGTCAGGGCAGCTTCTCGAACACCACCGCGAAGCGGTCGGCGTAGAGCCGCCGCCAGCCGGCGTCGGCGGCGAGGGCGCCGACGAGGGGCCGGCGGGGCGCGAGGATGGCCCAGCCGATGTGGTAGTCGCGCACCGCCCTGGCGAGGGCCGCAGGGTCGGCGCTCTCGATGCGGGTGTCGTCGGCGACGAAGGCGTCGCCATACATGTCGGCGCGGCCGTCGATGTAGGGCGCCACGCCCTCGAAGATCAGATAGCCGCCGAAGTCGTAGTCGTTGAGCACCGGCTGGCGGCGCAGCGCGGCCGGGACGTGGGCGAGGGCGTTCACCGGTGCGGTGGCCGCGTCGGCGCGGCGCATCGGCATCGTCAGGCGCGCGGCGACGACGCCGGCGAGGAGGACGCCGGCGAGCGCGGCGAGCGGCCGGAGCCGGGGCGAGAGCGGCCGCCAGGACGGCGCCGGCGCCGTCCCCAGCGCCCGGCCCAGGGGCTCGGCGACCACCAGCGGAGCGATGACGCCCAGGAGCAGTTCCTGGCGCACGTGCTGCAAGGTGAGGTGCACCAGCAGCAGCAGCAGGGCGGCGCGCACCGCGCCAAGCCGCGCGCCCCGCCAAAAGAGCGCGAAGGCGCCGCCGAGCAGGGCGATCTCCATGGGCTCGAGGCGCGTGAAGTCCGGCCCTCGCCATTCGGTGATGCTCGGCAACGTCTTCATGCCGATGACCCGCAGCGGAAACAGCAGTCCTTCCACGCCATGGGGCGTGACCAGCGCGGCTGCGAGCGCGGCGGCGCCGAAGCCGCCCCAGGCGAGCAGGGTGCGCCAGCGCCGCCCCGGCGCATCGAGCGCCGCCTCGAGGGCGAAGACGCCGACCAGCCCCAGGCCGACGATGAAGCTGGAGTGGAGGTTGGCCCAGAGCGCCATCAGCGGCGCGAGGCCGAGGCCGGGCGCGCGGCCGCGCCGGCGCGCCTCCAGCAGGGCGACGCTCCAGAGGGCCAGCGCCGGCAGGCAGATGATCTGTGGTCGCGCCAGAAGGCTCGGCGCGACGCAGCCGAGACCGAGGACGAGGGCGACGACGGTGGAGAGCGGGGCCAGCCACGAACTCAGCCAGCGCGCCATGATGGCGGCCACCGCGCCGATGCAGAGCCCGACCAGCAGCATCACCGCGCCCCAGCCGGCGAGCCGGAACGCCAGCGCCAGAAGAAGCTCGCTCAGCCATTCATGCGCAAACCAGGGACGTCCGGCGAAGGTGAAGGAGAACGGATCGACGCTCGGGACCTCGCGGTGGGCGATGATCCAGCGCCCGGCGGCGATGTGCCAGAAGGTGTCGCCGTCGTTCAGCACCGGCGCAGCAAAGCTCGCCATCGCCATGATGGCGATGGGGACTGCGAGGATAAGCAGGAGCCGCGCGAGGTCGCGGCGTCCGTCCGTGGCCGTGGCGGTCGAGTGGCGCATGTTCCGGAGCGATCTGGCCTGGGCGTCACTCTCCACGGATTCGCCCGGCAAGGCTCGCCGAGGTCGGCCCCTCGAGCTGGGTCGCCTTCTATGCCTGGGGGTATGGCCCGCCGGGCCGCTTCACGGCGATGACGACGCCGGTCTCGATCGTCTCCTCGAACGTGCCCGAAGGGCAGGCCCGCCGAAGCGCCTCGCCCAGCTCGGTTTCGAAGTCGCCCAGGCGTTTGCCGAAGCGCCGCTGCGTCGAGCTGGAAACCGAGTAAACGGCGCCGATGATGGAAGGAATGTCGCGGCGGATCGTCGAACTGAATTCGGCGTCCGCGGTGATCTCGAAGGCGGAGCGGTGGAGCGCAGGCTCGTGGTGGGGCTCGACGTTGCGCTGGGGATGCGGGGGCCGAGGCCCGAGGTAGCGCTCGACGACGGCTGCGACGACGGGCTCCCAGGACTCCTGAGGCCGACGGCGACCGGGATTGACGAGCGCGACGCCGCCACCGGCCTCGGCGAGCCGATGGAAATCGGCCAGCACCTGATCCCGATCCATCCAGTGAAAGGATTGTCCCATGACCAAGGCGCGGAACGTCCCCTGCAATTGGCCGAGTTCGGCCGAGCCCGCCTGCATCCAGGCGATGTTGGCGATAGCTTCCGAGGCCGCGAGCCGCCGCCCCTGGGCCAGCATGCCGGCGTCGGGATCCATCGCGGTCACCGCGGCGACGCGCGGCGCGAAGCGGCGTGCGAGTGTTCCTGGCCCGCATCCCAGATCGATGAGGCGCGATGCGCCGTCGAGCCCCAGACGCTCGATGACGAACTCGATGGCCGCCTGGGCGTAGGGCGCACGATGCCGCTCATAGAACGCCGCCGCGCCCCTGAAGAGGTCAGGATCATACGCCACCGACAATACCGTATCAGGCTGACCGCGCGACGCCAGGCGACGCCTGGCCACTCGGGCGTTATCATGGACGCCGGCGGCGGTCCCGAGCCCGCCGCCCCGAAAGCGCCGCGACGCGCGAGCTGGAGACGAGCGATGGCTGAACGATTTGGACCCGAACACCTGGAGACGTGGCGGCGCGACGGAGCGGTCCTGATCCCGGAGTTCTTCACCGCCGAGGAGGTCGCCGGCGTCGCAGCGGACTTCCAGACGGTGTTCGGCCGCTCGGAAGGCGCAGGCGAGGGCCTCGATCGCAAGAGCGCCGGCGAGGTGGGTCATTTCCACCCCGCCCAGTTCAAGACCCTGGACGCCGTGCCCTTCGACTGCTCGCCGGCGCTCAATCTGATCGGCGTGCATCCGGCCCTGGTCAGCTTCGCCAGGCAGGCGCTCGGGGCCGACGAGGTGCACCTCTATCAGTGCAACGTCTGGGCCAAGTTCACCGGCGACGCCGACTACGACCAGCCGTTTCACACCGACTTCTCCAACCACACCCTGACCGTGCCGGCCGAGGACGCGCGGCTGAACTCGGTCACGATCCTGTGCTATTTCAGCGACGTGACCGACGCGCACGGACCGGCCCACTACGTGACGCGGCCGGACAGTTCGAAGGTGGCCGGTCCGGAGCTCAGCCTGAGCGGCGACCGCGAAATCCAGGCTCGGCTCCAGGAGGGTCTGGGGCGCTACGCGCGCTCGAACGCCGCGCCCGCGGGCAGCATCTTTCCCTATGGCATCGACGTCTATCACCGCGGCACCAACATGACCGCGCCGCAGGGACACCGGTTCGCCGTCATGGCCTGCTTCAAGGACGCCGCCAACGACGTCATCGGCTATCATGCCTGGCCGTTTCACCATCGAAAGCCGTGGCGGCGGATCTTCGACCACGCAAGCCCCGAGCAGCTCGCCTGCTTCGGCGTGAAGCGGCCGGGCCATCCGTTCTGGACCGAGGCGACCCTGCGGCGGGCGCAGGCGCGCTATCCGGGCTGGGACATGACGCCCTATCGCGACGCCCTGGCGGCCTGACCGGGTCGGACCGCGGCATGACAGGGTCTTCGCGGCTGGCGGACGGCGACTTCATCATCGGGCCGGCCTATGCGCCGGCGCCGGAATGTTCGGTGCAGCCGGGCGCGCCGGCGGGCGCGATCCACGCCTTCACCATGCAATCGCGCGACAGCCGGATCTACCCCGGCATCCGGCGGCTCGAGAACGAGATCACCAGGCGCCGGGACGCTTTCGGCAACCGCATCGCCGTGCAGGAGCATGAGCAGTCCATCGCCGCGCCCTATACCCGGACGGTGTGGGTATATGTCCCCAGGCAATATGCGTCCGGAACGCCGGCACCCTTCGTCGTGGCGCAGGATGGCTATCTCTACCTGAACCGTCTGCCGCGCGTGCTCGACAATCTGATCGGCGCCGGGCGCGCGCCGGCGATGATCGCGATCCTCGTCGATAGCGGCGGCGGCGATGCGCAGGGCTCGCAGCGCGGACTTGAATACGACACCCTCTCGGGCCGCTACAGCGACTTCATCGAAACCGAAGTGCTGCCCCGCGTCGTCGCCGAAACCGGCGTGACGCTGAGCGAGGATCCCGACAGCCGGGCGACCATGGGCGTGAGTTCGGGCGCGGCATGCGCGTTCACCATGGCCTGGTTCCACCCGGAGCGGTATCGCCGCGTGCTCTCCTATTCGGGCACCTACGTGAACCAGCAGTCGCCGCCCAACCCCGAGAGCCCGCGCGGGGCCTGGGAGTATCACGCGACGCTGATCCCGCAGACCGAGCGCAAGCCGCTGCGCATCTGGCTGGAGGTCGGAGAGCACGACCTGCACGCCGATGACCCGGAAGAGACCTGGCATAGCTGGCCCCTGGCCAACCGGCGCATGGCCGCGGCGCTCGCCGCCAAGGGCTATCCCTGCCGCTTCACCCTGTCGCTGGGCGGACGCCACGCCGACGCCCGCGTGCTGGAAGCGACGCTCCCCGGGGCGTTGGAGTGGCTCTGGCAGGACCACGCGCGCTGACGGCGGCGCCACGGGAGCGGCCGGTCCGGCAGGGCCCTGACGTGTCCCCTAGCCCCGATAGAGGCTGGCCCGCGTCTCGGCCATGCCCGGCGCCGCTGGGGTGATCCTGCGGTAGATCAGCGCCTCGGCGACGTGGACGCGGCGCACCGGGGCGCAGGCTTCCAGGTCGGCGATGGTGCGGGCGAGGCGCAAGGTGCGGCTCCAGCCGCGGGCCGAGAGGGCGCCGGCTTCGGCGGCTCTGGCCAGCAGGGCGCGGCCCGGCTCGTCGAGGGCGGCGATCTTCTCCAGCCAGGCGCCTTCGGCGCGGGCGTTGAGGCTGGGCTGGCCGCCGCCGTCGCGCGCGGCGCGCTCGGACTGGAGGGCGCGGGCGGCGGCGATGCGGGCGGCGACCTCGGCGGTGCCCTCGGCGGGCGGCGGCAGGGCGAGGTCGGCGGCGGTCACGGGCGGGACATCGACGGTGAGGTCGATGCGGTCCAGGAGCGGCCCGGAGACGCGCGACTGGTAGGCCATCTGGCAGCGCGGCGCCTTGCCGCAATGGCCCCTGCCGGGTCCGGCGAAGCCGCAGCGGCATAGTCGCGTTGCCTTCTTGATGCCTCACGTGGAGGCCGCTCTCCGAACGCAGAGGCCGGAGTTGGCGGCTTTTCGGGGTGACTCCCTCGGCGCTCAGCTGCAGCGGCGCCGTCGCGAACTCGGGCACCGTCGCGTCGACGCCGCGCAACTCATCGGCGCCAACTGCACGTCGCTGAAGTGGTGGGAACGCAACGAGCGGGAGCCGCTCGAGCGCTTCTGGCCGGCGATCATAGCTTATCTGGGCCATGAGCCCTGGGAGGAACCCAAGACCCTGGGTGAGCAACTCCGCGCCGAGCGCCGTCGCCGCGGCCTGGCGATCTTCGAGGCGGCGGCCGTGATGGGGGTCGACGAAACGACGTTCTGGTGGTGGGAGTGTGGCCGACGCTCCCCGCGCTATCCACGGACCAAAGAACTCGTCGCTACGTTCTTGGTCGGCCGCGGCGAGGGCCTTCCAGGCTAAGCGCCCATTCCCGGCGAGAACCATCGCGCCTTCGCAGCCGAGTAAACCTCCTCGCCGAGCGAACTCGACAGGTCGTCAGAGTTCATCCGAATGGGCTGATTTCGAGCGCCGTCAGCCAACCAAGAGGCGGCGAGCGCGGCGATGACTTCGACCTGATCCTGCTCGACCGCGTCCATCCCGGTCTCGGTGAGCTTTTGAAACTGCTGGGCATCGAGATGAGGTGGCACGACCCACGCCCCGTCGATGAGGATCGGCCGCACGACCGGGCTCAGGCGCACCACTGGCCCGACCACGGTGGGATCTTGGCCGCGAGCGGCGCTCAGCATCACGTGGGCGGCGAAGGTTGCCATATCTGGAGGGTCATCCGTAATGCACCCCCCGGCTTTCTCGAGATCATTGAGAACGCCAGGCTTGGTCTGCGGCTCAGAGAGCGCCTTCGGCGCCGGCGGCACGGCCTGAGCGGGAGCAAGCTTGATCGTTCCAGTGCCAAGTGAGAGCGCGACCACTTCGCTCGGCGCGACACCCTCGCCCAGAAGGTCGACTAAGCCGGACAGGAGGGGATTGTTGAGCCCCGCCATCGCGCCATCCCAATAGCGGCGATTGTTCCATTGGGTCGGCGCGTCGAAGAATTCTATGGGAGCGTCCGACGACGCATGGACCGCTTGGACCAGCGGTACATTGTCAGCAGTGGCTCCGTGCGCCGTGCCGTAGGACCTGAAGAACTTTGCGCGGCTGGAACCGTAGTCGAATGCGACGATGAGGACCTTGACGTCCTGGCCGTTCGGTCCCGGCACCCAACCACCACCCGCGAAGCTCGACAATGGCTGTGCCCCGATCGTCCCAAACACCCTCGTCAAACCGTTCAGCTTGCCGGCGGTCGAGTATTTCGGAAAAATTGGGATGTGAGAGAGCAGGTTCTCGATCAGCGACGTCTTGGCGAAGATCGCCTGCCGGTTGGACTGTTGATCGAACAGGCCGATGATCTCGCTTGGCAACATGTTCTCGATAAGGCCGCCAAGGACGATGCTGCCTCCAGAGTTCGCAACCGCGAGATCGAATTTCGAGAGAATCTCGCGTCCCGGAACATCACCGAAGAGGTCGCGAAGAGCCGTCGCCTCAATCAAGGCCCAGGCGCCCCCGCCGTCCAGGGATAAGATGCGATGGACCATGTCTCCTCCTCTATGCGGCGATGCGATCCAGATCCGTTGGGGTGCGGAGCTGCCCAATCACGTTTCCGATTTGGCCGCAATCGATCGACGCACGATTTCTCTCAATCGGGCTGCGGGTAGCCCGGGGATGTCCCGAGGAATGTTGAAATAGGAGGGTCGGCGTTGCCCGCCTTGAGCCGGTAGGCTCGGGGTGCTGATTCCACGAAGAAAGGCAACGCCATGAAGAGGACTACCACAAGGCCGGCGGCCGGTGCGACGGCCATG
>DATKRO010000023.1:0-6372 GCA_035532115.1 Caulobacteraceae bacterium | reverse complement strand
GCCCGGGCGCCGCAGCCGACCTGTGCCTCCTCGCCGCCCCGCTCGCCCAGGTGCTGGCGGCGCCGCACGCGCGGCAGGTGCGCGCGACTCTGATCGATGGCCGGCGCGCCTACGAGTCGCCGTAACGCCCTCAGCTAGACTGGGTGGTGTCCGGCAGGCCGAGGATGCGTTTGGAGACGATGTTGTTCTGGATCTCGGCCGAGCCGCCGTAGATCGACATCGCCTTGCCGGAGAGCCAGCCGCGCACGGCCTCGATCTCTTCGGAGCTGAAGGCCTCGCCCTCCCAGCCCAGGCCCTGCGTTCCCATGAGCTCCAGCGTCAGCTCGGCGCGCGCCTGGGCGACCTGGGTGGCCGAGTTCTTCAGCACCGAACTGGCGTTGCTCGGCTCCGCCGCGCCCTTCGCTTCCGCCACCGCGCGGGCCAGGGTGAGGGCGTGGGCGCGGGCGTCCATCAGGCTCGCGCCGACTCGTCCGCCAAGATCGGCGTCGGCGATGCGCCCGGCCCCATCGGCGCCCACGCGGGCCTTGGCGAGCTGCGCCAAGGGCGTGGCGCGCGCGCCGCCTGTCGAGGCCCCGGTCTGGCTGGCGCGCTCATGCTGCAGCAGCCGCTTGCCCACCGTCCAGCCCTTGTTGAGTTCGCCCAGCAGGGCGTCCTTTGGCGCGACGGCGTCGGTGAAGAAGGTCTCGCAGAAGGGCGAAGCGCCGGCGATGAGCCGGATCGGCCGCGTCTCGACGCCCTTCTGGCGCATGTCGAGGAGGATGAAGCTGATGCCCTCGTGCTTCTTTGCACCCGGGTCGGTGCGCACCAGCGCCCCGCACCAGTCGGACCACTGCGCGCCGGAGGTCCAGACCTTCTGGCCGTTGATGCGCCAATGGTCGCCCGCGTCCTCGCACCGGGTCTGCAGGGACGCCAGATCCGAGCCCGCGCCGGGCTCGGAATAGCCGACGCACCAGCGCACCTCGCCGCGGGCGATCGGCGGGATGTGCTTGGCCTTCTGCGCCTCGGTCCCATAGTCAAGGATGGTCGGGCCGAGCATGCTGATCCCCATGCCCTGGACGAGGGGATTGAAGGCGCCGGCCCTGGCCATCTCCTGCGCCAGAACCCGCGCCTGCGCCGCCGAAAGGCCGCCGCCGCCGTACTTCGCCGGCCAGGTGGGGGCGCCCCAGCCCTTGGCGCCCATGCGCTGCTTCCAGAGCCGCAGGTCGCCCTCGAAGACGCCGCCGTCCATCAGCGCCATGGCGACGCCGGCCTTGCCGCGCAGCGAGCTTGGGAAGCTCGCCTCCAGCCAGCTTCGCGCCTCGGCGCGGAAGGCGTCGAGTTCGATGTCGCCGGTTGAATCGGCCAATGTCTTCACTCCCGCACCAGATCGTCCCTGGCTCGCTGAGCCGGCCTCACCTTGAGACAGTCAAGGCCCTGGCTCAGGCTTTCGCCTCGCCTTGCTCGCGCTCGCTCTCGCTCATCAAGGCTTCGAAAGCCTCGTCGCTGATGGCGTTGCGGGCGATCAGCAGGGTGCAGCGGATGTAGTCGCTGACGTAGGCGCCCGACGAGCCCGACCACCAGCGTTCCAGCATGTTGCGCCGCTGATGGCCGACGACCACCAGATCGGCGCGCACCTCCTTGGCGAAGGCGCCGATGGCGCGGGCCGGATCGCCCACCACCAGCCGCCCGACCGGCGCGAGCCCCAGCCGCTTCAGTCGCGCGACGCCGCGTTCGAGCAGCTCGCGATAGCGCTCGGTCTGGTGCGCCAGGGCGCCGCCATAGGCGCCGTCGGCGATCTTCAGGCCGCCGCTGTCGGGAACCACGGAAAGGATGAACACCCGCGCGCCGAGCCGCTTGGCGAGGATCGCGCCCTCGCGCAGCGCCACCGCGCCTTCGAGGGTGCCGTCATAGGCGAGCAGGACCCGTTCATACATATCTTCGTGCTCCCCGCTCGGGCCGATGGCGCCAGGATGCGTCCATCAGTCGGCCAGTCCGTCGCCGAAGCCGAGCCATTCGAAGCGGCGGAGGGCCTCGGCGATGAAGTCTTCCAGGAACGCCCAGCTCGCCGCGTCATGACTGCGGTGATGCGTGAGCAGGCCGACCGGAGCGTCGAACGCGCCGGCGCGCCGCCTCGAAGCGAGCGCCCGCCGCAGCGCGCCGAGAAAGCGGCTCCTCCCACGGAATCGCGGCGCCGGCGACCAGCCGATCAATTCCAGATGCACGTCCAGCCGCCGCAGCGGCGCAGGCCCGCCCAGGGTTCCCCAGGCCGACAGGGCGTCGAAACCGGCGACCGCGACCGCGGCGGGAAGCTCGGCTTCGATGCGATTCCAGGGCGGCGTGTAGAAGGCCGGGGCGAGATCGGCCTCGACCATGCGCCTGCGCCGGCGCGCGATCCGCCCGGCGAGCTGCTCGGCGGTGGCGCCGGCGGGGTGCTCTCCCGGAGGCTCGCCCGCGGCGCGGCGATTGAGATGATCGACCCCGTGCTGGCTCACCGTCAGAGCGCCCACGCCGCGCAGGCGCCGGGCCAGGGCGCCCAGGTCGCCGCTCGGAATGATGGCCAGGGATAGCGGCACGGCGCCCTTGAGCTGCAGCAGCCGGTCGAGGGCCGCCGAAGGCCGCCAGGCGTCGTCGTCGCGCCACCACAGCCTCGGCGTCCGGCCGAGCCCCGACCAGAGGGCCAGCTCCTCGTCCAGCCGCGCTTCCGCAAGGCTCATGGCGCTCCCCCGCGATGGGCCGCCAGCCTGGTTCGCCGGCGGCGCAGCCTAGTATCGATGCGCGCCGACGCCCAGCCTTGCCGTCGAAAGGCTTGCCGATCACAGGTGCGGGTCGTCGCCGCGCGCTTGCGGCCAACCGCGTGTCGCTCGAATGCGCCACCCTCGTGCATCAAGGGGACCCCGCTTGAAGCAGCAACCGCTGGCCAGCTGCCTGATGGTTACGCTGCAGATCGCTGCGCGGTTCCGGCAGCACCGGGCTCAGTTTTTACCTCTGAACCTGGGTATTTGCCCCCATCGCGCTCCGTAAACAGCGGCGTAGGTGTGACCTCGGGATTTTCGCGCGGGCCAACTCGCCGCGCAATGGAGCGCCGACGCTCCTCGTTCCTCGCGATCGAGCCGCACCGCCGACTGCGCCCAGGTGACCGAGACGCTGCAACGGTTAATCTGTGGCATCAATAATGATGCTTGCGGCATCATATATGGGGGCCAGGGCGGGCTCCAGCGTCGCCAGATTGGTCTTGCCGCAGGCGCTGGGAAACGCTGCGGCGACGTGAGTTTGAGGATCAGCATGTGCCCGGCGAGCCAGCCCGCGTCGCGGGCCATGACGCTTGCGATGCGCAGCGCATAGCACTTCTTGCCAAGCAGGGCGTCGCCGCCATAGCCCGATCCGTAGGACCAGATCTCGCGGCTCTCCGGGTAGTGAACGACGTACTTGTCGTCGTTACAGGTCCAGGGGACGTCGGATTGATCGGGCGCCAGCAGGGTGCCGACGGAGTGGATTGCCGGGACGAAGAAGCCGTCTTCACCCATGGCGTCGAGCGCCTGAGTCCCCATGCGCGTCATGATCCGCATCGACAGCACGACATAGGGACTATCTGTGATTTCGACGTCGAGCGTGCGCGCTCAGCGAGCCGATCGGACCCATCGAGAACGGGATTATATACATCGTGCGTCCGCGCATGCAGCCGCCGAACAGCGCGGTTAGCTTTTTGCGCATCGCTGCCGGATCCGCCCAGTTGTTGGTAGGTCCGGCGGCGGCTACGTCGAGGAATCGCCGCTGGCGCGGCTGTTTCGCCAGTCGCCGCTCAACGCCATCTGGGAGGGCAGCGGCAACGTCATCGCTCTCGATTTGCCGCGGGCGCTCGGCCGCGAGTCGGACGCGCGCGAGGCGTTGCTCGGCGAACTGCGCGCCGCCGCGGGCGAGCCCGCCTTGGCGCCCATGGCCGCCGAGGCCGAACGTCTGCTGTTCGGAGCCATCCCGGAAGCCTCGGCGCGCCACGCCATCGAGCGCCTGGCGCTCTGCCTCGCCGCCGCGACCCTGGCCCGGTTCGGCGATGCGGCGGTCAGCGATGGCTTTGCGGCGCGCCGGCTCCATGGCGCCAGCCTCACCCTCGGGGCCGGCGAGCGCGCCATCGACGAGACCGCCATCCTCGCGCGCCTGGCTCTGCAGGGGTGAGCGCGCCGGAAAATCCGCGCGACCGCGCGAACATTCCGCGGTCTGGCTCGTTCAGCCTGGAACGGCGCAATCGCGCCATTGCCGACCGTTCGTGCGAAGGCTTGCCATGGCGCTCGAAATCACCGTCGGACCGCCGCGGCTGGCGATCAACCAGGGCTATGGCGTTCTCATCACCGACCCGGACGGCCAGATTCCCTGGCCCACCGACAAGGGCTTCTATCATTCCGACACCCGGGTGATCTCGTCCTGGCAACTTTTCGCCAACGGCGAGCAGTGGGATCTGCTGAACAGCGGCAACACCGCCCACCACGCCGCCCGGATCTTCCTCACCAACAAGGCGATCCACACCGAGGCGGGACCCATCGCGGCGGGCACGCTGGGGCTGGCGATCGGACGCTCGATCGGCGGCGGCCTCCACGAGGACCTCGACCTCGTCAATCACGGCATGGCGCGGGTACGGTTCAACCTCGAGATCGCGGTGCGCAGCGACTTCGCCGATCTCTTCGAGGTGAAGTCGGGAAACATCGTCCGCCGCGGCCGGATCGCCACGGACTGGTCGCAGCGCCGCGGCCAGCTGAAGACCACCTATCGCAACAAGGACTTCCAGAGAACCGTCACCACGGCGGTGCGCCGGTGCGGGTCGAAGCCGGTCTACGCCAACGGCCGGATCAGCTTCGAAATCGACCTGGAGCCCGGCGGCGTCTGGCACGCCTGCCTGCTCTATGAGATCGGCGACGGCGCCGGCGAGGGCGACGCGCCGGAGCATTGCATCGCCTCGAGCGGCGAGGCGCCATCCCAGCACCGCCTCGGTCACTGGCGCGACACGGTCCTGAAGATCGAGACCAGCAACGAACAATTCTACAGCTTCTATCGCCAGTCCCTCGACGACATGGCCGCGCTGCGGCTGCCGATCGAAGGGACCGACCACCTGCAGTTCGTTCCCGCCGCGGGCGTGCCCTGGTTCGTGGCGCTGTTCGGCCGCGACAGCCTGATCATCTCGCTGCAGAACGCCATGGTGCACCCGGAGTTCGCGGCCGGCGCCCTCGAGGTCCTCAACCGCTATCAGGCGGCGGCGCGCGACGACTATCGCGACGCCGAACCGGGCAAGATCATGCACGAGCTGCGCCGGGGCGAACTGGCGCATTTCAAGCTCATTCCGCACACGCCCTATTACGGCACCGCCGACGCCACCATCCTCTACCTGATCGTGCTGCACAGCGCCTGGCGATGCACCGGGGACGCCAGCCTGTTGGAGCGGTTCCTGCCCGCCGCGGAACAGTGCCTGGCCTGGATCGACGCCTATGGCGACCGCGACGGCGACGGCTTCCAGGAATACCAGACGCGATCGACGGCGGGTTACGCCAACCAGGGCTGGAAGGACGCCGGCGAAGCCCTGGTCTACCCCGACGGCTCGCTCGTCAAAGGACCCAAGGCGCTGGTGGAGCTTCAGGGCTATGTCTACGACGCCTGGCTGCGCATGGCCCAGGTGTTCGACGCCCTCGGCAAGCCGGCGCGCGCCACGGCGCTGCGGCAAAAGGCCAAGGTTCTCTTCGAGCGTTTCAATGACGCCTTCTGGGACGAGGCGTCCGGATTCTATGCCTTCTGTCTCGACGGCGAGAAGAAGCAGGTTCTCAGCGTGGCCTCGAACCCCGGCCAGTGCCTGTGGTCAGGGATCGTGCCGGCGGACCGCGCCGAGCGCGTGGTGAAGCGCCTGATGGCGCCCGACATGTGGAGCGGCTGGGGGATTCGCACGCTTTCGGCCGACCACCCGGCCTACAACCCCTACGCCTATCAGACCGGCGCTGTCTGGCCGCACGACAATGCCCTCATCGCCCTGGGTTTTCGCCGCTATGGCTTTGCCGACGAAGCGGCCCGCGTCGCCCGCGACATCAGCCGGGCGGCGAGCTACTTCGCCCTGCACCAGATGCCGGAACTCTATTCGGGCCTGCAGCGCGACCCCAGCAACTTCCCGGTCCAGTACCTGGGCGCGAACGTGCCGCAGGGCTGGGCCGCGGGCGCCTGCTTCGCCATGCTGCAGGCGCTGGTGGGCTTCCAGCCCGATGCGCCGTCGGGCAAGCTCTACCTCGATCCCGCCCTGCCCGTCTGGATGACCGAACTCACGCTCCAGGACCTGCGCGTCGGTTCGCAGAGCTTCGACCTGCGCTTCCGCCGCGATGGCGCGGCGACGCGCTTCGAGGTCCTGAAGGGCGACGCCAGCGCGGT
>DATKRO010000022.1:0-6043 GCA_035532115.1 Caulobacteraceae bacterium | reverse complement strand
CTCTATCCAGCCGGCGTCAAGGTCACCGAACAGGAAATGGCGACCATCAACATCCAGCGCCATGACTTCCATGGCGAATGGAACTACACCATCGCGCCACGAGCCCCGGCGTGATCCAATTGTTCTTCAACAGACCCTTAGGCCGCCGCGGCGGCGGACCGGCGGGCCGCGGCGGCCTCGGCGATGCCTCTGGCGACCCCGGCGACCGAGACCGGCTTGCGCATCACCGCATCGGCGCCGGCGCTGAGACAGTGGCTGGCCTCCTCGGCCTCGCCGCCGATCACGGCGATGATCGGCGCGCGGCCGATCGGCTCGGGCAGTTTCCGGATGGCGATGATCGCCTCGCGCCCGTCCATCTGCGGCATGCGCCCATCGACCATGATGAGGTCGAAGCCGATGGCGCTGGCCAGGTCCACCGCCCGGCGGCCGTTCTGGGCGTGCACCACCTGGTGGCCGAGCTGCTCGAGGATGGTGCGCAGCATGGCGGCGTTCAGGCCGTCGTCCTCGGCCATCAGGATCTTCAGCGGACCGGCCGTGCCCGGCTCGGCGGCCGCCGCATCGTCCGTCGGCGCGGCGTCGATGAGGGCGCCCGCGTCATAGGCCAGGGAGAGCGTGAAGCAGCTGCCGACGCCCAGCGCCGAGTCCGCGGTGAGTTCGGCGCCCATCAGCTTCACCAGCTGGCGCGACAGCGACAATCCCAGTCCAGCCCCCGGCAGCCCGGCGCCGGTGCGCGCGACGCGGCGGAACGGCTCGAACGCCTCCTCCAGCTCCGCCGTCGAAAGGCCCGGGCCGGTGTCGGCGATGGCGATGATCAGGCGCTCGTCGCCCCGGCGCTCCACGCGCGCCTCGATGCGGCCGCGCCGGGTGTACTTCACCGCGTTGCCCAGCAGGTTGGAGATCACCTGGCGCACCCGGGCCGCGTCGGCCAGGGCGGCGCCGGCCGTGCGGCCATCCAGTTCGGGCTCGACGTGGACCTGCAGCTCCAGGCCCTTGGCGAGCGCCTGGGGCCTGACCAGCAGGGCGAGGTCGCGCACCATCCGCACCGGGTCGAAGGGCGCCTGGTCCACCATCAGCCGGCCTGCCTCGGCGGTCTCGGAATCCAGGGTGGCGTTCAGCACCGCGATCAGGTCGTGGGCGGCGGCCAGCGCCGCGCCCAGCTGCTCGCGCGAAGGCGCCGCGCGTCCGCCCTGCCCGGCGGCCGCGGCGAGCACGTGGACGACGCCGGTGAGGCCGTTGCGGATCTCGTGCGAGAGCGTGGCGACGAGGTCGGATTTCGAGCGCGCCAGCCGCTTCGCCTCCTCGAGCGAGTGCGAGCGTTCGCCGGCCAGCTGTTCGCGCTCGGCCGCCAGCGTGAACTGGCGGCGCAGGGTCCTGTTGAGGATCAGCGACAGCATGGAGGCGAGGGCGAACGCGCCCCAGGCCATCCGCGCCAGGTCGGCGCTCTGGCTGCGCGCCAGCAGCGCCGCGAGCGGTCCGGCCATGGCCGCCGGCCCGACGATCAGCAGCGAGACCAGCGAGGGCGTGGTGAAGAAGAGGCAGATCACCGCCGCGCCGACCGCCAGCAGCAGCAGCACCTCGCGCGCCGGTCCGGCGTGGTCGGCGAAGGCCGCCATCTGCCAGACCGCCGCCGACCACATGAGGCCGCAGATCACCTGCACGCGGGTCCGCCGGCCGACATCGTTCGCCTCCGGCCGGCGCAGCCACTGCAGGGCGAAGTAGAAGGCCCCCCAGTCGATGGCGAAGATCGCGAAGCTGGCCGCCATCCAGGCGGGGTCGCGGGCGAAGGATCCGGCCCAGACGTAGATCGGCAGGCAGACGCCGAAGACGGCGAGCGCCTGGGGCAGCAGCGCCGCCTGGGCCGCGAGCGACTGCCCGGCGATCGATTGCCCGGCGATCGAGGCGCCGTCGGCGGCGCGGGCGATGGAGGCGGGGGTCTGGGGCACGCTGGGGATGATCCTGGCCGGCTGGAGCAGCGGCCCCACCTTAGGCGTGCGCGTCTTGTGTCCTGGTTACCGGTCAGGCTTAACGAAGGGTGAGCTTCCCAACCAAGCGTTAAGCTTGATGTGGCGTCATGGCGGTCGAACTCGCGTTGGCAGGGGCGGGGGCTTTCGGCGCATCATGACCACCACGAGGGCGGCCCTCGGCGAGGCGGACATCCGGCTGCTGCTGAAGAGTACGGCGCCGGAGGAGCGGGCGCTGGCCGCCCACCGGCTGTGCCGGCACATCGACCGGCCGCATCTCGACGACGCCGAGCGGGCCGAAGCCCAGGAGATCCTGCGCCTGATGGCGCGCGACGCGGCCGAGCAGGTGCGCCGCGCCCTGGCGGTGACGCTGAAGTCCTCGCCGCTCATTCCACGCGACGTGGCCAACCGCCTGGCGCGCGACCTCGAATCGATCGCCGCCCCGCTTCTGAGCTTCTCGCCGGCGTTCAGCGACGAGGATCTGGCCGAGATCGTGCGCCTGGGCGGACCGGTGCGCCAGGCCGCCGTCGCCCGGCGCCCCGCCCTGTCGCCGCGTGTGACCACGGCCATCGCCGAGCACGCCGAGGCCGAGCCCGTCCGCATCGCCTGCGCCAACGACGGCGCCGCCTTCTCCGATCGCGGGCTGCTGAAGGCGGTCGAGCGGTTCGAGGCCAGCGAAGGCGTGCTCGCCGCCATCGCCCTGCGCAAGGCCCTGCCGGCGAGCGTCGCCGAGCGCCTGCTGCACCTCGCCAGCGAGGCGCTGCGCACGACGCTCCTGGAGCGGCAGGCGCTCGAATCTCCCGCGGCCCTCGCCATCGCGCTCGGCGCGCACGAGCGCGCCAGCCTCGATCTGGTCGAGGCGGCCGGCCGCGCCGCCGACCTCGCCGCCTTCGTCGCCCACCTTCGACGCGGCGGCAGGCTGACGGCGTCGCTGCTGCTGCGCGCCCTGGCGCACGGGCACATGGGCTTCTTCGAATGGAGCCTCGCCGAGCTTTCCGGCGTGCCGCACCACCGCGCCTGGCTGATGATCCACGATGCCGGCGAACTGGGCCTCAGGGCCATCTACGAGCGGGCCGGGCTGCCGGCGCGGCTGCTGCCGGCGTTCCGCGCCGCCGTCGACGCCTTCCACTCGCTGGAGCTCGACGACGCGCCCGGCGCCCTGGCGCGTTTCCAGCGCCGCATGCTCGAGCGCTTCCTCACCCGGCCGCAGGCGATCTCGCGCGAGGACATCGACTATCTGCTGGACAAGATCGACCGGCTGACGCAGGGCGCCGCCACCGTGGAGGAGGCCGCGGCCGCAGCCTGAATTTGGCCTTTCCCGTCCGAGGGTCAACCGGGCTAGGCTGGCGCCATGAGCGAAACGCCCGCCACGCCCGCCGCAGATCCCGCCAGCCGGCCCGAGGTTCCGATCCGGCCCGCCGCCACCATCCTGCTGCTGCGCGACGAGCCGCGCTTCGAGGTGCTGATGGTGAAACGCCACCACCAGATCGACTTCGCCGCGGGCGCCCTCGTCTTTCCGGGCGGCAAGACCCACGCCGGCGACGCCGATCCGAGATGGGAGGAGCGGACGCTCGGCTGGGGTGCGGCGCTGCCGCACAAGCGGCCGTTGCGCATCGCCGCGATCCGCGAAGCCTACGAGGAAGCCGGCATCCTCTTGGCGCGGCACCCGGGCGGGGCGCCGTTTCGCGGCGACGACGCCGCCGGCGCCGCGCGCGGAGAGATCGCCGCCGATCGTCGCGCCTTCATCGACCTAGTCGAGGAGCTCGACCTCTATCTCGACCTCGAGGCCCTCAGCGTCTTCGCCCGCTGGATCACCCCGCCGCTGACGCCCAAGCGCTTCGACACCTGGTTCTACGTCGCCGCCGCGCCCGCCGACCAGATCGCGCTTTGCGACGGCTCGGAGACCGTGGACGCCGAATGGATCGCGCCCGGCGAGGCGCTGCGGCTCGCCGCGGCCGGCGAGCGCACCGTGATCTTCCCGACCCGCATGAACCTGAAGCTGCTCGACGAGGCCGCGAGCGCCGAGGACGCGGTGCGCCGCGCCGAGGCGCGCGCCCTCGTCACCGTCGAGCCCCGCATCGTCGACCGCCCCGGCGGCCGCGTGCTCACCTTGCCCCCCGACGCCGGCTATGGCCCCATCGAGGAGCCGATCTCGCGGGTGATGGGCTGAAGCCGGGCGCCGGCTAACGAGGTTTCTGGACCAACAGGGCATCCGCGAGGAAGTAGTGGGCTACGCGGTCGAGGAGTTGATCGCCGAGCAGATCGGTGCGACGACGCCACCGCCATCTGTCAAGGGTGTCCGTAAGCGAAAGCGCAAGCTACGGCCCTTTGAGTCCCCGCCGGCGCGGCACATGCCTTTCGAGAACGGGCATTTGACGACGCATGAAGGCGTCGAACATCGGAACGGTGAAAGCCGTCTCGCCGTGGCGCTGGCTCCAGATCATGCCCTTGTCGATCAGCTGTTGACGGACCGGCGCCACTGAGGCGGCCCCCACCCCTAATGTCGAGGCGATTTCGCCGGTCTTGTGCGGCCCTGGGCCGAGTTCGGCCATGGCCCGAAGATACTTTTGCTGCAGCATGGTCAGTCGATCGAACCGAACACGAAAGAAGTTTGCATCGAGGTGCTGGATAATCCCGGGTGTGGCGTCGACGACGTCTTGCAGCCTGATCGGGCTTCCAGGGGAGGCATCCCAGACTTGCGAGCCCCATTCCTGGATGAAGTAGGGGTAGCCCTCTGTAGCTTTCAAAATCTCGTCGATCGCCCCCTGTTCAAAGGCTGCGCCTTCGCCTTCAGCGGGTTTCACCAAGGCGTCGCGCGCCGCGGCGAGTGGGAGTCGGTCGACTTGCGGATAGTTGAAAAGCCGCTCGGCATAGGACTTGGCGTTGCCGGCCAGGCCCGCCATCTGCGGCAGACCTGCCCCAACGAATAGTAGCGGCAAATTGCGTTGAGCGATCTCGTGGCATGCCACGACCAGTGACGCGAGCTCTTCGGGGCTCAGATACTGCACTTCGTCTATAAAGAGGCCGATCGCGATCTTGCGTTCCGCGGCAGCCTCTGCAACGGCAAGCAACAGGTCCGGGAGGTCCTGTTGCAGTCGCCCGGTGTCGGCCAGGCCCGCAGCCGGCTCAATTCCAAACTCCAGCTCGCCGACGGTGACCTTGAACGCTGCGGCAAAGCTGCGAAGCACCGTGACCGCCTGACGCAGCTTGTGTCCGGCGCCCGCCTTCAGGTCGAGTGCGTAGAGGATGCGACGCAGTTCCGGGGCGAGGAGTTCTGGGAGCGCGCCGCCCTCGGGCGCCTCGATCTTGGCTGTTTGAAACCCTTGATGGTTGGCGATGCCGAGCAAGCGGTTGAGCAACACGGTCTTGCCGACGCCGCGCAGACCGAGCAGCATCATGCCCTTCGTGGGGCGGCCGGCGAGCGCCCGCTCCATGTCGATCGTCGCGGTCTCGATGAGCTTGTCACGTCCCGCCAGCTCCGGCGGTTGCAGGCCGGCGCCAGGGGCGTAGGGATTGTTGCGGCGATCCATGGGCCCTAGATGCTCGATTTATCTCCGTTAACAAGGACCATGTTAAATTACATAAACTTGCTATAAGTTCACGTCGGCCGACGAGGAAAGCGGGACACAAGGAAAGCGGGACACACACGTATTCCCACGGCGCACCAAGGGTAAGCACCCCATTTGAGCCGCCTGTCGCGTGCGGTGGGCGCCGGCGGTGTCGCAGAGATGAAGTTGCGCTGACGCTGGATGAGATCTCCGCCCGCTGCGCCCAGCCCGTGGGCCGGCGCCGTTCGCATCGCTAACCCCGTCCTAGCGGGGTCTCGCGCGGGCTTACTCTGGCCTCGCGCCCGGGGCGGCCGCGCGGGTGTCGCGCGGCGCCGGGCGGGGACCTTGCCGTCATGAGCACGATTGGAACGCCGGCCGCCGCGGCGCCGCGGGGCGCGAACGGACGCTTCGGACCGGGCAACCCGGGAAGGCCGCCCGGAACGGCCTCGAGCCGGCAGACGCGGCGCATCTCCCAGGCCCTGCTCGACCACTTCGAAGCCCACCAGGACGAGGCGCTGGAAAAGCTCTACAGGT
>DATKRO010000021.1:0-31154 GCA_035532115.1 Caulobacteraceae bacterium | reverse complement strand
TCGCCCGATCGGCACGACGCGGCGGTGGCGCTGGCCAGGGCGATGGCTCTGGACGGCGAATATGCCGGCGCCGCCGAACTCTACCGGAGCGCCCTCGAACGCCGGCCCGAAGATGCGGCGGCGCGGATCGGGCTTGGCAGGTGCCTTCTGGAGCTGGGCCAGCGCAACGCCGGGGAAGCCAGCCTGCGCGTGGCGATGCGCACGGCGCCACACGCGGCGGGGCTGGCGATCACGGCGCTGGCCGCCGCGGCGCACGGGCGATTGTTCCTGCAGCCGAGCGCCGCCGCAGCCTTCCTACGGGCGCAAGCGGGCCAGGGCGATCGGCATCAGCGATAGCGAGCCGCCCATTAGATCCTTGTAAAACGAATACGCGGCGTTCATTTTGCGAGGATGATTTCTCGTCGCGCCCTTGGCCAAGTCCAGCAGGCTCTCACGCATCAAGCCGCGGTCGCCCTCATCGGACCGCGACAGGTGGGCAAGACCACCCTGGCGTTTGCGATCGCGGACTCGGCGCCGTCTCTCTATCTCGACCTCGAGTCGCGCGAAGATCGCGAGAAGCTGAGTTCCCCCGCCCTCTTCCTCAGCGCTTACGCCGACCGCCTCGTGATCTTGGACGAGATCCATCGCGTGCCAGAGCTCTTCCAAGACCTGCGGGGCCTGATCGACCAGGGACGCCGGCAAGGTCACCGCTCCGGGCGCTTCCTGATCCTCGGGTCCGCCTCCATCGACCTGTTGCGGCAATCCGGCGAGACGCTGGCCGGCCGGATCGCCTATGTGGACATGGGTCCGTTTGACGTCCTGGAAGTTGTCGAGGACCGCCACGACCTGGATCGGCTGTGGGTTCGCGGCGGTTTCCCGGATAGCTATCTCGCTCGGGGTGACGCCGAAAGCCTCGCCTGGCGCAAGGCGTTCATCCGCACCTATCTCGAGCGTGACGTGCCGCAGTTCGGTCCGCGCATCCCAGCCGAAACGCTCGACCGACTCTGGACCATGCTGGCCCACGGCCAGGGCACGCTCCTGAACGCCGCGCGCCTTGCCGCCTCGCTCCAGGTCAGCGCCCCTACCGTGACCCGCTACATCGACTTTCTGGCCGATCTGCTCCTGGCGCGACGACTACAGCCGTTCCATGGCAACCTCGGCAAACGTCTCGTCAAGTCGCCCAAGGTGTTCGTCCGCGACAGCGGCCTCGTGCATGCGCTCCTAGGGATCGCCGACTACAATGGTCTGTCGGGGCACCCCGTCGTCGGCGCGAGCTGGGAAGGCTTCGTCATCGAGAATCTCATCGCGGCCGCGCCGCTTGGCGCGCGGGCGAGTTTCTACAGGACAGCGGCCGGCGCCGAGATTGACCTCGTGCTGGAGCTCCCAAGAGCGGGATTGTGGGCGATCGAGATCAAGCGCGGCGCAACCGGGCGGCCTGAGCGGGGGTTCCACATCGCCTGCGAAGACCTCCAGCCGAACCGTCGTTTCCTGGTCAACGCCGGCCAGGACCGCTACCCGCTCAGCCCTGAACTCGAGGCAATCGGCCTCGGCGGCCTCGCCGCGGAACTCGTTGCGCTTTGGCCCTCGTCTTAAGGTCGGTGGCCGCGTTCGCCCGACGACCCTGGCAAGCGCAATGATGCGCCTTATGCCCGGAACCGGCGGCGGTAGACGCCCTTCTCGCGGCCGATGGCCTGGACGAGGTCGTGGGCGGCTCGAGTCTCTTCGGCGGTGAACGCCATGGTGCGGGCTGCCCAGTCCTCGCGTCTGATCGGGAAGACCTGCGCCACCGGCGTGCCCTTGGCCAGCACGCCGCAGAAGTTCGCGTCGCGCCAGTGCGCAGGAAAGTGAATCCAGACGTCGTGATAGCGGTCGCAATCGACCAGGCCGGTGAGGGTGGTAAAGGGCAGGTCGAAGCGATTGGCCGGATGGGTGAACAACAGCGAGTAGCCGGCGGGCGCCTCGATGGTCCAGAGGTTGTGGAACTTGATCAGGAACCGGTCGGCATCGAACAGCGGCGTGCCGGAAACCTGGCTGGCGTCGTGGAAGCCGATGGGCGAGCGGGGGAAGTCCAGCGACCCGCCCGGCGGCAGGTCGTTGTCCCAACTGAAGGCGCCGTTCTCGATCGCCACGTCGCAGATCAGCGGCATCAGGAAGCCGCAGGTCATCGCGTCGATGAAGGGGGGACAGCGCTTGACCGTATCGTCGTCGCCCGAAACCAGAGCACTGTAGGCCTGCTGGGGCATCGTCTTCAGCCAGCCCGGCAGGCCGAGCGCCGCCGGCGTCGGCGGCGGCAACAGCCCCTCCAGTTCGCTCGGGCACCGGAAGCTCAGGGTCTTCGCAGGTTCTGATCGGGGCGTCACGACCGCCGGACTCTACTACGCATCCAGGCGCACGCCACAGCCGGAAACGCGAGCGCCCGGGAACGCGCTGCCGCGCCTTCCCGGGACGCCTTCGCATGATCGGCCTAGAAGAACTTGTAGTGCAGTTCGATGCCGAAAGTCCGCGGCGGGGTCACGTAGTAGGTCGAATAGACGCCGCGCGAATTTGCGCCCGCCAGCGGGTTGTTGAAGCCGGCGGGGCCGTTGATCCCCTGCACGTAGTTGACCGGCACGTAGGCGCCGCCCGGCTGCAGGATGTCGCTGGTGCCCGCGGCGCGCGTCGCCAGCGCGCCTGAATCGTAGCCGATGGTGTTGAAGATGTTCTTGATGAAGGCGATGGCGGTGAACTTGCCGTTGGGCGAGGTATAGCTCACCCGCCCATCCACCTCGTTCCACGCCGGAGCGGCGTAATTGGCCTCCGGGAAGAAAAGGCCATATTCCTTGTCGCGCCAGATGTAGCTGAGGGTCGGCGTCCAGGTGCCCATGCTGGTCTTGAGGTTATAGAGCACGGTGACGGCGACCTTGTTCCTCGGGGCATTCGGCAGCGGGTTGCCTTTGAGGCTTTGCGGGATGTTCCAGCCTTGACCTGCGTCGCCAGCGACCGGGCCCGAGGAAAACAACGGGGCCGCCGGTCCGCCCGCGGCGGCGATCGCCGCCGCCTGCGCCGCCGTCTGCGTATAGATGTCCGGCGTACATACAGGAGTTGCGTGCGACGTGAACGAGGCAAGGTACGAGGCCTCGCACTGGGCTGCGGTGTAGAGCGGCTTGGCGTTCGGCGCGTAGGCGTTCGGATCGGCCGGGTCGGCGGCCTGGCCTTGGGTTATGTAGGCATCGTCGAAGGAGTAGCTGAAGATAACGGAGAGATTGTCGACCGGCGTCCAGGTCCCTTCCAGCTCGATGCCGCGGGTGATGGACTTCGGTACGTTGAGGAAGCTGGTCTCGGACTGGGCGAGGCCCCCAGCGGTCTGCACCACCCCGATCGGGATCTGCAGATCCTGGTAATTGTACCAATAAGCGGCGGCGTCGAGCGTCAGCCAGCGGCCGAAGGTGTGCTTGGCGCCGAGTTCGAAGGAGTCGACATGTTCGGCGGCGGTCCACGGCTCGAAGGAAAGGACGGTGTAGATACCGATGTTGTAGCCGCCCGACTTATAGCCGTGGCCATACTTGGCATAGTAGAGGCTGTCTTCGTCCGGGGTCCACTCGAGGCCGATGGTGCCGGTGGGCGACGACCAGGTGGAGTTGTAGTCGCGGGTCGCGAGGCCGTTGGCGGGGTCGTAGGTGGTGACGGTGGTCACGCCTTTCGGCAGCGGACCTCCGGGCGGGCCGGCGTCGACGACCGTGGGAATCTGGGTGAGGTCGACGGCGGGAATACCGCCGGGAATGACCGCGTTGAGTTCGGGCGCGGCGTAGCACGAGGGCAGCGCAAAGCAGGTGAGACGCACGCTCTCGGACCCGTACTTGCGGTCTTGCGAGTAGCGCGCGCCCACGGTCAGCTTCAGGGTGTCGGTGATTTTCCAGTCAACCTGTGCGTAGGCGGCGAGCGAGGTGTCGCTGACGGCCGGCCGATTGTCGAACCAGCGGTTGAGATAGCCCGGTGCGCAGACGTCGCCGGTGTGCGGACAGAAGATCGGCCCCAATGACGGGAACGGGCCGGCGTCCTGCGGCTGCTGCAGATCCTCGGCGCTGACCGGCTGGGTGTAAGCCTGGTGGTACTGATAGAGGCCGGCGATCCACTGGAACGGACCGCTGCCGGTGGAGATGACGTCGAGTTCGTTGCTGAAGAAGCCGTTCAGCTCCTGGTAGGTGAAGCTGTCGCTGGGATTGATCTGCAGGCCGAGATTGCCCGCCTGGCAGGCGGCGGCCGCGATGAACGCGCACCCCAGGTGATAGGAGGCGACCGGCGCATTGTTGCCGCCTGTCTGACCGCCCTGCAGGATGTAATGATAATAGGTGCCGCCGCCGATGTATTTTACGTCGAAGCCAGGCGCGTGATAGGTCCAATGAGTGTTGAGAGAGGCGTACATCGGCAGCTCGACCGAATGGTCGAACTGCATGGCTTCCCGCCACGGGCTCGAGAGCGCCGGGTTGTAGCATCCCGCCGGCGACACGTTGACGACGCCGTAGCCGCCGTTTGCCGCGAACCCGGGGGCGCAGGCGTAGCCGGCGTTGGCGCGCGTGGCCGCCACCGAGAATTCGTAGTTCGGGTATCCCGCCGGAGTCCAGCCGTCCGACTGGTCGCCGGGGCCGCCGCTCTTGTTGAACCATTGCGCGGCCTGGATCTTGGTCCACATTTCCAGGTGGTCGCCGAACTTGCCCTGGAGCTGGGCCTCCGCGTACCACTCGTCGATGTTGTTGCCCTCGGAGGGCTGTCCCGGGACGATGTTCTTGATCCAGCCCTGGGCCTGCTTCTCCCAGCTTCCATAGACGCGGAAGCCCCAGTCGGGGCTGAGCGGCCCCGAGACCGCGCCTTCGAGGATCCAATGCTGGTAGTTGCCGTAGGTGACCCGCGCCTCGGCGAAGGGCGTCGCGGTCGGCCGCTGGGTGATCTCGTTGAGGGCGCCGGCCTCGGCGCTGTGGCCGTAGAGGGCCGCCTGAGGGCCGCGCAGGACCTCGACGCGGGCCAGGTCGAGCGAAGAGCGTCCGGCGGCCACCGCGAAGGTCTCGTAGAGGCCGTCGTCGTAGTTGGCCACCGGGGCGTCGGCGGAGAGCACGTTGGTGGTGCGCCCGACGCCGCGCAGGGTGACCCGGTCCGTCGAGGTCGAATAGGTGAGGCCCGGGGTGAAGTTGGTCATGTCCTGGATCGAGTTGATGCCGATCCGGTCGCGCTCCTTGGCGGTGAAGGCGGTGATGGCGATCGGCACCGTCTGCAGGTTCTCCTCGCGCTTCTCGGCAGTCACCACGATCTCGCCGACGCTGGAGGCGCCCTGGTCGGCCGCATTCGCCGCAGCGGTGGCCGTGGCCGTGGCGGCCCAGCCCGTCCCGCCCCAAAGGCTCAGCGCGCCCACGGCGCACGACAGCATCAGAACACGCTTGGTCATATGGCCCTCCTGGCCCGGCGCTCCTGCGAGCGCGGGCGACCCGCATCCGTCATTTGCGTGCGAGCCCCCAAGGCCCCGCTCCGCAAGGCCGGTAGCTGAACGGCGTTCAGGTCGCCGTCAACCTTATTCATCGCCAATGGGTAATGCTCGCCGCCACCTGTGGCGTCCGGGCAACGCGCGTGCCGAGTCGTCGGTGGTCAGCCGGGCCGAAGCTGCGACCGCCATGCGCAGAGCCGCGGCCGGACGCGCGGGGCGCCGGACCGGATCGGCCTGCAAGCCGTCCGGGCCGACGCGCCGGGCGCGGTCCGATCAGAGGAACTTGTAGCGCACCTCCACGCCGTAGGTGCGCGGCGGCGCGATCTCGTAGAGGTTGTTCTCGAAGAGACCGGCGGCTGCGGTGGTGGAGGCGACCCCGTTGCCGAGAAGGCCGGCGCCTTGGACGCCCACGTCGTACTGCAGGGAGTTGAACACGTTCTTGACGAAGCCGATGACCTCGTAGCGGTCATGCGGTCCCATCCAGAGCGCCCGCAGGTCCACGTCGTCCCACGACGGCGCGGCATTGTAGTAGCGGTTGAAGACGGCGCCATACTGCCGGTCGCGCCAGATGTAGGCCCCGGAAAGGGTGAGCGCGCCGGGGTCGAAATGCCAGGTATAGGCGACGTCGACCGCGACCTTGTTCTGCGGCGCGTTCGGCATCGGGTTGCCCTTGACGCTCTGGTCGCCGGCGCCATTGACCGGCCGGGCGCCCGGCTGCACCGCATTGAGATCGTTGGTGTCGAGCAGGCAGAGCGTGTTCGGCGCGGCGACGAAGCCGGCCCCGGTTCCCGTTCCGTGACAGCCGGTCTTGCCTCACATGGCGAAGCTTCACACCGCCAGGAACGGATAGGGCGAGATGGATTTGGTGAAGTCGTCCACCGTCAAGGTGCGGCTGAGCGGCTCGGCGGCGCGCTGGGGGCAGGCGGGGCGCTCGCAGATGCGGCAGGCGGGGCCGATCTCGGTGACCAGCGGATCGGCGAGGTCGAGGCCGCGGGCGTAGCAGAGGCGCGGCGCGAACTTCAGCTCGCAGCCGATGCCGACGGCGAGGCCGGCGTCGTCCTCGCCCTGCGTCCCGGCGATGCGCGGCACGGTGCGCGAGAGGGTGAAGTAGCGCGCCCGGTCCGGGGTCTCGACGATCTGGGTGACGACGCGGCCGGGCAGACGGAACGCCTCGTGGATGCGCCAGCGCGGGCACGAGCCGCCGAACCTCGAGAACGGGAACGAGGCGCCGGCGAAGCGCTTGGTGATGTTGCCGGCCGAATCGAGGCGCAGCATGAAGAACGGGATGCCGCGCGAGGCTGGGCGCGCCAGGGTGGTCAGGCGGTGGCACACCTGCTCGAAGCTGGCGCCGAAGCGCATCGCCAGGGCGTCGATGTCGTGGGCGGCGCCTTCGCAGGCCTCGCGGAAGGCCTCGTAGGGCATCATGGCCGCGCCGGCGACGTAGTTGGCGAGGGAAACCTTCAGCAGCCGCCGCGTCGGCCCGTCGGGCGCGCCGGCGCGCTCGACCAGGGCGCCCAGAGCCGCCTCGTGCTCGGCCAGGGCGAGCTGGTAGGCGAGGCCGAACGAGCGTCCGGCCGGACTCAGCAGCTCGGAGAGCAGCAGGCGGCGGCGATGGTGGTCGTAGCGGCGCACCGAATCGGGCAGCACCTCGCGCGGCGCCACCCGCACCTGGATGCCGTGCCGCTCGGCCAGGCGCCGGCGCGCCGCGGCGTCGAAGCCGCCCGGTTCGGGCTCGAGCGCGGCGGCGAGCGCCTCGCCGGCCTCCTCGAGTTCGGGGAAGTGGTTGCGCTGCGCCTGGATATGGTCGCGCACCCAGTCGGAGGGGGTGAGCGCCAGCGCCGGCGCGCCGTCCCCGCCCAGGGGCGATGCGCCCAGGTCGGCGAGGCGGCGGCGGTCGGCATAGGCGCGGTAGAGCCGCACCACGGCGTCGGCCACGCCCGGAGCGGTCTCGGCCACCTCGGCCACCTCGTGGCGCGCCACGCCGAGGTCCCGGAACATCGGGTCGGCGAACACCTCGCCCAGATCCTGCGCGCCCACCGCCTCGTGGTCGGACGAGAGGCTGCGGATGTCGATGTCGTAGGTGTCGGCGAGGCGCAGCAGCACCTGCGCCGTCACCGGCCGCTGGTTGCGCTCCAGATGGTTCAGATAGCTGGGCGAGACGCCGAGATCCTCGGCCATGCGCGTCTGGGTGAGCCCCAGCTCGCGCCGCAGCCGCCGCAGCCGCGGCCCCAGGAACAGCTTGCGCTCGGAGGTCTGGGTGGTCACGGCGCGCCTGCCCCGCCCATCCCCTCCCCGCTCATCCCGGCGAAAGCCGGGACCCAGGCAGGAGGAAGGGCGAAGGCGCCGCGCGCCCGTTCAGGACCACGAACCCCGCGAACGCAGGCGGTCGCGAAGCATATGAACCGCGGAGCCCGCGGAGATTCGCGGAGAAGCCCGCGACGCGGTGATGTCTCCGCGGATCTCTGCGATCTCCGCGGTTGGACACTTGCGGGTCCGACAGTGGCCGTTGGTGTCTTTCGCGCCGTTCGTGGCGCCCCTTCCCTTTCCTCCTGCCTGGGTCCCGGCTTTCGCCGGGATGAGCGGGGAGGATGGGCCAGGGCGCCGCGCGCCCGTTCAGGACCATACGTCTCACGGACCCGGGTGGCCGCGAAGCATATGAACCGCGGAGCCCGCGGAGATTCGCGGAGAAGCCCGCGACGCGGTGATGTCTCCGCGAATCTCTGCGATCTCCGCGGTTGAACACTTGGGCGTCCGACGGTGGCCGTTGGTGTTTTTCGCGCCGTTCGTGGCGCCCCTTCCCTTTCCTCCTGCCTGGGTCCCGGCTTTCGCCGGGATGAGCGGGGATGAGGAGGGGCGGGTCGCATAGCGCATTTCTGTCATAGATTCACAAGATTTACAATGTCGCTCTGTGACTGAATGGCCTTTCGGAGGCCCATAGGCGCTATCGCAGCGGAACGGCGGCGCTTATTGGTCAATTTCACACATCGATCGTATCGCGGAAGTCCAGCATGAGCAGCATCGACAGCCTGATCCCCAATGCGCCGAAGGGCCGTTTCGACGGCGTCAGGCGGCCCTACAGCCAGGCCGACGTGGAGAAGCTGCGCGGTTCGTTCCCGATCGCCCATACGCTGGCCGAGCGCGGCGCCAACCGGCTGTGGCGCAGCCTGCACGAGGAGCCGTTCGTCGCCGCCCTGGGCGCGGTCACCGGCAACCAGGCGATGCAGATGGTGCGCGCCGGCCTCAAGGCCATCTATCTTTCCGGATGGCAGGTGGCGGCCGACAACAACACCGCCGGCGCCATGTATCCGGACCAGAGCCTCTATCCCGCCAACGCCGCCCCCGAACTGGTGCGGCGCATCAACCGCACCTTGCAGCGCGCCGACCAGATCGAGCACGCCGAGGGCGGCGCGGGGCGCGACTGGTTCGTCCCCATCGTCGCCGACGCCGAGGCCGGCTTCGGCGGACCGCTGAACAGCTTCGAGATCATGAAGGCCTTCATCGAGGCCGGCGCGGCGGGCGTCCACTTCGAGGACCAGCTCGCCTCGGAGAAGAAGTGCGGCCACATGGGCGGCAAGGTGCTGATCCCCACCGCCGCGCACGAGCGCAACCTGATCGCGGCGCGGCTGGCGGCCGACGTCTGCGGCGTGCCCACCCTGGTGGTGGCGCGCACCGACGCCGAGAGCGCCCGGCTGATCACCTCCGACATCGACGAGCGCGACCGCCCGTTCATCGAGGCCGGCGCGCGCACGCCCGAGGGCTTCTACCGCCTGAAGGAAGGCGCGGGCCTGGCCAACTGCATCGCCCGCGGCATCGCCTACGCCGACTACGCCGACCTGCTGTGGTGGGAAACGTCGCATCCGAACCTGGCCGAGGCGAGGGCCTTCGCCGAAGCGGTGCAGAAGGCGCATCCGGGCAAGCTGATGGCCTACAACTGCTCGCCGTCGTTCAACTGGCGCGCCAACATCGACGAGGCCACCATCGCCAGCTTCCAGCGCGAGCTGGGGGCCATGGGCTACAGGTTCCAGTTCGTCACCCTGGCCGGCTTCCACAGCCTCAACCACGGCATGTTCGAGCTGGCGCGCGGCTACAAGGATCGCGGCATGGCGGCCTACAGCGAGCTGCAGGAAGCCGAGTTCGCCTCGGAAGGCGCGGGCTATTCGGCGACGCGCCACCAGCGCGAGGTCGGCACCGGCTATTTCGACGAGGTCGCCATGACCATCTCGGGCGGCAAGTCCTCGACGACGGCCCTGGCCGATTCCACCGAGGCGGCGCAGTTCAAGACGGAGAAGGCCCCGGCGCTGACGCCGGCCGAATAGGAAGAAGTTCGAGTTGACTGGTGGGGGCAGGCGCCCCCGCCCTTTTTATCGCACCGCCGGAGCTGTCTCTCGCCATGGCCGATGACGCCGCCGCGCTCGCCCGCCCCGCCGAGGTCTCGGCCGCGCCGCACGAGCGCGCCGGCGAGATCCTGACCGGCGAGGCGCTCGGCTTCCTGGGCGAGCTGCACCGCAGATTCGATGCGCGCCGGCGCGAGCTGCTGGCCGCCCGCCAGACGCGTCAGCGGCGCTTCGACGCCGGCGCGACCCCGGATTTCCTGGCCGAGACCAGGGCGGTGCGCGAGGGCGACTGGGCCGTCGCGCCGATCCCGCCCGATCTCGTCGACCGCCGCGTCGAGATCACCGGGCCCACCGACCGCAAGATGATCATCAACGCCCTCAATTCCGGGGCCAAGGTGTTCATGGCCGACTTCGAGGACGCCACCTCGCCCACCTGGACCAACCTGATTGAGGGCCAGGCCAACCTGAAGGACCGCTGGTCGGGGCGGCTGAGCCACGTCGATGCGCAGAGCGGCAAGGCCTATGCGCTGGGCGCCGCGCCGGCGGTGCTGATGGTGCGCCCGCGCGGCTGGCACCTGCCCGAGAAGCACGTCAGCGTGGATGGCGAGCCCATGTCGGGCTCGCTTTTCGACTTCGGCCTCTATGCCTTCCACAACGCGCGGGCGACGCTGGAGCATGGGACCGGGCCCTACTTCTACCTGCCCAAGCTCGAATCGCACCTCGAGGCGCGGCTCTGGAACGATGTCTTCGTCTTCGCCCAGGAGCGGCTCGGCCTGGCGCGGGGCACGATCAAGGCCACCGTCCTCATCGAGACCCTGCCGGCCGCCTTCGAGATGGACGAGATCCTCTACGAACTGCGCGAGCACGTGGCCGGGCTCAACTGCGGCCGCTGGGACTACATCTTCTCCTACATCAAGCGCCTGGCGCGCCACCCCGAGGCGCTGACGCCGGACCGGTCGGCGATGGGCATGGGCTCGGCGTTCCTGCGCGCCTATTCGCTGAAGCTGATCCAGACCTGCCACCGGCGCGGCGCCTTGGCCATGGGCGGCATGGCGGCGCAGATCCCGGTCAAGGGCGATCCGGCCGCCAACGAGGCGGCCTTCGCCAAGGTGCGCGCCGACAAGGAGCGCGAGGCCGGCGACGGCCACGACGGCACCTGGGTGGCGCACCCGGATCTGGTTCCGGTCGCGCTGGAGGTGTTCGACAAGCTGATGCCGCGGCCGAACCAGCTGGAGCGGCTGCGCGGCGACGTTGCGGTGGGCCGCGCCGAGCTGCTCGCGGTGCACGAGGGCCAGCGCACCGAGCGCGGCCTGCGCGAGAACGTCCGCGTCGGCGTCCAGTACATCGAGGCTTGGCTGCGCGGTCGCGGCGCCGTGCCGCTCTATAATCTGATGGAGGACGCGGCGACCGCCGAGATCAGCCGCGCCCAGATCTGGCAATGGATCGCGCGCGCGGCGGCGCTCGACGACGGCCGGGTGGTCACCCCCGAACTCTTCCGCACCCTGCTGGACCAGGAGATGGCCGCCCTGAAGCCGCTGCTGGGCGGCGCCTACGAGCGCGGCCGCTTCGCCGAGGCGATCGCGATCTTCTCCGCCATGAGCCTTGCGCCCGAGTTCGAGGAGTTCCTCACCCTGCCCGCCTACGAGGTGCTGGAGTAGCGCCGCCGGGCGGCCGATGGACTTATGGCTATCGGATGGGTATATTCGGGCATGTCGACGCACAGCGTGGCGCAAGCCAAGAACCAGCTCTCCCAGCTGATCGACCGGGCCATGGGCGGCGAGCCCGTTGTGATCACGCGCCATGGCCATCCCGTCGTCGAGTTGAAGGCGGTGGTCCAGCAGGGGCGGCCGATGACCGCCGCGGACGTGGAATGGCTGCGCTCCAGAAGGATCAAGCTTCTGCGCCCGGACCACGATCCGGTAAGCATCGTCGAGAGTATGAGGGACGAAGACCTTGAGCGTCTACTTCGACGCTAGCCTCATAGTGGCGATATTCCTGGAGGATGCCCATAACGATCGCGCCGACGCCTACCTGTCCGGTGCAAGACCGACGGCGACGATAAGTGATTTCGCCGCGGCCGAGGTCGCTGCGGTCATCGGCGTCAGAGTTCGCCGGGGAGAACTCGACCACGCCGGCGCGCGAGCAGCCATGGCGGAATTCGACGCCTGGCGGTCCCGGGCGGCCCAGGCCTACAGTCTGCGGGCGGGGGACGTAGCCGCCGCGGACGATCTGCTGCGGCGGCTGGATTTCACCCTGCGGGCGCCAGATGCAATACACTTGGCCATCGTGAGCGGCGCTCGGTTACAGTTGGCGACCTTTGACCGCCGCATGTCCGAGTGCGCCGAAGCCCTCGGCATCGAGACCGCGGCGATCTGAGGGCCGGACGGCCGCCGCCGAGCTTGAATTCGTAACCCGAGGTCCGAGCCGCGCGGAGAGACACCTCGCCATTGACGCGATGAGCGCCGTGGCGCCTATACAAGTGTTTGAATTCGCCGCGCGCACGTCCGCGGCGCCTGCTTGCGAGGGACCTTGCCGATGACCGCCATCAACGCCGTGACCCGCTATGATCTCGAAGGCGACGTGGGCGTGATCACGCTCAATTCGCCGCCGGTGAACGCCCTCTCGGCGCCGGTGCGCGATGGGCTCGCCGGCGGGATGGCGGCGGCGCTGGCCGATGCCGGCGCGCGGGCGGTGGTGATCGTCTGCGAGGGCCGCACCTTCGTCGCCGGCGCGGACATCACCGAGTTTGGCGGACCGCCGCGCGGCGCGAGCCTGTTCGAGGTGCAGGACGCCATCGAGGCGGCGGCCAAGCCGGTGGTCGCGGCGATCCACGGCACGGCGCTGGGCGGGGGCCTGGAGGTGGCGCTCGCCTGCCATTACCGGGTCGCGGTCGCCTCGGCCCGCTGCGGCCTGCCGGAGGTGAACCTGGGCCTCTTGCCGGGCGCCGGCGGCACCCAGCGGCTGCCCCGGATCGTCGGCGTCGAAAAGGCGCTGGAGATGATGACGTCGGGCCAGCACGTGCCGGCCAAGGCGTGCCTGGCCATGGGCCTCGTCGACGAGATCGTCGAGGAGGGGGGCCTGCGCGAAGGCGCCGTGGCGTTCGCCCATCGCATCGCCGCCGAGGGCCGGCCGCTGAAAAAGGTGCGCGAGGCGAACGAGAAGGTCGAGGCGGCGCGCGGCCATCCGGAGATCTTCGAAAGCTTCCGCAAGGCCAACGCCCGCAGGTTCCGCGGCTTTCTCGCGCCCGAATACAACATCCGCTGCATCGAGGCGGCGGTGAACCAGCCGTTCGAGGAAGGGCTGAAGACCGAGCGCAGGCTGTTCGGCGAGCTGATGGCCGGGCCGCAGTCGGCGGCGCAGCGCTATGCCTTCTTTGCCGAGCGCCAGGCGGCCAAGGTTCCCGACGTGCCGGACGACACGCCCACCATCGCGGTGAACAAGGTCGGCATCATCGGCGCCGGCACCATGGGCGGCGGCATCGCCATGAACTTCGCCAACGTCGGCATCGCCGTCACCCTCGTCGAGGTGAAGGCCGACGCGCTGGAGCGCGGCCTGGCGGTGATCCGGCGCAACTACGAGCGCACCGCCGCGCGCGGCGGCCTGACGGCGGCGCAGGTCGAGGAGCGCATGGGCCTCATCGGCGGCTCGCTCGACATGAACGCCCTCGGCGACGCCGATCTGATCATCGAGGCGGTGTTCGAGCGCATGGACATCAAGAAGGACGTCTTCGCCAGGCTCGACGCCATCGCCAAGCCCGGCGCGATCCTCGCCACCAACACCTCCGGACTGAACATCGACGAGATCGCCCAGGCGACGAAGCGGCCGGAAGCGGTGATCGGGCTGCACTTCTTCTCGCCGGCCAACGTGATGAAGCTGCTGGAAGTGGTGCGCGCCGAGCGCACCTCGAAGGAGGTGATCGCCACCTCGATGAAGCTGGCGCGCAAGATCGGCAAGATCGCGGTGCTGGTGGGCGTCTGCCCTGGCTTCGTCGGCAACCGCATCCTCGGCCAGCGCCAGCGCGAGGCCAACAAGCTGGTCATGGAAGGCGCCATGCCCTGGGACGTCGACCGGGTGCTCTACGACTTCGGCTTTCCCATGGGTCCCTTCGCCATGAGCGACCTCGCCGGGCTGGACATCGGCTGGGTCAAGGAACGCTCCAAGGGCGAGACCATCCGCGATGTCCTTTGCGAGATGGACCGCCGCGGCCAGAAGACCGGCGCCGGCTGGTACGACTACGACGAGAACCGCGTCGCCCGGCCCTCGCCGGTGACCGAGCGCATCCTCAAGGACTTCATCGCCAGGTCCGGCGCCAATCCGCGCCACGTCGGCGACGAGGAGATCCTGGAGCGCTGCGTTTTCCCGATGATCAACGAAGGGGCGAAGATCCTGGAAGAGAAGAAGGCGATCCGCGCCTCCGACATCGATGTGGTCTGGGAGAACGGCTACGGCTGGCCGGTCTATCGCGGCGGCCCGATGTGGTACGGCGACCAGGTGGGCGCGCCCAAGGTGCTGGAAAAGATGAAGGAGTTCCAGGCGCGGATGGGCGACCAGTTCCGGCCCGCGCCGCTGCTCGAAAAGCTGGTGGCCGAGGGCAAGCGCTTCCAGGAACTCTGATCAGGACGACGATGGGGGGCGCGGGTTTGCGGCGCCGTTGACGTATGGGCGCCAAGGGATAAGCTTCGGCCCTGAAACAAAGGGGCTCCCCATGCGCACCTTCCTCGCCGCCCTGGCGGCCGTCGCGTTCGCCGCCAGCGCCGGCGCCGCCAGCGCCGATCCGCACCAGCCCTACGGGATGGACCGCAACTCCGGCCATCAGGCCTCGCCGGATCTGCCGCACTGCGAGCGGCCCATCGGCACGGCGGCGATCCACGAGCCCGACCGCGACTGGTGGAGCCCGCTCGGCCTTTCCAACCCGGAGGCGGTGCTGAAGATGTTCGCGCTGAGATCCGGGTGCCTGCGCATGGTCGACCGCAACCAGGGCCTGGCCATGCGCAACCAGGAAGAGGGCCTGAACAATTCCGGCGAGCTGCAACGCGGCTCCAACATCGGGCGCGGCCAGGTGCTGGCGGCGGACTATTTCATCGTCCCCGACATCTCGCGCCAGAACGGCGATTCCGGCGGCGGCAACATCGGCGCGGCGTTCGGCCACTTCCTGCCCGGCGCCTTCGGGGCGATCGCCGGCTCCATCAGCATCCACAGCCAGGAAGCCAGCACCCTTCTGACCCTGGTGGACGCGCGCACCACCGAGCAGCTCTACGTCGCCGAAGGCGCTGCCAAGAAGACCGACATCGGCTTTGGCGGCGGCGGCGGCTGGGGCGGCTGGGCCGGCTATGGGGCGCTCGCCGGCAGCGGCTACACCAACACCGACATCGGCAAGGTGATCATGGCGGCCTATTACAACGCCTTCGTCGATCTGGTCCGCTACATGCAGACGCAGGCCCCGGACGCCGCCCAGGCGAACGCGCCGCTGGCGGCCCAGCGGATCACCCGCGACGTGCAGCTGCGCAAGACCTCCAGCATCAGCGCCCCGGTCGTCTACACCTTGCACATGGGCGCGCTCGTCTATCCCACCGGACGGCGCGACGGCGTCTGGATGGAAGTCGACGACGAGAACGGCAACCGCGGCTGGATGTCGTCGGCCTACGCGACGCCGCGCTGATCCCAGGATCCGGGCGCGGCGGCGGGCGCGGCGGCGGGCGCGCCGCGCGTCCGGTTCGGGGTCGGAGCCTGGGTCAGTGGAAGTCGCGGCTGCGCTGGAGCCGTGCGCCCGGGGCCGGACGATCCGCGCCGGCGCCGTTCATCTCGGCGAGGCGCTCCGAAAGGTCGATGAAGCGTTCGGCGACCACGTGGATGACGTCGCCGGCCCGTTGCAGGCGTCCGCCGACGACGAGGAAGGAGGCGCCCATCACGGCGCGCCGGTTGGCCTCGAACGCCTCTCGCCAGACCACGGCGTTGGCGACGCCGGTCTCGTCCTCCAGGGTGACGAAGACCACGCCCTTGGCCGTGCCCGGCCGCTGACGGATCAGCACCAGGCCGCCCACCATGACGCGGGCGCCGTCCCGCATCGTCTTCAAGGTCTCGGTCGTCACCGCGCCCAGACGCTCCAGCAGCGGGCGGAAGAAGCCGCACGGATGGGCCTTCAGCGACAGGCTGGTGGTGCGATAGTCCTCGGCCACGTGCGCCGCCAGGCTCATGCGCGGCAGCGCCGCCGCCGGCTCGTCGAGATCGAGCCCGCTCAGAAGCGAGGCTTCCCGAGCCGCGCCGAGCTCGGGCGCCAGCGCCTTGGCCGCCCAGAGCGCCTGGCGCCGATCCATGCCCAGCGAGCCGAACGCGTCGGCCTCGGCGAGGAGCTCCAGGGTTCGGCGCGACAGCCGGGCTCCGACCGCGAGGGCCTGGAGGCTCGAAGCCCCGGCGGCGCGGGCGGCGATCAGCCGTTCGATCTCGTCGCGCCTCAGGCCGCGGACCTGGCGCAGCCCCAGCCGGACAGGGTGGAGACATCCCTCCCCTTCATGGGGAGGGCGGCCGCCGCAAAGCGGCGGCCGGGTGGAGGAGTCAGGGGTCGTGCGCTGAAGCCTGAGGTTATCGTCGGCGCTCCGGAGTCCCCCACCCTGCTCGCTGCGCGAGCTGTCCCTCCCCACGAGGGGGAGGGAGTGCGAGCTGTCCCTCCCCAGGCGGGCAGGATGGCCGGGCTCCAGCTTCGTATCCCAGTCGCTCCAGGTCACGTCGGGGCCGCGCACCTCGACGCCGTGTTCGCGGGCGTCGCGGACCAGCTGGGCGGGCTGGTAGAAACCCATGGGCTGGCTGTTGAGCAGCGCCGCGCAGAAGACGTCCGGATAGTGGCGCTTGATCCAGGCCGAGACATAGACGAGCTTGGCGAAGCTCACCGCATGGCTCTCGGGAAATCCATACGAGCCGAAGCCCTCGATCTGCCTGAAGCAGCGATGGGCGAACTCCGGATCGTAGCCGCGCCGCACCATGCCCTCGACGAACTTGCGCCCATAGTCGCCGACGCTGCCCAGATGGCGGAAGGTGGCCATGGATCTGCGCAGCCCGTTGGCCTCCTCGGGCGTGAACCTGGCCGCCTCGATGGCCAGCCGCATCGCCTGTTCCTGGAAGAGCGGCACGCCCAGCGTCTTGCCGAGCACCTGGACGAGTTCGTCCGCGGGGCCATGCTCGGGCGAGGGCGAAGGGAACGCCACCGGCTCCAGCCCCTCGCGGCGGCGCAGGTACGGATGCACCATGTCGCCCTGGATGGGTCCGGGCCGGACGATCGCCACCTCGATGACGAGATCGTAGAATTCCCTGGGCTTCAGCCTGGGCAGCATCGACATCTGCGCCCGGCTCTCCACCTGGAAGACGCCGACGGAATCGGCCGCCGACAGCATGGCGTAGACCTCGGGATCCTCGGCGGGGATGTCGGCGATGTCGGCGAAATGGACCCCGTGGTCCTCTTGCAGCATGACCAGGGCGCGCTTGATGGCGCTGAGCATGCCGAGCGCCAGGACATCGACCTTCATCAGGCCAAGTTCGTCGATGTCGTCCTTGTCCCACTCGATGAAGGTGCGCTCCGGCATCGCCGCATTGCCGATCGGGCAGGTCTCGTCGAGCCGGCGCCGGGTGAGGACGAAGCCGCCGACGTGCTGCGACAGATGCCGCGGGAAGCCGATGAGTTCGGTGGCCAGATCGACGGCGCGGCGGATCTCCGGGTTGGCCGGATCGAGACCGGCCTGGCGGATGTGATCGTCGGGAACGCCGTCGCCCCAGCTCCCCCACACCGTGCCGGCGAGGGCGGCGGTGATGTCCTGCGTCAACCCCAACGCCTTGCCGACGTCGCGGATGGCGCTGCGCGGACGGTAGTGGATCACCGTGGCGCAGATCGCGGCGCGCTCGCGGCCATAGCGGGCGTAGATGTACTGGATCACCTGCTCGCGCCGCTCGTGCTCGAAATCGACGTCGATGTCGGGGGGCTCGTCGCGCTCCTTCGAGATGAAGCGGGCGAACAGCAGGTCGTGGATGGCCGGATCGACCGAGGTGACGCCCAGGCAGTAGCACACCGCCGAATTGGCCGCCGAGCCGCGCCCCTGGCAGAGGATGCCCTGCTCGCGCGCCCAGCGGACCACGTCATGGACGGTGAGGAAATAGTTCGGGTAGCCGAGCTCCTCGATCAGGGCCAGCTCCTGCCTGATCAGCGCCTCGACCTTGGAGGGAACCCCGGCCGGATAGCGCCACAGGGCGCCCGCCCAGGCGAGATCGGCGAGGTGCTGCATGGCGCTCTTGCCGGGCGGCACGGGCTCGTCCGGATATTCGTATTTCAGCTCGTCGAGCGAGAAGCGGCAGCGCGCGGCGATCTCCAGGGTGCGCCCGATGGCGTCGGGCCAGCGCGAGAACAGCCGCGCCATCTCCTGCGGCGACTTCAGCCGCCGTTCGGCGTTGGCCTCGAGCCGCAGCCCCGCCTCGCCAATCGAGCACTTCTCGCGCACGCAGGTCAGCACGTCCTGCAGCGCCCGCCGCTCGGGTGCATGGTAGAGCACGTCTCCCACCGCGACGATGGGGACGCCGGCGGCGCGGCCGAGCGCGTCGAGGCGGCCGATGCGCTGCAGATCCTGGGCGGCATAGGCGCGCGCGGCGGCGAGCCAGGCCCGGCCGGCGAAGTCGGCGCCGGCGCGCCGCAGATGTGCGGCGAAGGCGTCGTCCAGGCTTTCGGGCGGGACGACGATGATGATCTGGGCTTCGCCATGGGCGAGGAGGTCGTCCCAGACGAGGTGGCATCCGCCCTTCCTGGCGCGGCGCTGGCCGAGCGTGAGCAGCCGCGAAAGGCGGCCATAGGCCTCCCGATCGGTCGGATAGCAGAGCACGGCGGGCGATCCGTCGGCGAATTCGAGCCGGCAGCCCAGGATGAAGCGAAGCCCGAACTCCTTGGCCTTGGCGTGGGCGCGCACGACGCCGGCGAGGCTGTTGCGGTCGGTCACCGCCAGGGCCGAGATTCCGAGCGCCGCCGCCGTCTCCACCAGCTCCCCCGGATGCGACGCCCCGCGCAGAAAGGAAAAGTTGCTGGCGCACTGAAGCTCGGCATAGGCGGTCATGAGCCCTCGCCTCCCGATCCTCCCTCCCCTTCATGGGGAGGGTGGCCGCCGCGCAGCGGCGGACGGGTGGGGGAGTCAGGGGCCGTGCGCTGAATCTCGGGGCTGTCGTTGACGCTCCGCAGTCCCCCACCCTGCTCGCTTCGCGAGCTGTCCCTCCCCATGAAGGGGAGGGAGCTCCGCAGTCCCCCACCCTGCTCGCTTCGCGAGCTGTCCCTCCCCATGAAGGGGAGGGAGGGTCGGTCGAGCGCCCTCTGGATCATCTGCATCACGCCGTCGAGATTGGTGTTGATGTCGGAGTTCCAGAATCGGAGGGTATGGAATCCGCGCCGACGCAAGATCGCGTCGCGCATGGCGTCGTGTTCGGCCTGCACGGACTCGGCGTGCTGACTGCCATCGACTTCGATCACCAGGCGGTGCTTGAAGCAGACGAAATCCAGGAAGAAACCTAGCAGCGGCGCCTGTCTGCGGAAGTGGAAGCCTTCGGCGCGCATGGCGCGAAGCTGCAGCCACAGGCGCGCCTCCTGGGGCGTCAATGATTTTCTGAGTTCGCGCCCGCGCTGGGTTGCGGCGCCGCGTCCAGACCTCGCCGAATTGCTATCCCAGCCCATGCAGCCACCATCTGGCGGGCGCATCGGCGGCGTAGAGGCCGGCGCGGAAGATCCAGTAGCGGGCGCCGGTCTCGTCCTCGACGCGGTAGTAGTCGCGCACGTGCGAGGGGCCGCTCTCGCCTGGCGGGCGGCGCCACCATTCCTCGGCGAGGCGCTCGGGGCCTTCGGCGCGGCGCACCCGGCGAAGCTGGCCGCGCCAGCGGAACAGGATCGGCGGATCGTCCGGGATCGGCGCCGTCGCCTCGATCGGTTCGGGACGGCGCAACAGCCGCACCGGCCGCGGCCGGCGCCTGTCCCAGCCCTTCCCGGAGCCGGGCGCCAGGGACGGGCGGCGGATCACGGCGCGCTCGGGGATGTGGCTCGGCTGGGGCTCGGCGCGCCAGATCTTGTCTTCGCCGAGCCGATTGGCGATGCGATCGATCAGCGGCGCGATCCCGTCCTCGGGAGCGACTTCGCCGATCCTCTCCAGGCGGCCCTGGCGCCCGGGGAGCGGCTCGACGCGGTCGGCGAGCAGCGTGACCACCTCGATCCCGAAACCGGGATCGACGGTTTCCAGCATGGGCGCGAACAGCCGGGCGACGGCCGCCGGCGTGCGGCCCGGAAGGGCGAGGCCGATGCCGAGTCGCTCGGCGCGCCCGTCCAGGCGATGGAAGGCGAGTTCGAACCGGCCGGCCCCCCGGCCCTCGGTCTCGAGACGCCGGCAGAGGGTCTCGGCGATGTCGTGGGTGACGCGGGCGAGATCCTCGGGGGAGCTGATCGGCTCGGCCAGGCAAAGGCGCGCGAACCAGGGGCTGGGCGGACGGTGAAACTCGAGCGCCTCGCCGGCGCGGACCAGGGCCTGGTCCAGGCGCCCCAGCGTGAAGGCGCCGAACCGGCGGGCGAGCGCATCGCGCGGCAGGCGCTGCAGCTGGCCGATGCTGGAAAGGCCGAGGCGCCGCAGCTGGGCGGCGGTTCCAGGCGCGAGGCGCAGGGCAAGGACCGGCAGCTCCGCTAGCCGCCCGGCCTCCGAACCCGGCTCGGCCACGCTGCGGCCGGCGCCGAACCTCGCCAGGGCCGAGGCCGCGCCCGCGGAGCCGGCGACGGCGCCGCGGGCCGGAACGCCGGCGCCGGCCAGCCGCTCCATGAGATCGGCCAGCATCGGCGCTTCGCCGCCCCAGAGGTGGGAAACGCCGGTGATGTCGAGGAAAAGCCCGTCGGGCGGATCGGCGGCCACGGCGGGCGAGAAGCGCATGCACCAGCCGGCGAGCGCCGTCAGCGAGGCGAGGTCGCCCTCGGGATCGGCCTCGGCGGTGGCGAGTTCGGGAACGAGCGCCATGGCGTCGGTCGCCTTCTGGCCGACATGGAGGCCGAGGCCGGCCGCCGCCTCGTCCACCGCATGCAGCCGCCGCACCCCCCGCTCGCTGGCGATCAGGGCGAAGGGAGCGCCCTCAGCCGGCCCGCCTGAGCGGCGCCGGCGTCGCCAGACCGCGATCGGCCAGTTCGGCGACCACACGGAAAGGATGCGCGGCATCGACTTCCTCCGAAGCTTCCATGATCCAGGCCCCCGTGCGGCCGCCGCGGCAGCGCTCCAGCCTGGCGATCCAGCGCGGACGTCCGAGCCCCGGCTCGCCGGGCGCGGGCTCGCTGGGGCAGGGGGCGATGCCCCAGCGCGTGGCGGCCGCCGATCCGGCGCAGGTCTTGCGCGGCTCGCCCCCGAACGGCCGGCGGCGCAGGATGAAGCCCGTGGCCGCGCCCTGCTCGCAGGCGAGCTGCAGCCGCCGGCCGGCGGTCAGGTCCACGGCCTCCACCTCGCCGAAGGCGGCGGCCACGCCGGGAGTGCGAAGCGCGTCCTCCAGCACGGCCAGGGCCTCGGCCTCGCCCGGCGCGCACACCTGGATCAGCCGTTCGGCCGCAAAGCCGATCCCGGTCAGGCCGGGCGCATGCAGATCGTCGCGCCGCATCACCCAGACCATCTCCCCGCGCGCCGCCAGCGGCGCGGCCAGCCGGGCCACGAAGGCGGCGACGGCCGCGGCGGTCTCCAGCTCCAGCCCCTCGCCGGCGAACTCATGCCAGCGACCCGGCCCGAGCCCGCCGCCGGGAAGGGATGCATCGACGCGCGCGTCCCCGAACGCCAGCACCGCAGCGGCCGACCTCGGCGCGCCCGGCGTCTCCAGCGCGGCGATCCGGGCGCGCACGGCGGCGATGGCGGCCTGACGGGAGGAGGACATGTCCATTCAACGTATGTGTTCTTCTTTTGTTCTAGAGAGCCTGGAGAGTCAAGCGAGGCGGCCGGACCACCCCGTCCGATTCAAAGCCGGCGCGATGCGGTATGCTTCGACGGCAGACCGACGAGCCCTCGAATCACCCCCGCGCCTTCATCGCCCGCAGCCGAATGAAACCCCAGGGACGCACCGAGAAACGCACCCCAGGACGCACCCGGGTCATGGGCGTTCTCAACGTGACGCCGGACAGTTTCTCCGACGGCGGGTGTTTTCCCGACCTCGAGGCCGCGCTGGCCCAGGCGCGGCGGCTGATCGCCGAAGGCGCGGACGTGCTCGACGTCGGCGGCGAATCCACCCGCCCCGGCGCGGCCCCGATCGCCCTGTCCGACGAATTCGCCCGCGTCATCCCGGTGATCGAGGCGGTGCGGCGCGAGAGCGCCATCCCGATCTCCATCGACACCATGAAGCCCGGCCTGGCGCGCGCGGCGATCGGCGCCGGCGCCACCCTGTGGAACGACGTGACCGCGCTCGCCTTCTCGGGCGAGAGCCTCGCCGTCGCCGCCGAGCTCGGCTGCGAGGTGGTGCTGATGCACATGCAGGGCGAGCCCCGCACCATGCAGGCCGCCCCGCGCTACGACGATGTCGTCGCCGACGTCCGCCGCCATCTGGCCGCCCGCGCCGACGCCGCCATGGCGGCCGGCGTCCTGCGCGAGCGCATCTGGCTCGATCCCGGCCTCGGCTTCGGCAAGACCGCCCGGCACACGCTGGAACTGCTGCGAAATCTGCGCCGCCTCGTCGATCTGGGCTTTCCGGTGCTGGTGGGCGCCAGCCGCAAGAGCTTCATCGCCCGGAGCGCCGGCGACAGGTCCGGCGAGCGCCAGCGCCTGGGCGGCTCGCTCGCCGCGGCCATGGCCGCCGCCCGCGCCGGCGCGGCCATGGTGCGCGTCCACGACGTGGCCGAGACGGTGCAGGCGCTTGCCGTCGAGGCGGCGATCGGCGAGGCGCCCCCACCATCATGATGACGACCAGGGGCCGCGTCCTCGCCATCGGCGGTTCGGATTGCGGCGGCGGAGCGGGGATCCAGGCCGACATCAAGACCATCACCGCGCTCGGCGGCCATGCGGCGAGCGCGGTCACCGCGGTCACGGTCCAGGACACATTGGGCGTCCACGCCATCCATCCCATCCCGCCCGACCTGGTCGCCGCCCAGATCCGCGCCGTCCTCGCCGACATCGGCGCCGATGCGATCAAGACCGGCATGCTCGGCGAGGCGGCGAGCGCGCTGGCGGTGGCGGACGCGCTCGCCGGCTGGCCCGCGATCCCGCTGGTGGTCGACCCGGTGCTCTTTTCCACCAGCGGCGCGCGGCTGACGGACGAGGCGGCGCTGCGCCGCCTGATCGCCCACGCCGACCTTCTGACGCCCAATGCGCCCGAGGCCGCCATCCTGAGCGGGCGGCCGGTGGAGACCACGGAGGATCTGCGCGCGGCCGGCGCGGCGCTGCTGAGCCTCGGCGCCAAGGCGGTGCTGATGAAGGGCGGCCACGTGGCCGGAGACGTGGTGATAGACCTGCTGATGACCCCAGGCGGCGAGACGCTCTTCGAGGGCGAACGCATGGCGACGCGCCACACCCACGGAACCGGCTGCACCCTCGCCAGCGCCTGCGCTGCCGGCCTCGCCCAGGGCCTCGCCCTCGAGCAGGCGGTCGCCCGCGCCTGGGCCTACACGGCCGAGGCAATCCGCCGGGCCCCGGGTTTCGGCGCCGGACGTGGTCCGCTGGACCATGCCTGGCCGGTGCGGGAGCGATGAGCAGCCTGGAGGCTCGGCTGGAAGCGATCGTGCGCGGCGCGCCGAGCCTCATGAGCGTGCTCGAGACCTGCCGCGACCTGGCCCTGCCCGACTGGCTGATCGTCTCCGGCGCCGTCTACCAGCGCGTCCTCAACCACCTCACCGGCCGCGAGCCGGACTACGGCATCAAGGATTACGACCTCGCCTACTTCGATGCGTCCGACCTCTCCTACGAGGCCGAGGACGCGGTGATCCGGCGGGTCGCCGCAGCCTTCGATCCGCCGCTGCGCGAGGCGGTGGAGGTGCGCAACCAGGCGCGCGTGCACCTGTGGTTCGAAGCCAAGTTCGGCGAGGCCTATGCGCCGCTCTCCTCGAGCGCCGAGGCGCTGACCCGGTTCACCAGCGCGACGTTCGCCGTGGGCGTTCGCCTGGAGGCCGACGGTCGCCTTGGGGTGGCGGCCCCGTTCGGGCTCTATGACCTCTTTGCCCTGAGGCTGCGACCCAATCCGATCCGAAGGACGAACGGCCTGGCGCGCACGGCGGCGAGCACCCTGGCCCGCTGGCCGGAAGTCACGGCGGAGCTTGGCTAGGAACCACGCGCTTTGGGCTTTGAGCCGCACGCGCGGGCGACTATGCCGGCCCGCGTGCGCGCCGTTCCCTTTCCCGTCGACCACACGTTCCGGCCGCTGCAGGATGGCCCCCAGCTTGGATCGATGATCCATTTCCGGGCGATCTTCGACCTGGTGATCGACACGCTGAAGCCGGCGACGATCTGCGAGATCGGCATCCAGAGCGGCGTGGTGACCCGGCATCTCATCGCCAGGGCCAAGGCGCTGGGCGGCCGCTACGTCGGCATCGATCCGGTGATCGAGGACGCGGTGCGCGCCGCGCTCGGCGAGGGCGACGGCGTCGTGCTCCACGCAAGCAGGAGCCTCGACGTGCTGCCTCTGATCGAGCTGCCCGACCTCACCGTCATCGACGGCGATCACAACTATCATACGGTGCGCGGCGAACTGGCCGCCCTCGTCCAGTCGTGGGAGCGCGCGGGCAAGCCGCCGTTCGCGGTACTGCTGCACGACACCTCCTGGCCGCACGCGCGGCGCGACGCCTATTATGACCTCGCATCGATTCCGCCGGGCGACCGCCAGGGGCTGGCGCGCGGCGGCGGCTATTCGATCCGCTCCGAACGCCTGCTGGCGAGAGGCTTCGGCGCCCGCGGCGATTTCACCATCGCCGAGCACTGGGGCGGAGCGCGCAACGGCGTGCTGACCGCGATCGAGGACGTGCTGCGCGGCCGCGACGATCTTAGCGTCATCCATGTTCCGGCCGCGTTCGGGCTCTCGCTGATCTTCCCGAGCGATGCGCGGCCGGCGCCCTTCGCCGCGGCGATGGTCCAGCTCAGAGGCGGGCTCGAGGTGCTGGGCGAACTCATCGCCAGCCTCGAATACGCGCGCCTCCTCGCCTACGACATGTATCTGAAGGACGAGCACGCGCGGATCTTCAAGCGCCTCGGCCGCTGGCTCGCCGCCCCGGTCAAGGCCGCCCGCCGGCGACGGGCGCCAGCTCAGGCCGCTTCGGCCGCGGGCTCGAGGACGCGGTTCATCGCCTCGTAGAGCTTGGCGATCTCGATCGGCTTGGCGACGTGGCCGTCCATGCCGGCGGCGAGATACTCCTCTACCTGATGCACCAGGGCGTTGGCGGTGAGGGCCAGGATCGGCGTGCGCGGGCGCAGCTCGCTGGCCTCGGCGGTGCGGATCGCCTTGGCGGCGGTGATGCCGTCCATCACCGGCATCTGGATGTCCATGAGAATGACGTCGAACTGGCCCTCGCGCCAGGCCTCCACCGCCGAGCGACCGTCGCCGACCATGGAAAGCTCGACGTCCATGGGCTCGACGATGGCCTTGAGCACCTTCTGATTGACCAGATTGTCCTCGGCGGCGAGCACGCGCACGCTGCGCTGATCCATGCGGTCCGCCCCGGTCCGCGCCTCGTCGGCGACGGCGCCCGTGCCGCGCGGGAACGGCAGCTCCAGGATGAAGGTCGCGCCCTGGTCCAGCTCGCTCACCACCGAGATCTGGCCGCCCATCAGCTGGGCGAGTTCGCGGCAGATGGCCAGCCCCAGGCCGGTGCCGCCGTAGCGGCGCGTGGTCGAGGCGTCGGCCTGGGTGAACTTCTCGAACAGGCCGACGATCTTGTCGGGCGCGATGCCGATGCCGGTGTCGGCGACGCTCAGCCGCAGCCCGGCGGTGTCGGCCGCCTCGAACCTGGCGGTCACCTGGCCGGCCGCGGTGAACTTGATGGCGTTGGAGACGAGGTTGGCGAGGATCTGGCGCAGCCGGTCGGCGTCGCCGCGCCAGACGCCCTCGGCCGCGGGCGCGACCTCGACGCGGAAGTCGAGCCCCTTCTCCTGGGCCAGCGCCGAGAACCCGTCGCGCACCGACTGGGCCACCCGCTCGACATCGAAGTCGAGTTCGGCGAGTTCCAGCTTGCCGGCCTCGATCTTGGAAAGGTCGAGCACGTCGTTGAGCACCAAGAGGAGCTGCTCGCCCGACTGGCGCACCACCGCCAGCCGCTCGCGCTGGACCGGGGCGAGGTCGCCGCGATCCATCACCTCGGCCATGGCCAGCACGCCGTTGAGGGGGGTGCGGATCTCATGGCTCATGTTGGCCAGGAACTGCGACTTGGCGACGTTGGCCGCATTGGCGGCGTCGCGCGCCTCCATCAGGTCCTCTAGGGTCTCGCACAGCTCCCTGTGGTTGGCGTCGAGCTGGGTCAGCAGATCGTTGAAGCTGGCAGTGAGGCGCAGGAAGACGTCGTCGTCGGCCTCGCGCAGCGCCATCAGCGCGAACTCGCCACTCGACGCCACCTCCGACATCGCCTTCGAAAGCCGCTCGATCGGGGCGGTGACGCGGCGCGACAGGCTCTGGGCCACGAAGAGGGCGATGCCGCTGGCGCCGAAGAAGAGCGCCCCGGTGAGGGCCAGGAACCGCGGCAGCAGCGAGGCGATGGTCGGCTCCGTGGCCCGCAGGATCACCTGACCGGCAGCGCGACCGCCGGCGCCGACGTCGTGCTTGACGACGTCGAGGCGACCGGCCCCGACATCGCCCGGGCGCGGCGCCCGGTTGGCGAAATAGGCGATGGTCCGGCCGGCGGCGTCGGCGAGCCGCACGTCCACCAGGTCGCGCGACGCGCCGGCGGCGGCGAGATCGCGCTGGGCGGCGGCGGCGTCGCCGCTGGCGAGGTCTGAGGCCAGTCCCGAAGCGATGACGCTGGCCAGCACCTGGTCGGAGGCGCGCGCCTCCTCGCGCGCCACGCTCCACTGCTGCACCATGAACGAGACGCAGGCGGCCACCAGCACCGCGACCGTGGTCATGATCGCGACGCTGGCGACCCGCGCCTGGAACGGCGGCCTGTTTCGCTCTCGCATCCCCGGCCCGGCTAAAATGGCGCGTGCGGCTCTACCGCAGGCTTGCAGACCTATAGCTTTGCATTCCTAACGCTTCGCTTCCACGGCAGCGCTTATCGCTTGAACACCCGGTAAGGTTTCGTTTAGGATGAATCATACCTTGGGGCTTTGGAGGGGTAGAGACGTGGAAAAAGTTCTGGTTGCACGGCGTGTGGCGACGAAGCTGCGCGCGACCGAAGCAGCGGTCGATGCGGCGCTGACGCAGGCGACCGAAATGATGGGCGAGATGATCCGCGGCCGTCAGGAACTGAACGTGTCGGCGGTCGCCACCGATCCGTCGATGGCCAGGATCGCCGCCGCCATCGCCGCCCTCACCCAGGCCCGCACCGCCATGGTCGACGCCCACGGCGAACTCGACGAACTGCGCCTGCGCATCGGCATCCGCACGCGGATGGACATCGAGAACAAGGCCGAGCCCGAGACGGCGAGCCTGCGCGAAGTGGCCTGACCTCTCAAGGTTGTTATATCTTAACCGTTTTGCGCCTTTAACGTCCTGTTAGAGGCGCAATTCGCATGTACACCCTTCTGCCGCTACTCTTGCTGATAGGGACGCTGGCGTCCGGAGCCTTCGCGATCTGGAAGGGCGACACGGCGGCGCGCGTGGCCGGCGTTCTCAACCTCGTCAACGCAGTAGTGTTGCCGCTCAGCCGTCTACTTCTGATCACCCACACCAGCGAGGTGCTGCAGCTATTCGGTGACTTCGCCTGGGCGATCGGCTTACTCCTGCTTGCCGTGCGCTATGCGAGCATTTGGCTTGGCGTGACGATGCTGCTGCAGGCCACCCAGTTCAGCCTGCACGCCTACTATCTGGTGATGGAGCGCCGACCCGACCTGCTGCACGCCTGGATCAATAATCTCGACACTCTCGGCATCTCAATCTGCATCGTCGTCGGGACCGCGCTCGCCATCCGCAGGCGCGTGCTCTTCGATCGCGAGGAGGCCGAACTCCAGGCCAGGCGTCAGAGATTCGCGGCGCACGCCTAGCAAAACTGCCTTGCCTCGCGGCGCGAACTGGGGTTTGTGCGCGCCGGGCCACGCCCTCCCAACGGGGCGCCGCCCATCTGCAAGGATGGGAGACATCAAGTGAACAGCCTCGCCAGGCCGGCCATGCGCCCGGCCCGTCCCGAATTCTCGTCCGGCCCCTGCGCCAAGCGCCCCGGATGGTCCCCTGAAAACCTGAGATCGGCGGTGCTCGGCCGCTCGCATCGCTCCAGGCCCGGCAAGGCCCGGCTGCGCGCGGCGATCGACCAGACCCGCACCCTGCTCGAGGTTCCCGACGACTATCTGATCGGCATCGTCCCGGCCTCGGACACCGGTGCGGTGGAGATGGCGCTCTGGTCGCTGCTGGGGCCGCGCCCGGTCCAGCTCCTCGCCTTCGAGAGCTTTGGCAAGGACTGGGTGACGGACGTCGTCAAGCAGCTCAGGCTGGAGGCCGAGGTGCTGGACGCGCCCTACGGCGAGCTTCCGGATCTCGCCCGGGTGCGCGCCGACGCCGATCTGGTGTTCACCTGGAACGGCACCACCTCGGGCGTGCGGGTGCCGAACGCCGACTTCATCGCCGCCGATCGCGCCGGCCTCGTCATCTGCGACGCCACCAGCGCCTGCTTCGCGCAAGACCTCGACTGGCCCAAGCTCGATGTCGTCACCTTCTCCTGGCAGAAGGCGCTTGGCGGCGAGGCCGGCCATGGCGTGCTGATCCTCTCGCCCCGCGCCGTGGCGCGGCTGGAGGCCTATTCGCCGCCCTGGCCCGTGCCCAAGATCTTCCGCCTCACCAAGGCCGGCAAGGTCAACCTGGAAATCTTCGAGGGCTCGACCATCAACACGCCCTCGATGCTGTGCGTCGAGGACTATCTGGATACGCTGAAGTGGGCCGCCTCCATCGGCGGCCTTCCCGAGCTGAAGCGCCGGGCCAACGCCAACCTGAAGGTGCTCGAGGACTGGGTCGCCAAATCCTCCTGGGCCGGCTTCCTCGCGGCGGACCCCAAGATCCGCTCCAACACCTCGGTGTGCCTCGGCATCGTCTCGCCGCAGGTGCGCGCGCTCCCGGACGAGGCGCGCGGCGACTTCGCCAAGCGTCTGGCCGCGCTCCTGGAGAAGGAGGGCGTGGCGCTCGACATCGGCGGCTACCGCGACGCCCCGCCGGGGCTGCGCATCTGGTGCGGCGCGACGGTAGATTGCGAGGATCTGCGCGCTCTGACCCCCTGGCTCGACTGGGCCTACGCCGGCCTGGCCGCCGAGCTGTCGCCCGCCTGACGCCCGAGGCCCTGCCGGCCCTTCGCGCCCGCGACGCGGCGCAGGGCCCATGCTTCATTCGAGGAAATCCCCATGACCCAGCCCAGAGTCCTGATCGCCGACCAGCTTTCGCCCGCCGCCGTCGAGATCTTCCGCCTGCGCGGCGTCTTGGCCGACGTGCGCACCGGGCTCGCCAAGGACGAGCTTCTGAAGATCATCGGCGACTACGACGGCCTCGCCGTGCGCTCCGCCACCAAGGCCGACAAGGCCGTGCTCGCCGCGGCGAGGAAGCTGAAGGTGATCGGCCGCGCCGGGATCGGCATCGACAACATCGACATCGCCGCCGCCACCGCCGCCGGCGTCGTGGTGATGAACACGCCTTTCGGAAACTCGATCACCACCGCCGAGCACGCCATCGCGATGATGTTCGCGCTGGCCCGCCAGCTTCCCGCCGCCGACGCCTCCACCCAAGGCGGCAAGTGGGAGAAGAACCGGTTCATGGGCGTGGAACTCTACGGCAAGACCCTGGGCCTCATCGGCGCCGGCAACATCGGCGCCATCGTCGCCGACCGGGCCAACGGCCTGAAGATGCACGTTATCGCCTACGACCCCTTCCTCTCCCCCGAACGGGCGGTGGAGATCGGCGTCGAGAAGGTCGAGCTGGACGAACTCATCGCTCGCGCCGACATCATCACCTTGCACACGCCGCTCACCGACAAGACCCGCAACATCCTCTCGCGCGAGGCGCTGGCGAAGGCCAGGAAGGGCGTCTTCATCATCAACTGCGCCCGCGGCGGCCTGGTCGACGAGGCGGCGCTGCGCGAGGCGCTGGAGAGCGGCCACGTCGGCGGGGCGGCGTTCGACGTCTTCACCGAGGAGCCGGCGAGACAGAACGTGCTCTTCGGCGCGCCCAATCTGGTGGCGACGCCCCACCTCGGCGCCTCGACCAACGAGGCGCAGGAGAACGTCGCCCTGCAGGTCGCCGAGCAGATGAGCGACTTCCTGCTCACCGGGGCGGTGACCAACGCCCTCAACAGCCCCTCGGTCAGCGCCGACGAGGCCCCCAAGCTGAAGCCCTTCGTGACGCTCGCCGAGCGGCTGGGCGTCTTCGCCGGCCAGATGGTCGACGTCGGCCTGAAGGGCGTCGATATCGCCTACGAGGGGCAGGTGGCGCAGCTGAACGTGCGGCCGCTGAGCGCCGCCGCGCTCGCCGGGGTGCTGCGGCCGATGCTGGCCGAGGTGAACATGGTTTCGGCGCCCGCGGTGGCCAGGGAGCGTGGCGTCACCGTGTCGGAATCGCGCCAGGAGCTGACGCCGGTCTACGACAGCCTGATCCGCATCACCGTCACCACCGAGATGGGCCGCCGCTCGTTCGCCGGCACGGTGATCGCCGGCGCGCCGCGGATCGTCGAGGTCAAGGGCATGGAGCTGGACGCGGCCTTCGCCCCGGCAATGCTCTACGTCAACAATCTCGACAAGCCCGGCTTCATCGGCGCCCTGGGGGCGCTGCTGGGCCAGGCAGGCGTCAACATCGCCACCTTCAACCTCGGCCGCGTCGCCGCCGGCGAAGACGCCATCGCCCTCGTCGGCGTCGACCAGCCCCCCGACGCCGCCCTGATCGGCAGGATCAAGGCCCTGCCGCACGTCAAGGAGGCAAGGGCGCTGGCGTTCTGACGCGGCGCGCCCCCTTCCTTCCGCTCATCCCGGCGAACGCCTCCGTCAGGAAGAAGGTGAAGGGGAACCACCAAGAGCACGAAGCACACCAAGGCGCACCGGCGGCGCGCGGCTCGCCCCGGCGCCGCTGGTGTGTTGTCCGGCGCACTTCGCGCGCCCTTCGTGTCCTTGGCGCCTTGGTGTCTAGTCGTCTGCCGCGACCGGTCCTCTGCCCAAAGTCCTGCCTAGGTCCCGGCTTTCGCCGGGATGAGCGGGAGAGGGGGGCTCAGAGTTTCTGGTTCAGCGGCTGCATGGAGACGCCGAAGGCGCTGGCGCCGCTGACCAGCGCCGCCTCGATGC
>DATKRO010000020.1:0-6973 GCA_035532115.1 Caulobacteraceae bacterium | reverse complement strand
GCTACGAGCCCGTCGATCTCGCCCAGTTCAGCGCCGACATCGCCTCCGGCTTCGCCTCGACCCTGGAGAAGGCCGGGCTGGCGCTGGAGCTGCGGTGCGATGCGCTGCCCGAGCCGGCCTATGTCGATCGCGACATGTGGGAGACGATCCTGCTCAACCTCGTCTCCAACGCCTTCAAGTTCACCCTGCGCGGCAGGATCGCCCTCAGCGTGACGACGGCGCCCGGCGGCGGGGCGGCGCTGGTGCGCATCGAGGACAGCGGCATCGGCATCGCCAGATCGGAGCTGCCCAGGCTGTTCGAGCGCTTCCATCGGGTGGAGGGCGCCGAGGGCCGCAGCATCGAGGGGAGCGGCATCGGCCTCGCCCTGGTGCAGGAGCTGGTGAAGCTGCATGGCGGCCGGATCGCGGTGGAGAGCGAGCCCGGCGAGGGGAGCGCCTTCACCATCAGCCTGCCGTTCGGCGCCGGCATCTGCCGCCCGATCAGGTGCGCCGCGCCGCCCGCAGCCCGGCCGCCGGCCGGCGAGCGCACGAGTTCGTGGAGGAGGCGCAGCGCTGGCTGGCGCCCGCGGGCGATGGCGCGGGCGAGCGGCTGTCCGGCGCTCTGGAAGCGGCCGGCGGGCCGGCGGGCGCCGGCGCGGCGGCGGCGGGCGCACGCGTGCTCGTCGCCGACGACAATGCCGACATGCGCGGCTATCTGGTGCGGCTGCTGGAGAGCAAAGGCTATGCCGTCACGGCCGTCCAGGACGGCGAAGCCGCCCTCGCCGCGGCCAGGGCGTCGGCGCCGGACCTGATCCTCGCCGACGTGATGATGCCGAAGCTCGATGGCTTTGGCCTGCTGCGCGCCGTGCGCGCCGACGCCGCCCTCGCCGCCACGCCCTTGGTCATGCTCTCGGCCAGGGCGGGTGAAGAGGCGACGGTCGAGGGGCTGGAGTCGGGCGCGGACGACTATCTGGTCAGGCCGTTCTCCGCCCGCGAGCTGCTGGCGCGGATCAAGGCCAACATCCAGCTGGCGGAGCTGCGGCGGCAGAGCCTGGGCTACCTGCGCGACCTGGAGGCCAAGCAGGCGGCGCTGGAGGAACAGACGCGCGCCCTGACCCGGCTGAACCAGGCGGCCGCGGCGGTCGCCGGCGATCTCGACCTGGAGCGGCTGGTGCAGACGGTCACCGACGCCGCCGTCGAGGTCACCGGGGCGCAGTTCGGAGCGTTCTTCTACAATGTCGTGGATGCGGCCGGGGAGCGCTACACGCTCTACACGCTCTCGGGCGCGCCGCGCGAAGCGTTCTCGCGCTTCCCGATGCCGCGCAATACCGCGGTGTTCGGACCGACCTTCGCCGGCGAGGCGGTGGTGCGCTCGCACGACATCACCGCCGATCCGCGCTACGGGCGCTCGGCGCCCTATCACGGCATGCCCGCGGGGCATCTGCCGGTCCGCAGCTATCTGGCGGCCTCGGTCAGGTCGCGCAGCGGCGAGGTGCTGGGCGGGCTGTTCTTCGGCCATCCGCAGCCCGGCGTCTTCGGCGAACTGGCCGAGGCGCGGGTGGTGGGCCTCGCCAGCCAGGCGGCCGTCGCCATCGACAACGCCCGCCTCTTCCAGGCCGCCGAGCACGAACTCGGCCGCCGCCGCGTGGCCGAGGCCGAGCTGCAGGCGCTGAACGAGCGGCTCGAGGAGCGCGTCGCCGAGGAGATCGCCGAGCGCGCCAAGGCGGAGGAGGCGCTGCGCCAGGCCCAGAAGATGGAGGCCATCGGCCAGCTCACGGGCGGCGTGGCCCACGATTTCAACAACCTGCTGACGATCATCATCGGCGGCCTGGACACGATCAGGCGCAGCAAGCCCGCCGACGACGCCCGCATCCAGAGGTCGGCGGAGATGGCGCTGCAGGGGGCGCAGCGGGCCGCCAGCCTGACCGACCGGCTGCTCGCCTTCTCGCGCCGCCAGCCGCTGGCCCCGGCGCGGCTCGACCTCAACCTGCTGGTGCGCGACATGACCGAGCTGCTGCACCGCACCCTGGGCGAGCAGATCGAGATGGAAGGGGTGCTGGCGCCGCGGCTCTGGGCCATCGAGGCCGATCAGAACCAGCTCGAGAACGCCATCCTCAACCTCGCCGTCAACGCCCGCGACGCCATGCCGGAGGGGGGGCGGCTCACCATCGAGACCGCCAACACCGCGCTCGACGAGAGCTATGCGGCCACCGACGCCGAGGTCATCCCCGGCCAGTACGTGATGATCGCGGTGAGCGACACCGGCCGCGGCATGCCGCCCGAGACCGCGGCGCGGGTGTTCGAGCCCTTCTTCACCACCAAAGAGGCCGGCAAGGACACCGGGCTGGGGCTCAGCATGGTCTATGGCTTCGTCAAGCAGTCCGGCGGCCACGTGACCGTCTACAGCGAAGAGGGCCGCGGCACGAGCGTGAAGCTGTATTTCCCGCGCCGCACGGGCGGGGGCGGGGCCGCCCGCCAGGAGGCGGCGACCGCCGTCCTCGCGCCGCGCGCCAGCGCGGGCGAGGCGATCCTGCTCGTCGAGGACAACGCAGAGGTGCGCGCCTACAGCGCCGCGGTGCTCGCCGAGCTCGGCTATCGCGTGCTCGAGGCCGCCGACGCCGACGCGGCGCTGGCCATCCTGGGCTCGGGCGCGCCGGTGGACCTTCTGTTCACCGACGTGGTGCTGCCCGGCCGCAGCGGCCGCGACCTGGCCGCCAGCGCCGCCGAGCTGAGGCCGGGGCTGAAGGTGCTGTTCACCACCGGCTATTCGCGCAACGCCATCGTGCATCACGGCCGCCTCGACGGCGGCGTGCAGCTGATCTCCAAGCCCTTCACCTTCGACCAGCTCGCCGCCCGCGTCCGCGACGTGCTCGACCGCCCCTGACCCGCGGTCAGTCGTCCAGGGCCAGGAGGGCGAAGCTCGCCAGCCAGTGTTCGCCCATGTAGTCGGCCGCCAGGTGCGGCAAGGCGGCCTGGAGATGGCGGGCGGCGGCGGCCTCGAGGCGGGCGCGCACGGGCGCCGGCTGGGTCGCGGCGAGGCGGCGCCAGCACCAGGCGCGGCTGAGGTTGAGGCCGTCGAGGTGGGCGATCTGGCCGTCGCTGCGGTCACTGACCTCGGCGGGAGTGAAGAGGCTGGCCGGCTCGCCGTCGCCCAGGCGCGGCAGGAAGGCGGCGAACCAGGCGGCGAATTCGCGGCCGGGCAGGGCGGCGCGCATGCATTCGGCTTCGACGAGGGCCGGCGAGAGGAAATCGGCGCCGCCCGGCTCCCAGGCCTGGCAGTCGCGATCGCCGAGGTACCAGCGCCGCGCCGCTCCGTTCAGGGCTTCGGCGAGGGCGAGGTCGGCTGCGCCCTCGGCATAGCGCCCGGCGAGAACGAGGGCGAAGGCGCCGTTCGCGTGCGTGCCGGCGCGCACCGGATAGGCGGCGAGCGGCAGCCACTCGCAAAAGCGCCGGGCGAATTGCGCCGCCAGCGGGCGCAGCGCCGCGGCCCAGCGCGCGGCTTCGGGGGTGCGATGCGTCTCCAGCTCCGACTGCAGCATCAAGAGCCAGGCCCAGCCGTAGGGCCGCTCGAAGCCGCGCGACGCGGGCCGCGCCAGATAGGCGAGTTCGCCGGCGACGTTGGCCGAGGTGAAGGCCTGGTCCAGCCACGCCCGCAGCACCGGGGCGGCGTCGCCCGCGGGGAAGCGGCGCAGGATGCGCGCCATCAGCCAGTGGGCGTGCACCGAGGAATGCCAGTCGAAGCTGCCGTAGAACAAGGGATGCAGGGCGCGCGGGCCGCGCGCGTCGTCCGCGGCCGTCAGCACGTGATCGAGCTTGGCCGGATATTCGCGCCCCGCGTGCCCGAGCGCGATGCGGGCGAAGGCGCCGGCGAGGTCGGCGGTCAGTGCGCTCATCGGACGTCTCCCGTGCGGCCGAGATGCAGCTACACCATCGGCCCGCGCGCCGGCGAGCGGCGGATCGCGAACAATCAGGCGACGGGCGCCCCTGGAGTGAACGCGGGCAGTCGTAGTAGTCATGGGCGCCGGCCGCCGGCCGCGCCAGGACGAGACCGCCCAAGCCGCAAAGGGGCCGATGCAATGAACCTCGACTTTGGCGCCGAGGACCCGGCCGAGGCGGTCGACGAACGGGGAATCTCCTGCGTCGTCTGCGCCTATAACGAGGCCGACCGGATCAGGAACATCCTCGACGTCATCGTCGGCCATCCGGCGCTGAGCGAGATCATCGTCGTCAACGACGGCTCGACCGACGCCACGGAGGCGCTGCTGAAGGGCTACCCCAAGGTGCGGGCGCTGTCGCACACGCCCAACCGCGGCAAGACCTATGCGCTCGGCCGCGGCGTCGCGGCGGCCAGATGCGAGCACCTGATGCTGCTGGACGCCGACCTCGCCGGGGTGACCGCCGCGGACATCGACGCCCTGGCCGCCCCGGTGATGCGCGGCGAGGCCGAGGTCAGCCTGTCGCTGCGCTCCAACAGCCTCTGGATCTACCGCCGGCTGGGGCTGGACTTCGTCTCCGGCGAGCGCGTGGTGCCGCGCGCCCTGCTCAAGGCCGAGGCCGCCCGGATGCGGCGCCTGCCGCGCTGGGGCGGCGAGGTGTTCATGAACGAACTCATCATCCGGCGCGGCTTCCGCATCGCCGTGGTGAGCTGGCCGGGGGTGTTCAACATCCGCAAGTTCCGCAAGGCCGGCCTGTGGCGCGGCGTGCTGGCGGAGCTGCGCATGGTCGGCGACGCCGTCCAGGTGCTGACGCCGCTCGGCGTGGTGCGACAGCACCTGGATCTGCTGCGGCTGGTGAACCGGCCTTCGCTGCGGGCGCGCGTGCTGCGCTGGGCGGAGCGGGCGGCGCCATGACCGCCAGGGCCAGGCTCGAGGCGCTGCTGGCCGGCGCGGACGTCGAGGTGAACGGCGCTCGCCCCTGGGACATCGAAGTCCACGACGAGCGCCTCTATCCGCGCGTGATCGCCGAGGGCTCGCTCGGCCTCGGCGAAGCCTACATGGACGGTTGGTGGGATTGCCGCCAGCTCGACGAGTTCTTCCACAAGGTGGTGCGCGCCGACCTCGGCTCGCACTTCCGGCTGACGCCCGAGGCGCTGTGGCTGGCGGCGAAGTCGCGCCTGCAGAACCGTCAGAACCGCCGCCGCGCCTTCGATGTGGCGCAGGTCCACTACGATCTCGCCATCGACGTGTTCGAGGCGACCTTCGACAAGCGCATGACCGGCAGCTGCGGCTACTGGAAGGACGCCGCGGACCTCGACCAGGCCCAGGAGGCCAAGCTCGACCTGGTCTGCCGCAAGGTGGGGCTGGAGCGCGGCCAGAGCGTGCTCGACATCGGCTGCGGCTGGGGCGCCTTCATGGGCTATGCGGCCGAGCGCTATGGCGCGGCCTGCGTCGGGGTCACGGTGTCGCGCGAGCAGGCCGACTACGTGCGCCGCCGCTATGCCGGCCTGCCCGTCGAGGCGCAGCTGAAGGACTACCGCGTCTTTGCCGGCGAGGTCGACCACGTGGTCTCCATGGGCATGTTCGAGCACGTGGGCGCGAAGAACTACCGCACCTATTTCGAGCTGGCGCGCAAGGTGCTGCGGCAAGGCGGCCTGTTCCTGCTGCACACCATCTTCTCGGCCGAGCGCGGGGCGGCGATCGAGCCGTGGCTGAACAAGTACATCTTCCCCAACGGCGTGCTGCCGACGGTGGGCCAGATCGGCGCGGCGGTGGAGGGGCTGTTCGTGATCGAGAACGTCGAGAACTTCGGCGCCTACTACGACCGCACCCTGATGGCCTGGCGCGCCAATTTCGTCACCCACTGGGCGGCGATGGCGGCCCGCCATGGCGAGCGCTTCTGCCGGATGTGGGACTATTACCTGTCGTCCTGCGCCGGCGGCTTCCGCAGCCGGCGCATCAGCGTCGGCCAGTTCGTGCTGTCGCCGCAGGGCGTCCCCGGCGGCTGGCGGCTGGAGCGATAGCGCCTCAGCGCCCGATGGCGAGGAAGCGCTCGGCGCGCTGGGTGCGCAGCGCCTCGGCCGAGAGGCTGGAGAGCGCCGCCAGTTCCTCCTCGATGGCGTCGCCGGCGGCGGCGATGGCGGCGGCCGGGTCGGCGTGGGCGCCGCCCACCGGCTCGGGGACGATCCGGTCGATGATCTTCAGGCCGATGAGATCCTGGGCGGTGATCTTCCAGGCCTTGGCCAAGGCCTCGGCCTGGGTGCGGTCGCGAAACAGGATCGAGGCGCAGCCCTCCGGCGAGATCACCGCGTAGATCGAGTGCTCCAGCGCCAGCACCTTGTTGGCCGCGGCGATGCCGATGGCGCCGCCGCTCATGCCCTCGCCGGTGACGGTGCAGATCATCGGCGTGCCGAGGGCAAGGCATCGCTCGGTGGCGCGCGCGATCGCCTCGGCGACGCCGCGCTCCTCGCTGCCGATGCCCGGGTAGGCGCCGCCGGTGTCCACGAAGGAGAGCACGGGAAGGCCGAACTGCTCGGCCAGCTCGAGCAGCCGCGTCGCCTTGCGGAACCCCTCGGGCCGGGCCGCGCCGAAGTTGTGCTTGATGCGGGTGACGGTGTCGTGGCCCTTCTCCTGGCCGATCACCATGACGCCGCGGCCGCGGAACCGGCCGAGGCCGCCGACGATCGCCTGATCGTCGGCGAAGGCGCGGTCGCCCCTCAGCTCGACGAACTCCTCGATCAGCCCGCGCACGTAATCGACGAAGTGCGGCCGGTCGGGATGGCGGGCGATCTGGGTCTTCTGCCAGCCGTCGAGATGGGCATAGGTCTCGCGGCGCATGGCGGCGACGCGGGCGCGCAGCGCCTCGATCTCGACATCGATGGCGCCCGGCCCGGCGGTGTCGGAGAGCCTGGAAAGCTCCTCGATCTTGGCCTCGAGCTCGGCGATCGGCCGCTCGAACTCCAGATAGTGCGCCGCCATGTCTCCTGAACGCGCTTCCCCCGAAAAGGCGCGCCAGCCTAGGCGCGATGGCCAGGGCGAGCAAGGCGGGCGTGTTTGGG